>JACTUA010000002.1 GCA_015660865.1 Methanomicrobiales archaeon | reverse complement strand
AGCGATCTTGGCCTTGATGGCGCCGTTGTCCTCGGTCTCCATGATGTCAACGATCTTGACCTGTTCCTGGAACCTTTTTATGGCGTCATCCTTCAGGTTCTCGATGAAGGGGATGGCACCCTCGGCCTTGACGACCCGGCCTTCTTTCACGCCGTTTGCGTGGAGGGCCTTGAATGTCTGGCCTGCGAGGTGACCCTTCACCTCGGTTCCGCAGGTGATGATGAAGCGGATATTGGGGTCGGAGATGACGTTTGCGATGACCTTCTCGAGACCGAGGTTCTCGGTCTTGCAGGACCCGCAGATAGCGGCGCCGGCGTCACAGAGCCCCTTCTCATCGAGGTGGGAGCCCATGGTGACGACCGCGACGCAGCTGTTGGCATCGCCGCTTATGAAGTCCCCTCTGGATATGGGCCATCCGCTGGCCGCTTGCTTCTTCTCTGCCATCGCGCCTCACCTCACGAACTGCAGGGCAACTACCCCTGCGATGAAGAGTCCGACAGCGAGTCCGTACCAGAAGGCGCTGATACCACCGGCAACCGGGAGCGCCTTCTCCCTGCCTGGGAACGATGCGAGGAAGTTCCCTTCCCCGGAGAGCATGTTCACCAGGTCGTCGGCGACGCCCTCCAGCACCGCCACCTTATCGATGATCGGCTGGAGCGACTCACCGGCCGAGGAGAGGACCCCGATGAGGGGATCGACAACAAGCCCGTACTCGGGCAGCGCGAGAATAAGTCCCATATCAGTGTCCCTCCGGCTCCCTGATGGGTTTTGCATCGAGCCATGCTGCCGCGTCCCGCTTCGAGAGGCAGAGGAACTGGTTATACGTGTAGAACCAGCCCCCGACCGAGACGACGATCGAGACTATGACAGCAAGTGGGCTGAGGTACGCGATGGACATGAACGCCACCGGGATCATGGTGAGGAACCCGACCTCGGCAGCAAGCATGAGCATCCTGTCCTGCTGCCAGCTCGGCCCGAGGGTTGCGTTGAACGGGTGCTGGACCGCGATCATGCCGAGGATGAAGGCCACGGCTATGATGGCGATGCCGATGAACGAACCGGCATGGCCCGCGACCGGGAGCCCGAGGAGGCTTGTCTGGGTCGATACCATGCTCAGGAGCGAGTAGCTGCTCGTCGTCATCAGGGCCAATCCCATGAGCACGAGAGCGCCGACCATGACGAGCTCGACGGTAGACTTGATGAGCACCGGGATCTTCATCATGATCACATTGTTTGCCAGGTACCCGAGGATCAACCCGATGATGGCGGCAACGATCACGAGGACGATGGGTGCCAGGTACCAGGAGACCCGGCTCGCGAGGAGCATGGCGATAACACCAGCTCCGAAGGACGTGTACCCCGTGGAGGGGACACCGGTCCCTATCCCGTACGAACAGAGGGTCTTGATGGTGTTGGACCCCCAGACGATGGCGCAGACGGCCGCGAGCCCTCCGAAGAATGAGAAGGTGTAGGCATTGAACGCGAGGTTCAGGCCTGCGCCCAGGTAGAGGCAGACGAGGGATGCGAGGAGTCCGGCCCACATGATGGTGTTGTGGGGGGTTCCGCCTTCCTTAACTTCAATTTTGACAGTCATCTTTCCACCTCACAGAGCGGCGACCAGGATCGCCACGATACCGCAGACGGCGGAAGCGGCCAGGCTCGCGAATATTGCCCGCGGGAACCTCGCGAACTTGGGGTCATGGAACCCTTCGGTGGTGCCCGTGATGTTGTACGCGGCAAGAACTGCGTTCACGAGGAACATCCCGATGGCAAAGATCCCTGCGAGAGAGACAGCAACCGGCGCGACAGCCGACGCCGAGGCCGAGAGGAGTGTCGGGAGTTTTGCCTCGTACACCTGCAGGAGGGCGTAGTAGATGAGTGTCCCTCCGAAGCCTCCCAGGAACCCTCCGATGACGCCGCCGGCGAAGGAGGAGAACGGGAGCCCGTGCCCTTCGGTCCCTTGGGACTTGTACTCAGCCTGGGTGTCGCCCGTGATCGGGTCGACCTTGACCTTCCCCGAGGCCGAGGGGATCCCCATCCCGTAGGTGTAGATGAGGGTGACGAAGAGGCAGGTGATGGCCATCATGAGTGCCCCGCCGATGCCTCCCGCGACAACCGATGTCAGGAGGCCGAGGGGAACCGCGAAGGCTCCGCCGAAGAGGCCGGCAAGGCCCGCACCAGCAGCGAGCATCGCGACACCCGTCGCGATCCCCGGGGCCTGCCCCATGGCAGCAGGAGCGCCGCCGACGGGGACGAAGTGCACGCCAAAGCCGACGAGTGCACCGCCGAGAATGACGGCGACGAGGGCCTTGAATACCAGGGTGTTCCACCCGAAGAGGATCCAGGCCGCACCGATGATCGCGATCATGAGGATGATCGAGAGGGCGTTTGCAACGGGATCCATGCCGACGCCACCGGTTGGTTTCGGTGTGACGGTCATTTCGCTGCCCCCTCAGGTTTTGCATACGGTCCGAAGGTCTCCCGCGCCCAGACCTCAGCATACCGGTCGATGAACGTGAAGATGAGGATCAGGATGAGACCAACGAAGATCGCTCCCCAGCCTGCCCAGAAGGACTCGAAGAGCACCGTCCTCCAGAGCTCGAGGAAGACGATGAGGCCGAAGCAGACCCCTGACGCCGGGCCGCCGAGCTTGGCGGTGAACCAGCCGTTGTCTAGGGAGTTCCTCTCGCCGGCTTCCGCGTACCGGACGATGTTCCCCGAGGCGGCCACCGGCACGCCTGCGCCGAACTTCTGGTTCTGGTACTGCCGCTCCTTGCCATAGAACGGGTTCCCTGTGGCAGATCCCGCGGCTCCGAGGGCGATCCCCCAGACGAGGCCGAGGAGGGCGAGCGGGAACGGGTGGCCTAATGCGGCGTTCATCAGGTAGCACATCGTCACAGCGGTGAAGATGGCGATGAAGGCATGGGCCATGGTTACGGTGGTCATCGACTTGAGGATGTCGATGTACACCGGCTGTCCAAACTTGGCGAGGCTTGCTATCCTCCCCAGGTACGCCGTGGTCGCGTAGATGCCCTGAACCAGGGTGGCAATGGCGCAACCAAGCGCAAGTGCAAGTATCGGATTTATGTTCACCTGCAGGAATGCCGCGGCAAGCCCTGCACCGAGGGCAACCCACAGGCCATAGGCAGGGGGCTCACCGGATACAGCCTTATTGAAGATACGGTGAATGTACCCCATCTGTGGTGCGAGCTGGACCTGCGAGTTCGGGTCCCCCTGGGACCCGATATCGGACTCAACGTCCTCGGCAGCGCCAGCGACGCTTGCCAGGGCACCGGCAAATGCTGTTAGTCCGATGCCAATGACAATGTTTTCAACCATTCAGCATCCTCCCTGCGTGCGTCTGCACGAGAGCATTTCAAACCGTTTGCGGTTCATCCTAGGATTGGTGAGCGTTTAGTTAAAGGTTTCGAAAAGTTACGTCTATCGCGTTTTTTCCCAAAAATCCGCGATTTTGAAGGGATTTACGCATGCCCACTTTCGTTAACGAAAAAAAAGTTGTGTTGGGTTTACTTCCGGGCCGGGATGATGAGCGAGCGCTCGCCTGCGGGCATGAACTCGCGGATAGCGCCCTTTGCAAACATCCGGCGCGGCTCGGTGAAGTCGAAGGGCAACCCTGGGTCGGCGAAGCAGACCTTGATACGCGGGTCGAATGACCAGCCGTCCTGGCGGGCGAAGTGGGCCGCGCCAGCGATACCGGCGTAGCCGCCCTGGTGCCCGACGTTCATCGCGTAGTTCGGGTAGTTCGCGCCCCGGAGCTCGTTGACAAGGCCCTCGTCCGACCGGATGGCGAAGGTGTTCGCGGAACCGCACTGGTCCTGCAGGTCGTAGCCGTAGAACCCGAGCCGGCTCCAGCCCTCCTTGTGGAGGAGCATGGAGAGGTACCAGCCGCTCAGGCCGGCGTTCGAGTTCGCGGTACCGAGAGCGCAGGCTATGCCTGACGCTGCCGCAAGGACGGTTGCACGCTGGGAACCGCCGAAGTGGTCCTCGAGCAGGGACGGGAAGGTCTCGTACTGCTCCATACCGTAGAGCGTGGTCTCGGTCGCGATGTCGTTGACGACCTCCTGCTTCTGGGGTGCCTTCGTGAATCCCTTGTACTTGTCCTTCACGTAGTCTGCACCATAGTAGCTGAAGTCGTCCAGCACGTTGTCCGTGTATGCCGCGGTGGCGTACTGGGTGAACCCGACGCCGCCGGACATATAGGACCCGAGCCAGATCTGGTCATAGAGCATGCACCCTGCGGCGACGACCTCGAGCGATGAGCGGACTGGGTCGTTCGGGTACTTCCTGTCGGCCTGGATGATATCCGCGAAGAGGCCGAACTTCAGGCCGCCGGGCTCGTTCGGGCCGCGGGCCCGCCGGGCGGGCAACAGGTTTGCCATCTCGATCAGACCGGCGTGCTTTGCCGCAAATGCGAGGTCTGCAGTCGCTGCCTCACCGGCGCACATGCGGTACGCCCCGATGTAGGACATGCCGAGCTGCATGGCCGACCAGCGGCTCGCGGTACCGCCATCACAGGTCCTCGAGACGATGGTCGGGATGTGGACGGCCTGCCACATGGACTTGCCGATGGATCCCTTGATCTGCTCGGCCTGCTTGGCCGGGAACGCCTTGTTGATGTCGATGAGGAACTGGGGCTCGATGGAGTCCGCCATCTCATCGTCGCCGGTGTACACCTTGACGTAGCAGTCGTCGGTGAGTGCCGGCGAGGTCTCGACCATGTGCTCCTGGACCACGGCTGCACCGGGCATGGCGTGGTTGAGCACGTGGAGGAACTCGTTGATGGTCTCGGGGGTGACCTCCTTGCCCAGACGCTTCTGCAGGGTCTGGTGGGCGAGGTCCATGCCGACGACCACGGTCCGCCGGATGTCGTCCCACATCTGCTGCATCGCGGCGTTGTTCACGAAGTGCAGGTCATCACCCTCGACGAAGACTCCGGTCCCGGAGACCTCGTAGGTCATGAGCTGCCTCTGGCCGAGCGGGATACCACCGCAGTGGCACCGGACCGGGTCGTACCCGGAGATCCCGCGTGCCAGCGCGACTGCATTGCCCTGCTTGACCCACTCCATCTTCCTCGGGGACTGGGACAGGCCGATGCGCTTGTACACGGTCTTTCCGCTCTGGACGTCCTCGCCCCAGTTTGCGAACCGGGTCTTGAGGGTCTTCAGGAAGAGTTTCTGGGCTCTCTCGATCTTTGCCATGTTGTGTCACCTCACTCCTTCGGCATGAAGCCGTACTTGGTCCTCAGGGAGTGGATCGTCTGGATGAACTCGATCGCCTCTTTGTCCTCCCGGAATCCTGTGCCGCCGTTGGAGTTGTAGATGGTGGTGTGCGCCTTGAGCCACTTCTCGTCCATCGGCTTGCCAACGTTGACGGGCTTGTCGAGGGGTACCCCGACCTGGTCCTTCACGTACTTGACCGTCTTGTCCTTGTCCAGGATGCGGCGGGCAAGCATGTCGAACATCATGCCGTCTTCGTCGAGACGCAGCGAGTGGCCGTGCACCGTGCAGCCCCTGATGCCCGAGCGGGCCGGGTCAAAGCACTCGGTTGATATGAGCTCCTTCGCGATCTTCTCGAGGTCCCGCTCGCGGCACTCTACGATCTGACGTCCCGAGAGGGTACCCGGGTCGACACCGCGGTAACGGATGGATGCCATGTAGGAGCGGAGATATGGGTGCATGGGTGCGAACCAGTACGAGTCTGTGAACTGGATGTACCGGACCCTGTCTCCTGTCTTGGCCCCGTCGAGGGGGGTTACAAGCTTCCTGACCGGGCACTTCGGCTCACCGGCCTCTGAGAGGGGCGGGTGGGTCGTCGGGTACGCGGAACCGGGGGCGCGGTGTCCCATGATCAGGACAACGTCCTCGTCCGAGATGTCCCGGATCTTCTGGAGCTTGTATGCCGGGTTCATGAAGTTTCGCCGGTTCTCGGCGACCTTCGTGGTTCCCGCGCAGAATTGAGGTTTGTATGCCATTTTCTTTCACCTTACCTTTTGTTTGATCTCATGACCTTCATGACTGCCTGAATGACTTCAGCGATATTTGTCCTCGTGGGGGTCTGGCCCCGCGTCACACCGGTGACGATGGCCATGACAGTTCCCTTTGTCCGGATCTGGTCGGCCGGCGGCATCACGTACGCCGTCTTCACCCCGACTTTTGCAAAGTCCTCATAATCGATGGGGACCTGGGAGACGACCACCGCGGCGATATCGCACTGTTCGAGGATCTTCCTCACCTTGTGGACGACGTGCGATCGCACGTTCCCGTGGTGGAGGATAGCTACCTTGTGCTGTTCGATCTGGCGGATCTCCCTCTCGTTCAGGGTGAAGAAAGCGCCGAGGACGGCGCCTCCTACCGAGGGCGCGTCATCGGGGACGCCGCTCCCGGAGTTGAGGACCAGGGTGGTGACAGAGAACTCCGCCCCCTCCTTTCGGAGAGCAGAGGTGATGTCGCAGACCGGTTTTGTCACGTGCCGGTGGCCGGGGGACATGGCTACCACGATGACATCGGGGTAGCGGCACTCGGAGATGGTTCCACGCTGGGCGATTCCTCCGCCCTTGCCCATCCCGACGCTCTCCCTGCAGTCGACCACCTGCGTGATCCGGCCTATCGACATGTCACTGGGTCCCCTGGAGGATGATCGGGCACTGCTTCCCCTTGGGGTCGGACATCCCGAGCATCTCCTTGTCCTCGATCTCACCATACTTAGCATAATCCGAGACCGTCATCTGGGACTTCATGAACTTGCCCTCCTGCAGGGTGTACGAGAAGTTGGTAAAGACCTCGTCGCACACCTGCCGGATGACGGGGATGGCGTCCGAGTTCTCCAGCTCCAGGATGAGGGTACCTACCTGGACCTGGAGTTCGAACTCCTCGCCCCCGACATGGATGACTTTCCGGCCCGGGTGGGGGTTTGGAAGCCCTCTCCCCGGGCCTTCGGTGATGGTGGGGGGGAGGCGGGGACCATTGACAGTCATCCGCCGCACTACGCCCACCTTGCAGATCCCGTTCAGGAGTTTCTCGGCTGTCTCGGGATAGAGGAAACGCGCCGGCATTATCCGGATCTGAGGAAATATGGCTTCGGTCATTCAGCTCACGAACGCCTTTAAGCTCCCTTTGCGATAGCCTGGAGGGGTCTCGCGAACTCGTCGATGGTGCCGAAGGTGTCCTGGTAGACCTTGGAGGTCTGCTCGGGCCCGAACATCTGGGTCCCTGCATCGAGGGCGCAGGCAACGCAGACGCACGGCACGGCGACGCCGGCAGCGTGCCGGGTCACGATGTGGTTCCCGTTGAAGACACCGGGGCCGCCGCCACCATAGATGGAGTGGCTGAAGAACGAGAACCCGACTGCGGTTCCCATCACACGGCCGAAGTCGCAGCTCGGGAGTCCGGTCTCGTGCTCGAGCAGGTCATTGAAGTACAGGAGCGTCGATGAGACAGCCTGGGCAAACCGCCCGGCACCGCAGTTCACCATGGTTGCTGCCATGGTTCCGGCGGCTGCATAGGCGTTCCACATCATGGGGTCCTTGGTCTCATAGAACTGGAAGTACTTGCCCTTCTTGCCTGCCTTGATGACCTTGTCCTCAAGGGCACGCTCGACAACGGACTGGACAACGGTTCCCATCGTTCCGGTCTTGCCGTTGGCCTTCACAATATCGTAGAGCATGTTGTTCGCGTTCAGGCCCTGGAATGCGTATAAGAGCAGCTGGGCCCGCTCGAAGGCACCGATGGCCATGCCCATCTCGAACTCGCCGGCCTGCTCGAAGGTGCAGGAGAGGGCGCAGGTCTGCATGGCGTTGCGGTGCGTCATCATCGCAACAGTGTTTGCGTTGATGTTTCTCAGCGCGTAGCCGAGGCCTTCGCTGTTCTGCGGGATGGAGAGGACCGTGATGATATTGCCGCCGGCCATGTCCATGGTCTGGGGGTACGTGCCCCAAATGGCAGACTTCACGACAGACCCGTTGAACATGTCAACCTTGTACTGGTCGATGATGGCCTGGGTGGCTGCTGCCGCAACCGCGGTAGAGGCTGCATCATAGGTTGCTGCTGCCTCGATGCGTGCCATGGGGACCTCAACGAGGAGGAGCTTCCCTCCGCTGACCTTGGTGACCTTGGTGTCGTCCCCGTCACTGACCTGGACGAGCTCCTTGATCTTCGCAGCGAGCGTGTCGACATCCTTGGTGATGGAGAGGTTCAGCCCGCGGCCGAGGATCTGCCCCTTGCCGAAGGATCCGGTCTTCACACCATTCTCGATGCCTGCCATGTTGATGGCCACTGTCCTCTTGGTGAGGTTGATCATCTTCCTGATGACCGGGTTCACGACCGGGCTGACCTTCTCGAGGGTTACATTGCTCTTCAGGAGCTTGCCCTCATCGTCATAGAGGTCACAGGATTCCTTGTATTTTGCCATAAATTTCCTCCTTTGATACCTTTTGGTAGATACCTTTCAGTAGGCTATACATTACGAGAACTGAAGTGTGTGCGCTTTTACGCGATCACTGCTGGTGAGTGAGGGTCACTAACTGCACGTCCCTCTTTGGGACATCTGATAATCATCCATAGTCCATATAAGGATTGCTATTTTATCCCAAACATTTTATATAAAAGGATTAAAATAAAAAGGATTGAAAGCATAAGCTTCAAATACCCAGTATATATACCCCGTTCAGAAATTTCCCAGTATGACGAATCTTAGAAATAGTAATAAAAGTTATGACAATTGTTATAATAGTACCGAAAGATCCCTTGCAACCTGGTGCGCGTCCGGGACAAAAAGAGAGGGGATCAGTACTTCATGTAGATCTTGCCGTAGATAGTCTCCCCTTTCCGCTTCGGGTGGCGCTCGGCCGTATCCCCCTCAAAGAGGGCGAACTTCGCCTTCGTACCGTCGACCTCGAGCTCCACGTCCTTCCGGTACTCGAAGGTGGGCATGGGGACCTCGAGGTCGCCGAAGATATAGATCTCCCCGCCGACCATCTGGCCGCCCACCTTGCTCTTGGCATTGCCCTTGATGATGATCTTCCCGTTCCCTTCGGCATGGGTGGCGACATGGACATCGACGTTCCCGCCGATGATGATGGTGCCGCCGTTCATGAAGTAGCCGGTGTCGCTCCCTGCGTTCCCCTTCACCCGGATGGTGCCGCCCGCCATGCCCCGCCAGTCTCCGCGGTAGGCGGATCCCAGGTAGTTCCCGGCATTGCCGTCGATCTGGATCTCCCCGCCCTTCATGCCGGTGCCTGCAAAAGCCTCCACGTTCCCTTTGGCCTGGATCTTCCCGCCCCTCATCCAGGCACCGACATACATATCGGCGTTCCCCTCGATGACGATCTCGCCGGCGGTCATCTTCATCCCGATATACTTGAGCCGGGACGCGTCGCCCTTGATCACGATCTTCGTCTCGGCCGCGGTCGGGCCCGACGACCCGGCGACATCGAAGAACTTTCCGAGGGCATGCTGGGTGCTCCCCTCGTAGAGGTGGAGGGCCGCGATCTCCTCGTTCGTCTTCCCCGCGAACCTGTCGGGGGTGATGTTGTCCACCTCGAGGTAGAGGTCAGGTTTCGCCTTTGGTGTGAGTGTCACGGTGTTCATGGTTCTGGCCTCCTAGTGGGTTGCATCCACCTCGATGGCGTAGGGGTTCGGGATAAAGTGCTTCCCCACCACTTCGTAGTTCTTCTCGGTGACGGTGTAGTACTTCAGGAACTTCTCCTTCACGTCCCGTACCACCTGCGGGTTCTCGTTCACCTTTGCATCCACCCAGAGGGTCCGCTTCCTCCCCTCGGAAACGAACTTGTGGTCCATGATGATCGGGACGCCGGTCTTGAAGAGGTACTTCACCTCGGAGAAGGCCTCCTCGATCTCCATGGGCTTGTGCTCCTTGTCGGGGTTGAAGTCATAGACCGCGACATCCGCATCCTGGCCCGGCTTCAGCCCGCCATACATGCTTGCCAGCCCGAGGCATTTGGCCGGGCCTGCCCGGGTCATCTGGGCGATCTCGTAGAGGTTGAGCTCGCGGTCGATGGATGCAATCTCGGACGCGTTCACGACCTTGTCGTTCGCCTTGAAGGCCTTGATCTGCTCCTCCCGGGCCTTTTGCGACATGAGCCACTTTATGATCCGCGGGTAGCGCGTGAAGGGCCCTGCGTTCGGGTGATCGGTCGTGATGTAGCACCGCATCGGGTCCTTGGAGAGGAGGGCGATCTCAAGCCCTACGGCCCACTGGATACCGCTGACAAAGATGTCCGGGCTGTAGATATAGGGGACAACCCCTGCTGCGGTCTCGAGCTCCACATCGGCATTGGCCCACTTCAGGTGGTTGAGCTCTGTGAGGTGGTGCTCGAAGGGCCCGTCCGCGGTCATGGTGGTCGTCTCGTCCAGGGTGACGAATCCGACATCGATCGTTATGTTCTTGTGCTTGTTCACGTAATCGACGATGGGGCGGGCCTTGGACTCGAAGTCAGCCCATTTCGTCCCACCATAAGAGTGGAACTGGATATGGGTGTGGTGCATCACTTGCTCGCGCCCGAACTTGTTCTTGGCCTTGTGGCCAGCCGCGAGCTTCAGGGTGTCGAGGGTCGTGGTGTAGTTCCCGGGGTTCCCCAGGTTGTTCCCGTGGATATGCATCGAGTGTGGCAGGCCGAGGTACTCGTTTGCCTCGATGAGCCCTGTGATGATCTCCTCGGGGGTGATATCGAAGTAGGGGACCGGGTCCTTCACCTGGAGGCAGTTCAGCCCCCAGCCCCATGCCTCAGTTCCCCCGGGGTTCACGACCTTGATGGCAAAACCCTTGGTCACCCTGAGGAGCCAGGCGATGTAGGCCGCGACGTTCTCGAGTTCCTTGTTCTTGAGGTACTCGAGGACGAACCAGTTGTTCCCGAAGACCGGGTACGCCCCCTCGTCGATGATGGGCGTGTCCCGCATCTCCTCATGGACATGCCGGGCAAAGAGCGGCGGCATCGCCGCTTCCATGACCGTGGTGTAGCCGAGCCGGGCGTAGGCATAGCCGGTCTTGTAGGTGGTGGGTATGGAGAACCCGCCCTCCATCCGGTGATTCTTCTCGGTCGGCCGGTAGGTGAAGAGCTTGTCTTCAGGCCGGAAGATGCGGCCGATGTTCACCTTCGGTCCGGCTACGTGGGCATGCACCTCGAGGGCCCCTGCCATGACGGTCATGCCCTTGGCATCGATGACCTTGGGCTTCTCCACTGATTTTACGATCTTCCCGTCCTTGATGGCGACGTCCGCCACGTCCCCCTTGATCTTCTGGGCGGGGTCAAAGACGAACCCGTTCTTGATGAGGTACTCGGCCATTTACGCTGCCCCCTTGATCTCCTTGACCCGGTGGAGGACCTTCTCGAGGAACTGCTCATCTGTGAGCATCCCCTCGGGCGGGTCCACGACCTTCCGGGTGTCGATGGGAACGTTGTCCATGCGATAGGCATTCCCTCCGCACTCGATCCCCACGAAGGCCACTGGCACGTGCAGCTTGCAGATCTCGGTGGTGGGCGTGAAGTGGGGGTCGACAGCGACCGAGGGCAGCTTTGCGATCTTCTTCACCGAGCTGATGGGGAAGTGTGCCCCGGGATCGCTTGCGATGACGAAGACGGCATCCACCTCTCCCCGCCTGAGAAGATCGTTGGAGGTGGTCTCACCGGGGTTGTACCTTGCGAAACCTCTTGACAGGTCGACCCCGTACGCGAAACCGAACTGCCATCCCAGGACCTCGCCCGAGCCGGTTACGTTGTAGTGGCCCCGCATCGGCATGATGCTGAACTTGGAGAACTCGTTTAAGTCCTTCGTGAGCATGATGGCGGCATCGATGTTGTGGTTCTTGGAGAGGGTCTGGGTCACCCCCATACCGAAGAAGATGATCCCGAACCTCCCGCTCTTCATCACCTCGGCGCCCTCGTAGATTTTCTCCTTGGGGATGCCGGCCACCATGTCCGGGAGCCAGTGCCCGTGGAGTGCCGTCCTGAAGGCCTGGAGGAGCTCGTAGTCCCGGCCCTGCTCCACCTGGTAGTAGTAATCCGCCATGTTGGAGGTATCGGTCGGGCGTGGGTCCACCACGATGACCTTCCTGCTCTGCTGCCCCTTCCCCGTGAAGAAGCCTCGCGGGAAGATGGAGTAGCGGCTCATGTGCCGCGGGTGGGCATGGGCCGGGTTGCAGCCCCAGTAGATGATCCGGTCGGCACGGTTCTTGATCTCGCCGAGGGTGCAGCTCGGGATACCCACGTCCTGGATAGCGATTAAGGATGGGCCATGGCATACCGTGGCAGTGTTGTCCACGACCGCCCCGCAGAGTTCCCCGATCTCGTGCCCTACGGACTGGGCCTCGCAGTTCGTGGAGGACCAGCCGTACATGAGGGGCTTCTTCGCCTTTACGAACATCTGCGCCGTATACTCGATAGCCTCGTCGTAGCTGACCTCCTTGTAGCTCCCGTCAGGCTGCTGCATGCGGGGCCTCTTCGGCCGGTCCGCCGCCTGTGAGTGGTGGAACTTCTCGTTTCCGATGGCGCAGGCGTTCATAACCTCCAGGATCTTCTTGCCATCGTCAGAGAGTACGACCTCGATGTCATCGCAGAGGGTGCCGCAGAACGGGCATATCACGTCAGTTACTGTCTTTGTCACTTCTCATCACCTCGGTCAGCCTTCCGCACGGCAGGCTTTCTGCACGAGTTCGATCCCAAGGAGAACCGGCTCGTTCGGGGCCGGTTCCACCTCGACAGGCACACCTTTGAAGGTCGGCATACCCGTGGAGTAGGTGTTCGGGTTCGTTATGGAGTTTGCCCAGGGCCCCATGGGGATCCATCCGAGGCCCGGGTGAGGCCCCTGGGTCGCGTCCACGGCCTTGACCACGACGGTCCCGTAGGGACTCGTGACCCGGACATTCGAGTTCCGGTATATCCCGAGTTTCTTGAAGTCCTCACCATCGAGCTCGATGATCCCGCAGGCCTCGCGGTAGGCGGGCTTCTCCTTGCCCCCCTCGATCGCGACGCCCTGCTGGATGGTCCGCCCGCTGATGAGGTTCAGCTGGATCTTGGCCAAACTGACACCTCCGTCACTTCGACAATGCCTTGATGGGGCTTGGTCCGAGGTCATTGATGGTCTTCACCACGTCCCCGACCACTTTGGCCCACTTCGCACCCTCGGATGCCGAGACAAAGGTCATCCGGAGGCGCTTGTCATCGAAACCCAGGTCCTTCAAGACGCTCTTTAAGAGAAACATCCGCTTTGCGGACTTGTAGTTTCCCTCAAGGTAGTGGCAGTCACCGAAGTGGCACCCTGACACGAGTACCCCGTCAGCCCCGTCCATGAAGGCCTTCATGATGAAGAGGGGGTCCAGCCGCCCGGTGCACATGAGGCGGACGATCCTGATGTCGGGCGGGTACTGGGCCCGGGCGCTCCCGGCGAGGTCGGCTCCGGCATAGGAACACCAGTTGCAGACAATCCCCAGGATCTTGGGTTTCCAGCCGTCTGGTCCAGCCATTACTTTGCACCTCCGAGGAGGAATGCATCAATCTGCGCAATGACCTGGGGCGTGGCAAAGTGCTGCATCCAGATGGCACCTCCGGGGCAGAAGCCGCCGCAGGTGCCGCAGCCCTTGCACTTGGCCTCGGTCACCTGCATGACCTTCCCGCCGCCCTCCTTATCCACGAGGGAGAGTGCCGAGTACGGGCAGAGGTTCACGCACATGCCGCACCCGGCACACTTCTCCTCGATGCACTGAGCGAAGTAGGGCTCGAGCTCCACCTTCCCGATGTGGATGGGGATGGAGGCTGCCGATGCCGCGCCCTCGGCCTGGGCCACGGTGTCCGGGATGTCCTTCGGTCCCTGGCAGACCCCTGCCACGAAGACCCCCGCCGTCGTGGTGCCGCACGGGTTCAGCTTCGGGTGGGCCTCGAGGAGCCACCCGTCCTGGGAGCAGGAGACACCGAAGAGCTTCCTGGTCCGGTCGGTGTCCGCAGCGGGCTGGACTGCCGCCGCGAGGACCACCATGTCCACCTCCAGGTCGATAGGCCGGTTCAGCATGGTATCCTCGGCATAGACATGGAGGTTCTTGGTCACCGGATCCTCGAGGATGTTTGCCACGCGGCCCCGGATGAACTTGGCACCCTCGTCCTGGATGCGGTAGTAGAACTCCTCGTACATCTTCCCGAAGGACCGGATGTCCATGTAAAAGATGTATGGGATTACCCCTGGAATCTTCTCGATGATCTGGTGGGCATGCTTCAGGGAGTACATGCAGCAGAACCGGGAGCAGTAGGGCTTCCCGATGCCGGTGTTGTCCCGGGAGCCTGCGCAGAGGACGAAGGCCACCCTCTTCGGGGTCTGGCCATCGGACGGGCGGATGAGGTGCCCTGCGGTCGGGCCTGAGGCGCAGATGAGCCGCTCGAGCTCGAGGCTGTTGACCACGTTGTCGAACTGCTTGTAGCCCCACTCACGCTTGTTCTCCACCGGGAACATGTCGTAGCCAAGGGCCAGGACAACGGTCCCGACCTTGACCTTCCTGAGCTCGTCCTTCATCTCGAGATCAATGGCCTTCTTCTCTCCGCACGCGGTGACGCAGAGGCCGCACTTGATGCAGGAGTCGAAGTCGATGGTATAGAGGAGTGGCACCACCTGCGGGTGGTAGATGTAGATGGCCTTCCTGGGTTTCATCCCCATCTCGAAGGGGTTCGGTTTGATGACAGGGCAGACGGGCTCGCAGTCGCCGCAGCCGTTGCAACCGCCACCGGAGATCCCCTTTGCCTCGGCCTCGGCCATGGAAAGGACGCCGTTGGCCTTCTTCCTGAGGGTCACATCGAAGTTCCCGATGAACCCTTCAACTGCATCGACCTCGTGGTAGGTCAGGAGCTCGATATTCTCGGCCCTGCCCACATCCACCATCTTGGGGGTGAGGATGCACTGGGAGCAGTCCAGGGTCGGGAAGGTCTTGTCCAGCTGGGACATCCTGCCGCCGATACTCGGGAGCTTCTCGACGAGGTAGGTCTTGATTCCGGCGTTTGCCAGGTCAAGGGCAGCCTGCATCCCTGCTATCCCTGCACCGACCACCATAGCCGCATGCTCGACAGCCACGCTCTTTGGAGTCAGGTCCTCAAGGAGCGAGGCCTTCGCAACCGCGATCCGGATGGCATCCTTGGCCTTTTCGGTCGCGCCCGCGGGATCGTGCATGTGCACCCAGGTGCCCTGCTCACGGATGTTGGCCATCTCGAACCGGAAGGGGTTGAGCCCGCCCTCCTTGGTGGCTCTCCGGAAGGTCGGTTCATGGAGCCGGGGAGAACAGGCCGCGACAACGGTTCCGGTCAGGTTCTTCTCCTTGATGGCATCGGTGATCTTCTTCTGGCCAGGTGTGGAGCAGACGTACTGGTAATCCTCGGCATGCACCACGTTCGGCACGGTCTTTGCGTACTCGATGATGGCCTTCACATCGACAACACCCGCGATGTTGGTCCCGCAGTGGCAGACAAAGACGCCGATTCTTGGTTTCTGATCAGTCACTTTTGCCTTGGTTTCCTTTACCTTTGATTTCGTATCAGCCATCTTCGCACCTCACAGGATCTTCTTTAAGAAGGGGTCAACAGGGATGGCATGCATGTCGAGGGCGAGGTCCGTGGGGCTCATCCCCTGGGCCAGGCCGAGGAGTTCGTTGAAGTGGAGCACAGGGAGCCCCCACATCTTCCCGAACTTCTCCTTGATCTCGATCTGCCCGCGGTCGAACTGGAGCTGGCAGAACGGGCAGACCTCGGTCACCGCATCGACCTTTGCATCGTGCAGATAGCCGAGTTTCTCGTTCGTGATGTCGATGGCATGGACCAGGTCGTAGCCCCGCACGCCGCCTCCTGCACCGCAGCACTGCATCTTCTTCCTGTACTGGACCGGCTCGGCACCGAGAGCTGCAACAAGCTCCTCGATCCACATGGGGTTTTCGGTGTCACCCAGGTGCCTCTCCTTCTTGGGCTTGATGAGGTGGCACCCGTAGTGGACACCGATCCGGGTCCCGGTCAGAGGCCGGGTTACGCTCTCCTTGATCCTGTCTGGGCCGCAGATCTTCGGGTCAGAGTAGAGCTCGATGAGATGGAAGACGTCGATGGTCCCCTTGAACTCCATGGTCCCTTTCTTCGTGGGGTCCGTGGGGTCGGGGACGGTCTTTAACACCTCGTTCACCATGTCCCGGAGGTCGTCGTTGTGCTTCAGCTTCTCGTTCACTTCGTAGATGGACTTGTAGCACCCGTTGCACTCGAGCGCAATGTCCATCCCCATCTTCTCAGCGATGACGACGTTCCGTGCCGCCATGGCGTACCAGACATTGAGATCGATAGAGCCGAATGCGCCTGGTGCCGGGCAGCAGCTTGCACCCTTCATGGGGTGGAGGTTGATCCCGAGCTTCTTGCTGCACGCGATCCCCGCGGACTCGCAACCCGGGTACCGGTTCGGGGCGATGCACCCGAGGAAGAGGGCATAGTCATGTCCCTTGGCCTCAGCCATGCTTCTCAGCCTCCGCGACGATCTTGTCGGCCTTTTCCTTCACATGCCAGTGGTCAATGATCTGGCGGATGCCCGGGAGGAACTCAGGATAGGAGTGGGTCGTGGGCGGGTCCTTGGCGAGACCAAGGCGCACCCGTACCGCACGGTTCACATCGTTGTTCGGGACACCGTGGCCGGACTGGTAGATGGCCTGCACAGTCTTCAGGAAGTTAACCGGAACGATACCCCTCTGGTACGCGATGTTGCGCATCGCCATGATGACATCGGTCGGTGCAATGTCCCTGGGGCAGCGGTCTGTGCAACAGTAGCACGTGGTGCAGAGCCAGAGATCCGGGTCGGTGAGCGACTCGTCCTCCAGGCCCATCACGTTTCTTCTCATGAAGAGCCGGATGCGGTAGGATGACCGAGGCGCCGAGGGGCATGAACCAGTGCATGTACCGCACTGGAAGCACATGTGGTTGACCGTGCGGGCGAGGTCATGCACCTTCTTCGTAAAATCAGGGTTGCTGTACTCACGGTAGTAGTACCGGTCCTTGAGCTTCTCCTCCATTTTCGGGTCTGAATAACCTTTTGCCTTTGCCATGGTGATACCTCACACCTTCCCGAGCATCTTCACCTGCACCTCGCCGGGCTGGACGTCCTCCTTCACCTTGGAGGTGCGCTTCGTGAAGAGCTTCTCCTCGATCTTCTTGAACAGGTCGGTCTCTGTGCCCTTGAATCGGATGCTCTTTCTCTGGAGCACGATGATATCCTCGCCCGGGCACGCGGCCACGCAGGCCCCGCAGAACATGCAGAGGTCCTTATTCACCGCGATCTTTGCCTCCTGCTTCCCCTTGAGCTGAGCTGCAGGGGGCGGGGTCGGGAGGTAGATGGCATTGCACGGGCAGATCTCCACGCAGGTGGAGCAGCCTGACGGGCACTTCTCGGGGAAGAACTCGATCTCCCCGTCAAAGAGCTTCTCGACGGTGATGGCCTCGGTCGGGCAGGTCCTGCTGCACCAGGTGCACGTGCAGCAGAGGTCGTTGTCGATCTCCACCTTACCCTGGACCTTGTCGCTTTCAATGGTCCGCTCGACGGTGATGCACTCCTCGGGGCAGACCTCGACGCAGACCTTGCACGCGTCGCACTTGGTCTCATCCCAGGGGAGGCCGGTCTTGGGATCCTTCACGGCCTCCGCCTTTCCGGTCTCCGCGGTGAAGGCCTTCTTCTTCACGGTGATGGCCGGGCAGAGGTAGCCGCAGAGGCCGCAGACCGTGCACTTCTCCATGTCCACCTTGAAGTCGGTCTTGGATTTGATGGCGAGCTGCCGTTCCTTGCCTTCCTTGGAGGCCCCTTCGTAGAGGGGGACATCCCTCTTGATGGCGTCTCTTGGGCAGATATCCTCGCAGAGCGTGCACTTGATGCACTTCTCGTCGTCTATCTTCGAGACCTGGTCGTACTGGGGGAATCCTTCCTTCTCGATGATGGTGTATCGCTCGACACCATCGATAGTGAGGGAGAGGGCCGAGAACGGGCACATCACCGGGCAGACACCGCAGTACGAGCACTTCACCTCGTCGATATCGACAGGGGCTGCGTAGTCCACAGCACCCCGGCGCACGGCACCGACCGGACCCCATTTGATGGCCTCTTCGGGGCAGGCCTCGATGCAGATCCCACAGCCGGTACACCTGTCCACGTTCAGGGTCAGGTTGTTTGTGGTCTGGAGGAGCTTCTGTTCCTGGATGACCTTCTTGCCATCCTTCTGGAACTCGATCCTCTTTGAAAATTTCGGGTACAGGGTCATTTCTCACTTCACTCCGTCACATACACGACAGTGGGCTTTGTTCCTTCCTCCCAGTGTCCTTTCAACCGGATAACATCGTACGGGCATGCTTCCACGCAAACGCCGCATCCGGCGCAGAGCTCGGACTTGATGTCCAGAGTGATGGCCTTGCCATCCCTCACACTGTAGATCTTCTCCTTTGTCACAGGATCCACAGTGTGGAGCTCCAATGCGTTCACGGGGCATGCAACCACACAGTTGTTACAGCCGGTACAACGGTCCAGATTCACGTGTACTGCGAATGCCATGTTTGCACGCACCAGCTCTATCGATTTGAAAATCGATCAGGATCAGGTGGTCGAAGCCGGTAATTAAATCTTCTGAAAATTCGCCGGCACCCGGTTCGATGAGGGGGTCCCTGCACAGACTCCCAGAAGACTATAATTTATCCTTGATTTTCAAGCTTATTAAGTATATGTAACGGTGGCTTTTCCACTCCAGTTTTCCTGAAAAAGAGATCAAATGGCAACATTCTTTAATAGAACCGGTGAATCTGGTGTGAACAGGGGTGAAAGATTTTGGAGATAAATGGCGTCAAGATTGATGATACCTACGCAGAGGCGTTCCCGATCTTCATTTCCCGAGTTATTGTGACCGCAGTAACCAGGAACTGGGCGTTAAAGGCAGCGACAGAAGCCACGGGTTTTGCGACCTCCTGCATCGGTTGCGCGGCAGAAGCGGGTATTGATCATTATATGCCGCCCGATCAGACCCCCGATGGGAGGCCGGGCTACGCGATCCTCATCTGCAACCCAAAGAAGGACAAACTGAAGGAGCAGCTCATCGAGCGGATCGGGGAGTGCATCCTCACAGCCCCGACAACGGCCACCTTCAACGGGATCACCGATGCCCCCGAGAAATTGCCCGTGAAGCTCCACTTCTTCGGGGACGGGTACGAGCACCAGGTGAAAGTCGGGGAACGGTCCTGCTGGGCGATCCCCATCATGGAGGGTGAGTTCATCACCGAAGAGGAGTTCGGGGTCGTGAAAGGGGTTGCCGGAGGGAACTTCTTCATCATGGGCGAGAACCAGATGGCGGCACTTGCAGGGGCCGAGGTGGCTGCCGAGGCGATCGAATCGGTCAAGGGGACCATCCTCTCTTTCCCGGGCGGAATCGTGGCGAGCGGATCCAAGGTCGGGTCCAAGAAGTACGCCAAGTTCATGAAGGCGTCGACAAACGAGGCTTACTGCCCCACCCTCAGGGAAAAGGTCCCCGACAGCAAGGTGCCTGCTGGTGTCAATGCCCTCTACGAGATTGTCATCGATGGCGTGGACTCAAAATCGATTGAAGCGGCGATGCGTGCCGGGATCAAGGCCGCCTGCAAAGTTCCCGGGGTGAAGATGATCAGCGCCGGCAATTATGGCGGGAAGCTCGGTCCCCACCAGTTCAGGCTCCATTCCCTCTTCTGAACCATCCATCCTTTTCTCCAGCAAAAAAACGATGATCATATATATTGTTATGAACGATTATTTTGTTAACGATAATTTCGTTTACAAATCTCCCCGGGATAGAGGAGATTCCGGGAATATCTTCAGCGGAGAGAACCTCGTATGGAGCGGATCGCCGAACCGTACATCATCCATTACCCACAGATCGTCGGGGTCGCGGACCCCTCCGGCATGCGGGTCGAGGTCGTGGAGTTCTTCGACTGCGTCGGCGGGGCCATGTGGGCGAGGCACCATTACCAGAAGAGCCCGCTCGTCCTGTCGGCCCGGACCGTGGGTGCCACCACCCGTTACCTACTGAAGACCGGTTCGGCGCCCCTGGAGCTTGCGGGTTCGACCTTTGCGGCCGGTATCTCGGAGGTCCGGATCGAGGGGAGGGAGATCGCGGTCACCTACATCGGCCTCGGGGGAGGTGGTGTCGGTGCATCCATCTGCCGTTCCACCGCAAAGGGGGTGAACCGCTGTACCTGCGACCCGTCCGGCGGCGGCAGGGTCGCGGGTTCGACGGTCTGGCTCCCCCGCCGCGAGAGGCTCCTCATCGGTATCGATGACACGGATACTCCAGACGAGGGGGCCACGTGGACCCTCGCCCACAACATCGCAAAGGCGGTTGAGGACGACTATTCCCGGTACCTCTCACACACCCTCGTGCAGCTCTTTCCGGTTCCCTACCGGACCAAGAACTGCGTTGCCACGGTCTGCGAGTTCGCCACCTCCGATGCAGAGTCCCTCGTCGAGAGGTTCCACGGGCTTCTGGTGAAGTACACCCTCTCCGAGAAGACGGGCATGGCGGTCTATCGGGGGTTCGATCCATCTTCACTCCTTGATTTCGCCCGCAAGGTCAAGCGGGGAGAGGTGACGGACGCAGATCTCGATGCGGCGGTCAAGGGTGGTTCGGTGGAGATCAGAATGGACGGGCGGGGGAAGATCGGTGCCGTGGCGGCGATCCCTTATTATACGAATTATGACGAGGCGCTTCTCGCATGGACTGGAAACGGCTGAAGGCTGAACTCCTCGCGGCGAACACGGTGCGGCTGGAAGGTGTGCCTTGCACAGGTTTCATCTCCCGTTCGACGGCCGGCCCGACCGCCGGAGGGGAGGGATCGGTCTTCTTCTCGAAAGATGGCAGGAGGGTCCGGCTCTCGGTAGCCCGTGAAGGCCGGGTGCGGCTCCACCACCATGGGGAGGGTCGTGTCACCATCCGCACCGGGGATCTTGAAATAGAGGGGAAGCTCGAACCTGCAGGGCTCCACTGCCCCAGGCAGGCCTACGTGAACGTGAGCGAGCGGTGCATCTTCCATTGCCGCTATTGTACGGTCCCCCTCCTCGGTGGAGGAACCAAGGACCCGGCTGACATCGAGGCACGGGTGCGGGAGGTCCTTGACAGGGTCGATGCCATCGCCATCACATCCGGGGTCTCGGACTCCCTCGAGGGCGAGGAATGCCGGGTCCGATCCCTGGTGAAGCGCCTCGTGCTCCTCGGGAAGCCTGTCGGGGTTTCGATCTATCCGACCCCGGAGACCCCTCAGCGCCTCCAGGACCTTGGCGTTTCCGAGGTGAAGTGGAACCTGGAGGCCGCAACCCCGGCACTTTTCGCCCGGATGTGCCCCGGGCTGGATTACCATGCCATCCGGGCGTCTCTCGACCGTTCGGTGGAGATCTTCGGTGAGGGGGCGGTCTACTCCAATGTCCTCTTCGGGCTCGGGGAGAGCGACGAAAACCTGGAGAGGTGCATCGAGGATCTCACCTCTTCGGGGATCATCCCGGTCCTCCGTCCCCTGAACCCGGCCGCCGAGCTCGCGACCGTCCCCCGGCCATCGGCAGAGCGGATCCTCAGGGTCTGCGAGATACATGAAAAGGGACTCCGCTGCCACGGGCTCGATACAAGGAAGGCCCGGACCATGTGCACCGCGTGTACGGGCTGCGACCTTGTGCCTGGGAGGGATACATGAAGGGTGAGGAGGTCATAGCCGGGGCGATCCTCAATTCGGCCGATCGAATCTACACCGTCCCGGGCTACCCGGTCACAGAGCTTGCGAGGCTTCTTTCGGCCGAACTCGTCGTGAATGAGAAGGTGGCCCTCGAGTATGCCCTCGGGGAGTCCCTGGAAAGCCGGAGGAGTGCCGTGGTGCTGAAGAACGTGGGCTTGAATGCCTGCGCCGATCCCCTGGTGAATGCCACCACCCAGGGGCTCCGGGCCGGGGTGGTGGTTGTGGCGGGCGATGACCTCGAGGCCCAGGGCTCACAGAATGTCCAGGACTCCCGGTACTATGGTGAGCTCGCCCAGGCACCGGTCCTTGAGCCGGGCAGGACGACGTGCGCTGCGGCGGTAGAAGAGGCATTCCGGGCGTCGGAGCGGTTCTCACGGGTAGCCATCCTCCGGGTCACCCCTCCGCTCCTCGAAACAGAATGCGAACCGGAGAGCGTTGAGCGCCGGAATTTTACCGGGTCCCTCACCGATCCGGACCTGACCATGCGGGGCCGGGCGATGGCCGCGGACCGGAAGACACGGGATCTCTTCCGCTGGTCGAAGGAGAATCTTCTGAATCTCATGGGAACAGAACGGGGAGTATCGGTGGGGGCCGCCCCCGGCACAGGGAGAGGAAGGGTGGTGACCGTTTATCCGCCTCCCGGGCATCCGGCTCTCCTCTCGCCTATAGCTGAACTCGGCCGCCCCTTCCTCCGTGAGCACCGCTCCCTCGAGCCTCCCCCTGATCCCGGGGAGCCGGAGCGGTTCTCAACCCGTGGGCATTACCGCACCTTCTGCCCGCACTGCCCGTTCAAGGGGGTAATGGAGGTACTCAGGCAGCGGGGACTTCAGGTGGTCTGCGATATGGGTTGCTCGGTTCTTGCCATGAACCCACCCTTCCGGGTGGGGGTTGCAGCTTACGGGCTCGGTTCATCGGTGGCCGTGGCAGCGAGGTCGACGGGGATAGCCCTCTGCGGAGATTATGCCCTCCTCCACTCGGGCTTAAATGCCCTCGTGGACGTCTACGAGAAGCATCTCCCGCTCCTCTGTATCGTGTTAAAGAACAGCCGGCTCGGGATGACCGGTGGCCAGCCGGGGTATGATCCGGTGCCCTACCTTTCGTGGGCAAGCCCTGTGGTCATCCCTGCCGATCATCCGGATCTCTCCCTTCTTCTCAGGACGGGGAGAGAGCCGAGGACCGTGGTCGTAGAAGGATTTTGCCCTGAGGGGGAATCGTATGAACGCGTGGCATGTTGAGATCTGTGACGTGACGCTCCGGGATGGCGAGCAGACCCCGGGTGTCTCTTTCACCCGTGAAGAGAAGATGAACATCGCCCAGGTACTTGACGAGGTCGGGGTCGAGGTGATCGAGGCCGGGTTCCCGATCACCTCGCCCTACGAGAAGGAGTGTGTGACCGCCATCTCGAACCTCGGTCTCTCTGCCCGGATCTGCTGCCTCGCCCGTGCACGGAAGGAAGACGTCGAGGCGGCCATCGACTGCGGCGTGGACATGGTCTCCATCTTCATCGCGACCTCCGACCTGCACATCCGTACCAAATACCGGAAACCCAGAGAGCAGGTCCTCGCCGGAGCGCTCTCCATGGTCGAGTTCGCCCGTGACCATGGCCTGCAGGTGAGGTTTGCTGCAGAGGATGCGTCCCGGACCGATCCCGGCTTTCTCAGGGAGGTCTTTACGCGTGGCGCGGAACACGGGGCAGACCTCCTCTCCTTTGCAGATACCGTCGGCTACCTCACCCCTCTCCAGGTCCATGCAATCGTATCGGAGATGGTCACGTGGACAGAAAAGCCCCTCTGCATCCACTGCCACAACGACCTCGGGTGCGCCTCGGCAAACACCATCACGGCTGCCGAGGCGGGAGCCTTCCAGCTCCATACCACGGTGAACGGCATAGGCGAGCGGGCGGGGAACGCCGCCCTTGAGGAGGTCCTTGTCGCCTGCCGGCTGAAGGGGGGGGTGGAGCGCTATGACCTCACCCTCATCAAGCGCCTCTCCCAGCTCGTGGAAGCCTACTCCCGGATCCCCGTCTCAAAGACCAAGGCGGTTGTCGGGGAGAATGCCTTTGCCCACGAGAGCGGCATCCACATCGCGGCGATCCTCGAGGATCCCCTCACCTACGAGTTCGTCCCCCCCGAGCTCGTGGGCAGGGAGCGGAGGTTCATCCTCGGGAAGCACTCCGGGCGCCACGCCCTGGAGCACGAGGTTGCACGGCTCGGCTACAGCCTCTCCGACGCCCAGATCTGCCATGTGCTGGACAGGGTGAAGGTCTACAGCGAGCACAAGTGCACCATCACCGACGAGATCCTCCTCGAGCTCGTCAAGAATGAACAGAAGGGATCGCCCTGATGGCCACCCTGTCGGAGCGCATCCTGGGCGGCCCCGCAGGGACCTACGTGGATGTCCGGGTTGACCGGGCCTTTGCCCACGATGGCACTGGTGTCCTTGCCAGGGAGGCCTGGTGCGAGATGGGGTGCCAGGATGTCAGGAACCCGGGGGGGACGTACATCTTTTTTGACCATATCGCGCCTGCGAATACGGGGACAACTGCTACCCTCCAGGCCGAGCTCCGTTCCTTTGCGATGGCCAGGGGCCTCCACTTCTCCGATGTGGGCGGGGGCATCTGCCACCAGCTCATGGCCGAGGGGATTGTGCTCCCCGGGGAGGTGGTGGTGGGGGCCGACTCCCATACCTGCACCCTCGGGGCCTTCGGGGCATTTGCGACCGGAGTCGGGGCAACGGATATGGCCGCTATCTGGGCCTCGGGAGGGACGTGGTTCCGGGTCCCGGAGACCATCGCGATCCGGCTCACGGGGGACTTCACGGGAGCTTCCGAGGCAAAAGACCTCGCCCTCGCCTGTGTCCGGGATCTCGGGATGGATGGCGCCAACTACCGCGCCCTCGAATTCATCGGGGATGGCGTGGAAGGGATCCCCATATCGGGAAGGCTCACCTGCTCCAACATGGCGGTGGAGGCAGGGGCAAAAGCGGGCCTCTTCTACGCAGATAACGAGACCGTCAGCTACCTGGCCGGGTACGGCCTCTCGGCCGCCCTCCAGGAGCGGGAGGACTGCACGTACGTGGGGGAGCTTGACATGAACCTGTCGGATCTCCAGCCCCTCATCGCTTCCCATCACCGCGTGGATAAAGTTCAGAAGGTGGCAGATCTTGCAGGTACCCCCCTTGACCAGGTCTTTGTAGGAACATGCACCAACGGAAGGCTCGATGACCTGGAACGCCTCGCCCGGATCCTGCACAGGAAGAAGGTGCGGGTAAGAACCATCGTGGTCCCGGCATCGCGGCGGACCCTCCAGGAGGCAACAAGGTCGGGGGTTGTGGACGCCCTGCTCTCCGCCGGATGTATCGTTGGGGTGCCCGGCTGCGGGCCATGCCTGGGCGCCCATATGGGAGTCCTGGGGGAGGGGGAGGTCTGCCTCTCCACGGCGAACCGCAACTTCACGAACCGGATGGGTGTCGGGGGAGAGATCCTCCTCTCCTCGGTTGCCACCGCGGGCGTCTCTGCGCTTCGCGGAGAGGTCGCGGTTCCGGAGGCCGCCGATGTACGGTGAGGGAAGGGCCATCTGCGTCGGCCGGGACATGGACACCGATAGGATCATCGCCGGCCGTTATCTCCGGACCAAGGATAAAAACCTCTGGGCAGCACATGTCTTCGAGGACTTGGATCCTACGCTTGCAGGGCGCCTCCGGGGCACTGTTGTCATTGCGGGAGCGAACATGGGCTGCGGATCCTCCCGCGAGCAGGCGGCCATCGCTCTGAAAGCCGCGGGGGTGGCAGGCGTCATCGCACCGAGCTTTGCCCGGATCTTCTTCAGGAACGCCATCAACATCGGGCTGCCTCTCGTTGAGTGCCAGGTATCCTGCAGGGAGGGGGCCTGGGTACGATTCAACCTCGAAGAGGGGTGGGCAGACGTGAACGGGCAGCGGTGCACTGCACGACCTCTCTCTCCCAGGATGCTTGAGATCATCAAGGCAGGGGGCCTCGTGGCCTACTGGAGGAACCATCGGTGATCTTCCCCACCCACTGCAAGGAGGTAGGTGCCATAACCGGAAAGCCCTGCGGAGACCGGGTGTATTTTCTCTCTCGGTACATGATACGGGAGAGTCCTGAAGGAACTGAAGTGCTCGAGGTCGAGCAGAACCCGGATGACAGAGGTATGATGCGGAGGGTTATCTCCCTGCGGACCCTGGCAGCGGGCGATGAGGTTACGAAGTATCCGGATCCGGTGAACCTCCATGACAGGACAGCCCTCCTTCACCTCGCCTCGGCATCAGGGCATCGATGCACCATATTCCGCGGGCTCGACGAGCACACCACCTTCATCTGCGACCCCGATCCCTCCTCTCTTCTCATCCTTCATATCTATGATATCCTGCCCCCCAGGCCCCATCTCTCGGCGACCATCCACGAGCTGGAGAGGGACGGTCTCTTCGGAGAATTATCGGTGACCTTCGTTCACCGTGTGCGGGATATCCGGGAGATAGGCGCCGATGTCTACCCGTGCAGGGCGGCCGGTTTCATACGGACCCTGGACTCGGATCCCGTCAGGGAGGGCGATACGGTGGCAGGTTGCATGACTGGTGCCCAGATCCTCCGCGAGTGCGGGAGGGCGGGCATCCATGTGAAGGAGATCTGCCCTCTCGAGTCCGTGCTGGAGGAGCCCTTCATCGCCAGGTGCTGCCGGAGCGAACGGGAGGGAGTCAGGGAGTTCCGGGGAAGGTTCGGTGGCGCGGTCCACTGGGGAGCGACTCCCCGGACCATTGCGGATACGGTGAAGAACGTGGTTGATGGGTGGAGAAAACGTGCCGAGAATCGCGGTTGTTGAAGGGGACGGTATCGGCCAGGAGGTGATCCCTGTGGCCCGGGAGATCCTCGCAGCCATCCGCCCGGACCTCGAGTTCTTCCCCGTCGAGGTGGGCTACGGGCGGTGGGAGAGGACAGGAGAGGCCATCACGTCCGCCGATATCAGGGCCATGAAGGGGGCTGACGCCATCCTCTTCGGCGCAGTCACCACCCCTCCGGACCCGAACTACAGGAGCGTCATTGTCCGGATGAGGAAGGAACTCGAACTCTATGCGAACGTGAGGCCGGTGAAGGGGAATGCGGCCGATATCGTGATCGTCCGCGAGAACACCGAAGGCCTCTATTCCGGGATCGAGGAGGTCGGGCCCGACAGCGCCACGACACTCCGTGTCATCACCCGGAAGGGGAGCGAACGGATCGCCCGCTTTGCCTGCACCCTCGCGAAGGGACGGAGGCACCTGACCATCGGCCACAAGGCGAATGTCCTCAAAGCCGATACCCTCTTTCGGGATATCTGCATCAGCGTCTCGAAGGAGGCCGGTGTTCCCTATCGGGAAAAGTTCATCGATGCCCTCTGTCTCGACGTCCTCCAGCACCCCCTCGAATACGATGTCATCGTGACCGAGAACATGTTCGGTGACATCCTCTCAGATGTTGCCGCGTTCCTGGTCGGGGGGCTCGGCATGCTCCCCTCGGGGAACATCGGTGACCGGCATTCCCTCTTCGAGCCGGTCCACGGGAGCGCCCCGAAGCATGCGGGGAAGAATACCGCAAACCCCATCGCGGCGATCCGAAGCGGCGCCATGCTCCTCGAGCACCTTGGTGACAGGGAGAATGCGGTGAGGATCGAGGGCGCAGTGGATCAGGTGCTGGCATCAGGGCTGAAAACCCGTGACCTGGGGGGGAATGCGGGGACAAAAGAGATGGGGAAGGGCGTTCTTGGTGCTCTGGCGCGGTGAACCCGACCGGCTCAAAGAGATGAAACCGTGAACCCCGGACTGCAGATTGCCCTGATCCCGGTCGGCGAGGTGGACCAGGCCCTTTTGTCCATGCTCGAGGAGGACCTCCCGGGGATCTTCACCGCAGAGGTTGAGGTGTACCCCCTCATGCCACTTTGCCCAGAGCGCTTTGTGAAAGACCGCGGCCAGTACCTTGCCGACGGACTCCTCGATGGATTCTCCTCCATCGTTCCCTTGGCCGGAACCCTGCTGCTCGGGATCACAGAAGCGGACCTCTTCTCTCCGGGGATGAACTTTATCTTCGGCATAGCGAACCGGGGGAGGGCCCTGATCTCCAGCTACCGGCTCCGGCCGGAGTTCTTTGGTCAGGACCCGAATCCAGGGGTCTTCCGGAGGCGGATTCTCACCGAGGCCGTCCACGAGCTGGGACATGCCATCGGGCTCGCCCATTGCGAATACCCGGGCTGCGTGATGTACTTCTCCAACTGGATCGGGGATACCGACCGGAAAGGGCCGGGGTTCTGCTTCAGGTGCGCGAGGGCGCTGGAGAGGCTGATGGTGACGGGGATAATGGCGCAGGATGAAAAATAAAAAGGTGAAGCAATCCGGGTTACTCATCATGGCGGGTTGCATGCAGGATCCCCATGACCCCCATCACCTCATGGCCCGGGATTCGCTCGATCTCGAAATCATAGTGCCGGCCGAGGTACTCGAGGAGCGCCTGATTGGGCGGCCCGCCGATGGGAGGGATGTGGATCTCCATCTCGATCCTCCGGATGCCTGCCAGATCCTCCGGCCTGATCAGCCATTCGCCTCCCTCGCAGTCGCATTTCAGGAAGTCGCAGCCTCCGGACATCCCGATGATCTGGTGAAGGGTGTACGTGGGCACAGACACCCTGACAGCATCCCAGGAGATCTCAGCGGGCCTTCCATCCCCGAGGGCTCCCCCGATGACTCTCACCCTTACATTGTTCAACCGGATATTCTCCTCCAGAATATCGGTTGCCACGGGTTCAACCGCTGTGACATGGTCCGAATACCCTGCAGCACGGATGCAGAACGCTCCTACATTGGCCCCGATATCTATGACAATATCCCCTGGCCTGATATCATCAAACCGGTACTCTCCGATGTCTGTGATCTGGCGATAGGGGAGATCCCGAGTCACGAACCTGATGGGGCGGGCACCTGCCAGCGAGGAATCAGGACTGCGGGCATCACCAGAAAACCCCGCCTGCAAATGCCGTACGAGGTTCTTCCACACCCGGATCACCCACCCTACCCGCACCGAAATGGTTCCGGTTGAGAGAGAACTCTGTGAGAAAATAAGATTTATCTTTAAGGAAGTGACGGTACGGGGGGCTGGATCTCTCCGGTCTCGTAAATGAGGGTGAAGTACCGGGCGGCAAACACGGTCAGAAGAGGGGAGAGGCAGACAGGCACAATCCAGCCGACGTACGGGATGAGGGCCGGAATCGAGACGACAAGATTGAAGAATATGGATGCGAAAAAGAAGAGGACCAGCGCGATGACGTAGTTCCCCCACCCGATCCTCCGGATGATCGCCGAGATGGCAGAATAATTCCACCCCTCGACCATGTTCCCGGTGCGGGCGAACCTGATGGCGCCCATGGTCACATAGAGGGCCGCGATGATGAGGAGGGCCAGTACAATGACAAGGAGGACGAGACCAATAATGATGTTGGGGATAGTACCTCCGAAGTTCACAAAGAGCCCGGGCCAGAGCATCCCTCCGAGTGCAACGAGGAGCAGCAGGAGCATAAGGATGATTGCCGGCAGGAACCAGGCCAGCATCACGATATCCAGCTTGATCCCGTCGATAAAGAGGGATGACCATCCCGTGAAGTCGGGAGCCGGTCTCATCCCCCGGTAAATCCGGACCATATATCCTGATATGAAAAACGATGTCAGGACTCCGGCAATCACGAGGATCGCAAGATATCCCCAGGGAATCATCTCCCAGTGGATCTTTGAACCGGTCATGATCTTCTGGGGATCGATGACAAACCGCACCAGGGCGAAGGGCAGGGAAAGGACGATGAAGATCAGCCATCGCACCCAATGCCCGACGAGTGTTTCCCGGGTATACTCGATCGAGTCATTGAAGAGCTTCTCAAATTCCATGGAGACACCTGATAAAAAGAGGAGGGTCTGCATCGAATTAATTATATGGGTACCTGGCGGGTTCTTCCTCGTTAGGCGCGGGAGACCGTCACGGCAAGAGCGGCCGGAGAAACTATAATACTCGAAAAAGGGTTACAGAGGTGTGCAATGAAGAACGCCTTCCATGTGATGATCATCCCCACGCTGGGTTGCCCATCCCACTGCAGGTACTGCTGGAGTTCAGAGGAGGGTTCCCCTGTCATGACGATCGATACGGTCAGGGAGATTGTTGCGTGGCTGAAGGATCTCCGGTCCGACCGGGTGACCTTCACCTTCCACGGCGGTGAACCACTCCTCGCCGGTGCCGAATTTTACAGGCAGGCCCTCCCCCTCCTCTCAGAAGGGTTGAGCCATTTAAAGCCGGAATTCGCCCTCCAGACCAATCTCTGGAGGCTGACACCGGAGCTCGCTGAGATCCTGGCGGAGTACCATGTCCCCATCGGTTCTTCCATCGACGGGCCACAGGAGCTGAACGACCTGCAGAGATCTGAGGGATACTTCGACAGGACGATGGCGGGCTACGAGATCGCAAAGGAACACGGCCTCTCGGTCCGGTTCATCTGCACTTTCACCTCCTTCTCGGTCAAATCCAGGGAAGAGATCTTCAACTTCTTCCTGGAGAACGGCCTCACGCTCAAGTTGCATCCTGCACTGCCTTCTCTCCGTTCAGAGGACCCAAAAAAATGGGCCCTCGACCCCGAGGAGTACGGGGACCTCCTGGTCTATCTCCTTGACAGGTATCTCGAACACCTGGATGAGATCGAGGTCATGAATATCAACGACTTGGTCCGGTGCGTCTTCACCCGTCGGGGAAGCGTCTGCACCTTCGTTGACTGCATGGGGAGCACCTTCGCGGTGGGCCCGGACGGGAGCATCTATCCCTGCTACCGCTTCGTCGGGATGCCGGAGTTCGTCATGGGAAGCGTCTATGACCATCCCAGCATGGAGGATCTGAAACGGTCACCAGCCGGCCAGCTGATGGAGCAGTTCAGGGAATACGTCGACAGGGCATGCGGTGAATGTGCACACATCAGGTATTGCCGCGGTGGCTGCCCCTACAACGCAATTGCCCCCACAGGAGGAAGGATCGAGGGAGTTGATCCCCACTGTAAGGCATATAAGAGAATCTTCGATGAGATTACAGACCGGCTCAACAGGGAGATGTTCGAGTCCCCGATGATAGAGATGGATCCGTTTTCATCAAGATCAAAGAAAGGCCGAAAGCCGGGGATCATGGCCATTATCCAGAGGGGAGTCACGGGACGGATCGAGTATCCGTGACACCCTCATGTGAAGGATTGCATCGCGATTTTCTGAAGACGAGACCAGAGAAATTCAGAACCTCGAAGATTCTCTGAAGATCCAGGACAATGGATAAATTTTCATTTTCTCCGATCACGAAATCACGTTCCTGAGACAAGGTCATGACGCGGGGATGAAACCTTTCTTCGCGCGGGCCTCCTGAAGGATATCAAAAAGTGCTCTCCTCCGCAAAGATAACTCTTCAGTTTACGATGATATTCAGGTGATGTATTTCATTCAACGGAGTGTTCAAATGTGCATCCTGACTGATTGTGTCCGGTCAGGAAATTGAGCTATGCATCGCGATGATTCTGTTGTTGATGAAAGCATCGTGGCTCTGATAGAACATTGATATATCAATGGATTGAGATCCATTCTGATGATCCATGAGAAATTATCCGAGTAAAACAATCCTTATCGCTTTGATGGTCATCATCATCGGGCTTCTCTTCTTAATCATCATCGCCGGACCCAATTTTTCGGAAACCGACCAGGAGTTCCTTAAGTCAGCAAGGGAGTATCAGAATGCCACCATACAGATCTCGAAGGATATTGCGGCCGCATATCTGGACGAGAATTACGACGGCATGAACCTCGCTGCACAAAGGGAGAAGGCTCTTACCATTCATTATCGCGGAGAGATCTCCGGATACGGGATATCGATAAGATTGTATCCATATGAAGATGAATTGCTGGGGGCACTGGACGATGAAAACGTGTCCGCTGATTATATGATCCTTGCAGCGAACAACTTTAAACAGGGGCAGGATGCCGCGGGACTTGCCTATTTTCAGATGGCAGAAGCTAAGAGAAGGAGCCAGTACTCCCGCTTGGATCAGGCAGCAAGAATTCTTGAAGTCGCGGAAAGGCCTTGGTGGTATTACCTGAGATATTGAATTCGCAGTACGAAATGGAGATAACCCCGTTGTGGTCATCGTTGAAGTAAAAGTGTCCATCGCGGGGTCCGTTGAGCTTGTAGTGGACCTGCGAGAGAGATCGGGTGGGTGACCGACTAACATTCCCTGGTCTGGAAAGTCCTGTCTCCCCATGCAATTCTTTAAATCCCCGAACATGCCTGAAGCGTAAGGAGGACACATTATCATGGTCACCGTCGGCGTGCACGTCTCCATCGCAAAGTCCATCGACCTCGCGGTGGACCGGGCGAAGGAGATCGGCTGCGACACCTTCCAGATCTTCTCACGGAGCCCCCGGGGGTGGAGCTTCAAGGACCTGACAGAAGAGCAGGTCAAGGCGTTCAGGGCGAAGATGAAGGCGAGCGGCATCGCCGTCCCTGTGGATCATATGCCCTACCTCCCGAACCTGGCATCGCCAGAAGGCGAACATTACTCCCGGTCGGTGGACACCCTGAAGGCCGAGCTTGCCCGGTCCGGCCAGCTCGGTATCCCGTACCTGGTGACCCACCTCGGGCACCACAAGGACGAGGGGAAAGAGGCAGGTCTTTCCGGGGTGATAGGGGCGATCACCGAGGCCTTCTCTTCGGTGAAGAACGATGTCATGCTCCTCCTCGAGACGACCGCAGGCGAGAAGAACAGCGTGGGCGGGACCTTTGAGGATATCCGGCATATCCTGGACGGAGCCGGCGAACGTGAACGGCTGGGTGTCTGCTTCGATACGTGCCACACGTTCGTCGCAGGATATGAGCTCAGGACACCTGAAGGGATCGGGGCGACCCTGGATCACTTCGACGAGATCATCGGCCTCTCCCGCATGAAGGTGATCCACCTGAACGACGCAAAGGGGGAGTTCGGGAGCCACTGGGACAGGCACGAGCACATCGGGATGGGCTCCATCGGCGAGGAAGGGTTCAGGCATCTCCTCCGTAACCCGGTCTTCTCTCGCCTCCCCCTCATCTGCGAGACACCGGTGGATGAGCGGAGGGATGACGTGGGGACTGTAAGAACTGTCAGGGAACTGGCAGGATCGGAGTGACACGAAGGGAGACCGTATCCTATGGACCTGGTCTGGTTCTCGTGGAGCCTTCTCCTCCTCTGCATCTGGGGTCTGGTCTACGCTGCCCTGAAGAGCCCCGAGAGCCGGCACGAGATGCTTCTGGTGAGTGCCTGGACCTCGCTCCTCGCCCTTACCGAACCGCTCTTTGTCCCGGCGTACTGGAACCCGCCGTCGCTCTTCGGCCTCGCCCAGGCCACAGGATTTGACATCGAGAGTTTCATCTTCTCCTTCGCTATCGGGGGTCTTGCCGTCGTCCTCTACGAACTCGTCATCCCTGTCAGGCATGAATCGATCCCGTGGACGTCACGCGCCCACCTGTATCATCCACTTGCCCTTGTATTCACTCCCCTCCTCTTTGTTGCCAGCACCCTCCTCCTCAGGATCAACCCGATCTACTCCGCCATTCTTGCCCTTCTCTCAGGTGGCTGCCTGGTTCTCGCAGTCCGGTGGGATCTCAGGAGAAAGATGTTCCTGAGCGCCGTCATCTTCCTGGGCCTGTATTCTGTCTATTTCCTCACCCTCGTCATCTCTGCCCCGGGATACGTGGAGCGGGTATGGGACCTGAAGGCACTCTCCGGCCTCGGGATCCTGGGAATCCCGCTGGAAGAGCTGATGTTTGCATTCAGTTTCGGCTTCTTCTGGTCGGGTGTATACGAATATGCGCTGTTCAAGCGTCTGAAGAGGAGAAAATAAGGGATACACATGAAATCGTAACCGACTTCAGATTCGGGAGAGAGATCGATCAGATCCACTGGTATAAAGAGAGCCCGCCTCCAATATATCTCCGTGAAGGGGAGGCTTGAGGGATCATCGGTCATCCTGGGGCCCGATGGGTTGGCGCTCCATGAGCAGGGCGGCTTCGGCAGGATGGAGAGGGGGGGCCTCCGGCTGGCGCCCGAGGAGGCCCTGTACCTGGTCCACAGGCAGAAGCTTGAGGTGGAGGGCCATTCCTTCGATCGCCTCCTCTCGGCGTTGGCGGATCGGCCAGGCCTCTTCAGGAGCTACCTTGTATACCGGGATATCCGGGAGCGGGGGTACGCAGTGCAGCCGGGCCTCGGGCACTACCGGCTCTTCCGGAGAGGTGAACGGCCGGGCACCGGCCGCTCCCGGCTCCTCGTCAGGGTCCTCTCGGAACGGGATCTCGTGGACTTCGAGGTGATCCGGACCGAGGTGGAGACCTCGGACCATATGCGCAAGGATCACGTGCTCGCGGTGGTGGACGATGAAGGGGAGCTCACCTACTACGGGGTGAAGATGACCGATCTGGCAGCGATCTCGACCCCATCAGCATACCCGGTCATCGATGGCCATCTCCTCGGAAGCACGGTCATCCTCAAGGACGCAATCCCGGCAGAAGTCCGCGAATCCTGGTTCGGGACCCCCCTCGATGAGGAGAGGCTCATCCTCTCGCCCGTTGAGACCCTCTACCTGATGCACCGCGGGGGCCTCTCCCTCTCCGGGGGTGCCGGGCCCCTGTCTCCGGAAGAATATCTCGAGAGTGCCCTCCCGTCGGACTCTGAACTCGCAGAGAAGGCTTCCGTGTATGCAGACCTGAGAGATCATGGCTACATCCCGCGGACCGGCTACAAGTTTGGCCATCACTTCAGGGTCTACGCCCGGGACAAGACCCACTCCGATCTCCTCGTCCATGCGGTCCCGCCGGGCCAGACCCTCTCCGTCTCTGTTATATCCCGCTCCGTCCGCCTGGCCCATTCCGTGAAAAAGAAGATGTTGTTTGCCTGCGTACATCCCTCAGGCATCCGTTACATCGAGTTCGGGAGGATGAAACTGTGAGAGGCGAGGAGTCTCGGGGGACAATCAACCCCTGGGGGAACAACCAGGCCCAGGATTACCAGTCTATCTTCTCGGAGTTCGGCATCGATCCCATCTCCACGGTTCTTCCCGAGCTTCCTGAAGTTCCCCCGTTCATCCGGCGGGGAATCGTCGTCGGCCACCGCGATTACCAGGTTGTTGCGCGGGCGATCCGCGATCGCACCCCCTACTACGTGATGACCGGCTTCATGCCGTCGGGCCATCCCCACCTCGGGCACCTCATGGTAATGAAGGAGGTCGTCTGGCACGTCCGCCACGGGGGAACGGGCTACATCGCCATCGCAGACCGCGAGGCCCATGCCGTCCGGGGCATCTCCTGGGAGCAGTGCAGGACATACGGAGAGGAGTACCTCAGGTGCCTGTACGCCCTCGGCTACGAGGGGACCACCTACTACCAGAGCGAGAACCATGCCCTTCATGGCCTCGCCTTCGAGGCCTCCACCAAGGTGAACTTCTCGGAGCTCTCGGCAATCTACGGCTTCGGACCCGACACCTCCCTCTCTCATGCCGAGAGCGTCATCACCCAGGTCGCGGATATCCTCTACCCGCAGGTTGACAAGGGCCCCGCCCCCACCGTGGTTCCCGTCGGCATCGACCAGGACCCTCATCTCCGTCTCACCCGTGGAATCGCTCACAAGCTCCGGATGTTCACCGTCGAGGAACGGGAGGGATATGTCTCGGTCAGGTCGAAGAACGCCCCCCAGGAGGCGGTTTCAGCCGTCCACGCGGCGTTCCCCGGGTCAAGGAAGTTCGAGGGACACGTGGATATCCGGGGCCGGCCTCTCCATGAGGTGAAGGAACGGGTGAGGGAGATCGAGCGTGAGCACGGGGGCTACGCTTTCTACACCCCTTCCTCGACCTACCACATCTTCATGCCCGGGCTCCAGGGCGGGAAGATGTCCTCGTCAGTCCCCGAGAGCCTCTTCTCCTTCGGGGAGCCTGACGAGAGCATCGCAAAGAAGGTGAGAAACGCCCTCACCGGCGGAAGGATGACCGGGGAGGAGCAGAAGCGCCTCGGGGGGGAGCCCGATAGGTGCTCGGTCTTCCTCCTCAACCTCTTCCACCTGGTGGAGGACGATCAGGAACTCGAAGAGATCCGGAAGGCCTGCCAGGAAGGATGCCTTCTCTGCGGGCCGTGCAAGAAGGCAACCCTGGAGAGGGTATGGTCATTCTTCTCGGATTTCCGGGAGAGGATGGATACAGCTCAAACCGGAGGTGGATGAAGGGTGGACCTGACAGCGAACGAGAGGAGGCTTCTCTCTGCCCTCGGGAAGAGGAAGAGATCAGGCATCCCCGGCCTTGCAAAGGACCTGGGAACCTCGGAGGAGGCGGTCCTCCAGTACGCCCGGCTCGTGAGCGAGCGTGGCCTCGCGGAGATCCGGAAGGATGTGAAAAAGAGCTTCACCCTCACGGAAGAGGGGAAGGGGTACCGGGAGGAAGGGCTCCCCGAGCGGCAGCTCCTCGGGAGCTTCACGGGGAGCATTCCAGTGAAGGACCTGCAGAGACACCCACACGCGAAGCTCGGCATCGGTTGGATGAGGAAGAAGGGCTGGGTCACCATACGCGACGGGATCGTGACAAAGGCAGGCGACCCGCCTCCCGGCGCGGATGAGATCGCCCTCCGCTCGCCCGCTCCAGGGGGCGAAGGGGTACGGACCCTGATCGATCGGGGGCTCTTCACGGAGCATGAGGAGGTGACCTTCGAGGTCTTCCTCACCCCGGCCGGCGGGGAGGTTCTTGCGGCCGGTCTTTTGGCCGGCAATGAGGTGGGGACACTCACCCGGGAGCAGATCACGTCCGGGAGCTGGAAGAACCTCAAACTCCGGCGATATAGCCTGGAGACCCACCCGAAACCGGTAATCCCCGGGAAGCTCCACCCCTACCAGCGCCTCATGGGCGAGATGCGAGAGATCCTCCTCTCCATGGGGTTCACCGAACTCTACGGAGGGATTGTGCAGTCGGCCTTCTGGAACTTCGACGCCCTCTTCCAGCCCCAGGACCACCCTGCCCGGGAGATGCAGGACACGTTCTATCTGGACGAAAGGGAGGACCTGCCTCCCCAGTACGAGCGGGTGAAGGCCGTCCACGAGAACGGGGGCGGGACGGGCTCGACAGGCTGGGGTGGTGCCTGGTCCGAGGCGAAGGCAGAGCAGTGCGTGCTCAGGACCCATACCACCCTCCTCTCCATCCAGCATCTTGCCGCCCACCGCGAGCCACCGGTGAAGGCCTTCTGCATCGGGAGGGTGTACCGGCGCGAGGCTATCGATCCCACCCACCTCCCTGAGTTCGAGCAGCTCGAGGGGATCGTCATGGACGAGGGGGTCAACTTCACCAACCTCCTCGGGTACCTGACCGAGTTCTATCACCGGATGGGCTTCTCCGGCGTCCGGTTCCGGCCCGGGTACTTCCCGTACACCGAGCCCTCCGTGGAACCCGAGGTATTTGTCGAGGGGCTCGGGTGGGTCGAACTCGGCGGGGCCGGGATCTTCCGCGAGGAGGTCACCCGGCCCTGGGGGATAGAGCACCCCGTCCTCGCCTGGGGCCTCGGTGTCTCGAGGGTTGCCATGCTCACCCTCGGCCTCAAAGACCTGAGGCAGCTCTACCGGAGCGATCTCGGGTGGATCCGGGAGAGCCCGGTGAGGGGGGCCTGAGTTTTTATATAGTGCCCGGCCGAGTATTCTTGGTATGGTTCACGGGGAACGGAATCCAAAGATCAGGGTGCCCCACCGGGTCTATGAGCTCCTCGGGGATGCCCGGCTCGCCGAGTTCATGGAGATGACGCGGGAGAACCATGAACGGGGCTTCGTGATGCTCCAGAGCCACCTCCTCCATGAGTCCGACCGAACGGGAGACAGGCGTTACCAGGATCTCCTGGAATGGCTGAAGAAACACAAGCAGGAGTTCTTCTTCGGCGTCTCCTATGGGTTCGAGGACGGCCGGTGATCCCTCCTCCGGCCCGTGAGGAAGAAACAATTCTAATATATACCCGTCCCGAATGTACTCCTAGCTCAGGACCAACCGACCCCTATGAACGCGAAGATCAAGGTTCCCCGGGATGTATTTGATGTGCTCGAGACCCTGCGAACCGGGGGGTTCCTCGATATTGCGAAGAAGGAGAAGGAGAAGGGGTTCCTGATCGCACTCACCCACTGCAAGTTCGAGTACGAGAAGAAGAAGGACCTGAAGTTCATGAATACCTATGAATGGTTAAAGAGGCACAGGGCCGAGTTCTTCTGGGGCGTTCTCGACGGGTTTGAAGTCGGCGGGTAAGGGGGAGGGGACACTCACGGAAAACAAGGCGTTTCCTGAGGCGTTTTCGATATATGGCGGTGTGCATGCATGAGCGAACCTGAATGGTGCTGAATGGTGCTCCGGAACACAGATGTATGCCATCCGGTCCGGCTTACCCATCATCGGGCTGGGCATCCTCACCACCCTCTCCGGTTTCATCGGTCTCTTTATTCCCGTCATCCCGGTTCCGTCCTTCCCCGCGGTGGCGATCTTTGCGGGCTTCGGGCTCTTCCTCATCCGGGCCGGCCTCACGAAATGAGCTCCCAGGGGTACAATGCACGGGGATAGGGAGGGGGATCAGGGATCGCCGGCGACGGGGGGACAGTCCATCATAGAGACCCTGCTCGCCCATCCGGATCCCGTATCAAGGAAGGATGCAGCCATCGCTCTGGGTGAGATCCATGATTATTCTGCGATTGTGGCCCTTGCACGGGCTCTTCATGATCCAATAAAGGATGTCCGGGGGGCAGTAGCAACCTCGCTCGCCTCCAAGGGCCCATTGGCCATCGGCGCCCTCACCGAAGCCCTTGCGGATGGGAACTGGATGGTGCGCTACCGTGCAGCCGAGGTCCTGGGGTCCATCAGGGATGAGCGTTCGATCACTGCCCTTATCCATGCTCTGGAGGACGGGCGGGACCATGTCCGCTACATGGCGGCAAAGGGCCTCGGGAAGCTGGGGGACAGGCGCGCCATCGGACCCCTTTCTGCTGCGCTTGCAGATGAGAATGAGTTCGTGCGCCGGGCGGTGAAGGGAGCTCTCGAATCCCTCGGGTAGAAGCAGCCTGGATCATTCCAGACTGGATCACGAGGAAGCATCAGAGAAATCGAGAGAGAGGAAAGACGCGGGGCCGGGAGGAACGCCCCTCTGCTGGAAGGCCTTATATACGGCAGATGATCACTGACAGGTTGTCGGTGCTCCCCCCGAAGACGGCTGCGTCGATGAGGGCGAGGGCGGCCTCCCGGGTCCCCGGGGTCATCGCCAGCTCCCTGAAGCGGTCTGGCTCAATGAAGTCATGAATCCCGTCGGATGTCAGGGCGAGCACCTTCCCTCCCCCATCCGCTTCACAGAGATCCGGGATGCCCCCTCTCTCCAGGCCGAGCGCCCTGGTGATGATATTGGCCTGGGGGTGGCGGATCGCATCACGTTCTGAGAGGGACCCGGAATCGATGAGCTGCTGGAGGTAACTGTGGTCTCTCGTATGCCAGCAGGTCTCCTGATCGATGACATAAGCCCTGCTGTCGCCGATATTCCCGATGGTGCACCGCCCGTCCCGGGAGACGATGCAGGCGGTGAGGGTGGTCCCGGAGTTGACACCATGCTCCCGGTTATAGCGGACGATCTCCGCGTTCGCCTTTCCAAAGATCTCCCTGAGAAGGGTCTCCGGATTGCAGGAAGAGAGAGCGGGGGCATCGATCCGGTCCAGCTCCGCGATCGCGATCCCGCTTGCCACCTCGCCCCTGGCATGCCCCCCGAGGCCATCAGCGACACCAAAGATGAGATGGTCTCCGATGGATCGGGCAAGGATCGAGTCCTCATTTACCTCCCGCCCCCCTCTCTCTGAGATCGCGTAGAAGCTGGAATCCGGCAGAAGAACCACCCGGGAAGGCCTGACACTCCTCTCTGGATGGTTACCCACCAACAATTAAAAAGCTTGTTTGAAACCCCTGCAGGACATCCATGGAGCTGCTGGTGACCGGGCCTTCATCCCCTATATCAAACCATAAATACCCTCATGATCCACCCTTTGCCAATGAGGGATCAGAAGAACAGGGTCCGCCAGGCCATGAGGGAGAGGCGGGAGGCGATGACATCCGCCGAGAGGCTTGAGAAGAGCCGGAGAATATGCAGGAGCGTTCGCGATCTGATACGGGATGGCGAGACCGTGATGGTATACTCCTCCAAGGATCTCGAGGTGAACACGCGATCCCTCATCGGAGATCTTCTCGCGTCCGGGAACAGGGTCATCGTCCCGATCATCGTCAGGGAGGACGTGAGCCTCAGGCTCTCTTACCTGGAAGATCCCTCGGTTCTGGTGTTCTCCACCTTCGGGGTCCCCGAACCCATTGGGAGCGAGATCCCGGCCAGGGCCGAGGATGTCGATACCATCATCCTCCCGATGCTCGGGTACGACAGGAGTGGAGGCAGGCTCGGGTATGGCGCCGGCTACTATGACCGGTTCCTCGCACGGAATCCCCGCATACGGAGGATCGGGATCGCGTTCTCCTGCCAGGAGGCAGAGAAGATCCCGTGCGATGAGAACGATATCCACATGAACCTGATCATCACCGAGGAAGGGATCGTCCACTCCGACGGGAAGTGCTGATAGTGGATCTCAATGGTGCCGGAATCCTGGATACCTATGCAGAGGCCTTCCCTGTCTGGATAGCGAGGGTCGTCATCACCGGGGCAAGCAGGGAATGGGCATACCGGGCTGCCGTTGAGGCAACCGGGTTTGCGACATCCAGGATCGGGTGCCCCTGCGAGGCAGGGATCGAGGGATATCTCGCAACCGGCGAGACACCGGACGGGCGGGAGGGGGTCTCCATTCTTCTCTGTTCAGAGAAGAAGAACCTGAAGGCGAATGTTGCATCGAGGGTCGGCCAGTGCGTCCTTCCTTCACCCACTGCCTCGGCGTTTAACGGGTTTCCCGAGGCCAGGTCCCGGTTCCACATCAGGATGCACTACTTCGGGGACTCGTACGAGGAGCGGTGCATCGTCGGGGGCAGGAGGTGCTGGAAGATCCCTACCATGGAAGGGGAATACGTGGGAGAGGAGATGTTCGGGGCCGTACCAGGGATCGCGGGGGGAAACTTTCTGGTCATGGGAGAGGACCAGCCGTCGGCGTTAACGGGTGCGGAGGCCGCAGCGGATGCCATCGCAGGGATGAAAGGAGTGATCACCAGCTTCCCCGGCGGGGTCGTCGCGAGCGGCTCGAAAGTGGGGTGCAGGAACTACCGTTTCCCGATGCCCGCCAGCACCAACCACCCCCTCTGCCCGACCCTCAAGGGGAGGATCAAAGATTCCCTCGTGCCCGATGGTGTCCGCTCGATCTACGAGATCGTCATCAACGGTGTCGATGAAGCTGCGGTGAAAGGTGCGATGAAGAGGGGGATCGAGGCGGCGACCGGAACAGGAAAGGTCCTCTTCATCGGAGCATCCAATTTCGGGGGAAAGCTCGGGCCCTATAAATTCTCCCTGCAGGATCTCTTCCGGTAGACCTGAACAAACCTGTCGGGAACAGGTGACACGAGTAGATAGAAAAAACAATAGCCCGGGGTCTTTTCAGCAGGTCATCCCGGGATCGAACTTGAAGCCCGGGCCGAGTTTCGTGTACTTCTCCGGCTTCTCCTCGAACTTCTTCCTGCAGCTCGCGGTGCAGAAATAGTAGGTCTGCCCCTTGTAAGTCGTTTTCTGGGTCGCGCTCTCCTCATCCACCTCGGTATAACAGACCGGATCGGTTGCCATTCCAGACACCTCCCATATTGCCCTTTCGTTGCACAGGCTATTTGAACCTGACGCTGCCGACAGAATCCTTAAGAGGTACGGAGTGTATCCTCCCCCAATGCCCGAAACATTGCTCTCGCCAAAAGAGGCTGCAGGAAGGCTTGGCGTCTCCGTCACCACCATGCGGACCATGATCAGGAACGGGGAGATCAGAACTCTCAGGAAGGGCAGGCTCGTGAAGGTCTCCGAGGCCGATCTCCAGACCCTCCTTGACCAGAAACGGGGGAGGATGGAGGGGGACATGACCATGTCGGAGGTCCGGGCCCTTGACGAGTTCAAGAGGCACCTCGTCCAGGCCCTGGAAGACAAGGGAGTGAAACAGTCCCTGCAGGAGTGTATCGGGGGAGCCGGTTTCAAAGAGCAGTTCCTCGAAGCCCTCGACCTCCCCGAGATACAGGAGAAACTCGCGAGGGTCCGGAAGAGATGAAACCCCTGATCTAGCACGCGATGATATCCATTCCATCCTTCTCCAGGTCCACGGGAAACAGGCAGAAGCAGTACCCGCACTCCCAGAGGCCGGGGAGAGCCGTTTCGGAGGTGAGGAGTGACCCGCAGCCAGGGCACCGGAAGAAGGGGTCACTTGCCATGATGAGGATGGCAGGGGAGGGGATATCAAGGCGGACCCGGGATGGGGTGAAAGTGACCATCGCCTCAACAGGAATCGAACGCTACCCCCCGGTGCAATCCTTTATCATTCGCCCATTCCACCGCCTGCCGGTATTCCTCCCGGGTGATACGGCGCCTGAGTTTCGGGTAGAGGGGATGCCCGTCCTCCAGCACCTCATCCCTGAGATAAAAAAAGACTGTCACGCCTCAGTATCATCATCCGGCGGGAACTTTGCCTCAATATCCTTCCATGTCAGCGTGGCTTTGAAGATCTTCGGGTTGTTGTCGTTTGAGAAGTCCAGCATCCACGTGCGGGTCTTTCCCGGAATGTCGAACTGCGGGTCCCAGATCGCCTCCGACCGCAGGACCTCGATCTCTGTCGGGGAATCGTAATCGTAGCCGACGATGACGGCCCATGGGGCGTTGCTTACGATCACCTTCCCGTCCTCCTCTATCGAGTACTTCCCCTTCTCCGGCGGGGTTACCACGTCGACATAGAGCTGCGGGAACGCACCGCCTGTCACCTGGTACGTTGCCCAGACCGCGAAGGCACCATCCGGGTCGTCGCCAGGGAGGAGCGTGCCCGATCCGGACCAGCGGTACGTCCTCTTGCCGTGCGTGCAGGAGCCGCCAATGGTAAACGTGAGTTTCTCCTTATCGTCCCGCACCATCAGGACGCCGGTCGGGCGCGGGCGTGGTTTCACGCCCGGCTGGTCGCGGACCCGGTGCACGTCGCCCCGGATAAAGACCGGGAACGTGACCGTTGCAACCGTCTCGCCTTTCGCCCCGCCCGTCTTCTCGATGGTGTACGAAAAGTCCCCGTGCCAGCCGGTCAGGGGCACGCTGTTGCTCTTGATCCCGTTGATCTCGACAATGACCGGCCCTTCGGACCCTTTCCCCTCCTTCGGGAGGCCTTCGCAGATGATCTTGTCGCCGTCCCCGCCCCACTCTTTAATTGTAAGCTCAATCCCGTCCACCTTCACATTCTCGCCCCTGTTCTGCCGTTTCCCGAAGAGGCCGTGGAGCGTGAGCGTGGATTTTTCCTCGTCCGTCTCGACATATTTTATACTCGGGCGAAGGAGTCCGAAGTCCCCTTCCCCGAGCACGTCGAACTCCAGCTCTGTCTGCACCCCGTATTTTTCATCGTACGCCCGCCCGAGCCCCTTCTTTGTCATGTCCTTTTGGACCGCCGGCCAATCGAACGGCCGCTGCTTCATGCCGGTCGCGTCCTTCTCCTTCTGGACGGGGACCGGGAACTGTCCTTCAAACTCGTTTGCGCCGACGAGCCGGTCAAAGAGGTACGCGGAGGTCTCCCCGGAAATGTTGTCGATCCCCCGCCACGTCCAGCCGGCGACAACGGAGGCGCCCTTCGCGTGGAGCGCAGCCCGGAACTGCTCGCTCACCTCCCGCAGGGGGTGGCAGGTGTCCAGGTACACAAACCCGTTGTGTGCAAACTTCCAGTACTCCAGTACAAAGAGGTCGGTGACCGCCCAGTTGCACCAGAGGTCCTCCCATTCGGGGTGGTAGATGGCAAGGTACCCCTTGTGCCAGAGGGCGAGGTACTCCTTCCACGTGGCGTAGTTGACGGGCGAGGCGGTGTACACGGAGAAGACCTGGACGAGCTCGCCGGGCTTTTTCGGATTATCGGGGTCGTGTTTCATCCGTACCGAGAAGTTACTGGAATGGCCGGCGACTGCAAATACGCCGCATTCGGGGACTTTCATGAACTCGGAAACGCCCGCGTTCTCCACGATCTCCACGTCGTAGTCGTATTTTTTAAGGTAATTGTAGGCGTTCCCGAACCAGCCGACCGAGGCGAACGGGGTGTACAGCCGGGCGACCTTCGAGTACGGGAGGCCGTAGAATTTTGTGGCCGGCCGCGACGGCGTTCCCTGCTGGGTTCCCTGCGGAGTTGTTGGTGGTGGCGCCATGCTCCCGGCAAGTGACTGCATGGTGCCGGAGAACGCGGCAAAGAACGCGGAGGCCTGCTGCTGCCGGCCCTCGGGGCCTGTGGCTGTCGTTTCAAGGAGCGCTGTAAGCTTCCTGTCCCGCTCCTCCTTCTCCTGATCCCTGCCGGGGATCTCACCCGTGAGCGAGCGGAGGGATGCGACCGCGCCTGCGTACTTCTCCTGCCATTCGTTGTCCGGCAGCGTGCCCATACCCGCCATGAGTGTCCCTGTCAGCGCGGTGATCTCCGTCACCTTTGCACGGATCTTCTGCGCGCTATCCTCCGGGTCGCCCGGTGCCGGGGTGGATGGCGGGACAGTTGCGGGGACAGAAGGGCCCTTGTCGTTCCCTGTGGCATCGAAGATGACGAGCCCGCCGTTTCTGACATTTGCCCATGCCACTCCCCGCTCCGTGCCGCAGGCGTCAAATGCCGGGTGGCTGGAGAGGTACTCCACCATGCCGGCGTTCTGCGCATCCAAACCAAGGGCTGAAAGGGATCGGTACTTGGTGACAGTGTCATCTAGGATCTTTTGTAACTCATCAAACGGGATCGTTGGATCATCCGGCATGCCTCTGCCTCAGCACATACCGTTCCGGCTGGAGATATAAGAGTTCTTTCATGAACCCGGGTCATTGGCCCCTGCCCTTGCTGCGGTCCGGTTCTGGGAATACTCAATGAAAGACAATAAATCTTCCTCGCTGCATTTCATCAGTGACGAGGCGCTCTTGACCTACTCATTATCAGAGGGTATCCCCCGGTGGATCCCGGATCTCCGGGTGCAGTCTACCGCGTGGGCGTATTCCTTCTCGGTTATCCTTCGCCGGAGCTTCCGGTAGAGGGGATGCCCTCCTTCAAGGACTTTCCACATCGGCCGATACTGGTCCATGACATTCACGTATGATTCCGGTGAGATCTCATCTGCGATGAACTCCATCACGGCCTCCGTCCCGGCGAGGTTCTCAGGGAGGACGAGATGCCTGATGATGAGCCCTCTTCTCGCGATCCCTCCCTCAATGATGAGATCCCCGACCTGCCTGTGCATCTCCCGGAGTGATTCCCTGTTGAATCTCGTGTAGTCCGGGGCATCTGAGAGGGCAAGGGCGATCTCGTCGTTCCCGTACTTTGCGTCTGGCATGTAGATATCGAAGACTCCGTCCAGGAGCCTGATGGTCTCGGGAAGATCGTAGCCACCGCTGTTGTACACGAGAGGGATGGTGAGCCCACGTGATGCCGCAATTCCGACAGCTGTGAGGATCTGGGGAACAAAGTGGCTCGGGGAGACAAGGTTGATGTTATGGCAGCCCCTCTCCTGGAGGGCGAGCATCTGGCGGGCCAGGTGGTCGCAGGAGACCTCCTCGCCGTGGTGGCACTGGCTGATCCCGTAGTTCTGGCAGAATGCGCATGCCATGTTGCACCCTGCGAAGAAGATGGTCCCTGATCCGTGCCTGCCGACGAGCGGCGGTTCTTCTCCGAAATGGGGGCCGGAGCTCGAGACCTTCGGGAGAAATCCGCCCCTGCAGTACCCGAGCTCCCCCCGCGTCCTGTCCACGCCGCAGTGCCTGGGGCAGACGGTGCAGGACGAGAGGAGTTCGCAGGCCCTGGAGATCCGGTCCCCAAGCTCGCCGGTGCCGGCCAGGGCAAGGTAGGACGGGTACGCCGGCATACAGCAACGCATCGATACAGGGGGAGATAAAGATACCATGATGAGGGGGCGCTCCCCACTTTCCTGTGTCTATGTTCGAACGGCCCCGTATATCCTATATCATCATGGTTCTCCTGTTCATCCTGCCCCAGAGCATCTATGTCATCGGTGATTACATGGCGGTCGGGATCCGTTTCCCTCTCTTCCGGTACCAGCTGGCCTCCCAGTCAATATCCGGAGTGGGGAATGGTACGGCGGGCAATCTCCTGATGAGCATCATCACGGTTGTTCGGGAGCTCCAGTATATCTCATCGGGGGAGGTCGGGGGAATCCTGGGGAAGACTGCCCTTGCCACGTACATCTGGCTGGCCGGGCTGGTGGTGCTCTTCGCGGCGGCAGCACTGGTCGTATCCTGGCAACTCCTCGAAAATCCTGGCCATGCAAGGTTCCCGGGACCCCTCATCATCATCACGGGGGTACTCTTCCTCGTCTGGGCCATGGCCCAGTACGGGCCCCTCTTCTCGGGTCCCTCGGGCTACTCCATTCCCGTAGGAGTTCCCGTCCTCTGGTACTGCGGTTACCGGTTCATCCAGGCGGCGAGGGGAATGGGGGGGAAGGATCAGGCACCATCCCGGGTGTAAAGTCTCCGACCCTGTTCTTCTCCTGGCCTGATCACATCATACCATGCTCGAGGCGATCCATGATGCATGATGCTCGCGTGGAGATCTCTTGATTATTCGGCTGCACCGACACCCCTGAGCCTGTACTGGGAGCCTTTCTTCTCCACGATCCCTTTTTCCATGAGGCCGTCGAGGAGGATCTCCACGACCTCGCCCCCCAGGTCCATGAACTCGTGGATCTCCCCGAGGGTGAGGTCATAGTGGGAGAGGGCGATGATGATGTCCATCTCCTCGTCGCTCGAGATGAGATCCCCTCCCTGCCGGGCCAGGTCGCCGATCTTCTGCTGGATGTCCTCGTCCAGGTGCTCGAGGTTGGTGACGAGCTCCTCCCGTGCCCTCATCATCCGGCGGAGCAGGGAGAGGGTGCTCTGCCAGGCAGGGATCTTCCTCTCTCTCGATCTCGCCTCATTCTCCAGGCCCTCGAACGACACCCTGACCGAGATGTCCCGGGTCAGGTAGTAGTACTTCCTCCGCCGGTCATCCAGGTAGCTGCCCAGGATCTCCATCTGCTCCATGAGGGCGAGGTGCTCGATGAGGGCCTTGGGGGAGAGGGTGAGCCGCTCCGAGAGCTCGGTGACAAAGCAGGGCTTCTGCTGCAGGAGGCTGATGATGCGCCTCCGGTTCCGGTTCCCCAGGATATCCAGGATCCGGGAGTACTCGTCGCTCTCGAGCATCCTAACTAAATGTTAGTGCCTCTCTATAAAAAAGGGTGATCCCCGCCTCACTCAAAGATCCGGTAGTTCGGGGCCTCGTCGGTGATGAGGATATTGTGGGGGTGGCTCTCGGTGTGCCCTGCCTGGGTGATGCGCCGGAAGCGGGCCTTCTCATGGATCTCGGCCACGGTTGCCGCGCCCACGTATCCCATCGCGGCCTTCAGGCCGCCGATCAGGAGGTAGACCACTTCCGCGATGGGCCCGGCATAGGGGGTGATCCCCTCCACCCCTTCGGGAACGAACTTCGTCTTCCCGAACTCGCGCGACCTCTTCTGGAAGTAGCGGTCGCTCGATATCCCGCTGCTCATCACGCCCAGGGAACCCATGCCCCGGTACTGCTTGTAACGCCTGCCCTTCATCACGATGATCCTCCCCGGGGATTCATCGGTCCCGGCGAAGAGCGAGCCGATCATGACACTGTCGGCGCCCGCGGCCATGGCCTTCGCTATATCACCCGAGTAGCGGATGCCCCCGTCGGCGATAACAGGGAGGCCGTGATCCCGCGCCACCTCGGCAACCTCGGCCACGGCGGTGACCTGGGGGACCCCGACCCCAGCCACGATCCTGGTCGTGCAGATGGAACCCGGGCCGATCCCCACTTTCAGGCCGTCCACGTGCTCGACGAGATCCCGGGCAGCCTGCTGCGTCGCGATGTTCCCTGCCACCACGTCCAGCTCGAGGCTCCCCTTGATCTCCTTCACCGCCTGGACCACCTTCAGGTTGTGGCCATGGGCGCAGTCCACCACGATGGCATCGGCCCCGGCATCGGCGAGCATCCCTGCCCGCTTGAAGTCGAACGGCCCCACCGCCGCGGCTACCCTCAGGTTCCCCTGCCGGTCCCTGTTTGCCTGGGGATACTGGTGCTTGTGGAGTATGTCCTGCATGGTGATGATCCCGAAGAGGGTGCCGTTCTTCCCGACGACCGGGAGCCGCTCCACCTTCCGTTCGTACATGATCCCCAGGGCCTCCTCCATGGTGATGCTCTCGTCTGCGGTAATGGGCTTCTTGGTCATGAACTGCTGGATGTTCTCCCCGCCCCGCTTCTTCGCGATCCCGCGGATGTCCCGGCGGCTGACGATCCCGCAGATCCTCTTCCCCTTCATCACCGGTATCCCGCTGATCTGGTGCTCGTTCATGAGGCGTTCGACATCGGCGACCGTCGCATCGGTCCCTACCGTTATCACGTTCCTCTGGATGAGGTCCTCGGCATGCTTCACCGCCCTGACCTCCTCGACCTCGTGCTCAGGGGTCATGTTGCGGTGGAGCACACCGATCCCGCCTTCCCGTGCAAGGGCTATCGCAACGGACGACTCGGTCACCGTATCCATCGCCGCTGATACGAGGGGGATGTTCAGGGGGATCGACCGCGAGAACCGGGAGCGGACATCGGCCTGGTCGGGCTCGGTCGAGGATGCGGCGGGCTCGAGGAGCACATCGTCGAAGGTTATGGCAAGGGGCATGGTGAGCTTCTCCAGGAACATGGTATCACCCGATCATCTTGAGGGCCTTCTCCACGAGGGCGGGTTCGATGGCAGCCGAACGGTCCCCGCCGCAGACCATCCCCCGGACCCCGATGATATCGGGGTTGATCCTTTTTAAGGTCGCGATGTCCTCGAACCTGAGGGAGCCCGCAAGGGCGGTGAGGAGCCCCGAGCCCCTGTTCGCCTCGGTGAAGTCGGTGAGGGTCCCCTCGTCCATGAACTCGAAGGTGCTCCTCCCGTCCTTCAGGCCGGTATCGATCATGGCCACGTCGGCGCCGCACTCGGCCGCGAGGAGCGCGGCCTCGAAGGGGGGGATGGTCCCGAGCCGTGCGGAGTCTGCATAGGCGGCGATGACGACGGACTTCTCGGGGAACTCCTCCTTCACGGCCCGTACAACCGCCCCGATGACTTCCCGGGCACGGTCCCTCCCGTCGAACATGAGGCCCACCTTGATATAGTCGGCCCCGGCGCATGCTGCGCCGTACGCGGATAGGGCGGCACTCCCGGGCTTGTAATCAAAGTCACCGATGGCGGCGCTGACCGGCTTCTCGGTCATGGTCTTCACGGCCCGGATCACCCAGGGGAAGTTCGCGCCCAGGGACCCCTCTGCCGGCCTCTTTACATCGATGATGTCAGCGGCAAGCGATCGGGACGCCTCCTCGATGCTGCACGGGCTGACGAGCAAGAACATGGAAGATGGTGGTACGTCGTTGTTAATAGCAATTGCTGTTGCGAGATCTGGAGATCTCCCTCTCGAATCAGGTTCATCAGGGGAGATGGGCCCCCTCCCGGCGGGCAGGGGTCCTGCCCGAGAAAATCGGGCTCTCAGAGGGGGGGGCTTTCCTTCCTGCGCCGTGCCTTCAATGCCACAACCACGCCCATCCCTATGAGGGCGAGGACGAGGGCTGGGATCTTCAGATCCCCGAAGGTCCTGGCGACGGGGTAGAGGAATTCGCCGATATAGCCTGCGAAGTAGGCGATGGAGAAGGCCGGCATGAAGTCTGCGAAGTCCAGGATTGCGACTATCGTTGCCATGATGATGATGAAGATGATCAAGGGGTCGAAGATGGTGATGAGGGTGGATGCGAGGATCGCGCCGATTGCAAAACCGCACAGGAGTTCGATGACGGTGAAGAGGAATCCGGTTCTCGTGAGGGCAGGCATGGTCTAACCTCCGGGTATCAACCTCCTCGGATATATCGTTTCCTCATTATCTTCGCCCTGACCATTCCGATACTGCCTCCCGTCGGATTTGAGGGGAGATCGGGATGCTCCTTACTCGGCCGGAGACCCATCGCTTCATAAGCTTTCAGGATTCACCCCTTCCCATGGACCTCATCCTGGCCCTGGACCTCATGAATGGGAGGGTTGTCCACGGTGCCAGGGGAGAAAGGGCGACCTACCGGCCGCTTCTCCTGCGGGGAATCACCTCATCAGAACCAGAAGAGGTGGTCTCTGCACTCTCCCCGAGGTACATCTACATCGCAGATCTTGACCGGATCATGGGGTCAGGCGAACATGATGCAGCCATACGGGCATGCTCCCGCTTAGTCAGGCGCTCATATGTGGACCGGGGCATCAGGTCCCCGGCTGACTATCTCGAAGAGGAGAACCTGGTAAACATCGTCGGGACCGAGACCGGTGGTTCGGACCTTGGACGCTATCCTGGGGGATTCCTGTCAGTGGATGTCCGGGATGGAAAGGTTATCCCGCGGGGGGAGGAACCTGCGGAGGTCCTCTCCCGGGCAGGAGAATGGGCCTTCGAGGGCTGCATCCTCCTCAACCTCGGGAGGGTGGGAACCGGAGACGGCCTCACTCCTGACCTGGAGGATCTGCGGGCTGCCTGCGGAAAGAAACTCTTTTACGGGGGCGGGGTGGGGTCGGCGGAGGACCTGGAGCGCCTCCGGGATAAGGGTTTTGATGGCGCCATCGTGGGAACTATCGTGCACCGGGGTATTATACCGCTCGAATGGGTGAGGAGGGGATCCTTCTGCTGATCACGATAGAGGGGATCGACGGGAGTGGCAAGAGCACCCTCGTATCGGCGCTCCGCGAATCCCTGAAGGACCTGGATCCGGTCTTCACGAGGGAACCGGGCTCGACCTGGGTTGGCGACGTGGTGAGGAGGGCCATTGCAGAGCGGGTGGATCCCGTGACCGAGGCCCTCCTCTTCGTCGCAGACCATGCGGCGCACCTCGAGGCCGTTGTCCGTCCCGCCCTCGACGGTGAGAGGATGGTCATCTCGGACAGGTACACCGACAGCCGGTACGCCTACCAGGGCGTGATGCTGGAAGAGAGGATCCCTGATCCGCTGGGCTGGCTCCGCGCCCTCCATAATGGCTGGACTGTGGTTCCCGACAGGACCTTCCTCCTCTTCATCCCTGTTGACGAAGCGATAAAACGGCTGCCCGGGGACAAACGGCGGGAGCACTTCGAAGACGGACCCTTCCTCGAAAAGGTCCAGGGGAACTACCTGTCCCTTGCCGAGGCCGAGCCCGCCCGCTTCGTCCTCGTGGATGCACTCCTCCCTGCCGATGAGATCCACCGGTTTGTGGAGAGGGGGATCAGGGAGCTCGCTCGACAGCCACGATCACGTCGCCGACGGTGATGACGTCCACGTCCTTCCCCCCGATGGCATACGAGAAGTTCGGGGTGAAGGCGCCGGCCGGGACAGGGACCTCGCCACCCCCGAGGATCATGGCGGCAGGAGGGTTCTCCAGTGATTCGGGAGGGAGTCTCCGCACCGCATCCATGAACTCCCTGGCCCTTCCCTTGAAGGCGGGGCCGACGACGCCCATGTTGAACTTCACGTCCTGCACCCGCTTCTCAAGCACAGGTTCCTCCGTTCTCCACAGGACCTCGGCATTGAGCGCCCGGGCGGCATCGCCTGAATCATCCACAGGGCTCCTCGTGTAGATGGTCAGGCGCCCGAAGGGGGCGTTCAGGGCCATCCCCCGGTCATGCTTGTAGGTTCTGAGATCGGAGACGATCCTTGCAAGGAGATCCCCCTTCTCCCGTGCAGCAGCGTCACGGAACCCGAACTCGACCCACGGTTCCTTGTGAACGGATCTCCCCTTCAGGTGGTGGTAACATTCCTCGGCAAAGTGGGGAACGAAGGGGGCGAGCATCCTGATGAGGGCGTCGAGGGTGATGGAGAGGGCTGCGACGGCACTCTCCCGCTCCGGCTCCTCCGAGTAGAGCCTCCCTTTCACGAGCTCGATATACTCGTCGGCCAGGATGTCCCAGGCGAACTCCCGGATGGCCTTTAACGCCTGGTCAAAGGCATAGGCCTCCATGGCCGATGTCACCTCTCCCACGGTCCCGGAGAGGCGGTCCAGGAGCCAGCGATCGGCGAGAGCCGTGATCTCTTCCTTCCTCCCGGCGCTGTTACCGATCTTTGGGAGGATGAAGCGGACGATGTTCCAGAGCTTGGTCTGGAGCCGGGACGCGGCGACGACATCGTTCCAGTTGAACATGATATCCGAACCCGTCGCAGCGCCCGAGGCGGACCACTGCCTGAAGGAGTCGGCCCCGTACTTCCCGAGGATCTCCTCGGGCTGGATGATGTTCCCCCGGCTCTTCGACATCTTGAAGCCGTCCTCGCCGAGGACCATGCCGTTGACGAGTATCCCGTCCCAGGGCTTCTGGCCCGTGAGGGCGACGGACCGGAGGATGGTGTAGCAGGCCCAGGTGCGGATGATGTCATGCCCCTGGGGGCGGAGCTGGGCGGGGAAGAGGGGCGGGGTCCCGCTCCCGTCCCAGCCGGTGACATGGAGGACGGAGATGGAGGAGTCCATCCATGTATCGAGGACATCCTCCTCGGGAGTGAACTTCGTCCCGCCGCACATGGGGCAGGGGGCCTTCGGCCGGACTGCGGTCGGGTCGACAGGCAGGTCATCCTCGGACGGGAAGATCATCTCGCCACAGGCATCGCAGAACCAGACGGGGATGGGGGTTGCGAAGATCCGCTGCCGGGAGATGCACCAGTCCCACTCCATCTGGGCCACCCAGTTCTCGAGCCGGGTTCGCATGTGCTCCGGGATCCACTTCACCTCGCGGGCGGCCTTGAGGATCTCCTCGTGCTTCACTTTGATGAACCACTGCCGCTCGGAGAGGATCTCGATCGGGGTCTTGCATCTCCAGCAGGTCCCCACCCGCTGGGTGATCCTCTTCTCCCCCCGGAGGAGGTTCGCCTTCTTCATGTCCGCGACGATGTCCTTCCTGGCATCCTCAACCCGCATCCCCGCGAACTTCCCGGCGATACCGGTCATCGTCCCCTTCCGGTCGATGGCCTTCCTGAGGGGGAGGCCGTACTCCTTCCACCAGTGGACATCCTGCTTGTCGCCGAAGGTGCAGATCATGACCGCGCCGGTCCCGAATGTCGGGTCGACCGCGCCGTCCTGGAGGACCGGCACCCGCTGCCCGAAGAAGGGGACGGTGAGCTCCTTCCCGTGGAGCCGGGTGAAGCGCTCGTCATCGGGATGGACCGCGACGGCAACGCATGCCACGAGAAGCTCGGGCCTCGTGGTGGCGATCTCGACACCGTCGAAGTCGAAGGTCGTGAGGGTCGTCTCCCGCTCCTGGTAGGTGACCTCGGCAAACGCGATGGCGGTCTCGCACCGGATGCAGAAGTTTACCGGGTGCTCGGCCTGGTAGATGTAACCCGCATGGAACATCGTGAGAAACGACCGCTGGGTCTTGCCGTAGTACTCGGGGAGCATCGTGATGTACTCGTTGGACCAGTCGGTCGAGAAGCCGAGCCGGCGCATGGTCCGCCGCATGAGTGCGATGTTCCGGGCTGTAAGCTCCCTGCACATCTGCCTGAACTCCTCCCTGGAGACATCGTTCTTCGTGATGCCGTGCTCCTCCTCCACCTTCACCTCGGTGGGGAGGCCATGGCAGTCCCAGCCCTGGGGGAACATGACATTATAGCCCTGCATCCGCCGGTAGCGGGCGATGAAGTCGATGTAGCACCAGTTGAGGGCGTTCCCGATATGGAAGTTCCCTGTCGGGTACGGCGGGGGGGTGTCTATGATGTACCGGGGTCGGGAGGAGGTCCGGTCAAAGTAGTTATCCTCGTCCCGCCAGGTCCGCTGCCACCGCTCTTCCACCTCGGTGAAGTCGTAGTGCTTGGGGATCTCTCGTAAAGGGGGCAAATTCCGCCGTCCGTTCCCGTTGTATCTTCTCATTTTTGATCTCCAAGAAAAAATACCTTTCATTCTGGACCGGAAGAGGGGCCCTGATCCGGAAACGGGCGTCCGGCCCTGACTGAAGGGATCGGCCCGGTGTTCCCGAAACCGCGATGGCGAACGGGGATCTACCCTCCCGGATTCGGGGGCTGGATTCGGGCGGGAAGCCGTGGCCCGGACAATTTCGCTATATTTTTATAGGATTGCCGTGGGTTCTCTTGTGATAGTCTATGGTGGATATTGCAGGGTATCTTACGACCCAGACTCAGGCGACCTTTGCCATCCTCCCCTACCTCATCGGGGCGATCATCGTCCTCTTGATCGGGTGGATCATCGGCCGGATCCTCGGAAAAGTCGTCCGGATCATCTTTGAGAAGAGCGGGATCGATACGTATGTCCTCAAGTCCCCGGTCGGCGGGAGCTTCCAGAAGACGGGGATCACCCTCGGGTATCTCGGGGATATCATCATCAGGATCTTCGTGTACCTCCTCGCGATCATGGTTGCAGCGGATATCCTCAAGATCGACCCCCTCACCACGTTCGTCGAGAGGGCGGTCAACTATATCCCGAACGTTGTCATCTTCGGCATCATTCTCTTCGTGGGTTTTGTCTTCATCGATTACCTCGCAGGTATGCTCGAGAAGCTCTACGGGGGGCTGTCCTTCTTCAGCATCATAAACCTCGGCCTCCGGCTCTTCCTCTATCTCGTGGTCATCATCCTTGCCCTCTCCCAGCTGGAGCTCGATCTCACCATCGTATACACCTTCATAACGCCCATCGCATGGGGGATTGGGATCGGCATCGGTGCAGGGATCGCACTCATCCTCGGCTTCGGGCTGAAGGACAGGGCTCCCCAGTTGATGGACGGGTTCCTGAAGGAATTCCAGAAGTAACGAGACCCCATCCTTTTTTCTGTTCACTCAGGCCGGTGGAGAGACCGGAAGCAGCGGGAAGCAGCGGTTTTCGCACTTTTGCATGGTAGGGGGGATCCCGACGGCATCGGTGCGGCACGCGGGGAAAGCCGGGGGATAACCGGAAGTCTTTTCCTTCACGGCGGGTTTCAGGGGCAGGAATCGATACCAAAAAGGATTATTCTCATGCGGTCAGATGTGAGAGAATGATGAAGTCCGCGGAGGACCCGGACCCGGGGCAGGGCGATATACCCGGGAGGATCAGGTTCCGCGATTGGATCGGGAAGTATGCCGCGATCCTGGTCGCCCTCATCCTTACAGCGGGGTGCATCCTCGCCTCCCCCTTCCTCCAGCCCCCGTTCCTCCTCTCCATCCTGGTCATACTCTGCTCGGGAATCCTCTACCTCATCCGGGGAACCCGCGCCATCTCCATCTCCATCATCATCCTCGCAATCCTTTACGGCCTGGGCTGGCTCCCCCTCCTGATCTTCATCACCACCCTCGGCATCGTCGTGGCAGGAGAGACAGCCTACCGGGCAAGCCGGGGCGGGCACCACCGGTATCTCACCTACCTCGCAGCCTCCTCAGCGGGCGGGGCCCTTGCGATGCTTTACCTGGGCCACCGCGATCCCCTCCTGCTCCTCCTCGGTGTGGTGGTCGCTGTCCTCCTCAAGTCAGCCCTGAAGGACAGGAACGACGTGCTCATGGTTGAGGGCCTGGGCGTCGCCATGACCATGTTCCTCTTCGAGGACCTGAACTACCAGGTATCGGCCCAGATCCTCCTTACCGCGATCATCGTCGCGTTCTCCTTCGGGTATTTCGCCTACCGGTTCAGGGTTGCGGACGTGAGCGGCCTCTTCTCGGGGTCCCTGGTCGGGATCATCCTCATCGTCTTTGCTGACGTGCGCTGGTTCCTGGTCATGCTCGCCTTCCTGGTCATCGGTTCGGCCGCCACCCGGTACCGGTTCGATGCAAAGGCGGCCGCAGGGATAGCGGAATCCCACGGGGGGGTGAGGGGGTACGTCAATGTCTTTGCCAACGGCCTCGTGGGGGTGGCGGCCGCGGTCCTCTACGGCCTCTCGGGCGGAAGCCCCCTCCCTCTCGCCCTCTTCCTCGGGAGTGTTGCCACCGCGGCAGCGGATACCATGGGCGGGGAGATCGGGATGACCTCCCATGAACCCGTGCTCATCACCACCTTCGAACCCGTCCCGAAAGGGACGAACGGCGGGATCACCCTCCTTGGTGAGGTGGCCTCCCTCTGCGCATCAGCCGCGATCGCCCTCTCTGCATTTCTCCTTGGCATCGGCACGATACGGGTTCTCCTCTTTGTAACCCTGGCCGGTTTCGCAGGCTCCAACGTGGACAGCCTGGTGGGGGCACTCTTCGAGAACAAGGGGTTCATCGGGAACGCGGGAACGAATCTCGTTGCCACCCTTGCCGGCGGGCTCGTTGCCCTCGTCCTCCTCCTCCTCTTCCCGTAAAGGGAGATGGTTCGCCCGGCACCCTAGTAGCGGTACCATCTCCCCTTCTCGTCGAACTCTCCCTCTTCGGGAGGAGCGGCACCTGCGGGTGCCGTCCGGCGGAAGAAGCAGGCCTTGAAGGAGAGGATGAGGGTACTCCCAATCATGACCGAGAAGAACCCGATGATGGCCCCCGCCCAGAGCCCTGAGACCCCGATGAGGTTCATCACCTGTTCAGCGGTCATGTTCATGTTCTGAAGTATTGTCTGGTTCGTATCCATGAAAGGCTGGATCCGGTCGGCGATGGTGAAGGACCAGGCGACGACCGAGACAAAGAGGATGAGAAACCCGATGGCCAGGTTCACCAGATAGAAGGCCACGGCCCTTCCCGGGTTCCCGAGGACGAACTCCACGGACCTCCGGAGGGAATCGAGAACCTTCCGGTCCTCGAAGACAATTGCGGTATCGAAGAAGAACGCGAAGAAGGCAAAGGGGACACCCACGCCGATGAAAGAAAGAGCCGTGGTGGCCTGGAGGGATCCCCCGGCGATGGTGACGGGGATCATGACGAGAAAAGCGGTGAGGAGGGCTGCGCTTATCATGACAGCCCCTGCAAGGAGGATCCTGAAGTAGTACCTCGCGCCTGCACTGACATAGCCGCGGATACCCGGCTCCTCCCCCCGGATCGTCCCATAGGATCCCCCGAGGAAGAAGGGGAGGGCGCAGAGTCCAAGGAAACCCACCCGGGATCCAAGGACGGTGCTTCCGCCGACCTGGAGGAAGAGGTCGAGGGCAAAGAGGGCTCCCATGAAGAGGCCGGTGATCCAGAGCACCGGTGTATCCGTCATCCGGGAGAACGACTCTCTCAAGGATTCGAGGACCATGCTCTATCTGTTCCTGGGCATGGCCACGATCTCGCGGACCTGGAGGTCGAAGAAGGACGCGGTGTGAGCCGGGCGGATGACACAGACGGTGTCGGCCCCGCTCATGGTCCCCCCGGCTGCCACGATCTCCTCGTCGATGGGAATGATCCCCTGGTCCGCGGCGATGAGGGTGCACTCCACGGCCACCTTCAGGCCCACCGCGACGATGCGCCGGAGCGCCTCGGCGATGGCCTCGGTCCGCGATCCCCCGCCGACCCGCTGGGAGCGCGAGAGGGCGCGCTCGAGGCCGGAAAGGGCATGGGTCCCGGTCACAATCCTTACCCCCGCGGCGCGGAGCGTCTCCGCAGCCTCCTCTTCGAACTCCCAGACCCCGGGCTTCGCGAAGCCCACCACATGGGTCACCACGACGAGCTCGATGCCGGTCCCCTTCAACGCCTCCAGGAAGGCGAGGGCCGTGGATCCGCCCGAGCTCGCGACGAGGATCCTCCGGATTCCCAGGGACTTCGCCCTCTCCACCGCCATCCGGGCCGCATCCCGTGTGTTCTCCCCGCCGGGCCGATCAAAATAATAAATATCCCTTGTCGTGTAACTCATGGTATCTAGTACGCGCCTCTGCATCATTAAAAGGGATAGCTATGATCACGCTGGCACTTGCAGGAAAACCGAACTGCGGCAAGTCTACGTTCTTTAAAGCGGCGACCCTTGCGAACGTGGAGATCGCCAATTACCCGTTCACGACCATCGATGCCAATCACGGGGTCGCCTACGTCCGTACACCCTGCGTCTGCCGGGAGCTCGGGACGACCTGCGGCGTCTGCAAGGACGGGGTCAGGTTCATCCCCATCGGCCTCATCGACGTGGCAGGCCTCGTCCCCGAGGCCCACAAGGGGCGCGGCCTTGGGAACCAGTTCCTCGACCACCTCAGGCAGGCCGATGCCATCCTCCACATCCTGGACGCGAGCGGCTCCACCGATGTCGAAGGGAACCCGGTCGGGGCCGGCTCGCATAATCCCGACGGTGATATCGAGTTCCTCGAGTACGAGATGTCCATGTGGCTCTATGGGATCCTGGAGAAGCACTGGTCCAAGATCCAGCGGTCATCCCAGGGGAAGACATCCTCCATGGTCCTTTCCATTGCCGAGCTCATCGCGGGACTGGGCATCACCCTCGAACAGGTGAAAGCGGTGGAGCTTGAGTCCGGGCTTGACATGACGAGAGCCCAGGAGCCGGACCTCGTCCGGTTCTGCAGGAGGCTTCTCTCGGTGGCAAAGCCCATGATGCTCGTCGGGAACAGGGTGGACGAGGCCCCTGATGCCCTTGTCGAAGGGCTCCGGAACAAAGGGATCCATTTCGCTACGAGCGCCGGCGAGCTCGCCCTCCGGAACGCGGCCTCTGCCGGCATCATCAGGTACCTTCCCGGCGACCCCTCCTTCTCCGTCCTGAAGCCCGAGACCCTCAACCCCGCCCAGAAGGCTGGGCTCCAAAGAATCGCCGCCGTGATGGGGAAGTTCGGCGGGACGGGGGTCCAGGAGGCCCTGAACCACGCGATCTTCTCCCTCCTCGACCTCATGGTGGTCTACCCCGTCGAGGACGAGCACAAGTACTCCGACAGCCAGGGCCGGGTCCTCCCGGATGCCTTCCTCATGAAGAAGGGATCGACCCCCCGCGACCTCGCCTTCCGCGTGCACACCGAGATCGGCGAGGGATTCCTGTTCGCGGTGGATGCCCGGACGAAGATGCGGGTGAAGGACACCCACCAGCTCAAGGACCGGGATATCATCAAGATCATCTCCACCCGGAGGTGAGGCCCGGGGAGACGCGATCTGCCCCCGTCACCAGCAACTATTTAAAGCGGACTCTCGAACCCTCCGGTTACGTATGGGGGCAGAGATCTACCAGGCCCAGGTCGTCAGGAACTTCTTTGACACGATCACCGGGCCTGATCGCAACCTGACACGGATCTACATGTGCGTGATCAGCCTTGCGAAGCTCCGCATGGAGCCTCCCGAGAAACTGAAGGACCTCATGGACCAGGTACGCAAGTCCCGGGAGAAGAAGGAGCTCTCGGTGGACATCCTGGATTACGTCTGCAATGTGGCAATCGAGCTCGAGATCACCACGGTCCAGACTGCGTTCGGGGTGACGGAGATCGCCCGGGCTGCCCAGGACTTCGAGAAGATAAGCCTCGACTCGCTCTGATCCCCGCCCCGTTCTCCTGACAGGGAGATCCCGGTTCTGTGAGACGGCGGCAGGCCTTTCACTTTTTCAGGGCCCTGCAATACGTTGCAATGAGCTAGAGAACAAGCAAGATCCCGATCCCCGTCCAGGGGAGGGACATGCCTTTTACTTTTTCAGGGATTTGCGGTACGTGGCAATGAGCTGGAGTATGTACTTCTCCTGCTCCTCCAGGGCCTGCTCATCATCGGGCGAAGCAGTAAGGGCTGCAGCATAGAGGAGAAGGAGGGCATCGGTCAGCTGGAAGAGATCGGCATCCGCCACCGGCTCTTTCGGGTCGATGATCCCGAGGGGGAGATCATCTTTCGTGAAGAGGAAGGGGAGCCTGGCGTCATACTGGGCCTGGGAGAGGGCTATCGCCCGTTCGCGGACGATCTTCAGGGCCTTCCCGAGGACCCCGGGGATCGGGCGCTCCTCGATGAGTTTCAGTGCCTGGTCGCACCGGATCACCGCATCGTTGTAGATCCCCAACTTATAGGAGAGGAATGCAAAGGCGACCTGGTGGGCCGCATCTCTCGGTATACCCGAGAAGGCCGGCCTGACCCGGTCGATGTACTGGGAAAGGTAACTGTCCATCAGGATACCTCGGTTCTCATTCCATCATCTCAGTGAAACCTCTTCTCGAGCCGGATCAGGAGGGCGGTGAGGGTCGCGGCATAGAGCAGTTCTATCAGAAAGTCAGGGGTTGGTGCCATCGGGTTGAAGATGAAGAAGGCAAAGATCGGTGTACAGAGGGAGACAATATCCTTCTTCTTCTTCCGGATTGCGAGGACCGCGATCGCGATGGAGCCGAGCACGCACCCATAGGCCCCGAAGGAGATGTAGGGTGGCGGAAAGGGGAGGAGAACCCTCGCAAGGATCCCTCCCCACGCGAGGGCAGGTACGACGAGCCAGAGATGCAGGCGGTTTTTAAGAGGAGACCCTTCTGCCATCACCTATCGTTCGAATTCCCTGATGAAAAAATATTGTGATTAAGAGTGTTGAACGAACCGCCCGGGAAGGGATGCGTTTCCCACCTGGAGAAGACCCTGTGACACCAGGACAAGGTCTTCGGCTCTGTTCCCGGCGTGCGGTAGCCTGATGAGGCGGGAGGATGAAGATCTTCCATGAGCAGCGGGAGGCTGCCCGATACCGTGACAGGGCCCGGGGACGGGGATATCATCGATGAGCTCTCGGCCTACCTCGATATCCTCTCGAGCAGCACCAGGCTCCGGATCCTCAAGCTCCTTGAGAAGAGGCCCATGGACGTCACATCCATCTCCCGTGAGACCGAAACGAGCTATGAGAACACCAAGAAGCACCTCGACAGGCTCCTCTCGATCGGGGTCATCCGGAAAGAGGCCGGGATCGGCAGGGAGACCTCCAAGGGGGTGCACCCGGTCTGGGAATACTCTGTCGTTCCCGGGAGCCTAGAGAGGATCGTCCGTACTCTCGGCATCTTCTCAAACCTCCGGATCACAGGAGTGGACCGGGCCCTGGACGAACGCCTCAACCAGGTGAAGGGTGGGGTGAGCGGGGCCCTCCTGGGCAGCTCGCCGATGGTCGTCGTGATGGGGGGCAAGGAGGACGGCAGGGCCTTTACCCTCGCGGCAGGGGAGACGAGGGTGGGGCGGCGGGACACCGGCCAGCAGGGAGCAGCCGATCCGGATCGGGAGATCGTCCTTGATGATTCCTACCAGGCGGTGACCCGCATCTCGCGCCCCCACGGGAAGATCAGGGTAGGAGCAGGGGTAACCTTCGAGGACTGCGGGAGCACCGGAGGTTCCTTCATCAACGGGAAGAAGGTGACGCTGGACAAGGCGATCTCCCTCCGGAACGGGGACATCCTTGAGCTGGGCCAGGGAATGACGGGGGCGAGGCTCGTCCTGGCCATCCCCCCGGCCCTGGACCTATCCGGCCCTGCCCGAACGACGGACGACGAAGGGACCGCGAAAGCCCGCGAGGCCTGAGGGCAGGTGGGGATTGGTTTCCAGTGTTCGCGTATGGGGGAGGAGCAACCCCTATAGGGATGGAGGGGGACGGAGGTAACTCCCGGTGGCGGCGACTCCTGAAACCCATCCCGTTCTCGCGGCGATCCTGAGGATCCTCCCCTCCTCGACCTCGCGATCCTCGGCCTCGGGGCCCTGGCATTCTCCATCATCTTCTGGGCCGATCGCGGGCGTTCGTCGGCGTACACCACAACCCTCCCCCGGAGGTGGGATATCATCCTTGCGGCAGGGCACGCGATCCTCGGCATTGTCACCCTCTCGTCCTCGATCCTCCTCGAGAATGCGGTTGTCATCCGCCTGACTTCCCGGGGCGAAGGAGTGGCTCCCGTCTCCCTCTGCATCCTCCTCGCATTCCTGGGCTTCTCGTCTTTTGGCCTCGCCCTTGCAGCATACCGTTCCCGTCCTGCGCCCGTGCTCTCCCGCTACCATCCATTCCTCTCAGCGGTAGCGACAGCCGCCCTCCTCATCCTCATCCCCCTCTCACCGGTTGCGGTGAGGAGGAGCATGATCCTCCTTGGCCTGGGAGGGGCGACCTTCGCCTCAACCGTCCTCGCCTTCTGGCAGCATCGCGGGATGAGATCAAAAGAAGGGACCATCCCCGGGGAACCGGCAGGGGAAGGTATCCGGACCCAGATTGCGGGAGAGGACCATGCGTCCCCGGAGTCTCATCTCCCGTCAAGCTTCCCCAGGGATCTCCTCAGCCGGTTCACGGATCCGGAGGTCATCGGGAGCGGGGGTGTCTCCCGGGTCTTTCGTGCCAGGAGAAAGGACAGCGGGAGGGTCGTTGCGGTCAAGGTCCCCCTCACCATGGACGAGGTGACGGGGATGGCATTCCTCAAGGAGATGCGGACCTGGGAAGAGCTGAAGCACGAGAATATCGCACAGATCCTCGGCGCGAACATTCTCCCCGTCCCGTACGTGGAGATGGAGTTCTTCCCCCGTTCCCTGGATGAGCTGAAAAAGCCCCTTGATATCAGGACCGCCGCCCGCATCGTCGCCGGTATCGCGCGTGGTCTCGCCTTTGCCCATGCCCGGGGCATCATCCACCGGGACCTGAAGCCGGGAAACATCCCCCTTACCGATACCCTCGAGCCGAAGATCGGGGACTGGGGCCTCTCGAAGTTCCTCGGTGGAGGAACCGCCACCGATCTCTCCGGCTTCTCGCCCAATTACGCGGCCCCGGAGCAGGTCGACCCGGGGCGGTTCGGCCATGCGGATGAGCGCACCGATATCTACGGTGCCGGGGGCATCTTCTACGAGCTCGTAACCGGCCAGCCTCCCTTCACCGGTGAGGGCATCGCCGAGATCACGGGCAGGATACTCTCCTCGGCCCCCGCCCTCCCGTCATCCCTGAACCCGGCTGCCCGGCCCGTGGATGGGATCATCATGCGGTGCCTGGAGAAGGAACCAAAAAGACGTTACCCGCGGGCCGGGGACCTGGAGGAGGACCTCCTCAGGTTCCTCGGTGAGGAACACCGGGGATGATGGTTCCGGCACGCCTGCCGGGGTTCTCCTTCGGGACTCTCCTCCCGTCATATTTTTATGGAAGCTCAGGTTCCCTGATCTGGACGGGTTTTCCGGACAGGCCTTCGACCCTCTGGCGCACCTCATCGAGGGAGGCATGTACCAGTCCTCCGAGATCCGCGGCCTCCTTCCTCGCGAACTCCAGCCTGTCCTTTGCGAGGGTGATCCGCTTCTCCAGCTCCGCCCTCCCCTTCTTCAGGTCCCGGCTCTTCGCGATGGCGGGATGCGAGAGGACGGAGGCCTCTGCCGAGGAGATCTCGTCCGAGATCCCCTGGAATCTCCGCGAGGCCTCTCTGATCACCTGGAGGAGGCGTTTCGGCACCTCGAGGAGGTCGGTCTCTTCCTTGTTCTTCAGGGGGAGGTCTCCCGATGCAACCATGGCGGCTATCACCTTCTGGGCTGGAGGGAGGATTCTCAAGAAGGTGTCCTCCGGGATGGGGGGATCCCGGTCCATGAACTCGATGGCTTCATGGAGGATCCGCATGGCTTCGCGATCTTTCTTCCGGAACGCAACCTTCTCCCCTTTCCTGAAGAGGTGGAGAGAGGTGGCCGCGGAAGCCCGGTAGAGGCGGGTTGCCTCACTGCGGTCTCCTTCAAGGCTCTTGATCCGGGAGAGCTCTCCCTGGCATGCAAGGTAATCCTCTCCATTCTCAAGGTCCGCAATGGCCCCGTTCACGCGTTCCAGGGACACCCCGGATGTCTTTACCTCTTCCTCGAGGGAACGGATCTCCAGCTGCCCGGATGCAGCCCGTTTTTTTGCATCGCGGTAGTGTGCAAGGGATTCCCTGAGATCTGCAAGCCCTATGAGGCGTTCGCGGGCCCGGGAGATCTCGGGAGTGAGGGCGTTCACCTCCCCCCCCATCGTATCCAATCCTCGCCTGAGCACCTTCATCTCCTCGGGGAACCGGGAGGCAAGGTACCGACCCTGCCCCCGGAAGGCCGAGAGGCATCCCTTCAGGATCTCCCCGGCCGCGGTATAGAACCCCTCCGGGTCGTCAGGCAGGGCCCGGGAGAGGCTCGTCCTCATGGCCTTCAGGAAGAGAGGCAGGGATCGCTCCGTCACTCCGGCGAGTTTCGGGTGGGGGACCTCTTCGGGGGAATCTGTATCGAAGCCGGAGAGCACCTCTTCCATCTGCCGCCGTGCATCACGCAATACCGCCCGGGCGGCCCCCACCCGCTCGGCGAGGTCGTCCTTCACCTTCCCCTCCTCCCCATCGATCCATGCCGGGATGTCCCCGATCTCGAGGGCTGAAGGTGCTCTTTCACCTTTCATGAAGTCCTTCAGGAACCTGAACATGGGATGACACCGGGGAAGGCTGATCAGTCGCTCTGGGCGATCTGCCGGAGGCGTTCGACCCCGTCGATCTCCCGGATGACCCTGACAACAGCCTGGGGCACCAGGTGCTCCCAGGGCTCGTCCGAGAGCATCCTTCTCCGGATGGCTGTGCCCGAGTGGGTCTGCCGTTCGTACAACTCCGGCGAATGGACCCTGTGGCCGGATTCTGCAAAGAGGCGCATGACCAGGGGGTTACTCGAGAAGACGCGGTCGAAGGGCGGGGTCATGGACTTCACATGGGAGACCCAGAGGGCGTTCCTCTGGATATCCTCGATGGGGATGACATAGATGGGCCGGTCGAGCAAGGCGAGGGAGCGGGTGATCATGAGAACCCTCTCCCCTGCGGTGAAGGGGTTCTCGAGCTCGTGGGAGAGCTGCGCACTCCCCACCCCGATGACGATCTCGTCCACCGATGTGGCAACCTGCTCCAGCACCGCCTGGTGCCCGTTGTGGTAGGGCTGGAACCGGCCGATGTAGAACCCGCGGGTCATGGGCAGGCCACCATGGTCGCGATCCGTGCAGCGAACGCCCCTGCGGTGAATCCGGCGTCGATGTTCACGACAGCGAGGACCGAGCAGGACTGGAGCATGGATGCGAGGGCTGCCCTGCCCTCCCCCATGTAGCCATACCCGGACGAGACAGGGAGCCCGATGACCGGCCGGTCCACGAGCCCTGCTACGATGGCGGGCAGGGTCCCCTCCCTCCCTGCTGCGACGATAAAGACATGAGCGTCGAGCACCGATTTGAGCGCCGGGAAGAGCCGGTGGATCCCCGCGGCCCCTACGTCATACGCTGTCCGCACGGTGCATCCCATCTCCTCCGCGATCAGGCGCGCCTCTTCGGCTGCAGGGAGATCGGCGGTCCCTGCCGTGAGGATGGCCACGATCCCTCCCGTCTTCTCGGCAGGCGGGATCCGGAATGCGAGGAGTGCCCGGGGAACCTCGCGATATTCCAGATCTACACCCTCTTCCCTGCAGCACCTCCGGATCTCCTCCGCCTGGTCAGGGCTGACCCTGGTCACAACGCACCGGCCCTGGGCGGCGACGGTCCGGATCACGATCCCTGCCAGGTGTCCGGGGGACTTTCCCTCGGCAAGGATGACCTCGGGTACGCCGCACCGGGCCGCCCTCCCGAGGTCCAGGCGGGCGAACTCCTCCAGCTGCTCGATCCGGAGCCCCTCGATCCGGGTGGCTGCTTCCTCCCGGGAGAGATCCCCCCGGCGGAAGGCCTCCAGGAGGTCGTGGAGCGTTGCATGGGGCTGCATGGCCAACTGAATAGAGATATGGGGGCCCGTATCCTAATTAGTATTTGCCATGAGTTACCTCCTCTTTGTCGCCGGATTCGGTGTTGCGGTCACCTACTTTCTCTGGTTCAGGGACACGAGGGTTTTCCTCCGGACCGCCCTCCCTGGCTACCGTGCCGCTGCCTACCACGGGGTGGCATATGCCACGCTCTCCCTGGTGGCTCTCGATATTGCCCTCATCTGGGATGAGGTCGTCGGGCTCGGCCTCATCCTCCTCGCCCTCTACCTCCAGGGGAGGGAGAAGCGGGAGAAGGTCTTCTCGGGTGAACCTGTCCTCGACCGGCTCCTGGGGATGACGGGCCGGAGGAAAGATAAGGGTACAGGATAGAAATACCGGGTGAGACGGGATGCTCCAGAGACCGAGAGGAACCAGGGATTTTCTGCCGGATGAGATGGAGAGGCGCCGGGCGGTGGAAGCGAATCTCCGGGAGAAGGCGACGCGGTGGGGCTACCGCGAGGTCTGCACGCCGGAGTTTGAGGAGCTCGAGCTCTTCACCATCCGTTCCGGGGCCGGGATCATCGGGGAGATGTACGTCTTTGAGGACAAGGGGGGCCGGAAGATGGCGCTGCGGCCCGAGATCACGGCACCGGTGCTCCGGATGTTTGTTTCCGAAGCGAAGGTTCTCCCGAAACCCCTGAGGTGGTATTATTTCGCCGACTGCTTCCGGTACGAGCGGCCCCAGAAGGGCCGGTACCGGCAGTTCTGGCAGTTCGGGGTCGAGCTCATCGGGGCAGACACCCCGAGATCCGACGCGGAGGCGATCCTCCTCGCCGATGACCTTCTCCGGGCTGCAGGCATCCCCTGCGATCTCCACGTCGGCCACCTGGCGCCGATGAAGCACCTTCTTCAAGGTCTCGAACTTGGAGCCCAGGCGAAGGCCATGGCATTCCTCGACAAGCGGGACTTCGACGGGCTTACCCCCTTCCTCGCAGGGATCGGCCGGGATGACCTGGTCCCGCGCCTCAGGGATCTTGCCCATGCACGGACCCTCGACGAGCTCTTTGCTGTCACCGGCGAGATCCCGGAGAAGAAGCGGATCGGGGAGATCGTGGAGATCCTCGATAAAAACAGCCTTGTCTATACCCTGGACTTCGGCATAGCCCGGGGGCTGGACTACTACACGGGCATGGTCTTCGAGGGGTTTGCGCCCAACCTCGGCGCCGAGAACCAGGTCCTCGGGGGCGGCGCGTACCGCCTCGCCCACCTCTTCGGCGGGGACGACGTCCCATCGTGCGGGTTTGCCATCGGCTTCGACCGGCTCATGGTCTCCCTCGGCGAGGTGAAGGCGGACCGAAAGGTCCGGGTTGCGATCTGCACCACAGAGGAGGGCCGGATCCGTGGCTTCGAGGTGGCAAAGGCGTTCAGGGACAGGGGGATCTGCGCGGAGCTGGACCTGCTGGACCGGAACCTGGGGGCCCAGATGGCCCACGCGGCAAAGGCCGCGGACTTCGCGGTGATCCTGGGCCAGCGGGAGGTAGCGACGGGGACGGTGACCTTAAAGGACCTCCAGTCGGGCGAACAGAAGGTCACCCCCCTCGATACCGCCGTGGCCGAGGTGGCTGCCCGTGTCCCTCGCTGACGAGCTCGCCCGGAAGCAGCGGGCCATCAGCATCGCTGAGTTCTTCGAGAAGAACAAGCACCTGCTGGGCTTCGACTCCCCCACGAGGGGTATCATCACCACCGTGAAGGAGGCGGTGGACAACGCGCTTGACGCCTGCGAGGAGGCGGAGGTCCTCCCGGACATCTTCGTCCAGGTGAAGAAGATCTCCGAGGAGGTCTTCCGGGTCACGGTCGAGGACAACGGCCCCGGGATCGTCCCGGCCCAGGTCCCCTTCGTCTTCGGCAAGCTCCTCTACGGCTCACGGTTCCACCAGATCAAGCAGAGCCGGGGGCAGCAGGGGATCGGGATCTCAGCGGCGGTCCTCTATGCCCAGCTCACCACGGGGGTTCCATCCCTCGTCATCTCCAGGACCGATGCGAAGGGGCCTGCGACCCGGTTCGAACTCGCCATCAAGATCGAGTCCAATGAGCCCGAGATAGTATCTCAGAAGGAGGTGGAGTGGGACAGGACCCATGGTACACGGGTGGAGATCGAGCTCCGGGCGACCCTTGCCGCGAAGAAGCGCCTCGTCGACTACCTGAAGTACACCTCGGTGGTGAACCCCCACGCGCGAATCCGGGCGGAGATCGACGGGGAGGTCTCCACCTTCGACCGGGTGAGCCACGACCCCATCCCGCTGCCCTGCCCCATCCAGCCCCACCCCCACGGGATTGAGATCGGGCTCCTCAAGCGGATGGCCGCCGACAGCTCCCTCACCCTGGAGGGTTTCCTCGTCGAGTCCTTCAGCAGGGTAGGGAAGAAGGCGGCCGATGAGATCATAAAGAAGGCGGGCCTCGCTGGTTCGAAGAAGGTGAAGTCCCTCTCGGGTGAGGAGCAGAAGGCCCTCCTCGCCGCGATGCAGGCGGTCAATATCCCCGCGCCCCCGACCACCCAGTGCCTCTCGCCCATCGGCGAGGAGCTTATCAGGAAGAGCCTGGACAAGGAGTTCCAGCTCGACTTTGTCAAGGCCAGGACCCGCCCGCCCTCCGTGTACAGCGGCCATCCCTTCGTCGTCGAGACGGCCATCGGCTACGGGGGGAGGCTCCCCTCTGACGAGAAGGCCGTCATCCTCAGGTTCGCAAACCGGGTCCCCCTCATGTACCAGCAGGGTGCCTGCGCCATTACCCAGGCGATCGCCGGGGTGAACTGGAGGAACTACGGGCTCTCCCAGGACGGCCTCCCTGTCGGGCCGGCACTTATTCTGGTGCATGTGGCCTCGACGAACGTGCCGTTCACAAGCGAGTCCAAGGACGCCATCGCTGCCATCCCCGAGATCGAGAAGGAGATCGATCTCGCCTTGAAGGACCTCGGGCGGGAGCTGAAGACCTTCCTCTCGAGGAGGGACAAGCAGCGGGTCCAGGAGGACCGCGCACGGGCCCTCTGCGCTATCATCCCCGAGATCGCGGCGAAGGTCGCCGAGGTGACAGGGAAGCCGGTCCCTGACACCACCCCCATCGAGGGGAGGATCATGCACCGGCTGGTGGCCAAAAAGTGGACTTCTGATGGCACTGTCAGGATTGCGGTACGCAACTACACCGACAAGGAGGTCTCGCCAACCATCTACGACACCTCCCGGGACCCCGCCCCGGATGCAGCTCCAAAACCGGAATACGCCCACGTCGTCGAGGGGGACTATACCCGGGTCTGGAAGACCACCCTGAAACCCGGCGAGGGATGGGAGGCGAAGTACGCGGGGGCCGGCGGGGGGACCCTCGATATCCAGGGGGTTGACGAGGCCCTGAAGCTGGTGGTGGATCTGGATGTCTAAGGAGGAGTTCGACACGCTCGCGAGGACGCGCCTCCTCGCCATCGCCCTGGAATGGTACAACGAGATGCAGGGAGGGGAGATCCCGTTCATCAGGCTCCCCACGAGGACAAAGGCGAACATCGAGTACGATATAGAGAGCGAGGTCTGGAAGTACGGCGACCGCGAGAGCCTCCGGGCCGCGACCTCGGAGAAGGGGGCGCTCCACCTCCTGAAGATGGCCTATGTCATCGGGTTCATCAAGCAGCAGCTCGCAGAGAACCGGTCCTCGACCCTGAGGGAGCTCTACTACATCTCCGAGGGGTGGAAGCGGGCCAAGTTCGGGGCCCAGGACGAGTCCAACCTCCTCATCGAGGATTTGGAGATCATCACTGACCTCCAGCGGGAGGCCTTCCACCTCCGGCCCGAGGAGGACGGTGCGACGGTCTTCGGCCCTCTCCGGATCCGGGAAAAGACCCGGCGCGGCGTGCGGGAGATCCACTGCCGCGATGATGTCGGCGAGGCGGGCTACCAGATCCCGAACGACGTGGAGACCGTGGAGTTCCTGGAGCATGACGCGAAGTTCGTCATCGCCCTCGAGACGGGCGGCATGTACGCGCGGCTCATCGAGAACGGCTTCGACGAGGAGCACCAGGCAATCGTGGTCCACCTGAAGGGGCAGCCCGCCCGCTCGACCCGCCGGGTCCTCCACCGGCTGAACGAGCAGTTCGGCCTCCCCGTCACCGTCTTCACCGACGGGGACCCCTGGTCCTACCGGATCTTCGCGTCGGTGGCATACGGGGCGATCAAGAGCGCCCATATCTCCGAGCTCCTCGCGACCCCCCGGGCGCAGTTCATCGGCGTCCAGCCCTCGGATATCAGGGACTACAACCTCCCGGCCGATGATCTCAGCGACAAGGACGTGGATGCATTAAAGGCCGAACTCTCGGACCCGCGGTTCGACAGCCCGTACTGGAAGGGGCAGATCAACCTCCAGCTCGAGATGAAGCTCAAGTCAGAACAGCAGGCCTTTGCGGCGAGGGGCCTGGACTTCGTGACAAAGGAATACCTCCCGTCCCGGCTCTCGGAGATGGGCATCCTGGGGCGGTAGGGTGACGGATGCGGTGCACCCAACCGACCAGGGAGGCGCATCGAGACGGTGCCGGATGATCGGGGTCCTCCCTGGGGATGCCTATGCGGTAGAGGAGACTTTTCAGCTCCTCAAGATTCCCTGGGAATGGTATAATCCCGCCCGGGTCTATGATGCCGTCATCGGACCCCGGGCGGCATTGGACGGCCTGCCCGGCACTTCGGCCCGTATACCTGATATGAACCTCTTCCAGCAGGTCGGCGATCTCCTGAACCGTGGGGAAGACCATCACCATGAGCCTACCTGTGAGATCCTCATTGACAGCCTGCGCAATGAGCTGAAGCGCGTCACCATGCTCGTTGAGATCCCGCCCGTTCCCTGGGGCTTTTCCTCAATCCTTGCCGTGACCCACGACGTGGATGTAATGACGGTACGGGAACGGCCCCTCCTCTCTGTTGCCTACGCGGTATTCCAGTGTTTCAGGAAGGGGTGGATCGGTGACGGCCTCCGGATCCTCTTTGCAAAAGCCGGTTGGGGCAGGGATCCATGGAACTCCCTTGGGGAGTGGATGGCGCTTGAGGAGGAGATGGGGATCCGTTCAACCTTCTACATCATTCCGTTTCGGGGCCGTGCCGGGCTTCGGTGTCCCCCCATCCGGGCCTCCGGCTATGAGCCGAATCGTGCCGATCTCGATGGCCTCATCCGGATGGGCTGGGAGGCGGGGATACACGGCATCGATGCCTGGGTCGATCCCGTGCGGGGGAGAGAGGAACGGCAGGTCTTCTCCGACATGGGGATCGATGCCGCCGGTCACCGCACCCACTGGCTGCTCTGGAATGAAGAGACATGGCGTAACCTGGACCAGGCAGGCTTCTCCTATGACTCAACCTTCGGTTACAATGAGGATGTCGGCTTTCGTGCAGGCACCCTCCAGGTGTATCGCCCCCGCACCGCGCCCGGTCTCCTGGAGCTGCCCCTCCACATCCAGGATCTTGCCCTCTTTGGAAAGTTCTGCTGGCTCCCGAAGGAGAAGGGCTGGCAGCGTGTGCCCTGCCTGGATCTCGACACCCGCGGTGCCAGAGCGCGGTGCAGCGAGATCCTCACCTGGGCGCAGCGGTTCGGCGGGGTCGTAACCCTCCTCTGGCATCACGAATCCCTTGCACCTCCCAGGCGATGGGGAGAGTTCTTCCGGATTCTTGTGGATCAGGCCAGGGCTCAGGGGGCGTGGGTGAGCCGGGCACAGGATGCAGTGGCATGGTTCCGCATGCGCAGGGATGTACAGATCAGGTGCGAGCAGGAGGGTGGCCTGGTGCGGATCCGGCTCCACGGTCTTGCCAGCTTTGAAGGTCTCCCCCCGCTAACCCTCCGTATCCATATCTCCGGTGAACGCGTGGCCGAGATCTCTAGACCATGGGTTCATGTGAAAGACTATGTGGATATCCGGTGCGACCGGGAAGAGATTATGGTGCGGCTCCGGTGAAGATTTCATGAAGGTCCTCATCACGGACGGGAATTTCAAGCATACGCTTGCTGCAGTGCGATCGCTTGGGAAGAAGGGCATCGATGTAACGGTGCTCTCCCATATGCGGTCCAGCATCTCTTTCTTCTCCCGCTACACCCGGAGAAAGCGGCTTGCGCCGGATCCCGAGCGCGATGATCGCTTTGCCACGTATCTCCTGAACCTGGTGGAGGAGGAGTCCTACGATCTCCTGATTCCCGTCAGCTTCGCGGCCGTCATGCAGGCAGCGCGCATCCGCAAGGAGCTGGAGCATCACACGCGCGTGCCCATCGCGGGCGGGGAAGCCCTCCGGGTGGCCGGCTCGAAAGGGCTTACCGTGCGGTGCGCCCGCGAGATCGGGATACCGGTTCCCGAGACATACTATCCCGGCAACGGGAAGGAGGTGGAAGACCTGGGGAGGAGCGTCACCTACCCTGTGGTGGTGAAGGGTTCGGAGGAATCCGGTTATGTCTGCTACGCAAGGTCTCCCCGCGAGCTAAAGAGCTGCTATGAACGGCTTGCGCCTTATCAGCCCATTATCCAGGAGTATATCCCGGGTGAGGGCTACGGCTTCTTTGCCCTCTATAACCAGGGGCAGGCACGGGCGGTTTTCATGCACAGGAGGCTGCGCGAGTATCCGGTGACCGGTGGGCCGAGTGCGCTGGCCGAATCCATATATGACCCCCTGCTGGAGGCCCTGGGACGGCGGCTCCTGGACCACCTGGGATGGCACGGTGTCGCCATGGTGGAGTTCAAGAAGCAGCCTGATGGCACCTACGTGCTCATGGAGGTGAACCCCAAGTTCTGGGGTTCGCTTGAGCTTGCCATCGCTTCGGGTGTGGACTTTCCCTATCTTCTCTGCCGCATGGCGGTGGAGGGCGATATCGAACCTGTGCTCAGATACCGGGTCGGTGTCCGGTTCCGCTGGCCCTTCCCCCTCGATCTCTTCCACGCGATGACCAACCCCAGGGCAATCCCACGATTTTTTGCCGATTTTATGGATCCATCCATCCGCACGGACATAGATCCCCGGGACATTGCCCCGAACCTTGTCCAGCTGGGTATGACCGCAGCTGAGTTCCTCATCCGGGTCCGGGAGGGACGCTTCTGGAGGCCGCATGGAACCCCGTATCGCTGACCTGCACATCCACTCGCGCTACTCGCACGACTCCCTCCTCTCCCCCAGGCGGATCCTCAGACGGGCGCGAAGGGCCGGCCTCACCTGCGTTGGCATCACCGACCACGGCACCCTCCTGGGCGCCTGGGAGGCTGAACATTGGGCGAAAGCTGAGGGGGTTGAGGTGATTACCGGGGTTGAGCTCGCTACCGATGCCGGCGATATCATGGGCCTATTTATCAATGAGGAGATCCGTGCCACGGCATGGGAGGATGCTATCACCGCAATTCGGGAGCAGGCAGGCATCTCGATCCTGCCGCACCCCTATCGTTCCCACCGGATGGTCGAGGAGATAGCGCGGACGGTGGACCTGATCGAGGTCTGGAACGGCCGGTGCACGCCAGATGAGAATGCCCGGGCCCTGAGCCTTTCCAAGGAGCTTGGAAAGCCCGGCATCATGGGCAGCGATGCCCATACCTCCCGCGAGATCGGAAACGTGCGGTTCGTGCTGGACACGGAATCCTGGTCATTGGGGGAGGTGCTCTCGCAGAAATATTCGAGTGTCTGGGCGATCCGCGAGAGCCAGGTCATCAGCCATCTGAAAGCAGGCGAAGTCGGCGCGCTCATGAGAGATGCAGGACGGCTCCTTGCAGGGCTCTCCTGACTGGCAGCGGGGAAAGGGAAATCGATTGAACCGGGCTCCCGGTTCCCTCAATTCTTTTATTAAATAATGACGGGTATTCACTTATGATGGATCCCTACACCCTGGCGGTCTTCTCCAATGCGTATCCCGCTTCGGAGAGGGATTCCAGCGGCGTTCACATCAGGAAGATGGTTGAACGGCTCATCGAGAAGGGCGTTCACGTCAAGGTCGCAGCAAAGACCTCCCGTTCTGTTCTGGGATACCTTCCCTTCTACCTCTCAAGCCTCCGTCTCGCCCGCGACCCCTCGGTGGATATCCTCCAGGCGCACTACATCCCCCACAGCAGCCTTGTCCCATGGCTCCTCAAGGGGGAGAGGCCGTTCATCATCAAGTTCCATGGGGACGACGGCCGTATCTTCCCTTACCGGAACGCCCTGTACCGGGCGATCACCCGATCGATGATCCACCGGGCCGATTTCATCCTTGCGGTCAGCGAGGAGATCCGGGGACGGCTGATCACCCTCCTCGGTGCAGAACCCGACAGGGTCGAGGCCATCAGCAGCGGCGTGAACACGGGGAGATACCTCCCGATGGACCGGGAGGCCTGCCGTATCACCTGGGGCCTTCCCCTGGAGCGGCCCATCCTCCTCTTCATGGGGAGGCTCCATCCCTGGAAGGGTGTGAACGAGATCGTCCGTGCTGCCGGGGACCACCCTGACTGCCTCTTTATTGTTGCCGGGCCGGGGCAGGTTCCGGATCATCCGCCAAACTGCCAGTTTCCCGGCATGATACAACCCCAATCGGCGGTCTCGCTCATCAATGCTGCAGATATAGGTATCTTGCCCTCCTACACGGAAGGGATCTCCAACTTTCTCATGGAGTGCCTTGCCTGTTCCGTCCCGGTCATTGCAACCGGGGTAGGAGGTACGCCCGAGCTGGTCCGGGACATGACCACCGGGATCCTTATTCCGCCCCATGATACAGCAGCCCTCTCCACGGCGGTCCGGTGGATGAAGGAACATCCCGATGAACGTACCAGGATGGGAGAACGGGGAAGGCAGGACATGGCCGAGCGTTACGACGAGGGAATGCTCGTCGATCGCATGATTCGTATCCACAGGAGGTTGCTGGACGGCGATCAGGAGCGGCGGAATTCCGGCCGGGACCGTTTCCGCGAGGTCAGATGAGATCCGGAAGACAGGTAAATTCGATGAATTGTATGCCACCCCCCTGTAGAATTTCGCTGGTTACCTGAACGAGAGAGCTATAGCCGCCGGTTTTTCGGATGGGCGAAAGCGATATGGGGCACCGGATGATAGGTTGAAGGGAGATGGGACCGGATGTGCGGCATCTGCGGGTTCACCGGATTTTCTGACGACGGCCTCCTGGCTTCCATGGTTGATGTGCTCCGGCACCGGGGACCTGACGACAGGGGAACGTGGTCAGACGGATATGTCTCCCTCGGTCATGCCCGCCTCTCCATCATCGATCTCTCCCCACAGGGCCGCCAGCCCCTCTCGAACGAGAACGGAGAGATCTGGATCACCTACAACGGTGAGGTCTACAATTATCAGGGGCTCAGGGCAGATCTCTCCCGCCACACCTTCTCCTCACGGACCGACACCGAGGTCCTGGTCCATGCCTATGAGGAGTACGGGCTCCCTTTCCTTGACCGACTGCGGGGGATGTACGCCTTTGCCCTCTGGGATGCCCGGGAGAAGAGGCTGATCCTGGCCCGGGACCCTATCGGGAAGAAACCCCTCTACTACTACCATGATGGCACCACTCTCCTCTTCGCCTCAGAGATCAAGGCGATCGTTGCCGCTTTTTCATCCCTGGGCATAGACAAAGTCCTGGATCGGGAGGCTCTCTGCGGCTACCTGCGCAACCAGTACATCCCGGGGGACCGGACCCTTATCGCCGGTATCCACCGGCTGCCCCCGGCATGCATCATGGTCTTCTCCCCGGAGACCGGGGCCCTCTCCCTCTCCAGGTACTGGACCCTCAGGGAAGGGCGGGAGGAGGGGGATGAGGCCGCCCTTGCGTCCCGGCTCCGGGCGATCCTCGAGGAAGCCACCCGCCTGCGTATGATCGCCGATGTTCCTATCGGGGCTTTCCTCTCAGGGGGGATTGACTCGAGTGCCATCACCGCCATCGCATGCAGGGAGGTTGACTACGGGTTCCATACCTTCACCGCCGGCTTCGGCCCGGCCGTCTCAGAGTTCGCGTTCGCAGAGGAGGTCTCCCGGCACCTGGGGACGATCCACCATGAGGTGGATATCGGGCCCGGGGACGTGCTGAGGGAGTTACCATCCATCACCTGGCACTTTGACGAACCGATCGGGGACGCGGCGGTCATTGCCAACTTCTTCCTCGCCCGGGAGGCGCGGAAGAACGTGAAGGTGGTCCTGGCAGGAGAGGGTTCCGACGAACTCTTCGGGGGATACCCGAGCTACCGCCATGGCGTGAGGTGGAGCCCGTGGTTCTCCCTGCCCCGATTCCTCCGCAGGGGCCTGGACCGGGCCATCTCCCTCGCGCCCTGGAGCGGGGATCCCTTCCACAACCGGATCCCCGTGTACATGCATTACCTGGGGCAGGAATCCCTTGAGGCTGCACAGACCTACGCCTGGAGGATCACCGGCATCACGGATGACGAACTCCGGTGGCTGGGGAATGGGGGCTGCGCCGATGCCCGCACCCAGCCTCGCATGCCCCTTGGGTTCCAGGACCCCCTGAACCGCATCCTGGCCCTGGACTGCTTGAACCACCTGCCGGACCTCTACCTGATGAAGGCCGACAAGGCAACGATGGCACACTCCGTGGAGGAGCGGGTTCCCACCCTGGACAGGGATCTGGTCGAGTTCGCCTTCCGCATTCCCTCATCCCTGAAGATCCGGGGGGGCGTGGAGAAGTATATCTGGAGGCGGGTGGTGCGTGACCTCCTCCCCCGTTCGATCCTGGAACGGCCCAAGCAGGGGTTTGGCGTCCCTTACCTCACATGGGTCCGTGGAGATCTCCGGGAGGCGATCTCGCAGGCGCTCTATGACAGCACCTTCGCCAGGAAGGCCCTCCCCTCCGGCAACTTCACGAAGGTTCTCCAGGGCTTTGAGCGGGCGGGATCCAACCGCCCGGCCCTGATCGCCTGGAACCTCTTTGCGCTCGAGATATGGGCGTCCTGCTTCGGGCTTGATCTCGCCTAGACGTATGAATCCACAACGGGCCATGGTGGAGTGCCCTCAGCCATTCCAGACGAGAGAGGACGGATTCACCCTCAGAGGCGCTGGTAGTGAATGCCGAGGGAACGGGCGCCTTCCTCGTCCACCATCCCCCTCACATCGACGAGAACCGGATGATCGGAGAGGAGCTTCCGGATCTCCGGAAGCGTCATCTTCCGGAACTCGTCGTGGGCGACGGTGATGATGATGGCATCAAAGAGTCCCTGTCTCCCATCCCAGGGCCTGACCCCGAAGCGGTCCATGACAGCCTGCGGGACGAGGGGATCGTGACCGAAGACCATGACCCCGAACTCTTCGAGCTCCCTGACGATCCCCTCGACCGGGGATTCGCGGGTATCGGGGACGTTCTCCTTGTAGGTGAGTCCCATGATCAGTACCCGGGATCCCCTGATCACCTTCCCGGCATCGTTCAATCCCCGGATGGCCATTCGTGCCACGTACGCGGGCATGAAGTCGTTGATGGCCCGCCCTGCAAGGATCACCTGGGGGTGGTAGCCCCTCTCCTGGGCGCGGGCCACGAGGTAGTAGGGGTCGACGGGGATGCAGTGCCCCCCGACAAGCCCCGGAGTGAAGGGGATGAAGTTCCACTTCGTCGCTGCGGCCTCGAGGACTTCCCGGGTGTCAATCCCCAGGAGGTGGAAGATGATGGAGAGCTCGTTCATCAGGGCGATATTGAGATCCCGCTGGATGTTCTCGATGACCTTGGCAGCCTCGGCGGTCCGGATATCCTTCACCAGAAAGACCTTCGTGATGAGGCCGTAGACACGGGCAAGCTCGTCAGCGGTCACCTGGTCCATGCCAGCCACGATCTTCACGATGCTTGCGAGGGCGTGGGCAGGGTCCCCGGGGTTGATCCGCTCGGGTGAGTAGCCGATCCGGAACCCATCACCACAGGTGAGGCCTGACTCATGTTCCAGGATTGGCTTCATGATCTCCTCGGTGACACCAGGGTAGACCGTGGACTCGAGCACCACCGTGGATCCGCGCTTCAGGTGCCGCCCCACGGTGGCCGCAGCCGAGCGGATGGGCTCGAGGTCCGGCTGCTTGGCCCGGGTGACCGGGGTGGGGACACAGATGAAGATGTAATCGGCCTCCCGGAGCCGTTCGGGATCTGTGGTTGCCTGGATCTTCGGGGAGGTCCGCCCCACCTCCCGAACCCTCACGGGATCGATGTCGAATCCGATGGTGGGTAGGTGGCGGGAGAAGGCCTCCGCAAGGGGCAGGCCGACATAGCCGAGCCCCACGACGGCGCAGACTTTTTTCGGCTTCAGGTTGTCATGTACCATGGAATAGTCCCCTCAAGCCCGGTTCTCAGGCTGTACCCGGGGGTGTACTGGAGTCTCTCCCGCGCCGCCGAGATATCGGCAAGGGAATAACGGATGTCCCCCGGACGGGGTTCGGCGTGGTGGATCGGGACCTCTCTCCCGGAGATGGCCATGATGGTCCGGGCGAGGTCAAGGATCGAGATCTGCTGACCGCAGGCGATATTGAAGACGCCCCGGGCATGGGACTCCATGGCCTTGACGTTTCCCTGGACCACATCCCTGACATAGGTGAAGTCCCTGGTCTGCCCGCCGTCCCCGTCGATCATGGGTGATTCTCCCCTGAGGATCCGGGTGATGAACCTGGGGATGACCGCGGCATACGGGGAGTCCGGGTCCTGGCGGGGTCCGAAGACGTTAAAGTAGCGGAGCGAGACCGTCCGAATACCGTACAGCTCAGAGAAGACCCGCATATAGTGCTCCCCGGCGAGCTTGGAGATGGCATAAGGAGACTTTGGCACGAGGGGCATATCCTCCCGCTTGGGAAGTACCGGCGAATCCCCGTATACCGACGAGGACGAGGCAAACACCACCGCCTTCACCGCGGCGTCACGGGCAGCGACCAGGAGCTTGAGGGTCCCCGTCACATTTGCCTCATTCGTGGAGACGGGATCCCTCACCGACCGCAGCACCGATACGAGGGCAGCCTGGTGGAAGACACCGTCCACCCCCTCCATGCACTCTCTCAGGAGGGGGAGGTCGGTAATAGACCCCCGGATGAAGGTCACCGCCCTCGATTCGATGAGGTGCTGGATATTCTCCACCCTCCCGCTGGCCAGATCGTCGATGAGGACGAGTTCATGGGATCCTGCCAGTGCATCGGCAAGGTGGGACCCGATGAATCCTGCCCCGCCGGTGATGAGGTACTTCATAAGGTGCGGGCTCTCCCCCTCTCATGTCCCGAAGGAGAACGGTTGTTCATTCTATTTGGAAATGTGCCTATATATGCGATTCCCTTCCGATTGGCCCCACCCGGTCCGTGAGGATATCTCATTCCTGCTCGGGGATCATAGGTATCCCTATCATAAGGCAATACTTGGGAGAAAGGCTCCCCCATCTTCAGATGTTCCCGGTTGCCCGGCCCTTTGGTGGTGAGCAAGGTGAAGGGGAGGAGAAGAGATATTCATGTGACCGGAACATCCTCCCCTTCCGGCCTTTCAGCGATAGCCGTGACCGGTATTCCATCCAGGGACTCAAGGAGCCATGGATAGATATGGAGCGACCAGCCGCTCCCGGTCAGCCGCTCATCCGAGAGATCGATATCTTCCATGAGGAGGATTGGGGGAGAACCGCAGAGGAAGGCCCGGTGGCATTCCCTCCCCTCCTCGCGATGGGCAGGGGATGAGATGGAGATGGCATCCAGACCGAAGAGCCGGAGGGAGGGGGCATGCTCCCTGAGGAAATCGGCGATACCGGGGTGGATCCAGGGATGAACTGCTCCATAGCCTCCCGGATCCCGTTCCCTCCGCAGGCAATCTCCGGTGCGGATGAGGATGGCCTGGCCCTCCTGGATCTGCGGGAGGAAAGGTTCAAGGTCCCTTGCCGCGATGCAGGTATCCCCGGCCATGGGGAGCGGGAGAATCGTTACGTGGGTGAAGATGCTCTCGGCTCTGAGGAGATCCGCGATGGTACTCCCGCCGGGGCAGAAATGTCGGGGCGCATCAATATGGGTTCCCGAATGGGTATGGAAGGTGATGGTGCTTGACGAGGAGGCGTCCCCTTTCTCGAAGGTGCGATAAGGAATGATCGACAGGGAGGGAGTTCCCGGGTAGAGGGGCAATCCCTGCTCCAGGGGATGGGATATCCGGATCAGCATGCCTCTCCTTCCAGGATTTTGGACAGTTCCTCAAGATCCGAGACCACGGCCTCGACACCATCCTCGGTCCTGAATCGATCCGGATCTTCGGGTGGGCGCCTCCCAACAAACCGCACGCCGCAGACCTTCGCGGCTCTGAGGTCATTCACGGCGTCTCCCACAAAGAGGGTCTCCTCCCGGGCCGAGCCGGTTCTTTCCCTGATCTCCCTGATGGCATCTGTCTTCGTGGTGGGTGCCCCGTAGATCCCCCTGAAGTGGCCTTCCAGTCCTCTCCACCTGATGATGGAATGGAGCTCCTCCTCGGGGGTCGCCGAGACCACGAAGATGGGGAGGTGCCGGGAGAAGGCGCCGAGGAACTCCTGGGCACCATGGACGAAGGGTGAGTGAACCACGCCCTCCACCACGAGTCCTGCATACCGTTCCGAAAGAAGGTTGAACTGCTCATCGGAGAGGGCCTCCTTCAGGATCTCCCTGTAGATGTGCCGGAACTTATCGAACCTGGAGACTCCCGTATTCCTCCGGTGGTAATCCACAATTTCATCGACATGATCGGGACGGAACGAGAAGAGCTTCCGGAATGCCTCGGTCTTCACCCCCACCGATTCCAGGATGACACCGTCGAAATCGAGGATGAGAACGGATACCTGCCTCGGTTTCATTGAGCGATCAGCCTCCCTGCTCGGGATCTCCCAAAGCCCGATCCTTCCGGACGAGATGGCAGATGTAGAATCTCCGGAAGCATCCGCAGAACATATCCTTCTCCCGGAAGATCGACCACAGGGCTATGACAAGCCGGTCAAGAATCCTGCCTTTCTCGCCGAGCACCGTGGCAATCTGGTCCCTCCCGAGTACAAAGGGGGTGTGGGTCAGGATCTCCCTGAAGTCCGGGACTGAGAATTCGAAGATATGGTGCTGTTCGGCTGGACGTTCCGGATCATACCCGCCCCCGTGAATGGTGGTCTTTCCGACGAGGGGAATGGAGAGGACCAGGGAGCGTGAACAGACCCGGCCGATCTCCCGGAGCACCTTGATCGGGTTCGGAACATGCTCCAGGGTCTCGAAGAGGAGCACAAGCTCGATGGAATTGTCCCTGAACGGGAGGAACTCAATATCTGCCTTCAGGGTCTCCAGGCCGCGGGCCCGAAGGGATCTGATCGCAGGGTCGCTGATGTTCACCCCAATCCCTTCCTGCCCCATGGACCGGAGAAAGATCCCGTTCGTATCACCCAGGTCTACAACGGTGCCCCGGATCCCCCGGGGAAGGGTATCCCTGATGAACCGGATCCTGTCGATGGTGAAGCTTCGGGCTATGTGCTGCAGCCCGATCTCCTCCAGATCCATGTCCCCGTAATGGGAGCGTTCATCCTCACCGGTGACCAGTGCCCGGATCCGGGGATCAAGACCACCCAGTTTGGCCTCCATGTTTTCCAGGGCATTCCGTTCGAGGACTCCCGCGAGAAACCTCCGCGCCCAGGAGAGAATCCTCTGGGTAGGGGAAGGGGGGGATCCCGTGTCCTCTCTCAAGGGGGTGGAATCCGGTTCGGCGGTTGAGGGAGATATGTCAATCTCCTCCCGTCACCCCGTAGACCTGCCCGGTGATGAAATCCCCGCCCTCGGAAGCGAGGAAGAGGCAGAGCCGCGCCACATCGAGGGGCGTCCCGGCCCTTCCAAGGGGGATCTGCTTCACCCGTTCTTCCAGGGAAGCCCTCCCGATCTTCCGGTGGAAATCGGTACCGATGACACCCGGCTGGACGGCATTCACCAGGATCCCGTACCGGGCCCCTGCCCTGGCAAGGGTTTTTGTCACGGCCTCGACACCTGCTTTCGCTGCGCCGTAATGGATCGTCTCCGCAGAGCCCCCGTATTTCGCGGCGATGGAGCTGATACTGATAATCCGTCCTCCCCCATGGTCCATCATGTACCCGAAGGCAGATCGGGCAAGGAAGAAGGGTGCCGTGAGATCGAGGCTGATGGTCCGGTCCCATGATTCCCGGTCCATCTCCAGGAAGTGCGGGTGGCCCTGGACACCCCCTGCATTGTTTACGAGAACCTCAATCCCGCCGGCCTCCTGGGTGAAGCGGGGCACGAGGTGAGAACACGCTCCGGGATCCATGAGATCAGCCCGGAGCAGGATCGCTTCCCCGCCCTTCTCCTGGATCATCCCCTGAACCTTCCTCGCACCTGCCTCGCTTTTATTGTAATGAATACCGACGATGGCCCCATGATCGGCAAAGAGTTCTGCCATGCAGGCCCCCATCCCCGATCCCGCACCGGTAATGAGAGCCCGCTTCCCCCGGATAGCCTCAAACATGGTCAGTTCACCTCACGATAGCCGTGCCTCCCGAGCCAGAACCTGGCCTGGGGAATCTGCCACTCGTAATCGATATCAAGGCCTCCCCATTGCTTCAGGGGATAGATATGCCGGCCCATCCATTTCTGGGGGAGAAGCCCCTCCTCCAGGTGCTCGAGGTTCCCGGGCCGGACGATGGATGCGCCCATGTCGGCGAACCAAACATCCCCCTGGGAATCCCGGTCGCAGTTCAGGGAATAGGGATCCCCGAAGGTCTCGATGGGGACGAAGGGATGGAGGAGTCCATCCCTGCCGATCCTCCTTGCCCTGAGAGGGCTGTACATGTTGTACCTGGATACGGTCACCGCCGAGTCATACTCCGGGTGCGCACGGAGCGCCTCGATACCCTCATCTATGAGGTCGGCGGTGATGGTGGGTGCGTTGCACATCAGGAGGACGAGCATCTCGATAGAATCCCCCTCCCTGAGCCCGGCCCGTATCTCCCGGTACCCATGGACAAAGACATCCTCTCCAAGGGCTTCGGCCGTGCAGAGCACGGGCGGGCGATGGATGATCCGGGCCCCATACCCCTCGCTGATCTCCCCGATCCTGGGCGAGTCTGTGGAAACAAAGAGGGCATCGACGTTCCTGGATCCCTTCGCTGCGAGGAGCGGGTACTCCATCAAGGCCCGCCCCAGGAGGGGATAGACATTCTTCCCGGGAAACCCGAGGCTTCCCTCCCTTCCGATGAGGAGAGCAGGGATCACGGTCCACCACACCTGGAGAGCTTCCGGATCTCGTTCTCCCGGAGGGGGCACCGGTCACAGGCCGGGATCTCGTGGGCATGTCCAGTCCTGTGCCGGTTCCGGTAGTCCTCCTCCTGTGCACTCTTCCATGCATCCCGGATAGGGATATCGAGGATATTCCCGAATCTCATCCACTCGTAGATGTCATGGACGCAGGGCAGGATCTTCCCGTCCCAGGTGATGGTCATCCTCTGCCAGAGCTGGGGGCATGCCCAGTCTGCAACGATACCCCGGTGGTCAGGGTTCCCGTCCTCATCCTTCATATCGAGATATGCGACTTCGTCAGCCCGGGGGGTCCAGAAGGCGGAATACTCCTTCTCCCTGCCTGCAAGCTCGGGAACAAGCACAGTCTGGATCCGAACAAGGGGCCTGGGCGACCCGACCTCCTCCCTCACCCGTTTCAGGGCCTCGATATTCCGGACAACCTGCTCGAACCTCGCCCCGACCCGGTAGCTCTCGTAGACGGACTTCTCGAAGCCTTCGAAGGAGATGGATATCCTGTCAAGGCCCGCGTCGATGAGGGCCCGGATCACGGGCTCCGTGAGCCTGACGGCGTTCGTGTTGAAGTACACGTCAAGGATCCCCGCATCCTTCGCGTACTTCACCATCTTGGGGAGGTCCGGGTGGAGGAGGGGTTCTCCCCGGAAGGTGAACTTCAGGGAGAAGAGTTCATTCCGCCCGCCCTCGTCGAGGACCTTCTTCCAGATCGCCTCTTCAATAAAACCGGCCCGGTACCGGTTATGGGTGGTGGCGCAGAACGGGCACTGGAGGTTGCAGACGCTGTTCGTCTCCAGGTCCAGGTGGAGGGGGAACTCCCCCGCATGAAAGGTCTCCGGCCACTCTTTCCACTTCCGCCGGTATTCCCGGAAGCGGGCGTCCTCTCTCTCCACCACGCTCCTCCCGCCGATGGTGTGGAAGTTCGCGTCCACCTCCATCGTGTCAGTCCTCCCGGCCTTTCACACCCTTCTCCCTGTCCAGCTCCCGCTGAACCTCCCGCAGGCAGTCCAGGATACCTTCGCTGATATCGACATACTGGGAGAGGTTTACCCTTACCGGAATGTCTGTCTCAAAGGCATAGGGGGTCATGACGTAATGGAGACGGTTCTCATCGGTGGCGTACGTGATGCGGATCTCCCGGCCGAGGATCTCCCGGACCATCTCGAAGAACTCCCCCATCTTCATCCGCTGGTGTCCGGTGATCAGGACAGTCCTGTTGGCAAATTGGGGATCCAGGGCGATCCTGACCGTCTCCCGGCATGCGTCGCTTATGTGGATGTACTCCCGGACCGCCTCCGGGGTGGAGGTGTAATGGAACTCCCCCTTCGTGAGGAGTTCCCTGCAGACATTGTAGATGAAGTTCCAGTGGTTGGCTTCACGGCCATAGAGGCTTCCATACTTGAGGATGGTGTACCCGAGGCTGAACTCCTCATGGAAGGACCGGCAGAGGGACTCGCCGGCGACCTTCGAGATCCGGTAGAAGGAACCCCGGTTCCCTGCTGTATAGACCGAGCTTGCGAGGAGGAACCGCTTCACGCCGCACCTCCGGGCTGCTTCGAGGCAATTCGCCGTTCCCACCACGTTCACCTCCATGGTCCTCGCGGGAACCGTGCGGGCCTCCTCGATATCGGCGATAGCCGCGGTATGGAAGACGAGATCGCATCCCTCCATGGATTCGACGAGGCCTTTTTGATCGAGAAGGTCTCCCCTGCGGAAGTTCAGGAGTTTCTCCCGTGAGCTATCTCTCATCCTCTGCCGGGGAGGCAAGATGTCATACCCTGTGGTCTCTATGCCCTGCTTCAGGAGCTCGCGGATGATATGGTGTCCAAGGAATCCGGATCCCCCGGTAACGAGCGCCCTCATTCACGCCCTCCTTCGAACCCCCGGAGCAGGTTCTCCACCGCCTCCATCTCCATCTCCCGCCGGGTCTCAGTGGTGTTCGATGCCACATGGGGGGTCGCGATGACCTGGGGGAAGCGAAGGAGGGGTCCTCTATAGGGTTCGCTGGGAAAAACATCGAGGCCGGCAGCGGCCACGGTACCCTCCTCGAGGGCATGGACGAGGGCATCCTCGTCGATGAGGGACCCACGGGCGGTGTTGAGGATCACCACTCCCCTCCGGCAGCGGGAGAGGAGGTGCCTGTCGATGATGGGCCGCCCCCCCGGCTGGGCAGAGGCGTGAAGCGTGAGGATATCGGCTTCTCCCGCGAGATCTTCGAGAGAAGCGGGAAACTCCACCCCTGCTTGATCCGGCCCCTTTCTGTAAGGATCATAGGCAAGGATCCGGCAGCCGAAAGGCCCGAGCATCCCTGCAACTGTCTGGCCGATCCTGCCGAAACCGATGATTCCCACGGTTTTCCCCGCAAGGAGGGTTCCCGGCTGCATTGCTTCCTCCCCCTTCCGGATCATCTCATTCCTCAGTGGTATGCCCTTTAAGACCGAGAGGAGGAGGGCCAGGGTATGTTCGGCAACGGCCTGTACAGGCGGTTCAGGGGTGGTGAAGACCCGGATGCCCCGGGTCTGGGCCGCCTCCATGTCGATGGAATCGATGCCCGTCCCGACCCGGGAGATGATCTGCAGCAGGGGACAGGTGTCCATGACCTTCCGGCTGAAGGGCTCGGTCCCGGCAATCACCCCCTCGACTCCGTCGAGGACCCGGGAGAGGTCCCCTTCCGTCAGGCGCCTGCCGGATCTGTTGATATATCCTACCCTGCACCGTTTCCGCAGCTTCGCCATCGCTGGTCCGTCATGGTCAAAGGAGCGAATCGTGAGGGCGATCGTGCATTCTGTCATCTCTACCCCCCTTTCATGTTATAATAGGAAGGGGACGGTATTAAATTTCTACTGTGAGAGAACCGCAATCACAGCGGTTTTTCATTCATGTCAATCCGGGAGCTGTGATCTTGGAACAGGAATGCTATCCCCGTTTATCCTCCTTCCGGATTCTTCCGCATGGTTATTTGTTTCTGATCACGGATCTGACCGGGCATTTTCAAATCCGGCGACCCTGAATCACGATTCCTTGCTGTTGCGTTCCTCCTGCTTTTCATAAAGGTACAGGAATATATCAGTCTTAAAATCGATGAACCCATGGTAAAGGAGATGGCCTGCATCCAGGTACCGGAAGAGCAACTTGAACCTGTCCCTGGGAACCGGGTACTCATATCCAAGCATCCCCTGTATATCCCGGGAGAAATGCGACGGATAATTGTCATGGTTCATATGGAAGAAGTAGTGTGTGGACCGTGTAATATGATGGATGTAATTGATCACGGCACTCCGGTCCATCTCCCCGAGGCTTGTGATATTCATGAACAGGTCGATGGTGTCCTGCCCGGCCTTTTCAATCTCGTAGTTGGGCATGAAGATGAGATCGTACTTTTCATGTGCTCCCGGTGAATACTCCTCTTCGCCATAGAGGAGCGCCCTCTTGTCAGGCCATGCCTTCATGAGGTAATAGGCGCAGAGGCACAGGGTCTCGGGTAAGTCGAAGTCAATGAAGCAGAACCTTTTCGCCGTGCGCAGGGTGAAGTATGCCAGTTTGCCATACCCGGCACCCAGATCTGCGACAACGGGACGCTCCCTGTCCTCTATGAGCCCGTGGAGGATTGAGCCATAGATCTCATTGAAAAAGGATCCAACCCCGATGAAGTTCTCACCGAGATATGCGCCTGCCTGATTCCCGAACTCCGGATAAGAAAGGGATTCCGTCGGTTTTCTCTGGTTATAGAACCAATGCCATCTCCTCAGCTGCTGGTAGAAGACGACATGCTTCAGATAAGCCCTCGTCGGCCATGATCGCATATTCTTCCTGAGAAAGCTGGTATTCTCGATGCCGAGATCCTCCTTCCATGCGCCGAAGTTAGCAAGAAAGAAGTGGAATTGGGAGGGATCGTCTGATTGCAGGCCCTTCATCAGGGAGGAGTATCCGCTGGAGAGCTTGTCACTCCACATAGACGAAGGAAGGTACCTATCCTGGGCTCTCTTCTGGTCCCTCTTCATGGCCTTATAGGAGGAGAAGATCCTCTCAACAAGCTCCATCTCATTCCTGTCATCTGGCGGTCGTGTGTAATCAGGGCAATGAAGGGTGATCTCAAGGCCCGGCTGCCGACCGAACGGGTCAGGGAAAAATAAGTACCTTATCCCGATCAGGTAAGGTATCATTTCCAATTTTATTGCATAGGCAAGCATCCCCTGCCGGTGCAATCGGGAGACCCGTTTTATAAAGGAATCTGGCATGACAAGCGAGAATATGGACGACGCCCAATTTATCACTTATTATCTCATTTTTCAGCTCTTTATGAAAAATTTCCGGACCGTCGAGAGAAAGACGTATCCTATTCCGGAATCGGTGAAAATCCCCTCTCCCATCATCCCCGCCAGCGGATCATGAGTGTCCGGCGGGCATCATCACGCAGCCGGCGGTCGATGAGGAGGAGGATACCGAAATACACGCCAGCCCCGAGCAGGACGAGAAGAACCGGTCTCCAGAAGGCATGAATCGATACCAGAACTTTGCCGAGGATGAGAACGGCCCCCATGATCCCGGCGGCCCCCAGAAAGCGCATGATTGCGAAGGAGTCAAGGCTGACCGGTGTGTGCCGGCGGAGTTTCCTGAAGGCTATGACGAGGCTGATACTGGCCGTCACCAGCGTTCCGGCCGCTGCACCGACAAGGCCCAGCACCGGGATCAATACCACGGAGAGGGTGATGTTCACGATGCTTCCCACCAGAACAACAAAGAACGCGTCCCTCGCTGCATCCATGGCCATGAGGAAGGTGTAGAAGAGCTGGTATACCGACTGCACGGTTCTTGCGAAGAGAAGAAGGACCAGCGCACCAAACCCGGCGGCGAAACTTGCTGAAAAGAGGTAGTAGAGGAGATCCTCCCCCAGGATGATCCCACCGACGAGGATGGGGATGGTGAAGAGCAGGGCATAGGAACATGCCCGGGAGAGGGCAAGGGCAATTGTTTCCCTATCCCCGGTGGCGCTCCACCGGCTGACCTTCACCCAGAGGGTATTGCAGAGGGCGGTTGTGACAAAGAGCCCGAAGAATGAGAAGGTCCAGCAGATGCCATAGATCCCGACATCGGATGATGCCATGAAATAGCCGATGAGGATCACATTGATGTTGTCCATAACAGCGACGCCGGAGGAGGCGAGGAACGCCCACAGGGAATAATGGATCAGGCTCCGGAGATGTTCGAGGCGAACCTGAACGGGGCGGAAATCGAGATATCTCAGGGCGATGACGATCTCGACCGAGAGACCTGCAATAATTCCCCCTACGAGCCCGAAGACCTTGAATCCGAGCAGAACACCCGTGAATTGAACCCCTATCCGGGTGATATTGTCGAGGATGCTCATGGACGCCGCGAGGCCCAGGCGGTTTGCGCCTCCGATGGCCGTAGCGAGGCAGGAGGCGAGTGTCCCGATCCCGAATACCGCGATGAGAATCCAGAACAGTCCGGCATTGTTGAGGTCCACAAAGCGATCCCTGAAGGCCACAAGGAGGATACTGACGAGGCCGTAGAGGATCAAACGGAGGAGGAAACTCAGGGTAAAGTAGGCATCCGGCTGGATCCCTTCGCTGATGCGTTTCAGTGCAGCGGTGTTGAACCCGAGGTCTGACAGGAGGGCCAGGATATTGTAGTACGAGAGGAAGAGAAAGTAGGCCCCGAGGATCTCTGCGCCAAGCCAGTGGGCATAGAACATGGTCGCAAGAACCCCGACGAAGGTTATCCCTGCGGAAGAGCCAAGCATCATCAGGCCATGGCGGTGTACCTCAATCTCGACCTTTCCCATTCCGTAATGACTTCACCCTGCGGGTGAATTAAAGTTCTCTGTTGATTTCGGGGCAGGGTGGGCATTTCGCGGATAACGAATGAGGAGAGGTGGGGTGAGGATCCCGGTTGGATGACATCGCAATCTGAGGGTATCACCCTCTCGCACCTGATCCGGTCAGGTGGAGGCAGATCGGGGAAACCGGATCCTTTTACCGCCGTGTAAAGGCAGCGTAGGTCTCCTCGGTGACCCGGGCAAAGATACCGGCCACGATCTCTGCGAGTTGCCTCCTCTCCTCGGGGGTAAACGTCCTCATGGCAAGGTTCCGGACCTCGGAGGCGATCTCCTCGGGGTTTCGCGCCGCCCGCACGTACGGGGTTCTGCCACGGCAGTCTCCAACCGGATCGATATCGAGCCGCCGCTCTGATACAATCTTGAGGACGGGTACCCCCATCGCGAGGGCATCCATGCAGCTCGAAGATGTCGAGTACACGAGTACCCCTGTGCCTGCCAGGAGCGAATCGAGGGGATCCTGGGTGAGGAGGATCCGTTGAAAGACCTCGGGGTCCACGGCCCGGAAGAGCCTGTCGAGAGCGAGGAAGGGGTGAGGCTTGCATGAGACGACGAGGCCGGGGCTGCGGGCAAGGGCTTCGGACACCTTGTCGAGAATCTCCACAGACTCGTCGAGATCGATGGGAAGCGCGACGAGGATCGTCCGGGGGACCTCGCCATCCCCGGGTGGGTATCCGGACGCCCTCTCCGTAAGGGACACGTATCTCAGCGCTCCCCCGGTGATCACCCGTTCCCTCGGGTAGTTTCCCGCGAGGAGGAACTCCGATGTCCTTGGTCCGTTCGTAATGATGAGATCGGGGAGATAGGTAAAGTCGGGTGAGGATTCGGGAAGCAGGTGCATGAGGAAATACTTCGACGGGGTCGTGTGAAGATACCCGTGGATTCTCATCGAGGGGAACGAGGCTCGGAGCCCGTGGATGAACGCCTTCTCCCAGCTGTAGTTTTCGTGGAGGAGGACGAGGATATCGGGATGGATCTCCCTCCTCCTCAATCCCCTGGCGAGGGAATGGATCGCGAGGGGATAGCAGATGGAGAGGCCCATCCAGTCCTCAAGGTCCTGGAGATATACACACCCGCCGAAGGAGAGATTCCGGATCAGGTGGATCCCGGGCCTCGGATAGTTCAGGATGCTCCGGAGCCAGATGGAGAGGATCTCAGGGAGACCCAGGAATAATTCTTCAGGAAGGAATCGCCTCCGGGAGTTCTTCAGGGCTCTGATACAGCCCAGGTACGGGGCAAGGGAGAGATTCTTCCCAGGGGGGAGGTGGGGGAGCAGGATACAGGTGTGCCCCCTCTCCATGAGTCGATCCTGGAGATCACCACAGTACAGCTCCCTGTAACCCTTCGCGGAGCAGGTGGATTCCGCAACCCATGTATGGATCAGGATGCAGTCCCTGATGTTCTTGCTGGGGAGATCCTCGCGCCAGAAGATCCATGAGGAGCTGAGATGGCGAAGCAACAGGGTGATTGCTTGGAAGGTTGCATAAGGGATCACATCGAGGAGCGTTTTCACGCCAGCACGCCACCATCCCAGAGGAACGGTGAACTTTCCCTCTGTTCGGATCCCGATTTTATGGAGGGAAGTATCCTCCAGGGTTTGTGCAAGATCCAGGGCAACGGCCTCATCCTGACAGATAACGAGGATACGTTCTGCCATGCTCTGTTCAATGGCATTTGTAGCGCTCGCGAGGTAGCACAGGTTCTGGAAGACGTGGGATTGAAACGGTATCCGTTCATAAAAACTGGAACACAGCCGAAATCCTGGATGATCCCGGGCATAAGAGGAGAGATACTCGACAAAGGGGATTCTCAGATCTTCGGTTGCGGAATGGAATTCCGAAGCAATATCCTTCTCCCGGAGACGATCCTGGAATCGTTTGCGGAGGTACTTCAGTTTCCTGTAGTCGTCTCCCAGAAAAATCCATTCGCAATCATCAGGTGTCTCCGCCTCAGGAAGGAATTGAGAGACATATTCAATGGCTGTGGTATAGTCAAGTATCTCTATCCTGGCCATGGGAGTCAGGCTCCAGGCTGTGAGGCCACCTTTGCGGCAACGTAAAGGTAACGGCCGTTCTCTGCGTAGTCCTCGGCAAGGAGGAGTTCGATATCCATGAGAGCTTTCCGCTCCTCCGGATCGAGGGGTGACGGCATACAGATAGACCCAAGCGGGTCCCCCGGTATGCCAGAGAGGATCCCTATACCTCTGTAACGGATGGGTTGAAGGCCTAGGTGCGAGAGCATATCTCCGATGCTTGCTTTCGTATGCCAGTGAAAGAGCAGGCCATCCATCGTTCCTGAAAAACCACGGGCCACCAGAGAGGCCATATCCCAGTCCCCTCTTTTTATACTGGTGAGCAGGTAATAGAAGCGGGTTCGCAGAGAGAGAAGGAGCAATCCTCCTTCTTGCAACCATCCCAGGAGTTCCTTTATGAATGCTTCCGGATCTTCGACCATGTAGAGCAATTCTGTGCAGATGATACAGTCAAAGAGGGTATCCGGGAGTTGTACCTTAAGGGAGGAGAGATCATCTGGAATCCATTCCACCCTGACCTGCTCCATCGAGGCATAGGCCCGTGCCATCCCGATGGCATCGTCGGAGATGTCAATACCGGTGAGGGTGTGCCCGTCTCTGGCTAGGGGGATGGACAGACGGCCCTGTCCGCATCCAACATCAAGGATCTTCAATGGCCTGGCGCCGAACCGCCTGCTGAGATCTTCCCTGATGAAATGGAGATAGATACCGGCATAGTAATCCTCGGAAGGCTCGCGGCACATATCATACCGGGATGCAGTTCTCCTCTTGGCATACTGCCTGTACCGATCTGGCGACAGGTATCTCAGGACCCTCCCATACCCACCTTCCAGGATCTCTTGGATGCCTCTCCGTTTCATCAAAATGCACCAGTACGGGGTTGATTCACCTATATTCTTAATCCGTCGGCATGGTATAAATCAGTATGAGTAGAACGGCAGGGATGAAGGATTCTCGATGCCATGGAGAAGGGCTTTGAGGGCAAATGGGCCGCCCTTCCTCATCTCTCCTCTCAATTTCCCCACCGTTTTCAGACCTGAGGGCCTGATCAACCCTGATCCCTGAAGACAATTCATATCCCCCGCCTGCCCACATTGATCAGTATGGAACCGATCCCTGTCTCCCGCCCTTCCGTTGGGGAGGAGGAGCTTGCAGCGGTGAGGAAGGTATTTGCCTCGGGCTGGCTTGGCCTGGGAGCGGATGTGCTGGAGTTCGAAGAGGCTATCTCGCAGTTCCTCGGGGCCTCCAACGTGGTCTGCACGAATACCGGGACCACCGCCCTCCACCTAGCCCTTGAAACGCTCGGCATCGGGCCCGGCGATGAGGTTCTGGTCCCCTCTTTCACCTTCGTCGCAACGGTCCAGGCCATCTCGGCGACCGGTGCACGCCCCGTCTTCTGTGATATCAGGGAGGAAGACCTCAATCTGGATGTGGAGGATGCAAGGAGGAGATTAACCCCGGAGACGCGGGCAATCCTTCCGGTCCATTACAGGGGCATACCCTGCGATATGGATGAACTGCAGGAACTGGCTGGAGAACGCGATCTCCATATCGTTGAGGACGCAGCCCATGCCTTCGGTTCCTCCTACGGGGGGAGGCCAATTGGATCTTTCGGTGAGATGGCCTGTTTCAGCTTCGACCCCATCAAGAATATCACGTGCGGGGAAGGGGGTGCCGTGGTCTTCAGGGATAACGGACTTCTGGAGCGCATCCAGCAGAAACGGATCCTGGGCATCGATAAGGATACCTGGAGCCGCTACCGCAATGAGCGGAGCTGGTTCTACGATGTGGTGACCCAGGGATATCGGTACCACATGAGCAACATCAGCGCAGCCATCGGGCTTGTCCAGATCCGCAAGTTCGGCGCGATGAACAGGCGGAAGATCGAGGTGGCACGCCGGTATGACGAGGCCTTCGGGGATATGGACGGGGTGGAGATCCTGGGGAACAGGGACTACGAGGGGATCGGGCTCTTCGCCTACATGATGAGGGTTCGATCTCATCGGAATGAGCTGATAGACTTCCTCGCAGGCAGGGGCGTGGGATCCGGAGTCCACTATATACCTAGCCACCTCTTCTCCTATTACCGGAGGGAGGGGCTCGTGCTTCCGGTAACCGAGCAGATCTACCGGGAGATCATCTCCCTTCCCCTCTTTCCTGATATCACCGACGAAGAGGTGGAGCGGGTGATCCTCCAGGTCTCCTCTGGGCTGAGGGACCTTGCATGACTCAGGGTTCGACATCACCCGAAACCCGCCAGCCTCTTGTCAGTGCGATACTGCCCGTCTATAACGGCGAGAAGTACCTCTCCGAGACTCTTGAGAGCCTTCTCCGGCAGACCTATCCGGCCCTGGAGGTGATAGCCATCGATGACGGGTCAAGCGACCGGAGCCCTGCCATCCTTGAAGAGTACCGCGAGCGGTTCGGCGGAAAGCTCATGATCGTGCATATCCCGAACAGCGGTGTCAGCAGGGCCAGGAATACCGGCGTGGAAAGGGCAAGGGGTTTCTATATCGCCTTCATCGATCAGGACGATATCTGGACCCCTGACAAGGTTGCCCGCCAGGTGGATGCCCTCTCCCGTTCCCGTTCCCGGATCAGCTTCACGAACTCGGCCATCATCGATGGGGAAGGCCGCATACGTTCATCCCGGGTGCGGCGCTTTCCGAAGGGGGGCGCGGTGAACTGGTTCGAACAGATACTCTTCGATCCCCTGGTGGCGGTATCTTCGGTGATGATGGAAAAAGGCCTCTTTCTCGAGATAGGTGGATTCTCACCCGAGTTGAGGATCTCCGAGGATTACGACCTGCTCCTCAGGATCCTCTCGACAGAAAGAGTGGAGGTGCTGGACGAGCCCCTTCTCCAGTACCGGGATCACAGGGGGAGCAACACCTATACCCGGATGGACTGCCTTCTCAAGGAGGGTGTCATGGTCATGGGGCAATGGAGGGTCGCGCATCCGGAGATCTTCCGGAGAAACTGGATGAAGTATGTCATATTCCGATGTAAACTCGAGTTCCTGAGGGTAAAGGCGATGCTGTAGCGAAGAACCCGGCCGGGATCCTGGATAAACGCGTTTTTAGGAGATTCCGTGGGAACTATTTATGGTGTGAGTGCGAGATCATAATGAATGAAGGGTCTGATCCTCTCCGGGGGGCACGGAACACGCCTGCGTCCCCTGACCTATTCCCAGCAGAAACAGCTCATTCCGGTTGCCAATAAGCCCATACTCTTCTACGGGATAGAGGATCTCATAGGGGCCGGGATCCATGATATAGGTATTATCGTCGGCCCCAACAGGGAGCAGGTGAGGGAGGCCGTGACCAGTGTCACCTGGGATGCACGGATCGAGTTCATCGAGCAGGACGCACCAAGAGGGCTTGCCCACGCCGTGAAGATAGCAGAACCCTTCCTCAAGGACGATCCCTTTGTCATGTATCTCGGGGATAACCTCCTCAAATCCGGAAGTGCCGATTTCATCAGGGATTTCTCTGAATCAAAGGCGGCTGCAAGTCTCCTTCTCACAGAGGTAAAGGACCCGACCCAGTACGGGGTCGCCCTCGTCGATGAGCAGAAGAAGGTCATCGTCAGGCTCGTTGAGAAACCGAAGGTTCCGCCGAGTAACCTCTCCATTGTAGGGATCTATGGCCTGACCCCGGTCATCTTCGAGGCCATCGATCACATCGAACCCTCCTGGAGGGGGGAGCTCGAGATCACCGATGCCCTCCACTGGCTCATCCAGAACGGGTACGAGGTGCGCTACCGCATGGTGACCGGCTGGTGGAAAGATACAGGGAGGACCGAGGACATCCTGGAAGCAAACCGGCTCATCCTCGATACGCTGAAGCCCGGAAACCAAGGGAGAATCGAGAATTCCACGGTGGAGGGAAGGGTGGCCATCGGCACGAACACCATGATTCGGGACGGTTCGGTCGTGAAGGGCCCGGCTATCATCGGGGACGACTGCGTCATCACCGGTGGTTCCATCGGCCCGTACACGAGTATCGGCCACCATGTCACCATCACCCGTACCGAGATCGAGGACTCCATCGTCATGGAGGGGACCCGGATCTCTGACGGGGAAAAGATCGCCGAAAGCCTGATCGGGAAGGAGGTTACCATCGAGAAGAATGGGAGAATTGCCGGTGCCAGGAGGTATATCCTTGGTGACAGCTCGCAGGTGCGGCTATGATCCATGGCGTCCGGACCAGGGAGCTCTCATTCACCTGTGATGAGCGCGGACGGCTCATGGTCATCCTCCGGTCGGATGACCCTCTCTTCCAGAGGTTCGGGCAGGTGTACCTGACCACCACATACCATGGCGTGGTGAAGGCCTGGCACCTCCACCATATCCAGGCCGATCTGGTCTCCTGTATCCGGGGCGAGATCCAGCTCGTCCTCTTCGATGCCCGCCATGACTCCCCGACCCGTGGAGAAGTGGCGGAGTTCTCAACCGGCGAGGAGCATCCCCTCCTCATCTTCATCCCGCCGGGGGTGTACCATGGGTGGAAGTGTGTCTCGGAAGAGGAGGCCTTCATCATCAATGTGCCCACCGAGCCTTATAGGACCGGGCAGCCCGACGAGTATCGTCTCCCCCCGGATGCCGCTGAGATTCCCTACCGGTGGCTCCTGACACCCGGGAAGAGGCATGGGTGATCGGATGCGGATCCTCGTGACGGGAGGGGCCGGTTTCATCGGCACCAACTTCGTCCGTCATCTCCTTGCGTATCGTCCTGATGACGAGGTGGTGGTCCTCGACAAGCTCACCTATGCAGGGAGGCGTGAGAACCTCCAGGATCTCCTTGACAGGATTACCTTTGTCAAAGGGGATATTACCCACCCGCGGGACGTTCATGCCGTGGGGCCCTGCGATGCCATCCTCAACTTCGCTGCTGAGACCCATGTGGACCGTTCCATCACCGACGCCGGGGTCTTTGTCAGGACCGATGTGCTTGGCACCCATGTCCTCCTCGAGTACGCACGGAGAATGGAGGTAGGCACCTATGTTCAGATCAGCACCGATGAGGTCTACGGAAGCCGGGAGACCGGGTCCTTCCGGGAGACCGACGCTTTGGATCCCTCCTCCCCTTACTCTGCCAGCAAGGCGGGCGCAGATCACCTCGCCCTCGCCTACTTCAAGACCTACGACCTCCCCGTCTGTATCACCCGGTCATCCAACAACTTCGGCCCGTACCAGTATCCCGAGAAGCTCATACCGGTCCTGATCATCCGGGCGCTCCGCGAGGAGCCCCTCCCCATCTACGGAAAGGGTGAGAACGTCAGGGACTGGCTCTATGTCGAGGACAACTGCACAGCCGTTGATCTGGTGCTGACAAAGGGAAAGCCTGGGCAGGTGTACAATATCGCATCCGGCGAGGAAAGAAGGAACATTGACGTTGCACGCCTCGTCCTCTCCATGACCGGGAGACCCGAAACCCTCATCACCCATGTCACCGATCGGCCAGGTCATGACTACCGCTACTCCCTCGATACGACCAAGATCCGGGATCTCGGCTGGAAGCCGGGCCAGGGCTTCGAGAAGGCACTGGACCGGACGGTGAACTGGTACCGGCAAAACGAAGGATGGTGGATGCCCCTGATCGGCAGGGATGTGGCCAGGCGGTAGATGAACCCGCCACTCCGGCGTTGGCCCTCCCGTTCCATCTGTTGTCTCCGGTGAACGTGACTGGCAGGGCCAAACAGAGAACAACCATTCATCATCTGCGATGCAAAACAGGTACGAAGGCATGAATCCGGTGGAGACCATCATTTTCCTCCAAGAGAGGGAATTCTCAACCCGCGATTATGAACGGTTCGGGATACAGGCCCTTCAGAAAGAGGGTTTCCGGGTGGAGGCATGGGATATTTCCCCGGTGCTGGATCCCGAGGTATACTCCCCGGATCTATCGCCTGCCCCTCTTCCTGGAGGATTCCTCCCGGTGAGGTTCACAGGGAAAGGGGAGATCCTCCAGGCCCTTCATAACGTCGGACCTTCAACTCTGGTGATGTGCATCATCGGGTACTCCCTCCGCACCCTCTTTGTTTACCGGGCCCTTTCGAAGAGGGAGATCCCCTTTGCAGTCATCGTGACAAATATCCTGCCCCTCCCTGAGAGATTCACCGGTACCATCAGGCTGGACGCGCCGAGGAAGATCCTTTCCCTCCTCCTGAATAAGCTGATCCTCCGGTATTACTCCCTTTTAGGAGTCCGGCCGGCATACCTCTACCTCGTTGGAGGAGAACGATCTTGGGAACCTGTCCGGTATCCCCTGGACATCAGGGGCGGGCGGACCAGGATTCTCCCCATCCATACCCTTGACTATGACATCTACCTCCAGATCCGGGATACGGGTGATCCGGCAGACCTGAACCTCGCGGTCTTCCTCGACGGGAACGACTTCTACCATCTGGACTTCCGGTACATGAAGGAACCGGTTCCAGCCTGGATGGATACCTACTTCTCTGAACTGCGCCGGTTCTTCGATTCCCTGGAGAGAGAGATCGCGGTGCGGGTCGTCATCGCCGCCCATCCCCTTGCGCAGTACACCCCTGAACAGAAGGCACAGTTCGGCGGAAGGGAGGTGATCCAGGGCAGGACTGCGGATCTCGTCAAGCGGTGCAAGTTTGCCATCCTCCATGGGAGCACCGCGGTAAATTTCGCGGTCCTCTTCGAAAAGCCCCTTCTCTTCATCACGGATCAAAACTACGAGCGGTACGTCATGGGCCCGTACATCGAGGCCATCGCAAAGGAGCTCGGGAAGAGGCCCATCTACCTGGACAGCCCCCTCCCGGCAGACTGGGAGAAGGAGCTTCAGGTCGACAGGATTGCGTACCGCTCTTACCGGCGTTCGTACATCAAGACTGAGGTATCAGAGGAAAGGCCATCCTGGGAGATCTTGGCACGGTTCCTGAAAGGGACGTAAAGGTCCCGCTCTACGGCCCTATAACTCCGCGGGACCGCTCCCGTTTCCCGGATCATCCTCCAGGGAACCGGTGGGGGTCCCGAAGGGTATTCGGGCAATTTACCCGGGTCCAGGTCGAATTATCCCTGTAAGTCAGGCCATCTCATCGCGGATGATCTTCTCGAGGAACTCCCGGGAGTCCTTCGGCCTGAAATCAAGGATGATACGGGCAAGGGTGATATCCGCGATGGAGTCATAGACCGTGAAGGGGGTCTTCTTCTCCACCCACCTGACGTTGGGATAGATCCTGCAGACCATCTCCAGGATCTCCCGGATCTGGACCCCCCTCCCGGAGCCGATGTTCAGGGTCCGGTTCATCGCCTTGTCAAAGATCACCGACCGGTGGATCGCCTCGGCCACATCCCCCCCGTAGATAAAATCCCGGTACTGGAACGGGCCGAAGCTCTCGATCAGCTCGCCCTTCCTCGCCTTGTCGAGAAATATCCCGATGACCCCCTCGTTCCCCCGCCCATATACGTTGAAGAGGCGGAGGATCACGTACTCTACCCCGTAATTCTTCTGGTATGCCTGGATCATCTTCTCGCAGAGAAGCTTGTGCCAGGAGTAGATGTTCGTCGGGTTGGGAGGGAAGCTCTCCCTGATGGGGAGGTCTTCGGTGATGCCGTAGATGGCAGCCGACGAGGGGAAAACGATCTTCTTCCCGCCGCTTCGCCTGCACGCCTCCAGGACATTCTGGAGCGAAAGGACGTTCAGCCGGAAGGATTTCATCGGGTCTGTCTGGGCGATCCCGGCGTCGGCGAGCCCGACGAGGTGGACCACCGCGTCGTTCTCCCGGACGGCAGATCCGAGGGCCTCCCCATCGAAGATGTCTCCCCTGATGAACGTCACCCCGTCGCCGGGGTCTCCCGCAGGCGGCTGCAAGTCATAAATGGTCACCCTGTTGCCATGCTCGCTGAAGGTGCGGACGAGGTGCATCCCGATGAACCCCGCACCCCCGGTGATGAGGACCCGGGGAGTGGTCATGCAGGTACCCCCTGGAAAAAGGAGGCGATCTGATCTGCCATGGTGATCATCTCATCCCTCGAGAGGGCTGGATACATGGGGAGGGTCAGGCATTCCCGGGCCAGCTTCTCGGTGACAGGGAGGTCGCACCGGTAGCCGAGCACATTCCGGTAGAAATGGGTGAGGTGGACGGGCGGGAAATAGACCTTGGCCATGATCCCCTGGTCCCCGAGGTATTTCATGAGTCCGTCGCGGTGCCGGCACCGGACGGTGTACATCTGGAAGAGGTGATAGTAGTCCTTCGGGGAGCGTGGGGTCCTGACCGCCGGAGCTCTCCTCTCCAGGAGTTGCGTAAGGAAGCGCGAGTTCTCCCGGCGCATTCCGATGATCTCATCGATCTTCTTCAGCTGGGCGATGCCGAGGGCCGCGATGATGTTCGAGAGCCGGAAGTTGTACCCGAGGGTCACGTAGTCCAGGTACTCATTTGTCGAGAAGTAGTCCCGGGTCTCGGCCCGGCCATGGGACCGGAGGAGTTTCAGCCGTTCGGTGATATCCAGCGAGTCCGTGACGATGACCCCGCCCTCGCCGGTGGTGATGACCTTGGGGGCGCAGAAGGAGAACATCGCCGATTCGCCGTAGCTGCCCACCTTCTCATCGCCGATCCGGGACCCGAGGGATTCGGCCGCATCCTCGATAAGGAGAAGATGATGATCCTCGGCGATCTCCCGGAGTTCCCGGATTTTGCACGGGCAGCCCCCCACGTGCACGGGCATGATGGCCCGGGTCTTCTGCGTGATCTTCCCGACGACATCACCGGGATCGAGGCCATATGTCTCCTCCTCTACATCGGCAAAGACCGGCCGTGCCCGGACGAAGAGGGGGGCGTTTGCCGTGGCGATGAAGGTGAAGGAGGGGACGATCACCTCGTCTCCCTCCGTGATGCCATGGGCGATCATCGCCGCATGGAGTGCCGAGGTGCCGGAGTTGAAGGCGACCGCATGGGAGGTGCCGGTGTATTCCGCGATGAGCCGTTCAAACTCCTCGACTTTCGGGCCGGTCGCCCAGTTCATGCCGGAGGAGATGACCTCCTTCACGGCTTCTATATCCGCCTCGTCCCAGTATATCTTGAAGAGGGGGATCTTCCAGCTCATGCCGCCTCCCCTTCGGACTTCAGGATCTCCTCGGGGGTGAGGGGCCTCTGCACCACCGCCGGCGTCCCGAAGGCCACCACGTTGGGGGGGATATCCCTGTCCACGAGGCTGCACGCGCCGACGACCGAGTTCTCCCCCACCGTCACGCCCGGCAGGATCACGCTATGGGTCCCGATCCGGGAGTTCCTCTTCAGGGTGATGGGCCCCTCCTTCCCGTCGATGGTCGAGAGGGAGTAGAGGGAACAGTGGGAGCCTATCTGGACGTAATCCTCGATGGTGACGCCCTTCTGTGCATTGATATAGGTAAAAGCCCCGATATCGGTCTTGTATCCCAGTTTCAGGTTATCCTTGTGGTGAACGAGCCAGTAATAGGAAGTGAGGGTTCTCTCCGTTATCTCGGGATATTTCCATTCGCTGAATCTCATAATCCTCATAGGTTATCTCCCTCACAAGCATAAATGCCTCACCTACGGGGCAATCCACGGCCCGGGACCTGCATTCGGGGGCTGCCCTGGAGGATGCTAGGGATCCGGGGACAGGGGCGAAGGTGGATCCCGGGCTTCAATACGTGATCTTCTTCCCGAGCAGCTGCCTGTCGATCTTCACCGAGGCGAGGGTGGATGCGATCCGCCCGCCTGCCCTTCCGTCCCCGTAGGGATTCCTGCATGTCCGGACGGCTCTCCTGAATTCCTCATCAAAGAGGGCCTTTTCTACTGCCTTCCTGATGGCGAGATGATCATGGTCCACATCGATGACGTTCCCGGCCCTCTGACGCCCCTGCTGCCGGGTGCCGATATTTACTACAGGCAGGCCGAAGGAGGGGGCCTCGATGATCCCGCTGCTCGAATTCCCGATGAGAACGGAAGCCACTGAGAGGAGGCTCAGGTACTCCCGGTGGGGGATGTTTTGAGAGACAGTGAGGAACGGCAGCCGCTCGAACCGGCGGATTGCCTCTATCATTGCCCGCCCGCCCGCGTCTGCATTCGGGTAGATGAGGATGGTCCTCATGGAGAGGGCCGCGATGGCCTTCAGGGTCTCCTCCATCTGGGATGCCGACTTATCGGCGTCGAGAGAAACCGGGTGCTGGATCACGAGGAGGAGCTGCTCGCCGGGGCGCAGGGGATACTTCCGGACGATAACTTCGGCGGGGAGGAGGGGCTCATGGAGGATCTCGTCGAGGCCGGGTGCCCCGACCACAAACACCCTCGAGGGATCCTCGCCCATCCTGACGATACGATCGCCGTTCTCCGGTGTCGCCGCAAAGTGAATGTTTGAGAGCTTCGTGATGGCATGCCGTGCATACTCATCCACGGTCGAAGTGATCTCTCCGCCATGGATATGGGCAACGGGGATGCCCAGGTAGACCCCTGCTATCGCTGCCCCGAGCATCTCCCCCCGATCTCCGACCAGGAGGAGGATATCCGGGCGGGTGCCCCTCAAAAAAAGGGTGAATTTCTGGATGAAATCCCCGATGAAGAGGGCCATTGCCTCCTTCGTATCATCCCGGGGGGTTGATTCGATGATATGGTACCTGAAGCCATCCTTTTTTATCTCATCAGCGGTGGAGCCGAATTCATCCAGGAGATGCATACCGGTGATGACCAGCTCCAGGGAGAGGGAAGGGTGTTCCGTTATGTTCCGGTACACGGCATGCATCAGGCCGTAATCTGCACGGGTGCCTGTGACAGAGAGGATCTTTCGCTTCATTGTATCATGTGCCAGCCGATGAGTTCGTCTTTCCGGATGGTCCTCGCAGCTCTTCTCCCGATGACCGAGGTGAATTCTTTGGGTTCAATCCCGGTTCCCGGGCGTTTCATCCCGATCATCTCCCCCGTTATCATGGTTCCCCGCGGAATGTCCATCATAGCGACGAGGCTTTTCCGGGCAATCCTCCGCATCTCCAGTTCCTCGCACCCCGGCTCCTTGATCCCGGTCCCGAGGGCCCCGTCAACGCGGTGGATCATCTCCACCATCGACTGCAGCTCCCCCGGTTCGAGGGAGGCCTTGTGATCGGGACCCGGGAGATCGCGGGACAGGGTGAAGTGCTTCTCGATGATACAGGCCCCGAGAGCGCGTGCGATCAGGGCCGAGGTGATCCCTTCCGCATGATCCGAGAACCCGACCGGGAGGTGAAAGGTATCCCTCAGGGTCTCTATTGCTCTCAGGTTCAGGGATTCGAAGGGGGCCGGATAGCTGGTCACGCAATGGAGGAGGATGATCTCTTCCTGTCCCGATGACCTCAGGGCATCGAGGGCCTCCGAGATCTCGCGGAGGTCTGCCATTCCTGTCGATAAAATGACCGGCCTCCCTTTCTTTGCGATATGCTCGAGGAAGGGGAGGTTCGTGATCTCCCCCGAGGGGATTTTATATGCTGTTATACCGAGGGTCTCGAGAAAATCCGCGCTCTCTTCATCAAAGGGCGATGAGAGGAACACGATCCCGCGCTCCCGAGCATAGTCCGAGAGCTTCCTGAAGTCTTCGTGGGTGAGCTCAAGATCCTGTATCATGTCATACTGTGACTCTCTTCCACCTGTGGTCGCCTTCTGGTACCCGGCTTTCTCCGCATCTCTCGTCACGAGTGCATCGGCGGTGAAGGTCTGGAATTTTATTGCGTCAGCGCCCGCACTTTTTGCGATGTCGATGAGTCTCCTCGCAAGGTTCGGATCGCCGTTGTGGTTCACCCCGGCTTCCGCGATGATGAAGCAGGGGGTCCCGTCGCCAACTTCCCTGTCCCCGATCCTCATCCTCATCCGCTCCACGGGGAACCTCCACCCTGCCCGCACTGGAAACGGCGTTCCAGGATCTTCTCGTTCAGCCAGAGATCGAACTCGTCATCGATCTCAAAGGTCTGGTCCCTGCTCACCGGAAACGGCTCCATCCGCTGCCCCCACAACTCACCCCTGCGGATGAGATCGGCCCTGATGACATAAATGTTCCCGTCATCATGGAAGAAGGGCGTGAGATCCTGCCGCCTCGCCGAGTAGCTCCCCCATGCAAAGAGGCTGCACCAGAAGCCGGTTGCAAGGGAATCGGCCCCCGATTCCCTGAACCTCCCGATGCAGCGGTCGATGAGGCCCTCGTCCCGGACCGGAGACGTGCACTGGAGGAGGACCACGGTGGACGCAGGGACGTGGGAAAGGACGTGCTGGAGCACCGAGAGGGTGGTCGTATCGTCCGTTGCAAGCTCGCCGGGACGGGGGAGAACCTCCGCTCCTGCGCCTCTCGCCACCCCGGCGATCTCGGGGTCCTCTGTGGAAACGAGGTAGTGGTCAAGGAGGGTGGACCTCAGGGCGGCCTCGATGGTCCAGCTGATGAGGGGCTTTCCGCAGACGGGGCGGAGGTTCTTCCTCCGGATCCCCCTGGACCCCCCCCTGGCGGGGGTTACACCGAGGATCATCGGCGGTCACCGGTTACCCGTTCCACGGCCTTCCGGACCCGGTCCACCATCCGTTCGATCACCGGCCCGTCCATCCTGATGAGGACCGGGAGGGCGATGGCGCGGCTGATGAGGTCGGTGGAGACCGGCCATTCCCGCATGAGATCTCTCCCCCGGTACCGCTCGAAGAAGGCGAGCATGTGATCCCAGGTCCCGGCATAGTGCCATTGGATGGCATCGGGGAGGTTCTTGGTGCCGATGCCATCCCCGCGGAGCTGGGCCGCGCACCGGAGGGCAGAGGCAGCATCGTCGAGGAAGAAGACCAGGGCATCCCCGATCTCGCCTCTGGGATCGGGGATTTCACGGAAACTGATCCCCGGGAGATCCCGGATGCCTTCCTTTATCTTCCGCTTGTTCTCCCTCTGTCTCTGCAGGGCATCGTCCAGCTTCTTCAGCTGGGCGAGCCCGATGGCGCCCTGAAGTTCCATCATCTTGTAGTTGAATCCCCAGCCGGTCCGGGTGTCCTCACCCCTCGGGACCAGGGGGTTGTACTCATGCCCATGGTCGGTGTACTCCCGGGCCTTCCTGTACACATCTTCCCGGTCAGTCACCACCATCCCTCCCTCGCCGGTGGTGATGACCTTGCCGTAATCGAAGCTGAAGCAGCCGGCGGTGCCGAGGGTCCCGAGCTTCTTGCCCAGGTACTCACCCCCCGGAGCCTGGGCCGCGTCCTCGAGGACCATGATCCCGTTGCGCCCGGCGATGGAGAGGATCTCCCGCATCCTCGCCGGGGATCCGAGCATATGGACGGGAATGACGGCCCGGGTCCGGGAGCTGATCTTCGCCTCGAAATCCCCCGGATCCATGTTGAGGGATCGGTCGACCTCGCTGATGACGGGAGTCGCCCTCGCTTCGATGATGGCCTCGACCGTTGCAACGAAGGTGTGGCACTGGGTGATCACCTCGTCCCCGGGGCCGATCCCCATGGCTTTCAGGGCGACCTTCAGGGCCGCCGTGCCGGAGGTGACCGCCTGGGCGTGACGTACCCCGAACTTCCCGGCAAAGGCAGCCTCGAACTCTGCCACCTTGAAGACATGCTGCCTCATCTCGTCGAAGCCGTAGCGGTAGAGGACCCCGCCACGGTCAAAGACCTCATTCACCGCTTCGCGCTCCTCCCTTCCCATCAGTTCAAAGCCCGGCATGCCATCACGCCCCCTGGGAGGGCTCGGGAGACCCTGACATCCTCATCACCAGTCTCTTGCCGTCATCTACGGAAAAATCCACCGGATTCTGTGCGAAGGCCGGTCCCAGGGAATCGATATCCGCAAGGATCAGGTGGACGTTCCCCGGGTTCACCCCGAACACCCGGAGATTGTCCGGTATTCCGAGTTTCTGGCAGAGCTCTTGGATCTTCCAGGCAAAGGACCTGTTCTTCTCCTCCTGGGGGAGGTGGCGGTCGCCCGGCGCAATGGCATCATGGAGGGCCGAGTAATCAAAGCCCCGCTCCACGTTGTGCGCCACGAGGGGTGGCAGGAAGACCCCCCCGGCAAGCCCGTGGGCGACCCCGAAATGGACCCCCAGGGGATACGAGAGGGCACCCGCCGGGCCGGACCCGGCATTCATGAGGGAGATCCCTGCAAGGTACGCTCCGAGCTGCAGGTGGGCACGCACACCGGTATCATGGGGAGCGTCGGGGATTCGTTCGAGGGCGGAATAGACATGGGCGAATCCCTCCCGGGCAAATACCATGGTGAGAGGATTGGACCTCCGGCATCCGTAGCTCTCGATAGCATGGACGAGGCCGTCGATCCCCGTGGATATGGTGACCCGCTCGGGGCTGGAAACAACGAGGAGGGGATCGAGGACAGCGAGCGCCGGGAAGTTGTGTTCCGTGTTGATGCCGAGCTTCCTCTTCCCTGCCCTGTCGATGAAGACGGCGTTGTAGGTCACCTCACTCCCGGTTCCCGCGGTGGTGGGAACAGCCACTATCGGGAGGGACGGGGTGAGCCCGGCGGGGAACCCGCGGAAGGAGAGGGCCGGGCCGGGGTTCACTGCGAGGGTGGCAAGCCCCTTGGCAAAATCGATGACACTTCCCCCTCCTATCCCGATAAAGCAATCGACCGCAGATCTCCCACCCGTCATGAACTCTGGCTTCACCCGGTCCAGGGCATCATAATCCGGCTCCTCCTTCAGGTCATAGGTCCACACCCGGATATCCTCGAAGGCCTCCTTCCTGATCCCCTCTAGGACCTGCTGCATATAGGGCTGGCCTGCGACCCCCGGATCCAGGATGATGCCTATCCGCCTGTACGGGACCTCCTTCAGGATACGCCCGAGCTGGAGCGCTTTCCCGGCCCCGAAATGGAGGTGTGTCCTAAGCCTGAATTCAAATTCACAGGATTCCAATTGTATCCCCCGGTCATCGCCCATAAGGATCCATTCTTTCATATTCCATCATATAACTCACCGTAATTCCCGTGAATGCATCATCTCCTGGTACGGTTTTCGACCCTGAAGCCGGGGATGGAACCCTAAGAAAAAAGCGGGTTCAGCCCGGAAGCGCAAGAATCCTCTTGAGGAGGTCCACCGCATCCATGGTCCCGAAGATGCCCCTTGCAGCCTCCCTCTCGGTAAGCCGTCTGGTGTCGTCCCGCGCAAGCCCCCGGACTGCAAAAGGCACCGGATCCGGGGTATGGGTCTTCACCCGGATGGGAGTTGGGTGGTCTGGGAGGACTGCGATGATCCCATCGAAGGTCTCCATAATGCTCCCGACCATCCCGTCGACCCGTTCAATGGCCTTTACCTTCTCCTCGACAGACCCCATGTGGCCGGCCTCGTCCGGGGCCTCCACGTGGAGGTACAGGAAGTCAACCCGCTTCAGCGCCTTCCTTGCGTATCGCGCCTTCGCATCATAATCGGTGTCAAGGTACCCGGTCGCACCGGGCACCCTGATCACCTCCATCCCTGCAAGGCGCGCGATCCCGTTCAGGAGATCCACGGCCGAGATCATCGCCCCGGAGATGCCATGGAGTTCCCTGAAGGAGGGGAGATCGGGCTTCCTGCCCCCGCTCCAGGGCCAGATCATCGTCGCGGGGCGCTGCCCGCGGGAGATGCGCCCGCGGTTTACCGACAGACCCTGGAGAACTTCATGGGATCTCTCCATGGCCTGGATGAGGATGCGGGCGTCCCCGCCCCTTGGGAGATGGGTCTCTATCCTCTCCCCCACGATATCGTGGGGCGGGGTGGTTTCTGCGCCTTCGCCGTTTGGGACCACCATGAGGTTGCGGTAGGAGACCCCGGCATGGAGGGAGACCCCTTCGACTGAGGCGGCAAGGGCATGGATCAGCGGACCCCCCTCGCTACTCGGGATATGGCCGGCCGAAAAGTCCTCCATCACCCCGTCAGTTACGGTGACCAGGTTGCAGCGGTAGGCGATATCTCTCTCCCCCAGGGAGACGTCCATACTCGCGGCCTCGAGGGGGCCCCGGCCGGTGTAGTACTTCTTCGGATCGTACCCCAGAATGGAGAGGTTCGCGATGTCGCTCCCTGCCTCAAAGCCAGGGGGAATAGTCCGGAGCATGCCGCACGCCCCTTCGCGGGCGATCCGGTCGAAGTTCGGGGTGCTGGCATACTCGAGCGGGGTCTTTCCCCCGAGCTCATGAAGGGGCTCGTCGGCCATCCCGTCGCCGACCACGATGAGGACCTTCACCGCAGATCCCTTGCCATGGCTTCTGCAGCTGCCTTCACGCTCTCCCGGGAGCCCATGACCGGCTTCCATCCCAGCCCTTTGAGACGGTCGATGGAGAGGAGCATCCTCGGGACATCCCCGACCCAGCCCCGTTCCCCGCCGGTGAACCGGTAGTCCACCTTCGTGAGGCCGAGAGCCGGGACAACGATATCTGCGATCCCCGTCACATCGATCCAGTCTTCGGACCCGATGTTCAGGACATTGTAGGTCCCCTTCGCCTGGTCCACGGCATAGAGCATGGCCTTCACGCACTCGTGGATTTCGAGGTAGGACTTGGTCTGCTTTCCGTCCCCGAGGATCTCGAGGGCCCGGGGATTCTCCCGGAGTTTGTTGACAAAGTCCCAGATGACCCCGTGGTTCGAGCGCTCACCGATGATGTTCGCGAACCGGAAGACCCATCCCTGCATCCCGTAGGAGTGGCAGTACGCCGAGATGAGCGCCTCGCACGCGAGCTTGCTCGCGGCGTAGACCGAGATCGGTTCCAAGGGGGCGTAGTCCTCGGGGGTGGGGATGACCGATGCCTCGCCGTAGACCGTCGAGGTAGAGGTGAAGACGATACCGGGGACATCATGGCGGCGCATCGCCTCGAGGACCCTTCCCGTGGCAAGGATGTTGTTCTGGATCACGTTCTCGGGATGGATCCCGCTCATCCTGACATCGGGATCGGCGGCGAGGTGGTAGACCCGGGCGGCTCCTGCGAAGAGATCCTCCCATCCCTCGTGCAGGAGATCGGCTTTCCTGAGGGTAGTTCCGCCGTCCCTGAGTGGTCCCGCGATGTTTGCCTCGGAACCGGTGCTCAGGTTGTCGATGACGGCGACGCTCTCTCCGCGCCCCGCGAGGGCGTTCACCAGGTGAGAGCCGATGAAGCCGCACCCGCCGGTAACCACAGCGCCCATGAGAGCTTATTTGCCCTCCCCATGTAAAATACCGGTGTTCGTATGATCTGCGGGCGGCGGTGTTCCTGATGGGAGATCCCCTGACGCGGGTGGAGTTCACGCACCTCCCGAAGGTCCTCTACCCCGAGGCCGGGATCACCAAACTCGAGGTGATCAAGTACTTCATCAGGATAGCCCCGAGGATGCTGCCCCTCCTTGCAGGAAGGCCGATCGTCCTCACCCGGTACCCCGACGGGGCGGGAGCCCCGGGTTTCTATGAGAAGGACGCCCCTATGGGGACCCCCGACTGGGTGGAAACCTACCCGCACCACTCGGAGACCGCGGACCGGATGATCCGCTACATCGTCTGCAACAACCTGGACACCCTCCTCTGGCTCGCGAACCTCGACACCCTCGAGATCCATGTGATGTTCTCCACGACCCGCTCCTACACCGCCCCGGACCTTCTCTTCATCGACCTGGACCCGGAACCTCCGGCAACGACCGCCGATGCGGCGGCAGAAGCCCTGCTCGTTCGCGACCGGCTGGCATCCCAGAGGATCCGCATCTCGGTGAAGACATCGGGGAAGCGGGGCCTCCACCTCGTCACCCCTCTCGTCCACGGCCTCAGCTTCCAGGAGGTGAGAGGCTTCATCCACGATATGAGCCGGAACCTTGCGAGGGAGCATGCCCTCATCGCCTCCGAGGCCCCGGGCCCAGCGAACCCCGGGAAGGTCTTCGTCGATTATGCGATGAACGGGGCCGGGAAGACCATGGTGGCTCCCTACAGCCCCAGGGCCACCCCGCGGGCCACGGTCTCCACCCCTCTCTCATGGGAGGAGGTGGGAAAAGGGATAAAACCCGGGGACTTCCATATCCAGAGTGTCCCCGCACGCGAGGAGGATCCCTGGAAGGACCTCCTCCGTCATCCCCAGAAACTTCCCGCGGGGAGAGGAGAAGGATGAGCGAAGAGAAGAAGAGTCCCCGCCGCCCCATCTGGAGCGGAACCATCAGCATCGGTCTCGTGAACGTCCCGGTGAAGGTCTACCCGATGACCCGTGATACGTCGGTCTCCTTCCGCCTCCTCCACCGGAAGGACGGGCAGCCTCTCCGCTACGAGCGGGTCTGCACGCGCGACGGGAAGGTGGTCCCCTGGGAGGAGACTGTGAAGGGCTTCGAGGTCCGGAAGAACGAGTTCATCGTCCTCGAGAAGGAGGAGCTCCGCGCGGCCCTCCCCGAGTCGGACCGCAGGATCAGGATCGACACGTTTGTCCACTATCTCTCGCTCGACCCGGTGTTCTTCGAGAACTCCTTTGCCCTCGTCCCCGACGGGACCCCCGATGCCTACAGCCTCCTCCTCACCGTCTGCGAGGAACTGGGGGAGGCCGGGGTCGGGCGCTTCACCCTCAGGACCAAGGAGTACCCTGCGGTTGTCCACGCGTACCATGGTGCGCTCATCCTCACCACTCTCCGGTATGCAAACGAGGTCATGGATCCCTCTGCCTTCGAGGAGCTGAAAGCTCTGTCAGCTCCCGGGCCGAAACAGCTGGACCTTGCAAAGAGGATCATCACGGAGCTCTCCGGCGATTTCGACATCTCCGCGTACCAGGATACCTACCATGAGCGGGTCCTTGCGCTCATCGAGAAGAAACGGGCGGGTGAGACCATCCGCGTGGAGAAGCCCAAGGCGGCAGAGGTGAAGGAGCTGATGGTCGCCCTCGAGGAGACCGTGGCAAAGCTCGGGAAGCAATGACCGGTCCCCGGTACAGCCCGATGCTCGCCCGGACAGCGGATGCCCCCTTCTCCTCCCCGGACTGGATCTTCGAGGTGAAATGGGACGGGATCCGGGCCGTCGCCTATGCCAACCCCCTTTCGATTCTCTCCCGGAGCGGCAGCGAGATGGTGGGCCAGTTCCCGGAACTGGATGAGATACGGGAGCTTGCGCCAGAGTGCGTACTGGACGGGGAGATCGTCCTTCTCAGGGACGGGCGGAATGATATCCAGGCCCTGATGGGACGGTTCCAGAAGAGCGATCCCCGCCAGATCGAGGCAGACTCCCGGAGTCTCCCCGTGACGTACGTGGCCTTCGATATCCTGGAAAGGGACGGGGCCCCCCTTATTCACCTGCCCCTGGAGGAGCGGAGGAGGATTCTCGAAGAGTACGTGAAGGAAGGGAAGTACCTGGTCCGCTCGATCGCCGTGCAGGGGGAGGGGGAACGCTACTATGCCGAGGTAGTGAAGCGGGGACTCGAGGGGGTCATGGCAAAGCGGTTGGGGAGCCCGTACGAGCCAGGGGCGAGGAGCGGTTCCTGGCTGAAGGTGAAGGCGCTCAAGAGCTGCGACTGCGTTGTCTTCGGCTACACGAGGGGTGAGGGAGTAAGGGCGGGGACCTTCGGTGCCCTGGTCCTCGGGCTCTGCGATCAGGGAAAGGGGGTTTACATCGGCAGGGTGGGGACGGGGTTCGACCAGGCTGACCTCGAGGGAATAACCTCCATGCTCGCAGGCCTGAAGGCGGGCGAACCGACCCTCACCGGCACCGAGAAGGGGGAGATCGTCTGGGTTCACCCGCGCATGGTGGTCGAGGTCGCCTTTCATTCGGTGACAAAGGACGGCCGGCTCCGTATGCCCCGGCTCGTGCGGATCCGGACCGACAAGAAGCCGGAGGACTGTACGCTGGATCAACTAGGTGCAGAGCAAAACCTTATTCCCTACCAGGCCAGGAGAGACTTCACCATGACGCCCGAACCGAGTGGAAAGAAGGCGGTTGAGTCCCGGGGGAACTCCTTTGTCGTCCACGAGCACCGCGCCCGACACCTCCACTACGATCTCCGGATGGAGCGGGGCGGGGTGCTGAAGTCCTGGGCGGTCCCGAAGGGAATCCCCGAGGCGGGGGGAGAGAAGCACCTCGCCGTGGAGACCGAGGACCATCCCCTGGAGTACCTCACCTTCGAGGGGACCATCCCCGAGGGAGAGTACGGGGCAGGGACCGAGGCGATCTGGGATACGGGGACCTATGATACCCTCGAGTGGGGCGAGGGGAAGATCGAGGTGATCTTCCACGGGAACCGGCTCTCGGGCAGGTACGCCCTTGTCCGCTTCCGGAGGCCCGGGAAGAAGGACTGGCTGATTTTTAGGGCCGGGGACTCATGAGGGCCCTGCTGAAGGGAAATTTCTTTTATTCCTTGGCTCACGAAACAAACCAGATCCAGATAATTCCGAATACCTCCCTTCAGGCATATATTGGAAACGGAGGCTATAATTCTCGGGAAGATACAGGATCCAGTAATTGATCAGGGACGAGTCCCTGATCCCCCGCGCAGGATGAGACCATGTTCATCGGCATCGACCACGGCACCACGGCCATCCGCTTCTCTTCGGGGGAGACGGAGTTCAAGATCAGCCGGAGGGATGCACGGGACTTCACCATCCGGGACCTGGAACGGCTCGGTCCCATCGGTGAAATAAAGGGTATCGCCCTCTGCTACTCCATGGGAGACAACTTCTCCGAGATCACCCCCATCGGCAATCTATCGAACCGCGGGGTGGTGAGCCAGGAGGGTGCGGGCGAGCATATCGGCGGGGGGACGCGGATCTTCGATGCGGTCCTTGAGAGCGGTCTTCCAGCCGTCGCCATCCCGGGCCTCCACCGCGGTTCCCCGACTGATCCAAGGCTCAAGGCGTACTCCCACCAGGCGAGCCCGGAGAAGATCGGGATCGCATATGAGGTTCACCAGTCGCTCGGGGATGACTTCGTGGTATCCGATGTCTCCTCAAACACGGTGAGCATCCTCGTTTCAGAAGGAAGGATCGCGGGAGCCATCGATGCCTGCATCTTTGCACCGGGAACCACCCAGGGGGCGATCGATGTGGATGCCATCAGGAGGATCGATCAGGGCGAGATCTCCGCGAACAGGGCCTTCATGCAGGCCGGAGTCAACTTCACCCTCCCCGACGGGGAGAGGATGAGGGCTCTCGCCCTCTTCGCAGCAATGGAGTGCGCGGCCCTCAGGGTCCTCTCCCCGCAGGCACGGATCGCCCTTGCAGGGACCTGTGCGCCTCTCACAGCTACAGATGTGGAGGCCCTTCTCGGGGAGAAACCCACGGTGTTTGACGAATGGTGCGCCTCCCGGGGCCTTGCACGGATCGCGAGGGACGTCTTCGGCGGGAAAAAGGAGATTCTGGGGATCCAGGTCCGGATGTAACGTAGGGACCGCTCGTTCCCTCAAACCCCGACTCTCACCCGGGTCGCTCTCCACATCGCGCCCTCGATCTGCATATTTAATATGTTTAATCATGTAAAATAATCCGGGATCTTCTTATGAAGGAGTTGCGCATCCACGGAAGGGGCGGCCAGGGCTCGGTCACGGCGGCCGAGCTGATCGCCACGGCGGCGTTCGAGGGCGGGGTCTCTGCCCAGGCCTTCCCCATGTTCGGGGTCGAGCGGAGGGGGGCGCCGGTCCAGGCCTTTGTCCGGTTCGCAGACAAGAAGATCCGGCTCAGGAGCCAGGTCTACGAGCCGGACTACATCATCGTCCAGGACAGCACCCTGATCGCGGATGTGAACGTCTTTGCGGGGATGAAGAAGGGCGGGATCGCCATCGTGAACACCGCGAAGGGAGGGGGCTGGACCGTTCCCCCGGGTGTCCGGCTCATCACCGTGGATGCAACGGGGATCGCCCTTGAGACCCTCGGCGTCCCCATCACGAACACGAGCCTCATGGGGGCTTTTGCCGCGGCGAGCGGGGAGATCACGCTGGAGGCCATCGAGAACGCCATCCGCCACCGGTTCTCCGAGGAACTCGCCCGGAAGAACATCGAGGCAGCCCGGCGGGCCTACAACCTGGTAAAGGGGGCGGCGTGAATGGCGCTTTCCGTCGGCTGCACCGCAAAGCCCGGTAAGTCCCGGGGGAACAGGACCGGTGCCTGGCGGGTCTTCAAGCCGGCCTTCAAGCACAACAAGTGCACGAAGTGCGGCCTCTGCGCCATGGTCTGCCCCGAGGGGTGCATCATCGAGCAGGAAGATGAGTTCATGATCCCCGACTATGACTACTGCAAGGGCTGCGGCCTCTGCGCCGAGGAGTGCCCTGCAGAGGACATCGAGATGGTGAAGGAGGAGAAGTGACATGATGCGCTTCATCGAGGGATCCCTCGCGGTCTCCGACGCGGTCCGGATGTGTCGGCCCGATGTGGTCTCTGCCTATCCCATCACCCCCCAGACCCATATCGTCGAGAGCCTCGCGGAGATGGTGGCCAACTGCACACTCGACGCCGAGTATATCACCGTTGAATCGGAGTTCTCGGCTCTCTCGGCCTGTTTGGGCGCCGTGGCCGCAGGGTCCCGGGCCTACTCGGCCACCTCCTCCCAGGGGCTCGCGCTCATGTTCGAGGTCTGCTTCAACCTGGCAGGGATGCGCCTCCCCATGGTGATGACGATCGCGAACCGCGCCATCTCGGCCCCCCTCTCCATCTGGAACGACCAGCAGGACTCCATCTCCCTCCGGGACTCGGGGTGGCTCCAGTTCTACGCCGAGGACAACCAGGAGGCAGCCGATCTCCACTACCTGGCATACAAGGTGGCTGAGGACCAGAAGATACTCCTCCCGGCCATGGTCTGCTTCGACGGGTTCATCCTCTCCCATACGTACGAGCCCGTGGACATGCCCACCCAGGAGGAGGTGGATGCCTACCTCCCGAAGTTCAACCCCTGCCAGCGCCTGGATGCAAAAGATCCTATCTCCTTCGGCATGTTCGCGTTCCCGGAGTACTACATGGAGTTCCGGTACGCGATCGACCAGGCCCTGCAGCAGTCCAGGGAGAAGATCCGGGAGGCAGGGAAGGAGTTCAAAGAGAAATTCGGGCGTGACTACAGTGCCCTCGTCGAGGGCTACCGGCTCGAGGACGCGGAGACGGTGCTCGTGGCGATGGGCTCCCTCTGCGGCACTGCCAAGGATGCGATCGACGAGATGCGCGGGGCAGGGAGGAAGGTGGGGCTCCTCAAGATCCGCACCTACCGGCCGTTCCCGGGCGAGGAGGTCGCCGCGGCCCTCAAGGGAGCAAAGCGGGTCGCGGTCCTTGACAAGAATATCTCCCTCGGCTCCAAGGGCGCCGTCGGGCTCGAGGTGAAGGACGTCCTCTATGGCTCGGGGATCCCGGTGCTCGATTATATAGTCGGACTTGGCGGGAGGGACATGAGGAAGCGGGACATCGAGCGGATCGTCACCCTCGCCGAGAAGGGCGAAGGGGACCTCTTTTACGGCCTTCGCGAGGAGGTGGCATAGATGGTGGACAAGACCCTGGAGCTCTTCGACTGCGGCCACCGCGCGTGCGGCGGCTGCGGCCCGGCCCTCGCAGCCCGGCTCATCATGAAGGCGGCGGGAACAGATACCATCGTCGTCTCTGCCACGGGGTGCATGGAGGTCTTCTCGACCCCCTATCCCGAGACCGCCTGGAAGGTCCCCTGGATCCATTCCCTCTTCGAGAACGCGGCCGCGGTGGCATCGGGCGTCGAGGCTGCGCTGAAGAAGCAGGGGCGGAGCGAGAAGGTGGTGGTCATCGGCGGTGACGGGGCGACCTTCGATATCGGGATGCTCTGCATCAGCGGGGCCTTCGAGCGCGGCCATGACTTCACGTACATCTGCTACGACAACGAGGCCTACATGAACACAGGCATCCAGCGCTCCGGGGCAACGCCTCTCGACGCCCATACCACCACGAGCCCGGCAGGAAAATGCTCGACTGGCAACCGGCGGCCCAAGAAGGACATGCCGGCCATCCTCGCTGCCCACGGGGCCCCGTACGTGGCGACCACCTCCATCGCCTACCCGAACGATCTGATGCAGAAGGTTGAGCGGGCGATTGAGACGAAGGGGCCGTGCTACGTCCAGATCCATGCTCCGTGCCCCACCGGGTGGGGGTACGAGGGCGATCGTACCATGGTCATGGGTAAACTCGCGGTGGAGACCGGTCTCTTCGTCCTCTTCGAGCAGACCGACGGGACGGTCACCAGAGTGAAGAAGGTGATGAGGAAACCCGTCGAGGAGTACCTCAAAGGCCAGAAGCGGTTCGCCCACCTCTTCAAGCCCACAAGGAACGAGGCCGAGATCGCAAGGATCCAGGCCACCGCGGACAGGAACGCCGAGAAGTTCGGGATCGATATCAAGCTCAAAAAACCGGTAGAGAAGCCCGAGGGTTGACTCCGAAGATCGCCCGGCCGGCGGTCGGTTTTTTCACCTGGGCTGAAAAAACCGGTGGAGAATCCTGAAGGGTGAGGCTGGCCTTCGAAGGCGCTCCGCTAGCCCCCTCCGTTTTTTTCACCTCAGGCTGAAAAAATAGAGAAGGCGAAGAGGACCCCGAAGGCTGCCATGGCAGCCCCGCTCCCCTTCACCACCCACCGGTACTTTTCTCCCAGGATCACCGCGCCCCGGGAAGCGGTTACTGCAAGGACTCCGAACCAGAGGGCATCTGCCGATATATGCCCTGCGAAGAACTCGGCATAGGCCGGCTGCAGTGCAAGGAAACCCGCCCCGAAGGTGAGCCACCAGATCCACCAGTATGGGTTCGAGAGGGTAAGGACGATTCCCGCGAGGAACGGGTTCCGGCCGTCGGCAGTTCGCGTCCCTTCCTCCTGCCCCGCCCTGAACTGGAGGATCCCGAAGAGTACGAGGACGGCGCAGCCGAGGAGCGCGAGCTCGGTCCTGAAGGGGAGGGAGCGGAGCCCGAGGGAGATCCCGAAGACCACCAGGAGCTCGACGAGACCATGGCCGGCCACGAGCCCGGCGGTGGATACGAGGGGCTTCTTATGAGTCATGCCCAGGATGGATGCCGAGAGGGGGCCTGGCGAGAGAGCCCCCGAGAGGCCGATGACAAACGACTGGAGGAGGACCTCAATCACGGTTCATCCTCCCCGATCGTGACAGGAGGAACGGGATGAGGACGAGGACGAGCCCTACGACCCAGAGCACCCCGAAGATCAGGAGGAGCCTCTCCCTCTCGGGCGTGTAGAACCTGAACTCGAAGGATTGGGTACTGTTCCAGATGATGATCAGGGAGGAGGGCCCTTCCGTGATCTCCGAACCCGTGTTCCTCATACCGAGGAAGGGATCCCGCACGTCGAGGCCCTGCGGGAGAAGCACCGAGACATGGTAGGGGCTCTCGAAGGTCCCCTGCAGGTGGTTCTCCATGATCTCCCCGCTGTAGAGGATGGTGTAGTTCCCCTGGGTGAAGTTCATGGTAAAGGGATCGACCCAATCGAATGTGCAGTTGCCGCAGGCCCCGTGGAGGCTCACGTTCGAGACCGGGCGGGGGATCCGTTCTCCCAGGGGCCCATAGTCCCAGAAGGAGTAACCGTCTGCATTCTCGACCTCGACCGCCGCGGAGTAGGCCGCACCCCCGGGAGCGACCTGGAAGCTCGCGTTGAGTGCTCCTGCCGCTGCGGTGCAGATCACAATCGCAGCGCAGAGAGCAGCGAGGGCAGGTCGGGTTCGATCTCCTGCGGGGGTTCGCACTGTTTCACCACCGTCTCGGGATCCTTGAGGAGGTGGCCGGTCACGACGCAGACCACCCGTTCGTCCCGGCCGATGACGCCGGCCGCAACGAGCTTCTTCACCCCGGCCACCGAGGCTGCCGAGGCGGGTTCGACCCCGATCCCTTCCCGGGATGCGAGGGCCCGCTGCATCGAGAGGATCTCGGCGTCGCTCACCGAGATCGCGGTCCCGCCGGTCTCCCTGATGGCCCGGAGCGCCTTCTCGGCGTTCACGGGTGCGCCGATACGGATGGCGGTCGCAACCGTCTCCGGGTGTGCCTCGGGGATGACCTCGGGGAGGTTCTCCTGGACCGCCCTCACCACCGGCGCCGATCCCTCGGCCTGGATCCCGGTCATCATGGGGAGCCGGTCGATGAAGCCCAGCTCACGGAGCTCCCGGAGCCCCTTGTGGATGGCCGAGATGTTCCCCGCGTTCCCGACCGGTAACACTATCCGGTCGGGGACGTACCCGAGCTGGTCCAGTATCTCGAAGCCGATGGTCTTCTGCCCCTCGAGCCGGTATGGGTTCATCGAGTTGAGGAGGTAGAGGCCATGCTTGTCGCAGAGCTCCTGGACCAACTCCAGGGCCCGGTCGAAGTTCCCCCTGATGGTGATCGCCCGCGCCCCGTGGATGAGGGCCTGGGCCACCTTCCCCAGCGCGACCTTACCCGATGGGAGAAGGACCACCGACGGGATTCCTGCCTTCGCCGCATACATGGCCAGGCTCGCGGAGGTGTTCCCCGTGCTCGCGCATGCCACCGATCGCTTCCCCAGCTGGAGCGCCATCGAGACCCCTACGGTCATCCCCCGGTCCTTGAATGACCCGGACGGGTTCATCCCCTCGTGCTTTGCATACAGGTGGGGAAGCCCCATCTCCTTCCCGAGGGCATCGAGATGGTAGAGCGGGGTTCCTCCCTCGCGAAGGGTTACGGGCTGGATATGCACCGGCAGGATCTCGCGGTAGCGCCAGACCGAGAGGGGGCGTTTCGCCCACTCCGCTCTCTCGATCCCGAGCCGGTCGAGGGGGTAGCGGACCTCCAGCGGGTGGCCGCACGCCCTGCAGGAGTAGATGACCTCGTCAGGCGGATACTTGGCACCGCAGTGGATGCAGGCCAGGTGGTGCATGGGTACACTTTGGGTGCAGGGGCATGTATACCTATTCAGCCGGCATCGAAACAATAACGTGGAAGGGCGTGACCGGGCAGAACGGCCGGTCAGGGATCAGCCTCAGAAAGGAACTGGTGGTAGAGATCCGGACGCCTATCCCGTTCCACCGGCATCCGTGCCCGGGTCGCCTCAACCCGTGCGGGATCGACATCGGTCATCACGAGCTCCTCCGCCTCGCCCCCGCGGCTTATGACGACACCGACCGGATCCGCCGAGAGCGAATGCCCGCAGTACCGGTCAACCGGCGTGGTCCCCGTAGGGTTGCACCCTATCACGTAGAACTGGTTGTCGAGGGCTCTCGCCGCGATGAGGAGCTCCCAGGACCGGGTCCTGCTGCAGGGCCATGCCGATGGCACGAGGACGCAGTGTACACCCTGCCTCTCGTAGACCCTGAAGAGCGGGGCGAAACGGAGGTCATAACAGATGGCGATCCCGAATCGGACACCTTCAACGGAGAAGACCGAGATATGGTCGCCGGGGTCATAGTGGAGATCCTCCCCCCCGGGTGAGAACGGATGGATCTTGGAGAAGCTCGCCACCACACTCCCCCCGGCATCTATGGCAACAGCGGTATTCAGGGGGCGGGGATCGTGCTTCTGGATATATGATCCGACTATGGAGATGGAGTGGTCCCTCGCGAGGTCCCGGAGGGCACTCACGGTGGGGCCGTCAGGGTCTTCTGCAAAGAGGCTGGAATGCGGGGACCAGCCGGTGACGAACTGCTCCGGGAAGCAGATCAGGCCCGCGCCCTTCGCTTTCGCGGACCCGGCAAGGAGGGCGGCCTTTGCGAGGTTCGCCCCGGGATCCTCCCAGGCGCTTGCCATCTGGGCGGTGCAGACTTTCATCGGTGTTGAATGAGGAGAGATATCCCCGGCTCGGCCTTTACGTGCCATTCTCCTTGGCTGTACCGGTGATGACGATAAGACCGGCGAGGATCACTATCACGACGGAGATGACGAGGAGGATATAGGGCCCGTACGGGATCTCCAGGACGCCGTAGTCCTTTCCCACCACCATCGCGGCAAAGATGGATCCACCGATGATGAAGCAGAGGCTGATGCTGATGAGAAGGGTGTCGCTGATGTCATGTTCCATGGTACGTTCCTCGCTGGCAACGGGAGAGAGATCCATCCCCCGGGTGAGATCCGGACGTCCAGTGTCCAGCCTCATCCTGATCTGGGGCGTGGAAATTTAAATAGCTGATGAAGGGGAGCATGGGGCTCCTCTCTCTAAAAGAGTTGGGATAATGGTATGCAGAGAAACCGTCACCGGATGAGGTAAAAAAGGGTGGCAGTGCGGGGGGTGAAAGTGAAGGGCTGCCTGATGAACCTGCCTACCCAACCCACTCGTAGAGGACTGGCTCATCGATCCTCGGGTAGCTGATGAGATCGGCCTCGGCAAAGTAGATGGCTGCCTCCCGGGCGGCGCTCGCCGGTGAGTCCGAGGCATGGATGACGTTCCTCCCCGTGTCAAGGGCGAGGTCCCCGCGGATGGTCCCCGGGGCTGCCTCGGCGGGGTTCGTGGCCCCGACAAGCCTCCTCACGACGGGAACCGCGTCCTTCCCCTCCCAGACCATGGCGAGTACCGGCCCGCTCATGATATAGCGCTTGAGATGGGGGAAGAAGGGCTTCCCGATATGTTCCCTGTATTGCTCCATCACCTGGGCTTCGGTGGCGAGAAAGAACCTCGCCCCCACGAGCTTGAGCCCCTTCGCCTCGAGCCGGGAGATGACCTCCCCCGCGAGGCCGCGCTGGATCCCATCGGGCTTGATCAGGACGAAGGTGCGATCCAACCGGGATCACTCCTTCCCGAGGGCCTTCCTCCCCGCCTGTGTCCACCTGACGCGGCGGGGAACCCGCCCGAGCCTCGAGTTGTTCTGGCACTTGGAGCTGCAGAAGTAGAAGATGGCCCCGTCCTTCCGGATGAACATCTTCCCGGTTCCGGGGTCGATCGCCTCCCCGCAGAAGTTGCATGTGCGCGTATCGACCATGGACTCACCTCTTCGAGAGCTTCTTTGCCTCGCGCTCGGTCTCGAGGAGCATGAGGATATCGCCCTCGCGGATGGGACCCACGGTATTCCTGGTGATGATCCTCCCCTTGTTCGGCCCGTCAAGGACCCGGCACTTCACCTGCATCGCCTCACCGTGCATGCCGGTGCTCCCGATGACCTCGATGACCTCAGCCGGTGTCGCGTCGCCTGCCATGGCTGCTCATCCCTTGAGCTCGGCCACTTTTTTGGCGATGTCGTCGATGATCTCCTTCGCCTTCCCGGGCTTCACGATGGCCGCAGCGGCCGAGCCGACGGCGAGGCCGCTTGCAGCCCCGATATCGTTCTGCCGCTTCACGAAGAGGTAGGGGACCTTTTTCTCGTCGCAGAGGGCGGGGAGGTGCATCACGACCTCCTCTGGCTGCACGTCGCTCCCGATGAGCACGAGGAGGGCGATGCCGCGCTCGATGGCCTTGGTGGCCTCGTTGGATCCCTTCTTGATCTTCCCCGTGTCCCGGGCGATCTCCAGGGCCTCGAGGGCCTTGTTCTGGATCTCATCGGGAACCTCGAATTTTACAAATCCCTTTGCCATAACACACCTCATTCAGGAGGGTAATCTCCTTCATCACTCACAGGTAGTGACGCCGTAACCATATCATGTCATCAGGGCGGGAGATAAAGGTTTGTCGCTCGGAGACTTCGCCGGCGTGCCAGACGGCATCTCAACCGGTGAACCGGTAGATGGTGACGCCCTGGGCATCGTAGACAGGAACAAGGTCCCCCGCTGGCAGGTTCAGGCGGCTGTAGAGCTCCCTCTCGGTATCCCCGACGTAGATATACGTGGCGTTATAGCGTCGCAGGATCCCGGTGGCTATTGCCGGGTCCTCGTAAACAGCCCTCACCTCATCGATCCGTGCCGAGGTTCTCCCCCCGGCGCCCCTCCACATGAACTCGTGGCCGGGCCACCCGATGATGGTCTGGACCCCCGTGAAGGAGGAGATCCGGGACGGATAGCTGTAGTCCCCCTTCGCCCCCTCGGCGATCACGGTGCCGGGGGGAAGCCCCCGGACGAAGGGGAGCGCGGCTGCATCCCCGGGATGAGAACTTTCGAGATACTGGAGGCCATCGAGGGTGAGCACCCCGGAGCCGCTTGCGATCGCGAGCACAGCGGGGGCAGCAATGATGAGGATGACGAGGGAGATGACCATGGCGACCTTCCCCTGGCCTTCGGGTATACTCGGTATCCTCACCCTGGCGAGGACCCCTGCCACGATGATGAGGGCTGCCGCCCCCATCAGGATCCAGGCGATGTTGTAGAACTTGAAGACCGAGTTCATCCGGTAGTAGATCCCGCCGAGGTAGTCCTTCAGGTAGAAGACCTCGGTGAAGGTGATGATCGATAGCCCGGCGAGGGCCATCAAGATCTCAGGCCTCCGCTCCCACCGTGCGAGGAGGGCGGTACCTGCTGCGATGGCGATGGCTGCCGATCCATAACCTGCGAGAGCGACGAGCACGGCAGGGAGGAGGAGGTAAGGCCGCCTGACAAGGCTCTTCGCCCCGTAAGCGAGGAAGATCGCCAGGAAGAACCCGTGGACCAGGAGGAACTCCCAGGGATCCGATGGGGTCGTTACGGGAAAGATCCCAAGGTAACCAGTGGCGGCCATCTGGAGGTAGTACGGGAGGTACAGGAGGATGGAGACGGGAGGCACGACGAGGAGGAACCCCAGGGCCGACAGGTCCCGCTCTTCCCGATGAAGCCCGTCCCAGAGGAGGAGAACTCCGAAGAGGACGGTCACGGGCGCGTAGACGAGGACGTCCCATGTATTCATCACGGGCATCGAGCCGAGGGAGAGGGCCACGAGAGCCGTGAGGGCGATCCGCCCTGACCTGCCTATCTTGTACCAGCACTTCAGGGCGATGAGGAGGAGGAGGAGGATGAACACCTGGTTGAAGATCGCGAGGACGTGGGGATGGACATCGCCCCACAGGAAGGAGAAGAGGGTATACTCGTTGATGGTGTTCGTGATGACCCGGGTGGTGTCCCAGAGTATCCCCGCCGTGTCACCCCCGAGGATGAGGAACCGGAGGAAGGCGGGGTTGACCAGGACGAGGGTGAGGAGGGGGAACCACTTGAACCGGGGGAGAAGGAGGTCACCGATGGCGTACAGGTTCACCGCGGCAAGGGCGAGGACCGTGGGGAGGGCCAGGTTGAAGACAACCGATGACGGGACACCGGTGAGGGTGCCGAGGATCCCCATCAGCCAGTACCCCCCGTAGTAGTAGATGTTCATGGTGCCGCCTGCATACCAGGGATCGGGGGGCGGGACCATGGGGCTCCTCATGATGGAGGCGATGAAGGCATGGTCCATGAACTTCTCGGCGCTGATGATGGTCGGGTTTGCGAGCCGTACCACGAGCATGGCGGCGAATGCGACGAGGAAAACGAGGTCCCAGGTCAGGTGCGGCTTCAGGTCCTCCCAGCTGTACCTGTCCTTCACGAGGGCCCAGCCCAGGAGCCCGAGGAACGGGAGGGCCGCGAGGGAGACGGGGAGCCGGAGGAGGCCGAGGTACCAGGAGAGTGCCGAGAAAGCGAGGACGCCCCCCGAGAATGAGATGGGATAGGCGAGCTTCCCGAGCGGGGACCTGAGGGCCGGGTAGACGGATATCTGGAGGAACTTGAGCAGGATCAGCCAGGAGAGGACGTACAGGATCTGGACCCAGACCTCCATGTTACGCCCCGGTCTCCCCCTTCCCGCGGAAGGCGTCCCTGATGGCATCCACGACCCAGGTGCCCATGAGCCGGATGGAGAGGACCCCGCCCACGGCGGTGATGACATTCTTGACCAGGTGATCGGAGATGGCGATGAGGGTCGCCGTGGCCTGGTTCGTTGTCCTGGAGAGGACGAGGATGACCGCCACGGCCGCCTCGTAGGTACCGATACCCCCGGGGGTGATGGGGACCGCCTTGAAGAGGTTGCCCACCACCACGGCCAGGATGATCACGGCGGGGCTGATCTCCGCCCGGAACATCGCCGCGATGGAGACCGTTGTGAAGACATCGGTGAGCCAGATCGCAACCGAGAGGCCGGAGAGGCCGAGGATGGATCTGAGGGAGAGGGAGGCCTTCCTCATCTCGTAGATCATCGAGAAGGCGATGGCAAGGATCCGGTTCTCTGACTGCACCTTCCCGAGTGCGAGGAGGATGATCACAAAGGCACCGCAGATCGCGAGGGGGAGGACGATAACAGGATAGACCCACGCGGGGACGCCTGGGATGAAGGGGAGTGCCACGAGGCCGAGGATTGCCACCGTGAGGATGTCGAAGAACCGCTCTATGACGATGGATGAGATGCCTGTGGGGTAGCCTGAGAGGTTCTCGTGCTTCAGGATGAAGATACGGACCAGGTCGCCGAGGCGGGCGGGTATGATGAGGTTTGCCGTCTGGCTGATGAGAACGCAGGCTGTCGAGAACCCGAGGCCTGCCCTGATCCCGAGCCTTCCTAGGATGGAACGGTAGCGTGCCCCCCGCATCCACCAGCCTGCCGTGGAGAAGGCGATGGCCGGGATGAGGAAGAGGGGGTTCCAGTGCTCGATGGCGAGGATGAGATCGCCCCATACCCGGAGGAGCATGAAGACGATGATCCCCGCGGCGAGGCCCGCCGAGACGACGAGGACGCTAACCTTTCGGTCCATGGAGCTGCCACCTGAGGGCGAGGATCGCCCCACCCATCTCGAAGATGTCCTTCAACCTCACCGTCGTTGTCCGGCCCGTTCTCCAGACCACGGGGAACTCCGTCACCCGAAAGCCAGCCCGCTGGCCTCTCACGAGCACCTCGGTGTCCCAGAACCAGTGGGTTGCCCTCACCGAGGGGAGGAGGGGGAGGATCCTCGCGCGGTTGAAGGCCTTGAAACCGCACTGGTGGTCATGCACCCTGCTCCCGAGGATGACCCGGACGAGGGCGTTGTATACCCGGCTCGCGACCTCCCGTTCCCCCGTCCGGGTTACATCGCTCGAGGGGAGGAGGCGGGATCCGGTCGCGATATCGGAGCCTCCCCGGATGGCCCCGATGAGTTCCCCGAGATGCGAGAGGTCGGTCGCGAGGTCGACGTCGTAGTAGCAGACGATCCCTCCCTTCGCTTCGGCGAAAGCACGGGTGAGGGCACGCCCCCGGCCGAGGCGCTCGTCGGAATGGAGGAGCCGGATCCTGGGGTCTGCTGCTGCCTTCCCCCGGACAAATTCCGCAGTGCCATCGGTGGATCCGTCCTCTGCGATGATCAGCTCAAAAACCGGGGCGATCTGCTCCAGGACCGAGAGGGATCTCGGGAGGGCCATCTCGAGAGCGGTGCGGTCGTTGAACACCGGGATGACGGCAGAGACCTCGATCTCACCCATGGGTGATAGCCTCCTCCATCCGTCTCGCCACTTCGGTTCCCGAGACGATCGAACCCTCCATGGAACGCTCGGGGTAGTTGGGGAGCGAGAACATGCCTGCCAGGAAGAGCCCTCCCTGCTCATAGGCGGGGATATGGTTCCGGTAACCGGTGATGTAGACCGGCCCCGCGAAGGGTTCAACCGCCATCTTCTTCCAGCGGATGGACTCAGGTGCAACACCGAAACGGCTGCAGAAATCATCAGACATCCGCTGGGGCAGGTCGGGTTCCATCTTCCCCTGGAAGTAGGAGGCGAGGTACAGGATCCTCCCGCCATAGCGTTCCGGCGGGATGAAGTTCGTGTGGGATACGACTGCCCCGTAGGGGGCGGGATCCTTCATGTTGAGCCAGTACACTCCGGCTGTGATATCACGGTCGAGGCCGAGGGTCATGCAGGCCGCCCCCTGGTAAGGGATGGCAGGGAGCTCCGGACCCCCGATCCTTGTCACCTCCTGGGGTGGGATGGTGGAGAGGACCTGGTCGTACCGGGTGCCGTTTACGACCCAGCCGCCATCCTTCCGTTCCATCCGGGTTGCCGGGGTTCCTGTCTCGATGACGCACCCCTGTCTACCGGCGATCTCCGCGAGGCGTTCAATGAGAAGGTGGAAGCCCCCCTTGAGATACCCGAGGTATTCCCCGGAGAGCCCCCGGTTCGACCTGATGGCGACCCGGGAGATGAGCCAGCCCGCCGAGACCTCGTCCTCCCTGTCGCCGAACTTGCTCATGAGGAGGGGCCGGAAGAACTGGGTGTAGATCTTCTCCCCGAGCCTGTCGACGATGAAAGCCCGGGCCGTCACCGTGTCGAGGTCTTCCAGCTTCTGGCGCCGTGCTCTCATGGTGAAGAGGGCAAGCCTCGCCTTATCGAGGGCACTCAGGTAGGGGTAGCGGAGGATCTCGAGGGGTGTATTGAGAGGGTAGATCTTCCCGTCGGCGAATGAACCGGTCGTCCCCTTCAGCCACTCCAGCCGGTCCGAGAGGCCGATCTCGGAGAGAAGGGAGAGGAGGTGGGAATCCCCGGCGAAGCAGTGGTGGTAGAACCGCTCCACCCACGCACCGCCGATCTGGTAGGAGGAGAGGCACCCTCCCGGGTCCCCGTCCCTCTCGAGAATGGTCACTTCAGAGGACTTCGAGAGCTGCAGGGCTGCAACAAGGCCGCATAAACCCCCGCCAAGGATACAAACCCTCATCGCTCGTCCCATAGTTTATCGCGGAAAGCGCATAAGAAAGTTTTTGAACTATCTGGAATAAAATGAGTTAAGGAAATTGAGCTCCCGGAGAGTGGATTCCTGCTGGTTGGTGTCATTTAATGCGCGTATTTTTCATAGGATTCGGCCAGGCGGGCGGCAAAATAGCTGATATGTTCATAGAACAGGATAAAAAGATGGCCGCACAGTGTTTCAGGGCCATTTCTGTCAATACCGCACGGACCGACCTGATGGGCCTCAAGAACATCGGACTCCGGGACCGGATCCTCATCGGCCAGACGATGGTGAAGGGGCACGGCGTGGGGACCGACAACGTCACCGGGGCCAAGGTCACCTCCGACGAGATCGACAGCATCATCAATGCCATCGACTCCCGGGGGACCCATGATATCGACGCCTTTGTCATCATTGCCGGGCTCGGCGGCGGGACCGGTTCCGGTGGCTCCCCGGTCCTTGCACGAGCCTTAAAAAGGATCTACCGGGAACCCGTCTATGCCCTCGGGATCCTCCCGGCCCCCGAGGAAGGACGCCTCTACTCCTACAACGCCGCCCGGAGCCTCTCAACTCTCGTGAACGAGGTGGACAGCACCTTCCTCTTTGACAACAGCGCCTGGAAGAACGAGGGGGAGAGCATCAAGTCGGCCTACCAGCGGCTGAACGACGAGATCGTGCGGAGGTTCGGGGTCCTCTTCCGCGCAGGCGAGGTCACGAAGATGGGGGTCGGCGAGATGGTCGTCGACTCGAGCGAGATCATCAACACGCTCCGGGGCGGGGGGATCACGAGTGTCGGGTACGCCATCACTGAGGTCGTCTCCCGGCGTACCAAGCAGCAGAAGGGCATCTTCGGCGGGCTGAAGGATACCATCTCCAGGACAGCATCGGGCAAGAAGGAACCGACCGAGGAGGTTCTCCTCGGGGAGGACAAGTCCGCGAAGATCATCGCCCTTGTCCGACGGGCCATGCTCGGCCGGCTCACCCTCCCCTGCGACTATTCGTCCGCCGAGCGGGCCCTCGTCCTTATAGCAGGCCCGCCGGAGGAGATGGACCGGAAGGGGGTCGAGAAGTCCAAGAGCTGGGTTGAGGAGAATATCGCCGGGATCGAGGTCCGCGGCGGCGACTACCCGGTGGACTCCAACTATATCGCTGCCGTCGTGGTCCTTGCGACGGTGGGGAACGCCCCGAGGATCCGGGAGCTCCTGGAGATCGCGAAGGAGACGAAGGAGGATGCCGTGAAGGCCAAGGAGAAGCGGGTCTCCCTCTTTGACGAGGACATCGAGCCGCTCTTCGAGTGAGGAGGAGTATGAAGCGTCTTAGTGTATTTCTGCTCGTGACTTTTGTGTTTCTCTGCCTGGTGCAGGCGGGTGCAGCGATCACGCATGAGGGACAGATCACCACCACCCCTTCGCAATTGAATGCCCTGAAACCCGGGGATATCGTCTCAGAGGTCAGCGGGACCCTCCTGCTCCCCCCGAACGGGGACCAGACCTTTAACCTGGATGACACCCTGGATTTCTATACCCAGCTGGACAATGCGAAGTGGTCGATCTCCATTATCATCAACGATATCGAGAACCCTCCGAGGACGTTCGGCGGGAAGCATGCGAGCATCCTGGGCATGGACCTCGCTTATGTCTCTTCCAAGTACGCTGTGAAGGTCAAGTTCACGATGGAAAATGGAGTAGTGCCGGCGTCTTTCAACAGCGGCGATATCATCCTTGTCCGTGCCCTTGAAGACGATGCCCAGTCCAACCAGGTGGGTGCGGGATTCTATGTGAACGGGACGGTCATCAACACGCAAGCATTGAATGTAACATTGAATACGGTGGCTTCGAATCTTGCAGATCTGAAAACAGCTATCGACGCCAAGCAAAGTAATGGGGTTGACGTTACAAAAGCTCTTCAGGATTACCAAGCGGCAAAACAGGCATTAGCTAATGCAGAAGCTTCCATTTACTCCTCGCCCACATCAGTCCAGTCCCTCCTCGATACTGCGACAAGCAATATCAACGACGCCACAATCGCCCTCGACCAGGCCTGGGCGGATCAGTCAGTCCAGCAGGCGAAGACGATGCTTGCAAGCGTCGATGGCCTCATCAATGAGTTCACCGTGAATGACAGCCTGAAGACCACCGACTCCCGCCTCGTCGCCATCATCAACAAGAGGGACCTCGCCGCCCAGGCCATCTCGAATGCGAATGACCTCTTCACCACGGGCACCTACAGCACTGCAAGGTCCAAGGCAAACGAAGGTAACACCCTCGCGAACCAGGCGTGGAACCTCTCCCTTGATCTCAAGACTGAGCTTGGACAGGGCTTCTCGCTGCCGAACCTGAGCGCCTTCCTCCCCATCCTCGCCGTGGTAGCGGTCGTGCTCATCATCGCCGGGGTCGTCATATACCGGAAGAAGACGCATTGGGACGAACTCGGGTAAAGATATCCAGGTTCATACTCCCCATCTTCCCGTCCCTTTTGAAGTACCATTCGAGCAGCCTGTCCTGGTTGTCGTACAGCGAGAACCAGTAGTCCAGTTTTATGGTCCTCTTCGTGTACCCGTCCAGGGACGTGTAGCTCGACTGGTCATAGGCGATGACAAGATCATAGTTATTGCTGTAGATGGTGTCCTCGTCCACCTTCTTCCCGTAGTAAGCGAGCTTCTTTGCCAGGTCCCCGCGGTAGTACCACGGCAGGGGCCAGTAGTTCTCGGATGCCACGGCGACATGGCTTGAGTTGTCGATCTGGGCGAACAATCCCCTGAGATCCTCGGAGTTCTGGACCTGGACGATCGGCTCGTTCACATCGGCGGGCACGAAGGAGGTATGCCAGGTGCAGAGGATGAGGAAGATGACCGACACGACAGCAAGGATGGCCTTCAGGCTGGTCATGCGATACACGGATACAAAGACCGCCGGGAGGAGCTGGGGGATGATGAGCCAGGGGACCTTCTCGTTCACTATGGCATAGAAGGCCAGGGTGAGGACCATCCACCAGATACAGAACCCGAAGAACTCCTCCTGTTTTGCATTCTCTCTTTCGGGAGTTCCTGTATCTTTCCTGATCCGGTCCACCAGGCTGCCCGTGAAGGTCTCTCCCCGCCGGATCTTCCGGATAAGCTCATCGATCCTCCGGCGGAGATCTGAGTGGGCTGCCAGGAACTGGATGGTCCCGACGATGGCAAGGATGAAGATGGGGAGCTCGTAGATGATGAAGAGGAGGATATAGAAGTACCAGGGTCCACCGAGCCGCCCCTGCTCTGACATCTCGGTCCAGTGCTGGATGGCGGAAAGTCCCCCGGAGAGGAGGATCTCCGGATGCTGCCCGAGGGACGAGTAGAAGAGGGCGATGATCCCGATGGCTATGGGGGTGAAGATGGCGAGATCCTTCTTCCACCGGGTGGGGAGATGTATCCTGCCCTTCCACGCGGCATAGATGAAGTAGGTCGCGAAGATGAGGAGGATGACGGGAAACTCCTCCTTGCAGGTCGTCCCGCCGGCCACTGCGATCGCGACCCCGAGGCCGTACCACCTGCTGCCTGTCTCGAGGTACGCGAGGATCGTCACGAGGAGGAGCATGATGAAGAAGAGCATGAAGATATCATGCCTGAGGAACCGGGAGAAGTACACGAGATCAGGCGAGATGGCAAGAAAGAGTGCCCCGACGAGGGTCTGGCGCTTGTCCAGGTATCCCATGCGGTAGAGGGGGTAGATGAGGGCGACGATGAGGGTGCCGAGGAGGGAAGGGACTATCCTTGCCACGAGATCCCCGTCGCCGAAGATCCCGAACATCCCTGCGGTGATGTAGTAGAGGAGGGGGCCGTGGTAGGAGGGATCGTAGGTCCAGATCCCCTCGTGGAGGAGCCGGTAGGAGAACCAGCTGTGGATCGCCTCGTCGTGGTGGAAGAGCTTGAGATCCAGCCGGTAGAAACGGAGGAAGACGGTGAGTACGAGGATGAGAATAAAGATTCGGTCGAAGGTGAAGACGGCGCGGAGGCGGTCGATAAGACCGGCGGCTCTCCGCCCCATGCTCAACTCTCCAGGACGATCTCTATGCCGATGTCCTTTGGCACCTGGATGCGCATGAGCTGCCGGAGCGCCCGTTCATCCGCGTCGATATCGATCAGCCGCTTGTGAACCCGCATCTGCCACCGGTCCCAGGTCGCGGTCCCTTCTCCGTCAGGGCTCTTCCTGACAGGGACCACGAGGCGCCTCGTCGGGAGGGGTATCGGCCCGGCCAGATTCACGCCCGTCCGCTCCGCGATCTCCCTGATCCGCTCGCAGACCATCTCAACCTTCCTGCAATCCGTCCCTGTCAGGCGTATTCTGGCTTTCTGCATCGAGAACGACCCCAAAAAATGGTTACCTCATCTGCTTGGGCACGATGTCGATGCACATGCCCGCAGCGATGGTCGACCCCATGTCCCGGATGGCGAACCTCCCCATCGGGGGGATCTCCTTGATCTTCTCGATCACGAGGGGGCGGCTCGGCTTGATCTGGACGATGGCCGCGTCACCGGTCTTCAGGAAGGTGGGATTCTCCTCCTTCATCTGGCCGGTCCTCGGGTCGAGCTTCTTCTTGAGCGCCGTGATCGTGCATGCCACCTGGGCGGTGTGGCAGTGGAAGACGGGCGTGTACCCCACGGTGATAGCGCTCGGGTGGAAGAGGATGACGATCTGGGCCGTGAACTCCTCAGCAACCGTCGGCGGGTTATCGACAGGGCCCACGACGTCGCCCCGCCGGATCTCGTTCTTCGCGACCCCGCGGATGTTGAAGCCCACGTTATCCCCGGGTACCGCCTGGGGGATCTCTTCGTGGTGCATCTCGACCGACTTCACCTCGCCGGTCTTGTTCGCCGGCATGAAGATGACGTTCATCCCCTTCTTGAGGATACCGGTCTCCACCCTGCCGACGGGTACTGTCCCGATGCCGCTGATGCTGTACACGTCCTGGATGGGCAGGCGGAGGGGCAGGGTCGTCGGCTTCTCGGGCTCCTTGAGCGTGTCCAATGCCTCGAGGACGGTCGGGCCCTTGTACCAGGGTGTCTTGTCAGACTTCTTGGAGATGTTCACGCCCTGGAACGCGCTTGCCGCGATGAAGAGCATGTCCTCGGGCTTGTAGGCGACCATCTTGAGGAGCGTTGTTACATCGGCCTTTACGGCATCGAAGCGCTTCTGGTCGTAGTTCACCGCGTCCATCTTGTTGACGACGATGATGAGCTGGTTGATGCCCAGGGTCCGTGCGAGGAAGACATGCTCCTTGGTCTGCTCCTGGACACCTTCAGATGCCGCGACCACGAGGATCGCCGCATCCGCCTGGGATGCGCCGGTGATCATGTTCTTCACGAAGTCGCGGTGGCCGGGGCAGTCCACGATGGTGAAGTAGTACTTGGCGGTGTCGAACCGCTTGTGGGCGATATCGATGGTGATCCCCCGTTCCCGCTCCTCCTTCAGGTTGTCCATGACCCAGGCGAACTCGAAGGTTCCCTTCCCCTTGCTCTCTGCCTCCTTCCGGTAGCCGTCGATCACATGCTGGGGTACCGCTCCGGTCTCGAAGAGGAGACGGCCGACGAGGGTCGACTTCCCGTGATCGATGTGGCCGATGACGGCAAGATTGAGATGGGGCTTTGCTGCTGCCATTTTCCTTGATCCTCCAGTTTTCCGATGGTAATATGCAAGCTCACAATCGTGCGATGCGAGTGTAAATTATTGGGGACAGGACTATATAAATTATAGTCACAGGCCTGTTTTCCTGCGTGAGAAGTCCCTCTCACAAAGAGGAACGCACGGTCTCGTGCCCTGGGGAACAGCTCTTCTCCTGCTCCTCATTGGCGGGGGTCTGGCGGAGTCCGGTGGGATCCCGGCCGGGATCGACATCCTCATATCACATGGAACGTCCATGATCACAATGCCATGAAGAACCTGCCCCTTCTCCGGAACCCACCGTCCGACAAGGTGACGGTCCAGTGTGCTGACGGCGAGGTTTCGGTGCACAGCCATTGTGCCTACTGCACGCACTGCGCAGGTGTCCGTGTCGGGAAACGGACCATCCCATCTCCCATCCTTCAGTCCTACAAGGAAGTGAGGAGAGGGACGGGTCCGGATGAGGCCCTCATGAGTGCTGCGATGATGTTCAACACCCTCATCCGTGACGGGGATGCCATCGAGTGTGATGACGACGGGAACGAGGGGTTCTCGTCCCTGTACCATCACTGCTGAAGCTCGCCCATGATCTCGTTCCTGAACCCGTCGAAGTGAAGGTCGTCCAGCTGGTCCGAGAGGAGGCGCCCGCTCCAGGCGCGCCGGTAGACCCATGCGATGATCCGCTCCACGGCGTCCACCACCTTCTCCTCCTCCTCGAGGGCGATGAGGGTCCGCCCCGTCCGGGGATGCCGACCCCGCCGGCCGCCCACCATCACCAGGTAGTGGCTGTGCTCTGACTTCAGGAGGTGGAAGGGGCAGGACTGTATGCAGACCCCGCACTGGACGCACTTCTCTTCGTCAAGGACCGAGACCCCGTTCCGGATCGAGATGGCACATTCCTTGCAGTACTCGGCACAGGTGCCGCAGCCGGTGCAGAGCCCGGGGATCCTCTTCGGCTTGACCCTGCCGATGATCCCGATCTCGTTCAGCATCGGGCTTGTGCACGCGTTCGGGCAGCCGGAGATGGAGATGCGCATCTTGACGGGCATATCCTTGCCGAAGAGGCGTTCGTCCAGCTTCTTTGCGAGCGCGATGGTATCGATCATCCCGAACTTGCACCGCTCCTTCCCCGGGCACGCGACGATGTTCACCACCTCGTCCCGCTCAGACCCGAGGGGGGTCCCGTTCTTGGCGAGGGCTTTCGTGATCCGGACCAGGTTCTTCGGGTTCACATGGGGAATCTCGACCGCCTGTCGGCCGGTGAAATGGGCGAAGCCGCTCCCATACCTCTTCGAGATAGTTGCGAGGCCCCGCATCTGCTCGACCGTGAGGTTGCCAGCGGGCACCCGCACCCGGACGGTGCAGAGATCGATGTCCCGCTCGGTGATCACCCCGCCCCGGAGATGGATACCATAGTGGGGAGCCATTGTAAAGGAGGTTGCACCCCAATCGGATAAAAGGGTAGTCTCCGCTCCTCACAGGACGATGGCAAGGGAGGCGATGACCAGGGCCCGGACTATCTCGTGGGTGGCACCCGCGATGTCCCCGTTTACCCCCCCGAAGAGGCGATCACCGAGGGTGATCATGCCCGCGACGGTGAAGGCGGTGATGCCACCAGCAAGGGCGATGGACCCGGGGGACTGGATAAGGAAAAGGGGAAGGAGGAAGAGAGCGGCGTAGAACCCGTGCACCGGCCGGGCATTGGTATGGAGGGTACTGTGGATCCCTTCCTTGAAGGGTCGGCCCCCGATGCTGATCCAGGCGGTTCCCAGTCGTGCGAAGACCTCAGCCGCGAGGATGGCAGCTGCGACAGAGGGAACGGAGAAGAGGGCCGCAAAGGCGACGAAGGTCACCGTGAGCCCGAGGCCGACCCCTCCCGCCCCGATGGACCGGTCGGTGAGGGCGGCGACCCTCTTCTCCCTGCTCCCGTGGGCCATGAGGCCGTCCCCGAAGTCCAGGAGGCCGTCGAGGTGGTGGAAGCCGGTGACGAGGAGGGCAACCGCAAGGGCTGCTGCAGCGGCCAGGGGCCGCGGAGCGATGAAGAAGGCAACGAGGGCGGCGATCCCACCCACCACATAGCCGGCAAGGGGATAGAGCCAGGTGTGGCGGGCAAACCGGCTGAAGTCCACCGGCTTCCCCAGGGGGAGGCGGGTCTCGAACTGGAGGAGGGCGATCGCCGGTTCCAGGATCATTCCACGCACTCTGAGTAGAGTCTCGAGGTGCAGCCGGCGATGAGGCCTGCCACTGCGTCGTCAAGGAACGGTCCCAGGCGGGAGAGGATCCCGGGCTTCTTCTGGTCGTACCGGGTGAACTCGAACCGGGCACACGTCCCCCCGATATATTCGGCGATCGCCATGCCGATGATCTCGTCAGAGAGGAGGAAGACCGGGTCGCTCCTGATGCCGGTGTCGGGGTTCCGGGCACAGAGTTCCTCCTCGAGGAGGACGGCGGCAAGGAGGAGAGAGGATACGTTCGGGTCCGTCATGGCCTTCTCAAGCTTCCCAGCGATGATCACCCGGGCTCCCTCGGGCGGGATCCCGTGTGAGACATAGAGGACCATCGCGGCATCCACCATCGTTGGGATCCCGATCCCCATCCCTTCGAGGCGCTCTGCGATCCCGAACATGATCTGATCCATTTTTTATCCGCGGCTTCTTATAGAGATCGGTATGCCATTCCTCTCCGGAATCCCGCCGTTCCGGCCTGAACGTCCGGTCTTTGCCATCGTCCTCGGGAACACCCTCCTCTCCACGGTCCCCGGGATCTCCGCTGCAGGGATGTCGCCCGAGAAGACCGTGCTCACCCCGGTACTCGACTCTGAGCTGATCACCCACGGGGACATTCGGAGCAGGAAGTGGAAGCCGAACACCCCCACCGGCTGCCCGACGCCGGCGGTCATCACCCGGGCTATGATGACCCTCCTGGGGATGGTACCCCTCTTTGTCAATTCGGGGCTCACCACACAGCCGGTCATCCCGTGCCTGGATGTCTACGGGGAGCCAGGGAAAGACCCGAGGGAGGGGGATGCAGTCCCCCGTGCCCATGAGCTCTATGCCAGGGGAGAACAGGTCGGGCGCTTCCTCTCGCAGTCAGCGGACCTCCTGTTGCTGGGTGAGTGCGTGCCCGGTGGTACCACGACGGCGCTCTGCGTGCTCCGGGGTCTCGGGATACCGGCGAGCGTCTCGTCGTCCTTTGTCAATAACCCGGTAGCGCTGAAGGAGGCAATCTGCGCACGGGTCCAGGAACGGATCCAGGCTGATGAGGCGAAAGGGATCCGGGCCGGGAACACGAAAGATCCCCTTGACATCATCCGGATCGGGGGTGACCCGATGCTCGCGGTTGCGGTCGGCATAGCGGCCTCCTTCAAAGGTGAGACCGTTCTCGCTGGGGGAACCCAGATGCTCGCGGTTGCAGCGTTGCTCCGCGAACTCGGGAAAAAGGTTCCCTCCGTCGTCACCACCGTCTACGTTCGCGACGATCCCTCGGCCGGTTTCGCCGCCACGGCGGTTATGATCGGAGCCCGTGTTTATTATGTGGACCCGGGCTTTGCAAGCATCGGGCATACAGGCCTTGCCCGCTACTGCGTGGGCGAGGTGAAGGAGGGGATCGGGGCCGGCGGGGCCATGTTCCTCGCCCGGATCATGGGGAAGAGCGAGGAGGAGATCCGGGAGGCTCTCCTCACAACCGTGTCCGGCTACTGAAAAACTTCTAGAGACTGGAGTGCCAATATACCTCCCATGCGCCCCCTCTATGTGGTGAACAACTACGGGCAGTTCAACCACCTGATCCTCCGCAGCCTCAGGGACATGGGGATCCCGGCGGAGCTCGTGCCGAACATGACCCCGCCGGAGGAGATAGCCAGCGGATGCCGGGGGATCATCCTCGGGGGCGGGCCCACCATGGAGAGGGCCGGCAATTGCAGCCGGTACCTGGATCTCGGCCTTCCGGTCCTCGGGATCTGCCTCGGGATGCAGGCCATGGCCCTTGCCCGGGGGGGATCGGTCTCCCCTGGATCCATGGGCGGCTACGGCCTCGTCGAGGTGGAGATCGTCGACCCCGATGAGATCCTCAAGGGATACCCTCTCATGACAAACGTGTGGGCATCCCATATGGACGAGGTAACCAGGCTGCCCGAGGGGTTCACCCTCCTTGCCAGCTCCCGGATCTGCTGGATCGAGGCCATGGCAAACCCGAAAGAGCGCCTGTACGGGGTCCAGTGGCATCCCGAGGTGAGCCATACGGAGAACGGCCGGCTCACCTTTGAGAACTTCGACCGCATCTGCCGTGAGCCATGAGGACGGGAACCCCGTGAAGGTCGCCCCGGAGATGCCATCCGTTGAGAGTATCGCCGCGGATATCCGGAGGATAGGCTTCTTCTGCCTGAGCTGTGGGGCCTGCTGCCGCGAGGGTCCCGAAGACTCCGGCCTCGTCTTCGTCTCGCGTGACGAAGTGGAGGCCCTCGTCGCCTCCGGTGCAGGGACCTGGGACGAGGTCGCCGAACCCTACCCGGATTTTACCCCCTGCGGGAACAGGGCTGCCGTTACCTTCGGCTGGTGCCTCGGGCATGAGGGAGGACGGTGCAGATTCCTCTCAGATAGGGGGTGCACCATGTACCCTGCACGCCCCTGGATCTGCCGGACCTATCCCTTTGCCCTTCTGGCCGGGGATCTGGTCATCTCAGACTGCCCCGGGCTTGGGGGATCCATCTCCGAGGAAGAGGCACTGGTCCTGGCCGGGGATCTCCTGGAAAGGGCGAGGTTCGAGAACGAGGAAGAGGAGCGGGTGAGAAGGATCTTTCCGACGATCAGGATCCCTGAAGGGAAGCGGTTCGTTGTGGATGGATCCGGCCTCCAGGTCTGCAAAGAGTGAAAATCAGACCCAGGGCAGGTACGGGGGCAGATCGCACAAAGCTCAAGTAGCCCCTTAACCAAACCGTCGTGTATGAACCTTGGCACGACCATCATCAAGGGCCGGAGATCGGTGAGGAGCTTCCGGGAGACCGAGATCCCCGAGGACGCCATCCGCGACGCACTGGAGTGTGCACGACAGGCGCCGACCGCTGCGAACGGCCAACCCTGGATCATCGGCGTGGTGAAAGAGAAGGAGACCCTCGCGAAGATCGCGGATCTCACCGATCACGGGAGGTTCATCGCCCAGGCGCGGGCCTGCTTCGCGGTCTTCGGGGAGAAAAAGGCGAAGTATTACCTGGAGGACTGCTCCTGCGCCACAATGAACCTGATCCTCGGGCTCTGGGCCTACGGTATCGGGACCTGCTGGGTAGCCGGCGACAAGAAGCACTATGCGGTTGCAGTGAGGGATCTCCTCCAGGTACCCGACACCTATACCCTGGTCTCCCTCGTCCCTGCCGGGTATCCGGCCGATATCGCCATAGTTCCGAAGAAGGATCTCACCGCCATCAGCTTCTCAGAGCGGTTCGTCCCCAGGTAATGCGCTCTGCTCTGCAGGGCAGTAGGGGCAGATGGAGGTCTCGACATCGTCCTCTTTCTCCCTCACCGGGCAGTAGTAGGTGCCGTCCCGTTCTTCCACGAGGAACCCGCCCGGGAATGGGGTACCGACGGGATGCCCGGGGAGTTCGCAGACAAAGATGGTGAAGGCCGCGATGAGGTAGTAGAGGAACACGAGCCGGAGATCCCCCTCCTCCTCCCGGTTGGGGAGGTCGAGGAGCATGTCGCAGAATTCCCCGATCTTCTCATCGAGGTGCTCCCGGAGATCCCCGAACCTCCCCCTCCGGTGGCCAACCATGATGATGTGGTGGGTCCCGAAGAGGTGCTCCATCATCCTCGGCTGGAGTTTCGCCCGGTAATTCGGGGGGACATGCCGGAGATCCCGTTCCACGGAGGCCCTGAGGTGGAGAAGGTCGTGGAGGGAATAGGTCGCGACCTCCTCGGCGATGACGGCGGCAAGGGCTCCCCTGGACGCAGCCCGCCGCATCCGCGCCGAGAGCAAAGCGATCCGAGTACCCACGGGATCCGTTCCCATCCTGTCATGAGTATGTACCATTCCCGGAATTGAACCTTCCGTGCCCGGAGGCGATTCCGTCCAGAGGGGCCCCTTCCCCCCTGGACGATCCCGGCTCCCTGCGGGACCCGGGATCCCAGCAACCCTTATCCCTTTTCTTCCCCCACCCCATGGTATGAGCCCGGGTGCGGAGGGGATCCAGCGCAAGCCGATCCTGCAGGTCGCTCTCGACCTCCTGGAGCTGGAACGGGCGATCGTGATCGCCCGCGAGGCGGTCCTCGGCGGGGCGGACTGGGTAGAGGCAGGGACTCCCCTCATCAAGAGCGCCGGGATGGAGGCGGTGCGGAGGTTGCGGGCCGAGTTCCCGGATCGGGAGATCGTCGCCGACATGAAGGTCGCCGACACGGGGACCCTCGAGGTGGAGATGGCGGCGAAGTCCGGTTCGAGCATCGTCTGCATCCTCGCCACCGCCGATAACGAGGTGGTCAGGGAGGCGGTGCGGGCGAAGCACCTCTACGGGGTCCGGATCATGGCCGACCTGATCAACTCCCCGGATCCGGTCGCCCGGGCGGGAGAGCTCGAGGAGATGGGGGTGGATATCATCGCGGCCCACGCAGGGATCGACCAGCAGATGGTGGGGCTGACCTCGGTCGACCTGGTGAAGGACCTCGCAGGGAAGATCTCGGTCCCTATCGCCGTTGCTGGAGGGCTCGACGCAGCATCTGCGGCGGAGGCGGTGAGGTCCGGGGCCGGGATCATCATCGTCGGGGGAAACATCGTCCGATCCGGCGATGTGACAGCCTCAGCAAAGAGGATCCGCAAGGCCATCGATCGCCCGGGCACCCGGAAGGGGACCATCCGCCCCAGGGATGCGGAGATCCGCGAGCTCCTCTCGGGGGTGTCCACCCCGAATATCTCGGACGCCATGCACCGCAAAGGTGCGATGCAGAGAATCCTCTCCATCTGCGGGGACGTGAAGATGGCGGGGAAGGCCATCACCGTCCAGACCTTTGCGGGTGACTGGGCAAAACCCGTCGAAGCCATTGACGTCGCCGGGCCGGGCGATGTCATCGTCATCAACAACGACGGGGGGATTCATGTCGCACCCTGGGGAGAGCTCGCCACCCGAAGCTGTATTGTCAAAGGGGTTGCAGGTGTTGTCATCGATGGCGCAGTGAGGGATGTGGACGACATCAGGAGGCTCGCCTACCCGCTCTTTGCCCGGGCCATCGTCCCGAACGCCGGCGAGCCCAAGGGTTTCGGCGAGATCAATGCAGAGATCGCCTGCTGCGGCCAGGTCGTCCGTCCAGGTGACTGGATCGTGGGGGACATGAACGGCGTTGTTGTCATCCCGAAGGAGCGTGCCTACGAGGTGGCGAGGAGGGCCCGCGAGGTGCAGAAGAACGAGGAGCGGATCCGGGAGGAGATCTCCCGGGGCGGGACGCTCTCGGTGATCCAGGAGCTCGAGAAGTGGGAGAAGCGGTAGGTCACCGGAAGGCAGCGGCCTCCATGAGTGACCCGCCGTGGGCAAGGATCTTCTCGATCGCGCTCCTGATGTTATCGACCCTGAGGATGAGGACCGCGGCCTCCTTCCCGCTGTAGGCGTATGAGTACTCGATGTTGATGCCTGCCTCCCCGAGGATCCTCGCCACCTCGTAGAGCCCGCCGGGCTCGTCCCGCATCTTCACCCCGATGACGTCCGTGAAGGAGACGACAAACCCGAGGCCCGTGAGCTTCCTGTACGCCTTGTCCGGGTGGTTCACGAGTGCCCGCACCACCCCGAACCCGTCGGCCTCGGCGATGGAGAAGGCAAAGATGTTGATCCCATCCTCCTCCATGGCCTTCGCGATGGCGGCGAGCCTTCCTGGCCGGTTCTCCGAGAAGACGGAGATCTGCTTGATGAAATACCTCTCATGCTCCATTCACATCTTCCTCCTGTCGATGACCCGCTTCGCCTTCCCCTCGAACCGCGGGAGGGAGCCGGGCTCGGCGAGCTCAACGTCGACATTCACCGTGAGGGCGGCCCCCAGCCGGTGGGCGACCATCTCCTTGATCTTCATGAGGTCGGTGATCTTGTCCGAGAAGGCCTCGGGCTTCACCTCGACCCTGACGAGGAGGGCGTCGAGCTCGTGCTTCCTGTCCACCACGATCTGGAAGTGCTGCCCCACCTCGGGGATACCCATCAGGGTGTGCTCGATCTGGGACGGGAAGACATTAATCCCCCGGATGATGAGCATGTCGTCGACCCGGCCCGTGATCCGCGTGATCCTCGGGTGGGTCCGTCCGCAGGCGCAGACCTCATGCTCCATCCCGGTGATGTCCCCGATCCGGTAGCGGACGATGGGGAGGGCCTCCTTCTTCAGGATGGTCATGGTGAGCTCCCCCTTCTCCCCATCGCCGACATGCTCGCCGGTCTTGGGATCGACGATCTCGGTGTAAGCGAAGTCGCCCCAGATGTGGATCCCGTTCTGCTCTGTGCACTCGGTGAAGAGGGGCCCCGAAAGCTCGCTCGTCCCGTAGATGTCGTACGCCTTGATCCCGAGCCAGTCCTGGATCCGGGTGCGCATCTCGGCGGTCCAGGGCTCTGCCCCCAGGATCCCCACCTTGAGCTTCGTATCCTTCTTGATGGAGACCCCCATCTTCTCGGCCGCCTCCCCCATGTGGAGGAGGTACGACGGGGTGCAGCAGATGGCCGTCGCCCCCAGGTCCTGCATCAGCTCGATCTGCCTCTCGGTCCCGCCGACCGAAGTCGGGATGACCGTCGCCCCGATCCGCTCGGCCCCGTAGTGGAGGCCCAGGCCGCCCGTAAAGAGGCCGTAGCCGTAGCTCACCTGGATGACATCCTTTGTACCGAGGCCGCAGGAGGTGAGGGCCCGGGCGAGGGAGACGGTCCACTCCTCCAGGTCGTTTGCCGTGTATCCTACGACGGTGGGCTTCCCTGTTGTTCCTGACGAGACGTGGTACCGGACGAGATCCTCCTGGGTCGCCATGAAGAGCTTGTCCGGGTAGTTGTCCCGGAGGTCCCGCTTGAACATGAACGGGAGCTTTGTCACGTCGGAAAGCGTCTTCACGTCATCCGGGTGCACCTTCGCCTCCTCCATCCGCCGGTGGTAGAACGCCGAGAAGCTGTAGAGCCGGTAGACAAGGGTCTTCAACAGCCGGTACTGGAGGCGCTCGAGCTCCTCCCTCTCCATCGTCTCGATCTTGGAATCCCAGTACATCAGAACAACACCCCTCTCCTATCCACCACCCGCTTCGCCTTCCCCTCGAACCTGGGGAGCTTGCCCGGTTCCACGAGCTTCACGTCGGTACGGATCCCCAGGGTCTCGCGGAGTGCGGAGGCGATCTTCTCCTGGACCCGGTGGAGGTCCCGGAGCTCCCCGGAGAACGTACTCCGGTTCATCTCCACCTCGATGGTCATCTCGTCCAGCTGGTGGATCCGGTCGAGGTAGACCATGAACTGCTCCCCGACCTCGGGAAGGGAGAAGAGGACATGCTCGATCTGGGAGGGGAAGACGTTGATCCCCCGGACCACGAGCATGTCATCCGATCTCCCCAGGATCCGACTGATCTTCTGGCCCCGCCCGCATGAGCAGATCTCCTCGTCCATGAGCATCGTGACGTCGCCCGTCCGGTACCGGAGGAGGGGCATCGCCTCCTTCACGAGGGGCGTGATCACCATCTCCCCCTTCTCCCCGGGGCCGAGCGCCTCGCCGGTCGCGGGATCGACGATCTCCACGAGGTAGCTGTCATGCCAGATGTGGAGCCCGTCCTTCTCGGGGCACTCCATGGCGACCCCGGGGCCGTACATCTCGGAGATGCCGTAGGAGTCGAAGGCCGAGACCCCGAGGCGCCTCTCGAGCTCGCCCCGGGTCGCCTCGGACCAGGGCTCGGCCCCGAAGCACCCGACCTTCAGGGTCTCGAGGGTCGCACCCATCTCCCCTGCCACCTCTGCGAGGTGCATCGCGTAGCTGGGGGTGCAGTGGATCGCGGTGACGCCGAAGTCCTCTATCATCTCGATCTGCCGCCGGGTGTTTCCCGTTGCCGAGGGTACCACGGTGAGACCCATGAGCTCTGCCCCGTAATGAAACCCGAGCCCCCCCGTGAAGAGGCCGTAGTTCACCATGTTCTGGAAGACATCGCCCTCCCCAAGGCCGACCATGGTAAGGTTCCGGGCGATGAGCTCCGCCCAGTTCGAGAGATCCTTTGCCGTGTAGCCCACGACGGTGGGCTTCCCTGTCGTCCCGGAGGTGGTGTGGATCCGGCGGACCTCGCGGAGGGGCACGGCCAGGAACCCGAACGGGTAGCCCCCCCTGAGATCCTGCTTCGAGGTGAACGGGAGCTTTGCCACGTCCTGGAGGGTCCGGATGTCCCCTGTTCCGACGGAGGCATCCCCGAGCAGCCTCGCGTAGAACGGGACCCTGCCCGCCTGGGTCACCGTCCACCGAAGGCGCCTGAGCTGGAGATCCCCGAGATCCTTCCCTTTCAGGGTCTCCATCCTCTCGTTCCAGAACATCCGGAATCCCAGATATGCCGTTGCATGGCATGCTATTTATGGTGCGTGATCTGGCACAGGAGACCGCGATTTATGACGGCGCGGGATGGGACGGGGGATATGCCCATCCCTGGCTACCGCCCCCCTTAAATCCCGGGGGCACCATCATCTCCCTATGCGGCTTGTCGTCGCCCTGGGCGGGAACGCCATCCTCCGGCGGGGGGAGAAGGGGACCGCGGAGGAGCAGTTCGTGCACGTGCACTACGCGGCAGCCAACCTCACGGCGATCGTGAAGGGGGGGCACCGCATCGCCATCACCCACGGGAACGGCCCCCAGGTGGGGGATATCCTTCTTGCGAACGAGTGCGCGAAGGATACCCTCCCCAGGATGCCCCTCGACGTCTGCGGGGCCGAGAGCCAGGGGATGCTCGGGTACATGATCCAGCAGAGCCTGGAGAACGCCCTCAGGACCGCGGGGATCGACAGGAGGGTCATCACCGTGGTGACCCAGACCGTCGTCGATCGCGCGGATCCCGCCTTCTCCCATCCCGCAAAGCCGATAGGGCCTTTCTATGGAGAGATCGAGGCCCGGCAGCTCAGGGAGAAGGAGGGGTGGACGATCCTCCCCGTCGAAGGGGGTCTGTACCGGAGGGTTGCCCCATCGCCGAAGCCCTTGAAGGTCGTCGAGGAGTCCTCCATCAGGACCCTCGTCGAGGAAGGCTTCATCGTCATCGCTGCCGGAGGTGGCGGGATACCCGTGGTGCAGGACGGGTCAGGGAACCTCAGCGGGGTTGAGGCGGTCATCGATAAGGATCTCACCGCCGAGCGACTCGCGAGGGCGATCAGAGCTGATACCCTCCTCATCCTCACCGATGTGGAACAGGTGTCCCTCGGGTTCGGCACGCCCGATTCACAACCTATCCGATCAGCCCGTGCGTCCGAAGTCCGGGCGTGGCTCAGGGAGGGACAATTCCCTGAGGGCTCTATGGGGCCCAAGATGGAGGCATGCGCGAAGTTTGTCGAGGATGGCGGCCGGTGTGCCATCGTCACCTCCCTTGAAAAGGCCTTGGATAGCCTGGAAGGGAGAGCGGGGACCCGCATCCTCCCCTGATTCTACCTTGCGATGACGCAGGTCATGCAGTGGGCCCCCCCGTAACCACCCGTGGCATTGTTCAGGAGAACGGTGGTCATCTCCAGGCCATGGGCATAGACCGCTTTCTTGTGGGGGAAGAACTCGGCCTCGGTGCGGAGGATCTGGTAGTCATGCTCTGCCTGGGCGAGGAGCCTGCCGTACTTACCGGGATTGGCATGAGCCTTCTCCGAGAGCCGCCTGAGCATGACGGGTGCGAGAGCGCTGGCATCGGGGGTGATGCAGGAGCCATTCCTGACGCAGAGGAAATTCGAGGAGAAGCAGAGCTGCTCGAGAGTGGTGATCTCGATGAGATCGAACCCCTTTTCCCTGAGGTATTCCGGGACGGTGCCATGGTCGCCGGATCTCTCGTAGCCCTCACCCGACCGGTTGAACACCGTCACCTTCGCCTCCTGGAGGAGAGCAGGGCTGCCGACTGCCACCCCCTCCTTCGGAAAGTTGAGGTACGTGTCCAGATGCATGTTCACCATGTGGTCCCGGCCGCTGATGAGGGGGTGCTTCGGCTCGCGGACAACCGCGATCTCGTCGAAACCCATCCCTCCGGCAAGGAGGTCGCGGACCCCTTCCGGGTTCGTCCGTGACCCGCAGCCGACCAGGGCGAACTCACCCGCAGGGATGAAATCCCCTCCCTCGAACCGCCCCTGGCTCACCCTGTGGACGGGCTCGACCCCGAGGGCCTTCAGGCACAGGGCAGAGACCGCGACCTCCTCGGATCGCTCATGGGTTGCCATCCGGCCCATGCAGATCCCCCTGTCGGTTGCCGCCTGCTGGTCCCTCATGAAATAGAGGTTATGGAGGGGGTTGATAAGCCGTACATGCCCGCCCCGCCCATGACCGATTGCGGGGTTGAGGACGATGATCCTGAAGAGGTGTTCCGGGTCCCGTTCATCGAGCGGGACTGCCAGGCCGTCTCCGCCAGCCTTCCCGTCCCTTCCGGTGGCTGTCAGGGCGGTCCTGTCATCTGCGAGCCTCCTCCCGGCCATGGAGACGAGGAGATCCCTGATAGGGCCCGGTTCACCCGCCTCCTCCATGAGCGTGGTCTTCAGGTGATGAATCCTGACCCCGAAGCTGTTGTGGAGGAGGTCGCAGAGCTGGCGGTGCTCCCACCGTGCCTCATGGTGGGTGAAGAACCGCTCGTACAGGTGGGCTTCGGGTGCAAGGAGGGCGAAGAAGACCTCGATCCCGGGTTCATGTACCAGGACATGCCTCAGGGTATCCCACTCGGCCCTTGCGCCTGGTTCCATCCAATGAGCTAGGAGCTTCTCGGGAGAAGATGATTTCCCTCCCCGGCAGGCAAGAAACGATGAGTTAATGTAATCCGAACTTGGTACCTTCTTTCGCCGAAATCAAGCTATTGCGGGTACAGGATGGTCTTACAGAAAGTTCCCTGGCTCACCGTGTCAGGGTATGGTGCACACATCAAGTCCACACCCACCCAGCTGATCATCCAGAGGAAGGGCGAGATACAGAATTACCCTCTCCGGAGCGTCCATCACCTGGTCATCGCCGGAGGCCACACCATTCATACCTCAGTCATCATCAACCTCCTGAAGGCCGGGGGAGCCATCAGCTTCCTCGACCAGGACAGCAATCCAGTCGGCTTCCTCAATCCGCCATTGAGGCATCCTGACGAGGAGATCAAGGCCATCCAGAAACTGGCCCCTGCCCACCGGTATGCCCTCGCGATCGCCACCGCTGCTATCCGGGCACGGATCCTCCGGGTCGAGAGGCTCGGGGAGGGCTCGGGGAGGGAGATCCTGTACAAGGGCGAACTGGAGTTCCTCCATACATCGTTCAAGGAGATGGAGTTCCTCGTGAAACTGGACGAGGTTCGGAGGCTCTTCACGCTCACGGGCGACATGTACTACGAGATCCTCTCCCGCACCCTGCCCCCCGAGCTCGGCTTTCGGCGCAGGACGAGGCGGCCCCACCAGGACCCGGTCAATGCCATGCTCTCCTTCGGGTACGCCATGCTCTTCTCCCAGTGCATGCGGGCGGTGCTGGGTGCCAACCTTGATCCCGATCTCGGGATGCTCCACGAGGGCACGGGGAGCTTTGTCTATGATCTCATCGAGCCCCTCAAGCCCGGGATGGTGGACGATGTCGTCCTCGAGATCGCCCGGAAGGGGCTCCTCGACGGGGACTACGAGTACGGTGACCGGCGGTGCCACCTCTCCGAGGGCCTCATCGAGAGGCTCCTTGCGCGCCTGTACAGCTCGGTGAGGGGCGAGGAGATCGATGACATGGTCGCCCGGTTCAGGGACTCCCTGCTCGGTGGCCGCCTCTTCTCCATCTCGCCGGGTGACGCGGCCTCTCAGTGATCCTGGGCTCTCCTGATCGAAAAGTCGGGGAAGGCGACCGGATCCGTCTCCCTGATCTCCAGGCTGCGGATCACGGCCCGGGGGCACCCGTAGAGCATGGAGACGAACTTCTCCAGGATGACATCCTCGGCAGTGGCGGTGATCTTCACCTTGCCGTCGGGGAGGTTCATCACGTCACCGAGGATCCCGAGGTTTCCGGCCACCTTCTTCACGCAGGCCCGGAAACCGACGCTCTGGACGCGGCCTGAGGCGTAGAGCTCGATGGTCTTCACGCAAGGCGCTCCTCGATGATCCGGAGGGCGACGTCGAGCTCGTAGAAGACCTCGTCCCTGAGGCCCTCGTCGCGGATGTTCATGGCAGCGTAGACCGCCATCCCAAGGATATCCTTGGACCGCTCCTCGAAACCAGAATTATAGACATTCAGGGCAAGGTCGCCGAGGACATATGCCCGGCGCGAGAGGGGCCGGATAATAGCCGCCTCGTCGATGGCAGCCGAGAGCATCCGCTCTGCCATCTTCTCCTCCTTGCTCTCGGTGAAGATCCTGAAAAGGTCGGTGTAGTAAGTCGCCCGCTTTGCCCGGTCCGGGAGGGTGGTGATCTGGTGGGTGATACTCGAGAGCTCGTTCAGGGGGTTCCTTCCTTCCTTGATCTTCTCGCGCAGGACGTGGAGCGAGGTAAACACCGGGCTCACCTCGGCATCTGCCCTCTCATACCCTGTCTGGGCCAGGAGCTGGGATCTCGCCTCCTCGTCCTCGATCCGCATGGTGACCTCCTTGGCCTTCTTCCGGATGGCCTCGTCGCCCCTCTTGTGGAAGACCATGAGCATCACCTGGACGAGCCCCTTCTTGATCATGGTGGCGATGTAGGGGATGGAGATGGACTCCACCTCTGCCCGCGCCTCTTCGAGAAGCCTGAGGGCGTCATCGGGATCGCCATACTGCTCCGCGAGGGGGACCACGTCAAGGAGCATGGCTACCCGCTCGTACGTGGACGGGATGGCCGCGATGGCATCGTAGATGTTGGCGAGGATCTCCTTCGCCTTCTCGCCCGTGATCACCATGGAGAGGATGGCGATGAGGGCGTTGACGTACTCCGTGGGATCCTCGATCTGCTTCACGAGATCGAGGGCCGTCTCGAGGTTCTCCTCCTGGGTCCTCAGGGTGTGGAGGGAGAGGATGGCAAAGACGATATGCTTCCGAAGGAGCGAGCCCTTCTCGTCCTTCACCTGGGTGAGGAGGGCGATGGCTGCCTCGAGGCAGTCCCGGGCAAGGGCCTCGTCCACCCGTGCGAGCATCCCCGCGAGATCGGCAAGGATCCTCGCCCTCTCGTAGGCATCGGTGAGGGAAGAGAGGTTGCTGTAGACCTTCTTCAGGATCTCGGTCCCCTTCTCCCGTTCCTGGATGGAGTAGTAGGAATCCGCGAGGTTGCAGAGCCCTGCGAACTTCTTGTAGGAGTCCGGTGTCTGCTCCAGGAGCCGGTGGATGAGATCCAGGACGAGGGGCGAGATGTTCCCGCTCTGGAGGCGCTGGAGGACCGCAGCCACGATCTCGTAGGGATCTGTTGATTCCAGGTCCTCCATCACATCCCTGAAGTTCCCCGAGATCCGGTAGAACATCGCGTTCCTCTCCAGCCGGTCCTCTATCTTCAGGATGAACATCGTGAGGGGGATGAGGTACTCCTGCCGGTTCGCCGCCTGGGCGTACTCGAGGATGATATCAATGAACTTGGAGATCTTGAGGGAGAGCTGCGAGCGGTTCACGCTCTCCGAGAGGAGGGTGAGGGCCCGGTCGAAGGGCTCGATCTCGAACTTGAGCGCCTCGGGGGTGATGGGGGTCACCGCCGTCGTGAGCCGGATGCACCCGACCCGGACGAGCCCCTCGATGATGCTCTCCCGCTGCTGCTGCTGGAGCGAGGGGTCGTCCACCGTATGGGTGATCAGGTATGCCTCGTCGAGGGCCTTGGGCGACTGGTGGTGGATCCCGTACGTGATCATCCCCTTGATGACGCTGTCGATGGCATAGAGCTTGAAGTCCCGCTCGAGGAGCGATCCGGTCCACTTCATCATCCGGTGGAGGAGGTCCAGGTCCCCCTGCTCGACGGCGAGGAGGGTGGCCTGGTCGATGATATGCCCGAGGGCCTCGGACCGTGGCCGCTGCTCCTTGATCTCGCACGAGAGCCCCACGGCCCGCTGGAGGAGGTCCCTGTTCTTGTGGGCCACCCCCACCCGGGCGATCCCGATGACGATCGCCGAGATGATCTGCTCCTTCTCGGCCCGGTTCGGGATCTGGTTTGCGAGGGAGAGAAGGGCCGAGGGGTCCTGGAACTCGATGAAGTTCCGCTCGATCAGGATCCGGATGCACTCGGGGATGATGACGCCCGGGGTATTGTGGGCCAGGGTGAGGGACTGGAGGGAGGGGAGGTGGGCGATGATGTCCACGAACTCCACATCGGTGCAGAACTCGATCACCGCCCGGTTGATGACGAAGTCCCGGGTCCCGGCGTCCATGGGCGAGAGGATCTTCTCCTTCAGGAGCTCGGTCTCGTCCCTGAAGATCCCCTCCCGGAGAATCCGGACGCAGGTATCCATGGCCACCTTGTTCGCGCTCTCGAGGGGCCCTCCGATCCGGGCGAAGATATCGACCGCGTTCTGGAGGTTGCCCCTCTTGAGGAGGGTGTCCGCGACCATCAGGTACTGGGGGAGGAACGACTCCTCAGAGGTCTTCGCCACGGCATCGAGGAGAGGCACGGTCTTCATGAGGAGGCTGATGTCACCGGTCTTCTCGACGACAGAACTCGCCGAGGCGATGATCTCCTTGATGGGGGTCCGAGAGGGGTCGGTGATCTTCTCGTTGAACTCGAGGGCCCGCTCGAAGTACCACTTGTCCCCCGAGATCTCGGCCTTCTTCACGAACTTGAGAACGATGCATTCCCTCGATACAGGGATCCGGTCCACGAGGTTCTGGAGGGTGTAATTGATCTGCTTCTTGTCCTTCACCCGGTTCAGGAGGTGCTCGATGAGGACTGAGAGGATCTCGTGCTTCCTCGGCGCGGGCACCTCGCCCATGAGGTTCATGAAGCTGACCACGTCCTCGAGCTGCTTCCCGAGGGGCGAGGACCACCCCCTCTCCAGGATATGGGAGATGCAGGTTATCCGCCTCTGCTTCTGCTTGATGATGATCGCGATCTTCACAGCCTCGCGGACGCCCCGTATATCCCGCTGGAGGATCCCGATCATGCCGATCGCCTTTGCGATCTCCGAGTGGAGGATGGACCTCTTCGATACATCCCCGATGACATCGATGAGCTGGAGGGAGGTGTAGAGGTGCCTGTCGTCCTCCGTGGATACGCTCCAGACGATGATCATGGGGATGATGTCCATCATGATGCTCGACCGGTGTTTCCGGAAGCTGATCATGTGGATGGTGGACATCCCCTTCTCCATGAGCTGCCGGTCCTTCTGGGCCACCCCGGCCTCGATGAGCTCCTTGGAGAGGACCGAGAAGATCTTGGACTGGTAGTTCTTCCGGTCGAGGCCATGGCAGAGCTCGATGGTCTTCTGGAGCCACCGCTCGTTCCGGGAGGAGATATATGCCTTTATTGCCCGGTCCGCCACCTCCTGGACCTCGGGGAAGGGGAGGTCGCCCAGAAAGACGAGGAAGTCGGGGATGCCCTCCTTGAAGATGCTCTCCTTGATGGCCTCGTGAATGACCGCAAGGATCATCCTCCGCTCCTTCCTCTTCTGGATGGTCCGGACATCATCAAGGATGAGCTTGATCCCATCGAGATCTTTATGTAGGAGAGCCTGGTGGATCTTCTTCTTGATATGGGAGGTATTGGGGGTGGCTGGCAAGGAAATCCCCGCAATATACAAGATATAACCCAATCTTATTTATAAGTATTTCGATTAAAATCCATTCGTTTAACGAAATTCCAACCTTATTTGACAAAGATTATGAGAAAAAACAACTTCCCAGCGTTTTCAAGAGTATGGCATGCCAATAACTTGATTCTGACGGTTATTTTCTGATGAAAACTCCATATTCTCATTATTTATGTAGGTACACCCGCTGGAAGGAGAGCTATCAGGCAAAAGGCAAAAAGATAATTCAGGGGATCTCAGGATCGCTCCGGGATCCCGCAATCCCCCGGATGGCATCCCGGATCTCCCCCAGGAGATCCCCGGCCTCATTCTCTCTCCTGGACTCGACCGTGATACGGACGAGAGGTTCGGTGCCCGATGCGCGGATAAGAGCCCAGGAATCATCCCGGTTCAGGCGCATCCCGTCGGTCAGGTCGGGCTTCTCTGACCTGAACCGCTCGATAAGGCCTGCTACGAGGTGGCGGGCGTCCCCGGTCCGGATCTTCTCCTTGATCATGTGATACCTGGGGAGGGAATCAGCCATCTCAGAGAGGGGCGTACCGGACAGGGCGAGGAGGGATACCATCTTCGCCGCTGTCAGAGCGCCGTCCCTGCAGAACTGGTGGCCGGGGTAGATGAGGCCGCCGTTTCCTTCACCCCCCATGACAACTGGAGTTCCTCCGGCTATGAGATCCATCATCCGCCGGGCAACGTAGATCGATCCGACCGCCGTATAATCGACGCTGCAGCCGGACTCGCCCGCAACCTCCTCGATGATCCGGGAGGTGCTCACCGGGGCGACAACAACCCCCTTCATCTCGCGGCACATGGAACGGGCAATGAGCGCGAACTCCCGGTTCTCCTCGATGTATCGGCCCTTCTCGTCAACAAAGACCGTGCGGTCGGCATCACCATCATGGGCGAGGCCCAGCGCGGCATGAGTTGCTTTCACCATCTGCGCGAGGGGTTCGAGGCCCTCCGCTGATGGCTCGGGGGCACGGTTGGGGAATGTGCCATCCAGCGTTGCGTTCAGGGTATGAACCCGGCATCCCATGCGGGTCAGGATCTCCGGGGTTGTCCGGGCCCCGGCCCCGGATCCCGGGTCCACCACCACGGTCAGCCCCTCACCCGTACCGGAAGCGAAGTGACCCGGGACCGCGGCAAGGTACTCCTCGACCAGGTTGGGGGCAAAAGTCTGCCTGCCGACCCGGTTCCAGGGTGCGAGCTCGAACTGGTGTGAAAAGAGCCGGTCCTCGAGCTGGATGACCTCCCTGTCCCCCATCTCGGTCCCGTCGGTATCGATGATCTTCACGCCGTTATATTCGGGAGGATTGTGGGACGCTGTCACCATCGCCCCGGCTATGAACCGGCCACGAACGATGTACTGGAGGGCTGGGGTCGGCAGTATCCCGAGGTCCACGACATCGGATCCCGATGCCATAACTCCTGCCTGGAGGGCGCTTGCCAGGGCCGCACCCGAAGTCCTTGTATCGCGCCCCACTGCAATTCTCCCTCTTCTCATCGACCCGAGGGCGGCCCCGATCCTGAGCACGAGCTCGGGATTCATATCCTGCCCGACAATCCCGCGTACGCCATTGGTGCCGAAGAGGCGTTTCCGGATCTCTCCCTCTCCCATGTCTACACCCCGGAACCCGGTTCGGCTTCCTTCCCGGGACCCTGATCCCGATCCTCCCCGGAAACCCGTCCCTCTCCCTCGGCCGGCTGCTGATCACCGACATCCAGGTGCTGATCCTCGCCCGCCTCCCTGGCCTTGAGGACCTTTGCGGCAGATTGGGCGACATTCCGCATCACATCGGTGATCCGGTCCTCGATCGAGATCTCCTCGTCGATATCCAGTCTCGTGCCCTCCACCTCGAGGAGGAACTTCGCCACCTCGCTCGCCTCGAAGAGGATGTCGTCCAGCTCCTCAGCAGTGAAGAAGCCGCACATGGCCCCGTAGAAGAAGGTGGCCCCCGCCTTCTTCACCTTCCGCTTGAATGCACTCCGCGCCTGATTCACCGCCTGAGGAGTGTAGGTATCGGTCATGAACGGGACGAGCTCCGGCAGGTGTTCCCCGATGAAGGTCATCTCAGAACCGCTCGTTGTCTTAAAGTCGGCGCAGAGCCTCGCGATGGCCCATTCCCGGGCAGTGACATAGGTCCTCTTCCGGAGGAAGGCGTTCACCTTCTGGTAGGTGGCACCGTCCACTTTCTTGAATTTCTGGTATTTCTGCGCGTCTGCCTCTCCCTCTCGCTCCTGCATTCATTGTACTCCTGAGAAGGTGCAGATAATGAATCCCGCGGTCAGGGCTTGCATAGAGCAACCTGTGGTTTATGGCCGTCGAAAACTCCGGGAAGGTCGCTGCGGGCCAGCTATATACATATAAGGAAGCAAGTACACCTGTACTAGATTCAGGCAGGTCGCCCTGCAGGAAGCCGGGGGAGACCTGATAATGAAGGAGCCCCGTCCATGATCAAGGGATTACCGCGGCGGCACCTCCGCCCCATCGTTCTTGCCCTCCTGATCCTCGTATCAGCAGCCGGCCTCGCACGATCTGCGGAGATGTCGACCACCATCTACTCTACCGACTTTTCATCAAACCCCGACTGGGTGACCAACAATCCTTACACAAACCACTGGGATGAGGCGATGGGAATGTTCGATTATGCCCTGCGGGATTCGACAAACACCTTTGTATACAAGAAGATCCCCTACATGGGCGAATCCTTCAACCTCGATTATGATCTCTTTCCCCTGAAGACCGATTTCCAGTCTTCCTTCAGGCTGGGGCTCGGCAACCGGGACATGAAAATCAACCAGGGGACAACCATCTTCTCGGAGTTTGAGAACGGACCGTACGGGAATATTATGTGGCTTCGGGTCATCGACCAGTCGAACCAGAGGAGGGAAGTCTCATCCTACGCCCAGTCCTATGGCGGCCCGTCGGTCCGTTTCTCGGATGGCATCCCTTACCATGTATCCCTCAAGTACAATCGTGAGCAGAAGACCGTCGGTATCGATATCAGTTTCCTCTCCAACGGGTCCTCGCTCTGGGGCTATACTCTCTCGAGCATCTCGAACCTGGGGTTCATGGATCGTATCTACCTCTCCACCATAGGTGATTTCGAGAACCCAAGCGCGGTGGCCGAGGGGTATCTCGATAATGTCTCCATGCGCCTCATTGTTCCTTCCGGTGAGCCCGGGACCCCGACATCCACGTCGTCCCCCACCATGGTCACTGGAGGGGAAACCTCCCCTGTCACCCCGACCCTGCCCACCCTCTCCCCGCCTCCGGTCACTACCCAGAAGAGCACCCCGGCCCCGCTCCTCATTGCCATCTTCGCCCTCATCATGGCGGCATTCTTCCTCGTCGCCAAAAGGAAGTAAGCACCCCGACCCCCCCCCGTATCATTCATCCTTCTCCCCTTGACCTGGCAAAATGGTGAACCGGGTCGGATGTATACTTTTGTCTCTCCTGCCCTGAGACTATTCATCAAAGTTCATCATCCATGAAACAGGATCACCCCTCTAGGGATCCCGCCTTGAGGCACGGCCTATCGCTTCTCCTCCGAGGGGGGTCAGGGATGAGGGCTGGTCGGGCCATTATCGGTTTTCGCTCTCCCCATATCTGAGTTATAAAAGGTAACCCGTGCTACGGGTGATTCCCCGGTTGCGCGAAGATGCATGCAGGCTGCCTCGCGGCCAAAGACTGGTTTACCGTCAATTCCAGCGGGGTGCATTTCTACAGCACGAAAAGAAGCAGGGAGGAGGGGACTGGGAACTCTTGAGGATGGTGAAAGTGTCTGGTCCGCGCCATTTAAAATCATGAATGACATTAATGCCGAATTCCTACTGTTACACGGACATGCCCCAACATCAGCCGTCGCTGAATCCGGACCTCCAATCCTGCCTGTTCAAACAATAGTCTAACCTCGGTGGGATTACGCATCTGGCCGTGATGCATAATTTTTGGGAGGATTAAACCTGCAACGTCAGCAAGTAAAAATAGACCTCCGGGGCGTAAAACTCGTTTGATCTCACGTATACCCTGCAATTGGTCTGACCAATGATGAAAAGACATGGTACTGAGAGCGAGATCCACGGATGCATCCGGCAGAGGTATTGATTCCGCCAGACCAACAGAAAACGTAGCATTCGGCATCAGTTGCCGGGCCTTCTCTATCATTCCCTCTGCAGGATCCACACCGATCAGTTGCGCATCTGGATAACGTTCCTTGATTTTTCGTAGCAACCTTCCAGTTCCACATCCGATATCCAATATTCTTGTGAAGGTCGATTCCATATCGACTAAATTAAGGACTCCTCCATGCACGTAATCGAAATAATGCCGCTGCAGCCAGGAATCCTCGTATGTGCTAGACCATCGGTTAAAATCCTGTATATTATCAGCTCTCATTGCAATCTTTTCCGCTTTCTTAACTTAATACTAGATTTCGAAGAGATATTTTAAAAGGTATCTACTTTCGGAACTACTGCTGCACTCCGCCCCCCTTATGTATAGCATCATATGGTTTATAGTCCCTTCCCGATGGAACCGGCGGGCTGATCCCGGGCGCGAACCAGCATCGGCCAAAACCGTTTTGCAGCCCTATCCCTGGATCTTTCTCTGCCCTCATGCGATCAGGGAAGGCATGTGTCTGGCCTAAAGGAAGTGAAGGAATCTTCACCGGCTTATGTGCCGGCTGGCGATTGAATTCAGGTGAATCGTATCAGCGAATTACCCCACCTATCCTCCGATGAAGGGATGGCGTGCCGGATCAAGGCTTTCATTCCGACCGGCGTGAGGGTTATCGAATCGGACTACCCCGAAGAGGTACTCCTCTTTGATGACCCTTATGCACAACTCCTGCTCGGCCATGTGGCTGGAATGGTCCTGGATTCGGCATTATCAGGAAGATATTTGTGAATTTGTTCGAGGGGGGACTCCTGGCATCATCGGGGCATTCATCCGCCTCGCAAGGTATATCGATGACGTCTCGAGGAGGCCATACCTGACAGACCGAGAATATCGTCATTCTGGGCGCAGGGATGGACACAAAAGGCGTACAGGACACCCGAGGCGGAGAGATTGCATTTTGGTTGACCTGCCGGAGATACAGGAGGTAAAAATGAGAGATACCTGAAACCAGCTGGACGAAGCCTCGCGGTCTCGCGGTGGGAACGGTGCGCTCAAGTATGGGTGAGCTAGCAATAATTTATAGAACTGGAGATGACAGGAGCTCCCTTGACTCAGTCTGACTTGTTCCATGATCCCTCCCTGGCATGGACCAGGGGAGGATCGAGATCTTTCGCAGAATGTCTATTCTGCGCAAAACTTTATTTAGCAGGCTATTCATAATTCTGGACATGGAAAATGGTCTTTTTTCGGAGTGGATCCCCCGGTACCGGTATTACCTCCGGATGCGGAACTACTCTGACAGGACCATCGAGAGCTATGAGGAGATCATTGGACGGTTTGCACGGTACCTTTGGCTGAGGCGCCATAGCGAACCCGGGAAGCTGATCTTCTACTGGAAGGATCTTGCATCAGCCCGGCTCGATACCGAGATCGGGGTGACCGTGCCCCTTGTCACCGACTTCCTCTCGTTCCTCTCCTCGCTGCGGAGCTACCGGCCGCGCACCCTCCACAGAATCATCTCCACCCTCTCCTCCTTCTACCGTTTCCTCTATGCCCAGAAGGCGGTCGATTCCAACCCCCTCGTTGCCATCGAGCGGCCCAGGGTGAAGGAGAAGGAGCTTATCTACATGAAGCACAGCCAGGTCCTCGATCTCCTCGCCTCCATCCCTGATACCAGGGACCGGCTCATCGTCAGGACCATCTATGCAACCGGTGTCCGGGTCTCGGAGCTCTCCGGCATCCGGCTGGAGGATATCGACTTCGAGGGCCATACCATCCGGGTGAAGGGGAAGGGCGGGAAGATCCGGACCGTGTTCATCGACGGGGAGACCCTCGACGATATCCGGGGCTTCGCGGGGGAGAGGAGGGAGGGCCCCCTCTTCCCCGGCCAGATGGGCAACCCCATCTCCCCGAGAACCATCCAGTTCATCTTCAGGAAGTACGCGCCGGCGGGGATCACCCCCCACAAGCTCCGCCACAGCTATGCGAGCGAGCTCTACACCCGTTCCCGTAACCTCCGGGTCGTCCAGGAGAACCTGGGCCATTCCTCCATCAAGACCACGGAGATCTACCTCCATACCGACGTGGAAGAACGGAAGAAGGTCTATCGCGACTACTTCCCCCTCTCGAAGAAGGACGAGTCATAAACCGCCGGCTGCGATATGATTGGGGGATATTCACCGGACCGGAAAAACTCACTGGAGGTGTCATTTTCACCTGTTTCCGGGCGTACGGGGCTGAATTCTGATAACTCCGTCGGGAGCGGAAACGTCCCATGAATAAGAACCATTGATCCTGCGGACTGTCCCGGCTCACAGGAAAATAAAGAAAGGGAGGATGGGTCTTCCCTACTCGATCATCGGGACAGGCGTTCCGTATCCCCCGTAGGGGAGGGGGATTACCCGGATGAGGGTCATCGTCGCCAGATTGGTAGCAATGATCTCGTCCGAGGATAGGGTGTACAGGACATCGCCGATATAGAGCGATCTCTTCACCGCGTCCTGGGATCCCCAGTAGTATCCAGAAGTGTCCTCATCACTGTGGGTTATTGTGCCCCGCAGGGTGAACCCTTTCGACGGTGAGACGGAGAAGGCATACGCTCCCTGCCATATTTTCTGGGTATATGACGCAGAATCGCCTTTCAAGAGAACCTTTTGCACCGCCCGTACGGGGATGACGAGGAGATCCTTCTCCTTTGAGAAGAGGAAGGCTTTGTGATCCCTGAGAGCCTCGGAGTCGGACCCTGCCTCCCCGATCTCCACGTGATCGACCTCCTTCGGGTTATTGACATCCGAGACATCGAAGAGCGCGAGCTTCAGGCCCGACGTGGAGACCCCGCCCCAGTCGTTGCTTTCGGTCTCTTTCCCGATCCCGATGAGGTGGTTCTGATCATACGGATGGAGGTAGTCGGAGTAACCTGGTATCTTCAGCTCTCCGAGGATTCCCGGGTTGGCCGGATCCGAGAGATCGATGACAAACAGGGGATCGATTCTCTTGAAGGTGACCATATAGAGCCGGTCGCCGATGAACCGGGTGGCGTAGATCTTCTCGTCCGGGGCGATGTACTTCAGGCTCCCGACTGTCTTCATCCCCGGGTCCAGGACAAAGACATTGTTGTACACGTATGAACCGCTGTTTCCGTATCCCTGGACCGTCGTCGCGACCCTCAGGTTCCCTCCCGATTCATCCATGGAGAACTGGTTCAGGAGGTGCCCCGCCACCTCTCCGTTACCACCGAACCGGATCTGGCTATCGCGGATGGCGAACTTGTAGATAGCGGTTATCTCCTCGGCGGGCTGCTGGCGAACTGGACTGGCGACGATATCCTTCCCGACCACCGGCACCTCACGGATTGTCACAGGCTTCTGGAATGCCATGTAGATATTGTCCTGAGAGACGTAGAGGGTGGACGTGTAGCCGAGGAGGTAGGACTCGGCCGAAAGGGATCTATCGTCTGTCATCGAGAAGGACGAGATCGTGGAGAAGGTAAATGTGTCGAAGGGGACGTCGAAGTAGGATACCCGGGGCTCGATGGAGATTCCCGCCCCATCCTTCACCTCGGGCATCGGGATATCGCCCATGCCATAATAGACATTCTCATTCGTGATGACATAGACCTGGTCCCCGATCATCCGGGAATCATAGTACGTGCCCGAGAAGGTGATATCCCGGACAAGTTCTGGGTTCGACCGGTCACCGAGCGAATAGACGTATGCATGGGATTCGGTCCGGACAGAACGGGGAGCCACCATACCGCTGGTTTTGTACATTACCGGATAGTAACCATTTCCAGAGGAGAAGACCACGAGACGATCGCCTGAGAGGAAGATCTCACTGGGGGTCCCGTTCACGGGGGTCTCCGAGAGTATCTTCGCCTTCTCGCCCGGGTACGCATCCACGATGGCGAGCTCCCCGCCCGAGATGACATAGATGTACCTGCCGTCGTTCTTGACGATATCAGCCTCGTCCACACCCTGGACCTGGACATTGGTGGTGGAATGGTCAGTGGAGATATCCAGGGACGGGAGCGCAGCTCCAGACTTCTCTCCCACCCCGGACATGGCCTGGGGGGCGATGCCATCCACAGCCCGGTTCCAGGTGTTCGTGCCGGTCCCGGAGGGGGTATGAGCTGCAAGATAAGCCCTGACCTCACCCGCGGAAGCGAACTGCTTGAGGACGCCCTCTTCCGAGAGGACAGGAGGCTGTTCCCTGATGATTCCATAACCGATGATGACAGCTATCAATGTGACAGCGGCCACCATCCAGACGATCTGCCAGCGGTTCTCCATATTGATCTCCTTCTCCATGTCAAAATCCTGTGTATATGAGTCTATTGGCGTAAAAGAATAAGATAATTGCTTTAACTACGAAAATATTCGTAATTATAAGGGATTTTCTTGTCTCCGAAGAGTCATGGAATGGAACCGGAACAGCCCTGCTGCGAGAGGCGGAAGCAGTCATCAGGGGTGATATGGTATGCATGACGGAATCCCTGGTGAAAAATTCCCGGCAACAGGAGAATTAATAAAAAGTTACCCGTTCACCTATATGATCAGGATGTTTGAAGATTTAACCACAGGTGAACGGGTTTTTCTGGGTCTCTCTTTTATCTTCGCTCTTCTGGCTGTCTTTCTCTCTCTCAAGAACCAGCGTGTAGCTTCCACCATACTGGTTTTCACGGCGGCTCTCGTTTTTTTCATCGTTCTTTTCTCTCTCCTCTATTCTCTCCTGAAAAAAGTATATCCGGGAAGCGGAAACAGGAGAGTTCTTCTTCTCTGGCTTATTGCCCTGGGAGGGGCAGGTGTTCTTATTTCCCTCCTGTTTCCTTTCATGTCTGGAATTTTTTCTGCCTTTGGACCTGTGTCACCACCCGGCTCAGCGGGCAGCTTCTCGACGTACGAGGATCCCGTTCTCGGGTTCAGGATAGTATATCCCGGCACCTGGAACCATTTCACGAGGAAAGATCCGAATTCGGATTTCATCACCGATACTGCTTTTATAAGCGGCGATGGAAAAACAGCCGCGACCGTACAGGTGGTTGACCTTACCGGGCCGGGATACCGCGGGGTTTCCCTCGATGCCTGGACGAACCATTCAATCGAGATATTAGGTTCAAACACAATTTCTTCCCAGTTCACGTTACTGAGAAATGAGAGGACGGTCCTTGCCGGATATCCAGCGCAGAATCTGGAGTATACGGTCGTTTTAAATTCGGGAGACAAGATCAGGACCGTCGGATATTTGCTGGAAGTGGGGGAAAAGGGATATAATATCGGATTTACCTCGAGAGACGACACCTTCAATGACTGGTCGGGGACCGAACGACAGATGCTCAACTCATTCCAGATAACGGGATGAGAGCGTTTCTATCCTTCTTCCCACCTTCATTTTCTGCCCAGGCACCGAATAATCTCGAAACATGGCAAACATCGGGGGTTGGGATACAACCGGTAACACCCCTCGAAGACTACGTGCAGAACGGGATGGGGCATACATCTTGCAGAAAAAGTTTGGACACCGACGAGAATTTTACCAATTCATTGTCGCACCCGCGGTTCGTTGATCTCTCCATCGGGACGAATATGAGGAGTACATCTTTTTATCCATTCCCGAATTGAATATAACGTATCATTTCTCCGAATAGGAAAATGATGAGAGCAGGCTAATCATCAGGCACCCCCGTAGTGTAGCGGTCAATCATACCGGCCTTTGGAGCCGGTGACGGCGGTTCGAATCCGCCCGGGGGTATACCCTGGTACAGTTCAGGGCATCTATTCAGGCCCCCCCCTGAATCAGAGATCTCCTCCCCCTGGGAACGCGACCCGCGAGGAAGGTATGGTTTGAAGAACCCGCACGACCAGTCATCTTCCGGTCCTTATGGAAGCAGGTGTCGATCCATGCATCGGAAGGCAGGCTCCCCCGTTCTGCCTCCCGGATGCTGAAAAGAAGGAGATCTGTCTCGAGAGCTTTCGCGGGAGATGGGTGGTGCTCTACTTCTACCCCCGGGACAACACCCCGGGCTGCACCCTCGAAGCGATCCAGTTCTCTGCAGCGCTTGAGAAATTTGCCGAGCTCGGTGCCCAGGTCATCGGGGTCTCCACGGATTCGCCCGAGAGCCACCAGGATTTCGCCGAACGGCACAAGCTGACCGTGCTCCTCCTCTCCGACTTGGATCACCATGTCCTTGCAGCATATGGCACGTGGAAACCGAAGACCATCTTCGGCAAGGAGATCCTCGGCACCGAGCGCGACACCTTCCTTATCGATCCAGAGGGGAAGATCGTGGAGGTCTGGAGGAGGGTCAACGTGAAGGGGCATGCAGAGGCCGTGAAGGAGGCGCTCCTCGCAGAGAAGGCCGGCAGGGGTGAAGGAGCGTGAGGGGATGCTTTGAAGACCACGACCGAAGGGATAAATACTCGCTGGCAGGATGCGTAGTCAGGTGCACTCTATGGACCAGCCGCGGATGATCAAGCCGGGGGACCCGGCCAAGAACTTCTCCATCAAGGACCAGAACGACAAGACCTTCGATCTCCTTGAACAGTCAGGGAAGAGGGTCCTCCTCTCGTTTCATCCCCTTGCATGGACCGCGTTCTGCGCTGGCCAGATGAAATCCCTCGAGGAGAACCGCGGGGCGCTCGAAGCCCTGAACACGGTTGCGGTCGGGATCAGCGTCGATTCCGTCCCCTGCAAGAAGGCCTGGGCCGAGAGCCTGAAGATCACCCAGACCCGGCTCCTCAGCGACTTCTGGCCCCACGGGAAGGTTGCGCAGATGTACGGCCTCTTCAGGGACGCGAACGGGTTCGCCGAGCGGGCGAATGTGATCGTCGACGAGAAGCAGACGGTGGTGTTCGTGAAGGTCTATCCCATCCACAGCGTGCCGGATATCGGGGAAGTCATCCGGGTTCTTGAAGGGCTAAGCAGGAAATGAGAGCGTATCACCCTTGTTCTTACGGGGGGTTCTGATGGCAGAGACGGGAAATGTGCGGCCGGATATCGAGGGCATGGTGAAGAGAGGCGAGTTCAGGGAACTCATCGCATCGGTGAAAGGGAGCGATCCCGATACCATGAGCGATGTCCTGGACGCCCTCATCGGTTCGGGAGCGGCAGCCGTACCGACCCTCCTCATGGCTCTGAGGGACGGGGATGAGCAGATCCACATGGTCGCCTCCATTGCGCTGGAGAAGATCGGGAAGATTGCCGTCATTCCCCTCATCAGGGCGTTTCATGAGAAGGACGGCCTCGTGAGGGTGAAGATCGCGGACATCCTGGCAAACATCGGGGATCCTGCGATGGACGAGATCATCGTTGCGCTTCAGGACCCGGACGAGGAGGTCAGGGTCCTCTCCGCCCTTGTCCTGGGGGAGATGCGGAATCCCAGGGCTGTCGATCCCCTCATCTCGGCCCTCACGGACGGGAGCGAGAATGTGCGTGCCCAGGCCGCGATCTCCCTCGGCGAACTGGGGGATGCACGGGCGAGAGATCCCCTCGGGAAGCTTGCGGAGTCCGACGAAAACACGGTCGTCCGCCAGGTGGCAGGAAATGCCCTCCTGCGCATCCTGGAGCTGATGGAGGGGGGAGGTCCGCCCTGACCCGTCAGGTCACCCCACGGTAGAAGGCGAGGTCTGCCGCATAGGGGGCGAACTTCTCCTCGAGCATCCGCTGCTCGCCCTCGGAGAGAGGGGTGAAATCCCTTCCAAGGGAGGCAAGGGTGAGCACCTCGATGGGCTGAGTACACCCGACGATGATGAGGGTGACCGGCCGGGAGAGGGCGTACCGGATGAGGAGCTCGGCAGAGATCCCGCCAGACGGTGCGAGGTAGTTGCCAGCCCCGAGGACCTTCATCCCGATGATGGCAAGCCCCTTCTTCTCTGCCATGGGGATGGTCCGGTCCAGGAACCCCCCGAGGACCCCCTCGACCGGGTTCACGGGGAGGAGCACGGAATCCACCGGCCAGTTCTCAACGGCATGGGTGAGGATCGTGGGATCATGGTGCCCGGTGACCCCGATATGCCTCGCCTTCCCCTGCTTCCGTGCCTCCCCGAATGCATCGAGCGCACCCGAGGAGCCTTCCACGGCTTTCACGTCCTCCCAGCTTCTCAGGTCATGGATCTGCCAGAGGTCCAGGTGGCTGGTGTGGAGGTTTGCAAGGGAGGTCTCGAGGTCGGCCCACGCCCCTGCATAGTCACGACACGCGGACTTGGAGGTCTGGAAGATCCGGGCCCGGAGTTCGGGCCTGGTCTCCCAGAACCTGCCGAGGTACCGCTCGCTCTCGTCATACGCCCTCGCCGAGTCAAAGTAGGTGATCCCCTGTGCGGCCGCCTCCTCGATGACCGGCTGGGCGAAGGCATTCTTCCCGTGGCTCCGGAGGATCCCTTCACCGCCGAGTCCGACGATGGTGACCCCGGGGCCGTTCTTCCCGAAGGATCGGGTCTGGAGAGGTGACATGAACAGGCCTCACCAGGGGTTCCCGGAACGAGGTGAGGGCAATGGTTCTCCCGCCGGGATTTCATCGGAGAATGAGCGAAAGAGGGGGAAGGAGGGATCTCCCGGTGCACCGGAGAACAGGAAGGGAGGATGGTTCATTTCCCGTTATTCCCTGTACTTCCGGTACCTCGAGCTCTCGATCTCCTCGAGCGCCGCGTTGATGGCGAACTGGCCCGAGAGATCCCCATCCATGAGAGCATGTTTGTACGCCTTCTGGAGGGCGGTGACCGCCCTCTCATCGCCGATCTCGCCAAGGGCCCAGGCGATATAGTTCCTCACCATCCGGGTCCTGTCGCCGAGAGCATGGGAGAGGGGTTCCACCGCCCGCTCATCCTTGATGAAACCGAGGGCCCGGGCGGCGGCCAGCCGGACGGTCCGGTTCTGGTCCCGGAGAAGGTCGAGGATGGACTCCACTGCCCTCGGATCCCGGATCTCACCCAGGGCCCGGGCTGCATTGAACCGCACGTCCCGGTTCGGGTTGTGGAGGGCCACGGTGAGTGCCTCGACCGCCGGAGAACCTATCTTCACGAGGGTATTTCCTGCTGCCACCCGGAGGTTCCTGGTCCCCCGGGAGAGGATCTTCTTTGAGAAGGAGACGGAGGATCCATCGAAGAGCTTCATGAGGAGGGGGACGGCACTGACGATCCCGGTATTCTCGACGCCGCAGGCCTCGGCGACATAGCCGATGAGGAAGGCGGCGAGCCTCCTTGCCTCCTCGTCCGGATCTTCGAGACAGGAGATGAGGGCCTGGGCTCCCCCGGAAGCCACGAATGTCGTCGGGTTCCAGTCGTACCAGGTCATCACGTTCAGGAGGTCAAGGGCATTCTGCCGGATCTTCCTGTCCTGCCCGGTGAGATCCTCTATGATCAGCTCCTCAGGTATGGAGAACTTCTCGTCCCTCAGTGCCATTCCACATCCTCCGGTGACATAAAATTGAATAAGAGTATAAAGAGTGGTGGATAAAAGCGTTCCGTAACTGCCAGAGTGAAACCCGGATTCGATTCGTCTCCCCAAGTTCCCATCGGGATCGTTTTCATCGTCCGGTCGGGTGAGGGCGTATCCGATGAGTCTCCATCCCCTTGCTCCAGGGGCGCCCGTGGGCAAGGAACCGGGATGGTTACTTCATTTTATCATCTTATTCTCTAGATTCATGAACAAACGCCTTGTTATGCTTTTAGAATTTATATGAATGAAATTTGCTTTTATTTATCTCAATGGACCATTTATAGACTGTTTGCACGACACAGGATCAGGATTAACACAGGAAACATATATATAGTATTGATAATAATTAATCCTCAGAGGATTCCAATGGCAGCAGATTCGGACACCCGGTATGCACCGATGAATGTTCCTGACGATCGCGGAATTCCAGCCCCCAGGCTCCGTGCCGGCAGGCAGCATGTCCTTGAGACCGCCTGCGGGCTCCTCTCCTCCGCTCCGACGGTAACATACCTGATGGCCCTTATCGTACGGATGAGGTACTGCCCGGATACGGATTCCTGCCAGGTCGTCATCCAGCCGCACTACAGCCCAGCCAGCGAGCATGACGAGGAGATCAGGAATGAAATCATGACACCACTCTCGCAGGAGATCAGGGTAACGCTCGGTGAGCAGGTCTCGAGGAGAACCTGTGCATATCTCTCAACCACGTCCACGATGGATCAGGATAACCTCGCAGACCTCTTCATCCTCTACTTCTTCCTGTCCAACGGGGACGGGGAGGGCGAGTCGGGAGCTTTGGTCTCGGGTCTGTACCAGATGAACCTGGCCCTCCGCACCTTTGCCCCCGAGATGGAGGAGATCGCCGTGAATGCCCTGGAGAGATGCCTCTTCGTCATCCGTGAGGATTCAGAAACTGCGTGATCTCTCAGACGATCACACCTCGCAAATCCTCCGGCTGCTGCCTCCGGGGGGTTTGGAATTCACCCTGTTATTCGGAGATGGAATCGCCAAAGAGACCCTTTTCGGACTGTATCTGGTAGATTATGTAACGTTTCTCCACCCTTTTGGGAGTGGTATTGGCATAACAGTAGGCGCAGAGGTGGGGGCAGGTCGAATACTGCCCTATATCCTTCGAGACGACGCATCCGCATGAGGGCCGCTGGCCGGGGTCTTTCAGGTGCGGGGGGACAGGCGAAGCAGTCCCCCTGACCAGAGGGATACCGGGATCAGGGGGCTCCAGGAAATGACGGAGCACCTGGTCTCCCCTGAACTCCCGCAGCATCAGGTCGCGGGAGATGCATCCGCCTGCCTCTATCCCGAAACCGGAGAGGTCCTTCTCCTCACCGCAGGCGGATATCGTAAGGCCCCAGGACCTGTTCAGCTCCTGAAGCCCTGCTGCGAGTTCCAGTTCTTCGGCGGGCGAGAATTCCCGGATATCCCCGAATCCCCGGGCCCTGAGGTTCCTGCCGACTCCCGGGTATCTTGCAATGTCGATGAACGAGAAGATCATGCGTTCTGTAAAGGGCGCAATGGCATCGCCCACCTTCCGGATCCGATCCAGGAGGGTTGTCACATCGAGGGTATCCGAGAGGAGGAGGGGATCCCACCGCCACACGACCCTCCCTCTCCCTGCCATCCGCGAGAGCGAGATGAAGGTCTGTACCCGGTCTTCGAGGGGAGGAAGACGGGGCTCGACCCCTTCGACCTCGTAGTCATTCAGGGTGAAGAGCAGGTAGTACTGATAGCCCAGCCGTGTCATCTCTTCAAGGCAGGGAAGGAAGGGGGTGGGGTTCTTGGACCAGAAGACGAAGACACGGGCGTTCTGGAAGGAGACGTAGATTGGGGCACCATTCCATGGGTTGACCCACTTCGCATAGCCGCTTCGGAGCCGTTCCATGAACCAGTCGCCATAAAATGCAGGGATATCTGTTGACCGCGAGGCTGAGATGATCAGGGGAGCGATGGCCTCGACCTCGCGGCTGAACGGGATCTCCTGAGCGGGCGGGTCTTGATCCCCCCCCGCCCGGCTGCAAGGGTCCTGAATCCGCAGCTTCACCCGTGGCCAGCCATGCCATCTCATAGACCTGTATCACTCCTTCGCAACCTCGGATGGATCACGAGAAGTAATCTCTGTCTCACTTCATGAGGATAGTGGGAGGATCCTCTCCCGTCCCGTGACAAAGGAAGGGGAAGAAATGAGCAATCGGATAATCGAATGAGGTGTTGATCCCGGGCTCACGGATTCAGTGGATTCTTCTCCTCGAAGGGCTGGCGGTACCCATCTCCCCTTCCGGGGCAGATTCGGTAACCGCAAGGAGTGCCGCCGCGATGTCGAGGGAGGTGTGGCCCTCCTCGATCCAGCGCTGGATCCGGGACCTGTAGGGCCCGAGATCGCCCTTCTCGATCAAGGTCCGGATCTCATCCGGCAGGGTGCCGGTTACGACAGGTGCCGGTCCCCGGACAGGTGCGGCTTGTTCCCCGATGGTAATCTTTGCATACCGCTGGATATCCCGGATCTTCCCGGCATCCATCCCGGTCACGAGGGTGAACGACCGTCCGCCCTTCCCTGCCCGGGCTGTGCGCCCGATCCGGTGGACGTAATACTCCGGGTCATTCGGGACGTCGTAGTTGAAGACCGCATCGATCCCTTCCACGTCGATGCCCCTGGCAGCGACGTCGGTAGCCACGAGCACCCCGATCTCCCCCCGCCGGAACTTCGCCATGACCCGTTCCCGCTGCCCCTGGGTCATGTCCCCGTTGAGCTTGTCGGCCGGGTACCCCCGGGCACGCAGGCGCCGGGCGAGCGCATCCGTCCTGCGTTTCGTGTTGCAGAAGATAAGGGAGAGCTTCGGGTCGAACTCCTCGAGAAGGTCGGCCAGGACGTCGAGCTTCTCCTGCTCGTTCACCTGGTAGTACCGCTGCTCGACACCCGGGACCGTCAGCCGTTCGTGGACCACCCTGATGATCTTTGGATCGCGCATGTAGCGGCGTGAGAGGTCATGGATCGTATCAGGGACTGTCGCCGAGAAGAGAACGGTCTGCCGCCCCCTCGGCGTCCGGGCGAGGATCGCCTCGATGTCCTCGATGAAGCCCATGTCGAGCATCACGTCCCCCTCGTCGAGCACCACGTACTTCACCTCATCGAGGGATATGGAACGGCGCCTGATGTGGTCGAGAAGCCGGCCGGGAGTGGCAATGACAACCTGGACGCCCCGTGCGAGGGCCGAGAGCTGCCGGTCCATGGACTGGCCGCCGTACACCGGGAGGATGGTGATGCCTCTCCGGTGCTTCGCGAGCTTTGTCAGTTCCTCAGAGACCTGGATGGCGAGCTCCCGCGTCGGGCAAAGGACCAGCGCCTGGATGGTCCGTTTATGGGGATCGATCCCCTCCAGGAGCGGGATGCCATAGGCCGCGGTCTTGCCGGTACCCGTGTGGGCATGGCCGATGACGTCTTTCCCTGAGCGGATGACCGGGATCGTAAGGGACTGGATCGGGGTCGGCTCCTCGAACCCGAGGTCCGCGATGGCCCGCTGCAGCTCGTGGGAGAGGGCCAAATCGGTGAAGGATGCAGTCTTCATGGATTCACTTCCAGGGAACCTGATCCATTCCCTGCCCTGATGAAGAATCATCGAAAAGAGGATGACCGGTTCGCTGTTTCGTGAGGAGATATTGGGTCTCTTCTGATAAATGGTTATGGGAAGATATGAGGAGATAGGAAACGCTGAACGGGTGCAAAAAGTTCGGAACGATCCTCAGAAGAACGAAAGGAAGGTGATAGCAGCGAGGTATGGTTCCCGGGGACTCGCGTACCGAGAGGACAGCATACCACGTGAGTCGGGCTGATACTCGCCGGGTTCGGAGTCAGAGGATGTGACCCGACTGGGGGCCAAGCCGATCTACTCGGGTCCGAGAAAATCATATCATCTTTCAATGACTATCTTCCTTAAGGGAATACCGGGAGTAAATCGGAGGATTCGAATGCATTCAATTATTAAGAACAATATCCCTCGGATAATGAAGCTCTGCCGGAAGTATCGCGTCCAAAAATTGGCCATATTCGGTTCGGCGACCAGAAAATCCTTCGATCCCTCGGCAAGTGACCTTGACATGATTGTGGAGTTCAAAAAGATGTCTCCGGCAGAGCACGCCGAGAAGTACTTTGGCCTCCTGGCAGATCTTGAAGATCTCTTGAAAAAACCCGTGGATCTCATTGAACCGGGCCCTATCCGCAATCCATACTTCCGGGAATCCATCGAGGAATCGCAGGTCGTACTCTATGCTGCCCCTGCTGCCTCGTAATATCCGGAAGTATCTCTTTGACATCAGCGAAGCCTGCGACTATGTCATCCAGTTCACTGCAGGGAAGACATTCGGGGATTACCAGAGGGATCCCCTGCTCAGGTCTGCGGTCGAACGCCAGTTCGAGATCATCGGCGAGGCTCTGAACCAGGCGCTCCAGCAGGAACCGAGCCTTTCAGAGAAGATCAGCAATACCAGACAGGTTATCTCCTTCAGGAACCGGCTTATCCATGGTTATGCCAGTATCTCCGATGAAGTTGTATGGGGCATCATCGAGACACATCTCCCGCTTTTATCCCGCGAGATCAAGGAATTGCTCACGACATAGGATTTCTGCTAAATCCTATTGACCTTCAAAAAGCATCGTCAGAACGAAAGGAAGGTGATAGCAGCGAGGTATGGTTCCCGGGGACTCGCTGGATATCAGGATCAGGACACCACGTGGGCTGAGCGAAACAGGCGGGTTCGTGGACCAGAAGGATCAGGGCCGACTGGGAGTCAGGTGTTATGAATTTAAATGATATAAAAGATGACCATTATCAAGGTAAGAATAATTCCCGCGATTATTAACCCCAAAGCGATTTTATCCTCATATAATTGTCTCGTAAACTTAACCGATTTCCACCATTGGTGGTATTTTGAATAATTTTCTTTGTTTGAAAAATACTTATTTTGAATAAATAATCTAAGCGCTATAGCGTGATTCGTGCAAACAGGCGTTTTTTTATCCAAATAATCGATTTTAATATGGCTTGGACACACGATTCCACCACATACTTTACAGAGGCTCATATTTTCATATTCAGACCTTTTCATTCCACAAATATGACAAATTTTTAATTCATCTAAAATGAACAGTTGATTATTCCCCTTATTGTAGAATTTTTGTTGATATTTCATTGATTGATTGACATTGAGGTCATTTGTCCATATTGGCAAGTATATCGGTAAAAATTCTAAGATATCAATATCTCGCCTTTTTGGAACACAGGTTTTTTTGTACGTAACATTGTTTTTTTCCCGGTAATGTACATCATGAGTGTGATTTTTTATAACATAATTAAATACATCATCCTCGATATCATTCTCGGTAAATTCGAAATGAATTTTCTTATCTCGATCATGTTGTTGGATTTCTTCTCGTTTTTGAATATCGTCACAGTAGAATTTTTTGATATCATCAGTAACGAATTTACCGGTGACCCCATCCAGCATGATTCGTCCAGATGATGAATATTTATCAATACATCCAACCTGGGTGTATGTATCGAAATTGACATTATAAGCGATGTAAACAGAGGGAAAAAACATGACATTTGATGCCACTTTCGGCTTATGGTATTCATTTCCATATATTTTATGAAATTTATCGAGGGTAATCGATTTGGATTTATCTTCGGAAATATTATTAAAAGACGTATCTATGAGAATTTGGATTTTTCCACTTATGATTATGATATTCAATTCTTTGCAGATATCTCTCAATAGTTTGCCATCAATAAATCCTATCTTTTCGCGAATTTGCTCTTTATAATCAATTGCATCCTGAGAAAAACTACCTGAGGTAACGATCATTCCGGAAATTGATTTACGAGGATGTCTGGACTCTTCATAGCTTATTACTCCCTGCAATTTTTGAACTACGGGTCTACCGACGAATTGTTGATGCTTACATTGAATTAAAATAATATTTCCGTCTGGAGTCTCCATAATAATATCTCGGCCTAAATCCCTCGTTTTTGAAGTAACTCGAATATTTTGAAAGCCTTGCTTTTTCATTATTTTGGCAATTAATTCTTCAAATTGAAATCCATCGAGTCCATCCAAATTTATTTCATTTTCAGCCATTTTTTGAAATTTATAACTTATACTGGCATAAGATTTTGGATGGAATTCTTGATTCGGTTTGAACTAAGGGTCAGAGATATATTTGAAAATTGCTTTGATTGATGTAAATACCGTTATAAGAAGGAAGGTGATAGCAGCGAGGTATGGTTCCCGGGGACTCGCGTACCTCAGTACCGCATACTACGTGAGTCGGCTTAACTGCTGGGTTCGGAATGGGTCCAGGTGTTTCCCGACTGCTATGGCCGCTATCACCACTGAGATGAACTGTTACCCGGGCAACCGTCCTTACGGACGCCTGCCCTGGTCGAAGATCGGCTTACGCCGATCTTCTCCACGACTGGCCATTCTTACGAATGCCCAGTCGTAAGCCAAGGTCCGGATTTGAACCGGAGTTGAGCTGATCTGCAGTCAGCCGCGTGGCCGCTCCGCCACCTTGGCAGCGCCGTGCTAAAGGCACCCATTGGTATGGGTGCCGGACCTGATAAAGGATATCAGATCTCGGTGTGCGATCCAGGATTACGTCTGGGTTCGGCATTATACCGGTGATATCGGGCGTTAGTACCCGCGGACTGAACACGTCGTTGCCTTCGTGCGTACATCCCGGGCCTATCAATCCGATCTTCTATCGGTGCCCTATAACGGGGTCTCTTTTTAGGTCGGGTTTCAAGCTTAGATGCTTTCAGCTTTTATCCCTTATCGCGTGGCTGCTCGGCAATGCCCTGTCGGACAACCGATCGACCAGAGGCGACGAAGGAAAGTTCCTCTCGTACTATTTCCTTCTTACCTGCAGACCCCATACACCCCTATTAGATAGTAACCGACCTGTCTCACGACGGTCTAAACCCAGCTCACGATCCCCTTTAATAGGCGAACAACCTCACCCTTGGCCGCTGCTGCACGGCCAGGATGGAAAGAACCGACATCGAGGTAGCAAGCCGCCGGGTCGATATGTGCTCTTGCCGGCGACGACTCTGTTATCCCCGGGGTAGCTTTTCTGTCGTCAATAGCCCTCACCAACAGGGCATATTGGTTCGTTAAACCCGACTTTCGTCTCGCGATCGCTTGTTGTGCACGATCGCGTCAGGCCGACTTTTGCTTTTGACACTCCGCTGCGGGTTTCCGACCCGCATGAGTCGACCTTTGGGCACCCTTGATACCTTTTCGAGGGTGTGGCGCCCCACCCAAACTGCCTACCTACCGTTGTCCCTTAGAGGTTAGAGCTACAGCATAACAAGGATGGTGTCTCATCGTCGGCTCCCCGCTCCCCGAAAGGAACGGATATAACGCCTCCCATCTACCCTGCGCAAGAAACGCCGTAGCCCAGCGACAGGCTGCAGTAAAGCTCCACGGGGTCTTCACTTCCCAATAGGGGTCCCTAGTCTCTGCACTAGGACAAAAGGTTCAACGGACTCGTGTTTGGGACAGTAGAGCTCTCATTATTCCATTCATGCAAGTCGCCAATTAAGCGACAAGGTACTACGCTACCTTAAGAGGGTCATAGTTACCCCCGCCGTTTACGGGTCCTTCTTCCCGTTGGACCAGGTTTTCAGATACCCGCACTGGGCAGGAATCAGTGACTATACAAGTCCTTTCGGAGTCGCAGTCACCTATGTTGTTATTAGACAGTTAGAGCTCCCTTGTCACTGCGACCTGCCTGATCTCCAGGCAGGCACCCCTTATTCCGAAGTTACGGGGCTAATTTGCCGAGTTCCCTAAACACGATTTCTCCGACACGCCTTCGCCTTTTCAGCGAGGGGCACCTGTGTCGGTTCTCGGTACGGACATCCAGCCCCCTTTTCACGGGCTCCCAGAATTTGCCGGGTTACCCCATCACAGGTTCGCCCGCTTCTCACCATTGCGGTACTCCACAGGCTTCGCTGCTTGGACGGGCAGACAAACCCGCCCGGCATATCTCGAAGCGTCAGGGCCTTTCGGCTACGGCCGGATGGTACAGGAATATTAACCTGTTTCCCTTTCGGCGTACTCGAGTTACGGTACGCCTTAGGACCGACTAACCCTTGGCTGACGAACATTGCCGAGGAAACCTAGCCCCTGCGGCGGTTGGGATTCTCACCCAACTTTGCTTCTACTACTGCCAGAATTTTCATTCCTGCACGGTCCACAGGACCTCACGACCCTGCTTCTACCCATGCAGGACGCCTCCCTACGAGATCACCTTTCGGTGCTCCGTGGTCTCTGTAGTAGGCTTGAGCCCCGTCCATTTTCAGTGCCCTAAACCTCGACTGGTAAGCTGTTACGCACTTTTTAAAGGATAGCTGCTTCTGAGCTCACCTCCCAGTTGTTTTTGGCCTAGGACGCCTTTCAGTGTTGACACTGAGCCTACATTCCGGGACATTAACCACGGTCTGGGTTGTCTCCCTTACGCACTACAAGCTTACCCCGTAGCGCGGACTGCCGGCCTTCTACGATGACGGGGAATTCGGAGTTTGACAGGGGGGTGAGAAGTTTCCCTCCCAGCTCCCCCAATCAGTGCTCTACCTCACCGTCTATCTCCAGCCAGGTCATACTGCGATATGTTTCGGGAGGAACCAGCTGTTTCCCAGTTCGATGAATCTTTCACTCCTATACGCAGGTCACGCGAATGATTTGCATATCAATACCGTTTGCGGCCCTCCACGCCACTTTCGTGACGCTTCAGCCTGCCCACGCATAGATCACTAGGTTCCGGGTCCTGTCCTGCTGACTCCACGCACGTTTGATACGTCGTCCCAGACCCCTTGCGGGGCTACGGACCTGTTGGTTTCCCTTCGGCTCCCCCTCATCGGGTTAACCTTGCCAGCAGAACAAACTCTCTGGCCCGTTCTTCAAAACGTATGTTACGACATCGGCACCTCTGCCCGTACACCCACCTCGCGATGGTTTCCTTCGCAGAGGAGATCCTTTCACGCCGTAACCCACCATCGCCTGCCAGTTTCAGGCTCTTTTGACCTCCTTTTCAGGGATACTTTTCAGCTTTCGCTCACGCTACTATTGCGCTATCGGTTTCGAGTTGTATTTAGTTTTGGAGGTTAGTGACCCCCGGCTTCCCGCGAGAATTCCAACCCGCGGTACTCAAGACACCGCCCGGGCCGTCCGATCGTACGCGTACGGGACTATCACCCTCTCTGGTGCAACGTTCCAGATGACTTCCGCTTAGATCAGACAGCCGTTCCGGCGGGCTTACAACACCACATCTCCCTTGCGGGATTCGGTTTGAACTCTGTCGCTTTCGATCGCCTTTACTCACGACATCCCAATTGGTTTCTTCTCCAGCCCCTACTAAGATGTTTCAATTCGGGGCGTTCCCAATCCTTACGGATCGACACCGAAGTGTCAGGAGTCCCATTAGGGTATCTCCGGATCAAAGGCTCCATGCACCTCCCCGGAGCATATCGCTGCTTGGCACGCCCTTCATCGGCACTCGAACCGAACCATCCCCTGGCAGGCATAGCCACCAGTAACCGCCGAACCCATTTAACGTCCTAGATCGCACACCTGTACACGGCCTTCATCTGGTCGGTGACCATCTGCCCTTCCCTGAAGACTCGCATCTCCAGGTGCACTAAATGGACTCAGGGGGATTTGAACCCCCGGCCTCGGCCTCGCAAAGGCCGCGCTCTTCCAACTGAGCTATGAGCCCGTGTCGGCACCGGCAATTTTACGGTCCCTCTGACAACCGCGTTTCCCGTCGTTAGGAGGTGATCCAGCCGCAGATTCCCCTACGGCTACCTTGTTACGACTTAACCCCCCTTGCGAAACCTAGATTCGGATGCGGCAAAGACCACAGCCTCATCAAGACCTCACTCGGGTGGTTTGACGGGCGGTGTGTGCAAGGAGCAGGGACATATTCACCGCGCCATTTTGAGACGCGATTACTACGGATTCCACCTTCATGTGGGCGAGTTGCAGCCCACAATCCGAACCAAGGACAGGTTTAGGGGATTGCCTTCACCTTTCGGTGTCGATACCCATTGTCCTGCCCATTGTAGCCCGCGTGTAGCCCGGGTAATTCGGGGCATGCTGACCTACCGTTGCCCATTCCTTCCTCCTCTTTAGCAGAGGCGGTCCCAACAGTGTCCCCATCATCCCGGAGGACATGCTGGCAACTGTTGGCGTGGGTCTCGCTCGTTGCCTGACTTAACAGGATGCTTCACAGTACGAACTGACGACGGCCATGCACCTCCTCTCAGCTGGTCAAGCAAAGTCTTCAGCCTGGCTATCACTCCGCTGTCTTACCCGGTAAGCTTCCCGGCGTTGAGTCCAATTAAACCGCAGGCTCCACCCGTTGTGGTGCTCCCCCGCCAATTCCTTTAAGTTTCAGCCTTGCGACCGTACTTCCCAGGCGGCACGTTTCACGGTTTCCCTTCGGCACCTCGGTGACTCGTAGTCACCGATACACCTAACGCGCATCGTTTACAGCTGGGACTACCCGGGTATCTAATCCGGTTTGCTCCCCCAGCTTTCGTCCCTCACCGTCGGAGCTGTTCTGGTGAGACGCCTTCGCCACAGGTGGTCCCCCAAGGATTACAGGATTTCACTCCTACCCCTAGAGTACCTCTCACCTCCCCCAGTCCCTAGATCGCCAGTATCCCTTGAACGCCCAACGGTTGAGCCGTTGGATTTCCCAAGAGACTTAACGACCCGGCTACGGACGCTTTAAGCCCAGTAATAGTGGCCACCACTCGAGCCGCCGGTATTACCGCGGCGGCTGGCACCGGTCTTGCCCGGCCCTTTCTCCAGATGCGTTTTAAACACCTGAACAGCCTGCGTGTACAGGCACTCGGGGTCCCCTTATCACGGTTTCCCGCATTGTAAAGTTTTCGCGCCTGCTGCGCCCCGTAGGGCCTGGATTCATGTCTCAGAATCCATCTCCGGGCTCTTGCTCCCACAACCCGTACCGATGATCGGCTTGTTGGGCCGTTACCCCGACAACAACCTAATCGGCCGCAGACCCATCCTAGGGCGCCGGAGCTTTGGGTTACAGAGCATTCCAGCTTCCGTAGCCTATGGAGTATTATCCCCAGTTTCCCGGGGTTATCCTCCACCCTAGGTCAGGTTATCCACGTGTTACTGAGCAGTTCGCCGAGGGCTTTACCCCTCTCGACTTGCATGGCTTAGTCGAACCCCGATAGCAGTGACCTCTGGCAGGATCAACCAGAATTGGTGAATGTGATGCACACTAAACGTCTAATAATGGAGAATTGCGGTTATCAGAGAGATGTCCGCATTGCCAATGCCAACGTCAGAACCAACTCCGGCGTAGCCGGGGTCATTGGCTCTCCATCGAACATGAGGATCGTATCATAGGTGCTGATGGTATTTAAGATTTCCGAGGTCGGGACATGTGACCATCGACGGAACTTTTCATGGTTAAAAAGCCCCGGGAGACGGGGCCTCTGTCAGGCCCCGGTTCCCCTGGTCCGTCCCCCATGACCTTATGTATATGGCTTTGTCACGATATATACTTTGCTCCACCGACGGTGAAAAAGGTCAGGAACGGGGCTTCGTCCTCCGGATGAAGAGCTCCTCAAAGAACGTCTCCTGGGAGATCTCAAGCTTCCCGTCTAGGTTCAGGAAGAGGAGGGGGATGTAGACGTCCGAGATCCGCCGGTCCAGGGCCCGGCAGAGATCGCCGAGGGTGACCGGTTCCCGGGATGCGAGGAGGTCCTCGTACCCTTTCCAGACCGCGTTCGCGGCCTCCTGGTACCCCTCGTCATGCGCGACCGAGATAACGTCGGCGGTCTCCACCAGGGGCTCGGGGTGGACGGTCCTCGTCCGCCGCCGCATCCTCTCCTCGCGTTCGGCGGTGCGCAGCATCCGGATCAGCTCGTAGAGGGTGACCGGCCGGGTGCGCAGGTTCTTCCTCTCGATGCGGCGCCTGATCTCCCGCTCGAGCCGCTCGATGGGGCCGAGGTACTCGTGGATGTCGAAGCCTTCGGGGGGCTCCTCCTCCAGCCCGGGCTCGTCCCCGTCCGCGCCCTCTTCCGGTTCGACGAGGAACTCGGACTTCAGCCGGAGGAGGGTCGCGGCAAAAAAGAGCGTCCGTCCCGAGATCCTGAGATCGAGCTGCCGCAGCCGGTCCAGCTCGGAGAGGAACCTGTCGGTCACCTCGAGGATGTCGATGTTCCATGGGTCAATCTCCCCCCGTTCAGCGAGGCCTACCAGGATCTCGACCGGCTCCTCATCCACTGGCCTTCACCCCCGGTGACGTCCAGCAGGATCCCGCCTGAGCCTCATCCACTGGCCTTCACCCCCGGTGACGTCCAGCAGGATCCCGCCTGAGCCTCATCCACTGGCCTTCACCCCGGTGACGAGGGACGACTTGTCCTCCCTCAGGGTCACCCCAACGATCCGGTCGGCGCGGTCGATCATCGGCTTCCTGAGGGAGACGATGATGAACTGGGCGTTCCCCGAGAGCTCCTTCACCATGTTGGCGATCTGCTCGACGTTATACCCGTCGAGGAACATGTCGATCTCGTCGAGGGCGTAAAAGGGGGCAGGGAGGTATTTCTGGATGGAGAAGATGAAGGCGAGCGTGGTGAGGGACTTCTCCCCGCCCGAGAGGGACGAGAGGAGGTGGACCTTCTTGTCCCGGGGCTGGACGGCGAAGGTGAGGCCTCCGGCGAAGGGGTCCTCCTCGTTCTCCAGGACCAGGTGGCCGCTCCCCAGGGTCAGGCGGGCGAAGGTCTCCCGGAAGTGCCCGTCGATGGCGGTAAAAGCGGTCGAGAACGCGCTGAACTTCATCTTCTCGTACTGCTCGATCCGCTCGAGGATGCTCGCGCGCTCCCGGGAGAGGACCTCCTTCCGCTCCCTCCGCTCCTTCACCCGGGCGCAGGTCCGCTCGTACTCCTCGATGGCGAGCATGTTCACCGCGCCCATCCCCTCGACGGACTTCTTCGCCTCCGCGAGGCCGTCCTCGATCTCCTTGAGGGAGAGCTCGGTCTCGATACCGGCCGCCTGGACCCGCAGGCCCTCGAGCGCAGCCGCGAGGGACTTCTCCTTCTCGTCGAGAGCTGCTATCTGGACGGCGATCCGTTCGATACCGGCTTCCTTCTCCGCACGCTTCCGCTCCGCGGTCCTGACCTTTTCGGTGAGCCCGTCCCGGGCGGTACGGAGCCCCGACAGATCCTTCGAGAAGGCCGAGAGGCGCTCGTCGAGCGAGGCGATGGACCCCTTCGCCCGCCCGATCTCCTCCTTTGCCGAGGCGACGGTGACATCGATCTCCTTGTTCTTACCAGTGACCCGTTCTTTGTCTCCCGAGAGCTCCTCCGCCCGCTTGGTGAAGTAGGACCTCTCCTGCTGGACGCCGGCGATCTCGGTGTCCTTGTTCCGGAGCCGCTTCTCGACCTCGTCGGCCTCGGTGCGGAGGCGCTCCATCTCCTGGACGATGCCGGGGAGGGTCGCGTCGTCCAGGGTCTTCTTGAGATCCTCGACCTCGCCCGTGAGCTGGCCGATATCCTGGCTCATCCCGTCGAGCTCCTGCTCGCAGGCAGCGAGCTCCTGGGAACCACCGCCGGTCTCCTCCCCGATCTTCGCGAGCGCGGCGAGGTCCGCCTCACGTTCGGCGGTGAGGGCCTCCCGCCGCTTGTTGTACTCCTCCGCGAGGATCCGGAAGCGGGCCATCTCCTCGTCGAGCGTGGTCCTCTTTGCCCTGAGGCCGGTGGTCCCGGCCTCGGCCTTCTGGATGGCCTCCTTCACCTCCTCCGCCTCGACGGCGAGCCCCTGGATCTCGGCGCGGAGCCGGGCGATGTCATCGTCGGCCGCGATCCCGAAGCCCTTCACCTTCTTCAGGGACCCGCCGGTCATCGCCCCGCTCTCCTCGAGGAGTTCCCCTTCGAGGGTCACCATCCGGTAGCGGCCAAGGAGCTTCCTGGCACGCTCCAGGGTGTCGACCACCACAGTCCGGCCGAAGACGATGCGGAATGCAGGCGCGTATACGGGGTCGTAATGGATCAGGTTCACCGCATAGTCGATGACCCCCGGCCGTGCCTCGAGGGGCGGGAGGTTTACGGTCTTCAGGTTCTTCAGGGGGAGGAAGGTGAACCTCCCGAGCTTCTGCTCCTTGAGGAGGGTGATGGCATCGGCTGCTACCCTGTCATTGTCGACAACGATGTTCCGGATCCTGCCGCCGGCAGCGACAGAGAGGGCGACCGCATACTCCGGATCCACCTTCCCGAGCTCCCGGATGGTCCCGTGGACCCCGTCCATGCCGCGGACGGCCTCGAGCCCCCGCTCGGTCCCTTCGCCGGTCGCCTGCTGCTGCGCCTCGAGGCGGGCGAGCTCCCGCTCCCGGGCCCGGCCATCGGTCTCGAGCCGCTGGGCCTCGGCACGGAGGGCGAAGAGATTCCCCTCGGCCGCTGCCAGCTCCCTGTCCAGGGCCTGCTTCTCTGCCTCCCGGTCAGCGGTAGAGGTCCCGCATTCGGCAACCTGCCGGTCTTTCTCGGCCATCTCGGCCTCGGTAGCCTCCACCTCCTTCTGGAGTCGCTCCCGCTCGGAGGTGCGGGTCCTGCTCTTCTCGATGAGGAGGTCTTTCTTATGGATCACCTCGGCCCGGGCGGATTTCTTCTTCTCCACCTCCTCCATGAGCTGAAAGAGCCGGTCCCGGGAGCTCTCGACGTTCGCGGTCCTGGACTTCACGTCCCTGTCCATAACCTCGAACTTGCCCCGGAGGGATCCCGCCTCCATGGCGAGGTTCGCCCGGTCGATGGAAAGGGTCCGGACGGACTGTGTACACTCGGTGACCTTGGCCTCGGCCCGCTTCTGGTCCATGTAGATGCGGTTGATCTCCTCGAGGTTCCCCTCCTTCTCCTTCCCCAGCCGCTCGATGGTCTGCTCGGCGAGCGCGATCTTCCCTTTCTCTGCTTCGAGGGTGGAGACGAGCCCCAGGTACTCGGGCCCGCTCTTCTCGTTGATCTTCCCGTCGAGCTCCGCGAGCTCGCCGTTGAGGCGGTTGATGGTCGCTGCGACATCTGCAGCAGCCCCTCTCGCCTTCTCGAGGGCCTTCCCCTGCTCCCCCGCGAGTTCCCTCAGGGTGAGGAGTTCCTTCTCCTTCTCGCGGAGCTCGGCGGCTGAGCGGCAGCCCTCGAAGTGGTGGATCTTATCGAGGAGGGAACGATACTCCACTGCACGGTCACGTTCATTCTCGAGCTCCTGGAGCCGGGTGTCGAGCTCGTGGAGCATCAGCTCCTCCCGTTCGACCCGCTCCCGGACCACGTCCAGCTCCCCAAGGGCAGCCTCCCTCTTGGAGTCGAACTCGGCGACGCCTGCGATCTCGTCGAGGATCTTCCTCCGCTCGGTGTCGGACATCTCCATGATCCGGGTGATGTCCCCCTGCATCACCACGTTGTAGCCCTCGGGCTTGATCCCGACCTTTGCGAGGAAATCGGTGATATCGGTCTGCTTGCAGAGCCGGTTGTTCAGGTAGTTGTAGCTGTAGTACCCGTGGGGCGTCCGCCGGATCCGCCTCCGGATGACGGTACCGTCCGAGAAGCTGATGGCGACCTCGGCGGTGTTCTTCCCCGAGTTCAGGTTGATAAGGTCGGTGAGCTTCTCTGCACGGAGGCCCCGTGAGGAGGAGAGGGCGAGGGAGAAGAGGATGGCGTCGATGATATTGGACTTCCCTGAGCCGTTCGGCCCCGAGATGACGGTGAAGGCGTCGAGGAAGGGGATGGTGGTCTTTCGCCCGAACGACTTGAAGTTATCGATCTCGATCTGGGTGATATGCAAGGCCGGCCCCACGGTCTGTCGTTCTGGCTAAAAAATAAACGGGCTCTTACTTCTTAGTTTTGGAGTCTTCCTCCTCGACCGCGTAGATGAGGGCCGTGGATCCCTTTCCCTTCGACGGCTCCCCCTTGCCCTTGTTCTTGAGGGCCGCGGCCGAGCGGGCGGAGGCGATGATATAGTCCGAGTCCTTCCTCCGCTCCTCCTTCATGGTCCCGTCGGGCTGCATGATCCGCACGAGCTCGCCCTCGTTGACAGGTGCGGGCTCTCTCTGGGAGACATTGACCCGGCCCTGCGGGCGTGTCATGACCTGGGGACGCTTCTCCTCCATCCTGTTATTCATCCTCTCGACGACAGACTTGAGGTCCAGGAGCTCGTTCGTGAGACCCTTGATGAGGGCCTCCATCTCCCGTACCTTCTTCTCCAGCTCGCTCACCCTGTCGTTCACCGGCTGCGGAACCCTGATATCCCCGTCCATGGTAACCCCAACTCCTTATCCTGTATCCAGACTCCGGCTTAACGTTTAAGCGAAGATCTCTGAGGAATTTATCATTTTAGTTGCCTATATCCTTTGTGTTCGCGACGCTTCGCGTCGCTCAGCAACCCTTCCTCCGGAAGGGTCGCGTTCCCCCGGTTTTATCCAAAGGCTCATGCCCCATGACGGCCCTTTTTTTAATGCATGTCAGAGCTTGCCAGGACCGATCCGGAGATCGCCGACGTGCTCGAGAAGGAGCGTCTGCGGCAGCTGAACGGGTTGGAGCTCATAGCATCCGAGAACATCGTGTCCCGTGCCGTCCTCGAGGCGCAGGGATCCATCATGACCAACAAGTACGCGGAGGGGTACCCTGGCAAGCGGTACTACGGGGGGTGCGAGTACTATGATGTCGCCGAGAACCTGGCCCGCGACCGGCTGAAGAAGCTCTTCGGGGCAGAGCACGCGAACGTCCAGCCCCACTCGGGGACCCAGGCGAACATGGCGGCCTACTTCTCGGTGATGAAGCCCGGGGGGACCCTCATGTCCATGAGCCTCTCCCAGGGAGGGCACCTCTCCCACGGCTCCCCCGTGAACTTCTCGGGGCAGCTCTTCCGCATCGTGCCCTACGGCGTGGATCTCGAGACCGAGGTCCTCGACTACGGGGTCATCGAGGCCATCGCCCGGAAGGAGAAGCCGAACGTCATCGTCTGCGGTGCGAGCGCCTACCCGAGGACCATCGACTTCAAGGCCTTCATGGAGATCGCCGAGGCCGTCGGAGCCTACTGCATCGCCGACATCGCCCACATCGCCGGCCTCTGCGCAACCGGAGTCCACCCGACCTCGGTGAACGTGACCCATATCACCACGACGACGACCCACAAGACCCTCCGAGGCCCCCGGGGCGGCGCCATCATGTGCGGCAAGGAGTTCGCCCAGGCCGTGGACAAGGCGGTCTTCCCGGGGATGCAGGGCGGCCCCCTCATGCACACCATCGCGGCGAAGGCGGTCTGCTTCAGGGAGGCCCTCCGGCCCCAGTTCGCCGACTACAACAGGCAGATCGTGAAGAACTGCCGGGTCCTTGCAGAGACCCTCCTGGACGGGGGGCTCCGGCTCGTCTCGGGGGGCACGGACAACCACCTCCTCCTCATCGATCTCTCACAGCAGGGCATCACCGGCCTCGAGGCCGAGAATGCCCTCGGGTGCGCCGGCATCACCGTGAACAAGAACACCATCCCCCGGGAGACCCGGAGCCCCTTCGTCACGAGCGGCCTCCGGATCGGCACCCCGGCGGTCACCTCCCGGGGCATGAAGGAGGCCGAGATGCGGTTTATCGGTGAGAAGATCGTCCATGTCATCAGGAATATCAAGGACGACGCACAGACCGCACGGGTGAAGGGGGAGGTCGTTGCCATGGCGAGCCGTTTCCCCATCTACCCGGAGTGACATGATCCTGGATGGGAAGGCAACCGCTGACAGACGCCTCGAGAAGCTGAAGAAGGAGATCCAGGTATCGGGGATCACCCCCCGGCTCGCGACCCTCATCGTCGGGAAGGATCCGGGGTCGCAGCTCTACATCCGGATGAAGCACCGGGCTTGCGAGCGGGTCGGGATCGGATCCATCTTGGTGGAACTGCCCGAAGAAGCAACCACCGAAGACGTGGTGGAGGATGTCCGGCGCCTTGGCGAAGACCCGTCCATCGACGGGATCCTCGTCCAGCTCCCGCTCCCCCGCCACGTCGACCAGGAGAAGGTCATCGCCGCGATCCCGCCGGAGAAGGACGTGGATGGGTTCGCACCCCTCTCCCTGGGGAGTCTTCTCTCGGGCAATCCCCTCTTCTCGCCTTGTACCCCTCTCGGGATCATGGTTCTCCTGGCCGAGTATGGCATCACCGCGGAGGGTAGCGATGCCGTGGTGGTGGGGAGGTCGCTCGAGGTCGGCCGGCCCATGGCCATCCTGCTCCTCAATGCCGGCGCGACGGTAACCATCTGCCACTCGAAGACGAGGGACCTCGCCGAAAAGACACGATCGGCAGATATCCTCGTCTCCGCCGTCGGAAAGCCGGGTTTCATCACCGCCCCGATGGTGCGGGAGGGTGCGGTTGTCATCGACGTGGGGATCAGCCAGGTCGGCGGGAAGACCCGCGGGGACGTTGACTTTCCGGCGGTCGAGCCCCGTGCCCGGGCCATCACTCCTGTACCAGGCGGGGTGGGCCCCATGACCATCGCCATGCTCATGGAGAATACCCTCAAAGCGGCACGGGGGAGAGGATGCAGGCCTGCGAGATAAACGGCCTCTCCATCGGGGAAGGGTTGCCTGTCCGGCTCATGGGGGTGATCAACTGCAGCCCCGAGTCGTTTTACCGGGGTTCTTACGTACACCCGGGGGAGACGAGGGAGAGGGCCCTTGCCATGGTCGCAGACGGGGCAGACCTCGTGGATATCGGGGCCCGCGCCACGGGGCCGGGATCCCCGCCCGTCTCGATCGGGATCGAGCGGGAGAGGATGGTCGAGGCCCTTTCGGTCCTGGAAGGGAGCGGGATCACAGTCTCTGTCGATACGATCCATCCCGAGGTCCTGGAAGCATGCCTCCGCTATGACATCCATGCGGTGAATGACATCAGCGGGCTCTCAAACCCGAGGTATGCCGAGCTCGCCAGGGACTCAGGGCTCCCTGCCATCCTGATGGCATCCCGGTCGGTCCCGGGCGATGCGGTCGGGTTCCCGGTGACTCTCGAGACCCTTAGGCTCGTGGTGGAGAGGTGCGGGGAGCACGGGATCAGGGACTTCATCCTGGATCCCGGGATCGGGCGATGGGTGCCTGAGCGGACGGGCAGGGATGACTGGGACCTTGTTCGGCATTTCGGGGAGTTCCTTGCCCTCGGGCGTCCTCTCCTTGCCGCAGTCTCCCGGAAGACCTTTATCGGCGAACTCCTGGGCCGGGGGCCGGATGAACGCCTCCCGGGTTCCCTGGCAGTCGCCCTCCTCCTGGCCATGGGAGGGGCATCCATGGTGCGCACTCACGACGTGCGGGAGACGAAGGATATCCTCACGGTCCTTACGGAGGTGCTGGGCGGATGAAGACCTCTTTCTCGGTGTTCGGGGTAAAGACCCCGGTCATCCACGCGGGTGACGATCTCCCTTCCATCATCCTGGAAGCAGCCGCAAGGAGCCCCGCGGGCGGGATATCAGACGGGGATATCCTCGTCATCGCCGAGTCTCCCGTGGCAACCGCCGAGGGGCGCGCCGTGATCCTCGACACGGTGAACCCGTCCCAACGGGCCATGGAACTTGGAGACCGGTACGGCATGGACCCGCGGCTCGTCGAGGTCGTCCTCGGGGAGAGCGAGGCCGTGGTGGGCGGGGTGCGGGGTTTCCTCCTCACCATGCAGCAGGGGACGCTCCTCCCGAATGCGGGGGTCGACCTCTCCAACACCCCGCAGGGCACCGCCCTCCCCCTGCCGAGTGATCCCAACGAAAGTGCTGTCTGGATACGGAGGGCCATTGAAGAGAGGACCGGCACACGGGTGGCGGTGATCATCGCCGACAGCCGGACCCATGCCATGCGCCTGGGGTGTGCATCGGTCGCCATCGGGTGTGCGGGTATCCGTGCGGTGATCGATGAACGGGGGAAGACCGACCTCTACGGCAGGGTCCTCGAGGTCACCCAGCGGGCGGTGGCGGACAACATCGCCTCGGCCGCGGTACTCGTCATGGGCGAGGCGGACGAGTCCATCCCCTGCGCGATCGTCAGGGGCCTCGGCCTCCCCATCACCGACGAGGTCGGTGTTCCGGCGATCGCGGCAGAGGAGTGCCTATTCATGGGGGTCGCGCTTCACGCCGACCCTGCCGTTCTCCACCGAGATCGTAAACCCGAGCCGCTCTAGGTACCGCCGGCTCCCCCCGCTCCCCAGGATGAGGATCTCGACCAGGTCCTCCACCTCGTCGATATCGTCGTGAAGCCGGAAGGAGTCGATGATCTCGCAGGAGAGGCCCAGGTCGCCGGCGATGGTAAGGTGCTTCAGGAAACTCGCGCCGTAGAAGTCCGCCCTGAAACCAGAAGGGTTGTGGAGGAAGATGGCATTGGTCCCGCCCCCCCGTCCCGGCACCATGGCCATCCTCGCGGTCGTGGAGACGAGTTCGGTGATATTTGCAGGGGTAATGAGGGGGAGGTCCGACATGACGATCAGGGTCGGGCCCTCGCTCCTGGGGAGGATCTCGTTCAGGGCCTCGTTCAGCCCCCCTGCATGGACGATGGTCTCGATACCGGTGAGGCGGTAGGGGGCGGTGGAGAGGATGGAAGGAGTGCATCCCCCGTCGACCACCGCGTCCACAACATCGCCGAGCATCATCTCCGCGAAGCTCTCCCGCTCCGCGAGGCTCATCACGGAAGAGAGCCTGGTCTTCGGGTTCTTCGGTTTGAATGGGATGATGGCGCGGACGGACATGCGAGATAGGAGTGGGGGTGAGGATGAGAAAAATACTTCGATGGTGGCCCGCTCTACTCCTGCCAGCTTCATGTGGACGAACGGGCAGTACTACAGTATGGGCCGGGTCATCACCTTCTCGCGGAACGTCTTCATCCCTCTCACCACGGTCTGCCGCAACCGGTGCGACTACTGCGGCTTCCGTACTCCGGTGCACGAAGGAGCCATTCTTTCTCCGGGAGAGGTGGAGAGGCTCCTCCGGCATGGGTCCACGATGGGCTGTACCGAGGCCCTCTTCACCTTTGGCGAGCGTCCCGAGATGGAACCCGGGTTCTCCGGCATGCTCTCTGCCATGGGCTACAGGAGCATCCTCGATTACTGCTTCGAGATGTGCAGGCTGGCCATCAAGGTGGGACTCTTGCCCCATACCAATGCAGGGATCCTCAGCTACGGTGAGATGGACCAGCTCCGCGAGGTGAACGCATCCATGGGCCTCATGCTTGAGACCGTGGCAGAGGTCCCTGCCCACCGGAACTCTCCGGGCAAGAGACCGGAGGAACGGATCCGCATGATGGAGGATGCAGGGAAGCTCCGCATCCCTTTCACCACCGGCATACTGGTGGGAATCGGCGACACCATGGGTGACCGCGAGGAGGCCTTCATGCTCATCCGGGACCTCCACCGGAGGTACGGCCATATCCAGGAGGTGATCATCCAGAACTTCTGCCCGAAGGAGGGCACCCCGATGGCCAGCTCCCCTGTACCATCCACAGACGAGATGTGCGTGACAATAGAGCTCGCCCGGGAGATCCTCCCTGCCGAGGTCGCGGTCCAGATCCCGCCGAACCTCGCCGATGCATCCGCCCTCATCCCGTGCGGTGTTGACGACCTGGGAGGTGTCTCACCGGTGACGCCCGATTACATCAACCCCGAGCACCCATGGCCCGGGATCGAGGAGCTGGAGCGGGTGGCAGGGACCGCCCGCCTCAGGGAGCGGCTCTGCATCTATCCCAGGTTCATTGAGATGGGATGGTACCCCCCCTCTATCGAAGGACTTATCAAACGGCTTGAGCAACAGATCAGGGGGGAGAGAAGGTGAAGAAGGGCCCGCTGCTCTACAGGGGGAAGGCCAAGTCGGTGTACCTCACCGATGATCCCGATGAAGTCTCGGTGGAGTTCCGCGACGATATCACGGCCTTTGACGGGGAGAAGAAGGCCGTGCTCGAGGGGAAGGGGATGTACAATGCCGCGGTCTCGGCATTCCTCTTCGAGTACCTGGAGATACACGGGGTGAAGACCCAGTATATCCATATGCTCGACAACCGGACGATGCTTGTCCGCCGGCTCTCGATGATACCCCTCGAGGTCATCGTCCGGAACGTCGCGGCCGGATCCCTCGTGAAACGGTATCCGTTCAATGAGGGGGATGTGCTCAATCCCACCGTGATCATCCTCGACTACAAGGATGATACCCGGCACGACCCCATGGTGAACGATGATATCATCTTCGCCCTTGGTCTCGTCTCCCGTGAGGAGCTCCTCACCATCAGGAAGACGGCCCTCAAGGTGAACGATCTCCTGCGGACGTACCTTGCCGGCCTCTCCATAACCCTCGTGGACTTCAAGCTCGAGTTCGGGAGGTATAAGGATAAGATCCTGGTCGGGGACGAGATCTCCATGGACTCCATGCGGCTCTGGGATGGAAAGACGAAAGAGTCCCTTGACAAGGACGTGTACCGGTTCGAGAAGGGGGACGTGATGTCCACCTATGCAGCGGTCGTCGAGCGGATCACGCCCGGTGCCCTGCACCGGTTCGAGGCAGAAAAAACGGTATTTTCAGGCGAGTGATGAGGATGAACTTTGATATCGAGGTGAGGATTACCTTGAAGCCGGGGATACTCGACCCCGAGGGACGGGCCATCCAGCATGCCCTTGCAGACCTCGGCTTTCCCACAAGCCGGCTCTCCACGGCCCGCATCTTCTCCATCTCCATGGAGGCAGGGGACCGGACCGAGGCAGAGGAGAAAGCCCGGCAGATGTGCGAACGGCTCCTCGCGAACCCCGTCATCCACCGCTACGAGGTGGAGGTCAGGGAATGAGGTTCGCGGTCGTCCAGTTCGGGGGCTCCAACTGCGACCTGGACGCCGCCCACGTGCTCTCCCATATCTGCGGGGTGGATACCGATCTCCGATGGTACAAGGAGGGCCTGGGCAGGGACTACGATGCCGTGGTGATCCCCGGCGGGTTCTCCTACGGGGACTACCTCCGCGCGGGCGCCATCGCGGCCCGGACGCCGATCATGGAGGAGATCATCCGGCACGCCAAGGGCGGGGGCCTCGTCCTCGGGATCTGCAACGGGGCCCAGATCGCCGCTGAGAGCGGGCTCGTCCCGGGGACCTTCACGATAAACGCCTATCCGAAGTTCCTCTGCCGCCCGACCCACCTGCGGGTCGAGAACAACGAGACCCCCTTCACCTCCCTGTACCGCGAGGGGGAGGTGATCCGGCTCCCCATCGCCCACAAGGAAGGGCGCTACATGGCCGACGCAGCGGTTCTTGCGGCCCTGAACCGTGAGAGGAGGGTAATATTCAGGTTCTCGGATCCGGAAGGCCGGGTCACCGAAGAGGTGAACCACAACGGTTCGACCGAGAACATCACCGGCGTCCTCGGCGAAGGGAGGAACTTCCTCGCCATGATGCCCCACCCCGAGCGGGCATCAGAGAAGGTCCTGGGGTCCGAGGACGGGAAGAAGATCTTCCTCTCCATGATCAGGTATATCGAGGCAACGGGGTGATTGACCGTATGGCCGAGAAGCAGGGGAAAGGGATGACAAAGGAGGAGGAAGACCTCTACCAGGAGATCCTCTCATGGACTAGGGAGTACGCGAAGGAGAAGGGACTTGCCCTCAACACGGATGACCGCCAGTTCACCGCTGTTATCCGGGGCCTTGTCCGCAACCGTCTCAAACACGGCGAGCGCTACTGTCCCTGCCGGATCCGTTCTGGAGACCCCGAGAAGGACCGGCTCATCATATGTCCCTGTGCCTATCATGGGAAGGAGATCGAGGGCGAAGGGCACTGTCACTGCAGCCTGTTCTTCCGGCCCCAGTAAAAGGGGCCTGTTCAGCCCCGTGTCTCAGTACCTGGTCCCGGCCCGCATCGGGGGCTGATGGCCAGTTCTTTCTTGAAGATCGATGCAAAAGCCTTCCTGTGCTTCTCTGCGGCCCAGATCTCGAGGTCGCACCTGTCCGCTGCCTCGAATTCAAGGTTGAGGATACCGTTCTCCTTGGCGGTGAACCAGGCCTTCCTGACGAGGCCGGCATGGCTCCGGTCAAGGCTCTCGGCAAGGCGCAGGAGCATTCCCATGATCCCGACAACCCTCTGGGATCTCCCGTCCAGTTCGTTGCAATCGGCGAGCTTCTTGACCGAAAATTTCTTCCTGTGGACCCTCACCACATTCGCCATGATAGCGAGCTCGATGTCATCGAAGCCCAGGAGATCCGCGTTCCTCACGACATAGTAGGAATGGTCATGGTGGTTCGCAAAGGAGATGAACTTCCCGGTATCATGGAGGAGAGCCGCAAAGCCGAGGAGGTCCCGTTCCCTCTCCCCGAGGTCATGGAGGCCGATCCCGCGGGCAGAATCAAAGAGCTGGAGGGAGAGAGCCTGGGTGGACCGGGCATGCCCCTCGTCCACGCCGCAGGACCGTGCGAGGCGGAGGACGGAGCGTTCGCGGGCACCCATCCGGTGGATGTCACGGGGGCGGGCATGCCGGGAGAGGTAATCCTCGAGGAGGCCGTCCTGGAGCCCCCTCTCCGAGATCCGGATACTCCCGAGCTTCAGGCCCTCCATGAAGCTCTCCAGGATGATCGCTCCGGGGATGATGATGTCGGCCCGTTCGGGGTTCATGCCGGCGACGCCCTTTCGCTCCTCGAGGGTCATCCCCGAGAGGAGGGGGATGATGGATCGGAGCTGGCCGAGGCTCAGGGTGGACCCTGCCACCTGCCCCGGCTGCGGAAAATTCCTGACGCCGATCTCGCCCAGGTTCTCGATGGTCCCCGAGGATCCTACCGCCAGATCAACCTTCTGCCGCTTCACGGACTCGACGGTGCGGACAATGACGTCCCCGATGTAGCCTTTCATCTCCCGGAGCGTCTTTTTTCCCAGCGGCCCACCACGCCCGTCCCCCGGGAAGTTGTTCGCGAGCCGTATCCCCCCGAGTTTCAGGCTGTCGATGAAGGCGGGGTCCTCGCCGTCACCGACCGCGATCTCGGTGCTCCCCCCGCCGATATCGATGAAGAGACCCTTCTTGCCCCCGAGCTGGAGGGAAGGTGCGACCCCCAGGTAGGTGAGCCGGGCCTCCTCCCTCCCTGAGACGGGATGAACATCGAGGAGTGCCTCAAGGCGGAGCCTCGCGAGGAACATGGCCTTGTTCTTTGCCTCACGGGTGGCGGAGGTTGCCACCGCGACAAACTCCGTTGCCCCAAACGCGGCGGCCATATCCCGGAAACGGCGGGCGATCATCACCGCCCTCTCCATGGGTTCCGGCTGGATGACGCTCTGGTCCCCGAACTCTCCCTCCCCAAGGCGGACGGTCTCCTTCTGCCGGGACTGGATCGCATAGGTGCCGTTCGGGTTGATACGGACCACGAGGAGCCGGATGGAGTTCGTGCCGATATCGATGAAGGCCACGGTCCTGGGTCCGGATTCCTCGGAGTCCTTCATGTCAGCTGGCTCACGCTTCCCTGCATTGATCTCACCGGGATCTCTGAAATAGCCTCCGTCCACCGGCTGGCCGGGGAGAAGGGACCTCACAGGTGTTCTCCCCCTCTCCCGAAGAAATCAGGAACCTGCGCAAGGGAGGTATTCCTGGTTCACCTGTTCTGCACCCGGTTCTCGATACGGTGGCGGGACGCCGTCATCGTCCCATCCGGGGCTATCTCGAGGATCGCATAACCGGGCAGGGGGTTTCCGTCCGTGAGCCTTCCCACCGAGCCCGGGTTCACGAAGAGGGTATTACATACAGACCGGACGGAAGGGAGATGACCATGGCCGCTCACGATGGCACTGGTGGCTGATTCCCGCGCTATCTCGCAGAGTCGCTCATAGGGGGTCCGCTCATCAAGGTACTCAGTCCTGGAAAGTGGCGATCCATGGGTGAGGAGGATCCCTTTTCCGGCGACCGACAGCCGTATCGAGGCAGGAAGCGACTCCATATACCTGCGGGAATCCTTCTGTATCCCTTCAGGGATCGGAACAGGTTCACCCCGCCTCCTCTTCCCGGCGGAACCTCTCTCCCTCAGGATCTCCAGATCGAGGTTCCCGATAACGCTCACCACACCCTTCCGCCGGATCATGTCAACGACCTCTCCCGAATCATGACCCTCACCCAGGGTATCACCGGCATTCAGGAAGAGGTCCGTCCCCCGCGCCCTTCCGTCGGCGATGACCATGGCAAGGGCATCCGCGTCCCCGTGGATGTCGCTGACGAGGCCAATCCGGTAGGCCCCGCCCGGCGGAGCGGGGATGAGGGGCCGGAGCGCCTTCTCCCGCAACCCCTCCCAGTACCCCCTGAACAGGAGATCCCTCCACAGGGTGAGGCAGATCTCGTGGAGGTGCACCCTCTGCAGCCTGCGGTCCGCAAGTACCGCCCGGATGCCCGGAATCAGGGCCCTGAAGTGGCGGTCATCCCCGAAGAACGCGTGGCTGCGCTCCTCCTCCTCCCTGATGAACCCCGGGGTGGACCCGATCCATACGTCGCAGTCATGGAGTTCGCCGAGGAGGTCCTGGAACCTCTTGAGGGTATCTATCTCGTCTGCGAAGGCCCCCCCGTAGAAGTCGCTCCATGCCTCGAGGGCATAACGCAGCCTCTTCCCCGCGATCCGCATGGCATGGTGTTCCCTGGCCCGTGCGGGGTCGGCGAGGGCATCCCCGTATGAGAGGAGGGTGTCGATCCGGATCGAGATGGCACTGAAGGCGGCTGCGTAAGCCTCCTCGGGGGTGGATGAAAAGCCGATCTCTCCGCCGGCCATCTTCTTCAGGTGCTCCTCTATCCTCCCGAGTATCCCCTCCTTCTCCAGGTCTGCGATGGCGGTTTCGATCCCCTCCTGGAGGAGATCCCTTCGCTGCCGCCGGCGAAGGAGGAGGAACTCGATCCCCGGAACCGGATCCTGCTCATCCCCGTACTGGAAGGCATCGGTCCCCGGTATGGACGGGCGGGCTGTTGACATGCGGCCTTTGCTCAGGAGGTAGCTCCCGATCCGGTCGCGGATGCCCTGGCAGGAGTATCGTACCCGCCGGAGGATGGCAAGGAAGCGATCCAGTCCGGGCCTGACCGGCACGGGGTAGTTCGTTTGCGTGATCACGGCCGGGAGGCTTTCATGGAACTTCCCGGATCCTCCCTTTCTCACCCTGTCGAGGTACTCCGCGAGGTATGCGATCTGGACATCTGCATCCCGCGCTTCCCCGAGGGCTCGTGCGACCCCGCGCAGCCGCCTCCGCCATCGCCGCATCCTCTTCTCCGGAAAGCAGAGGGCAAAGAGGGGGAGAGCACTCCGGAACCTCCTTGTCGCGACGCGCATCCGGTGGATGTGCTCGATATCCCTGCGGCTCGCTACGCCGGGCATCTCTTCCCGCATGGCTGCGAGCTGGCGCAGGAGGTATCCGGCCCCGTAGCCGCAGAGTGAATCTTCCTCAGGAGTCACGGGAGGACTTCTCATCCTGCCTCCTGTGCCATATCCCCCGGTGCTCGATGAGCCATTCCTGTGACCTCAGGGGCGTAGTCCCCGGGGATGGTTCCACCCGGGTATAGGTACCATCACTGTGGAGCTCCCGCGCTTTCACGGTATCGGCGAGGTGAACGCGGAGGATGGTGGACACTATGGCATCACGGATCTCGGGATCCTTCACGGGAAAGAGGATCTCGACCCGCCGGTCAAGGTTCCTGGGCCGGAGATCGGCCGAGCCGAGGAGCACCTCGGGATCACCTCCGTTCCGGAAGGAATAGATGCGGGCATGCTCCAGGAACCGGTCGACGACGGAGGTAACCCGGATCCGGTCACTCACCCCGGAAACCCCGGGCCGGAGGCACGAGAAGCCCCTCACGTTCAGGTCGACGGTGACACCTGCCATGGAAGCCCGGTAGAGGGCCTCGATGCATTCCCTGTCTTCGAGGGCATTCAGTTTGAAGGCCAGGTAGCCGTCCCCGTGGGCCCCGTGCCTCTCGATCTCACGGTCGATCCGGTCGATTATCTCTCTCCTGAGGGTGCGGGGGGCAACGAGAAGTGACCGGTACTTCTCCTTTCCCGAGTAACCGGTGAGGGCATTGAAGAGATCGGTGATATCGGCACCGATCTCTGGATCGGTGGTGAGGAGGCCGATATCGGCGTAGATCCTCGTGGTCACGGCATTGTAATTGCCGGTGGAGAGATGAACATACCGCACGATCCCCCCGTCCTCCTTCCGGACAACGAGGCAGGCTTTGGCATGGACCTTCAGCCCCTTTACCCCGTAGACAACGTGGACACCCGCTCGTTCGAGCGCACGGGCCCAGGTGATATTCCGCTGCTCGTCAAAACGGGCCTTCAGCTCCACCACGGCGGTCACCTGCTTGCCCTGCTCCCTGGCATCCATCAGGGCCTTGACGATCGGGGAGTCGCTGTCGATCCGGTAGAGGGTGATCTTGATCCCGAGGACCTGGGGATCATGGGCGGCGGTATTGAGGAGATCGATGAAGGGGACGAAGCTGTCATAGGGGTGGTAAAAGAGGATGTCCCTTTTCCGAATGGCAGAGAAGATATCCGTCTCGCCCTCTATGCCCGGCGGGATGGCAGGGAGGAAGGGCCGGTCCTTCAGTTCCGTGCGGGGGATGGCCAGGAGCTCCGAGAGATCGGCCATGCCGATGGGGCAGGGTGAATGGTGGACGAACTCCCGGGGGAGGTTCAGCTTGGAGGCAAGGATATGGCAGATCCTCTCGGGCATGGTCCGGTCCACCTCGAGGCGTACCGGAATCCCTGTCCTGCGCATCTCCATGGACTCCTCGATGGCCGAGAGGAGATCATGGGCCTCGTCCTCCCGGATCTCGATGTCCGCGTCCCGGGTGATCCGGAACGGGTGGATCTCCCCGATCTCCATCCCGGGAAAGAGGAGATCGAGGTTCGCCGCCACCAGGTCCTCGAGGAGGATGAATTCATAGGTGAGCCGGTCGGTTACCCCTGCCTGTTCACCTGGGGAGACATCGGGGACGGGGAGGAGCCTTTTGAAGAGCCCCTTGGGTATCTTGATCCGGGCAAAGGTCTCCTCCTTCCCCCCGTGCCGGATCTGGACCACGAGGTTCACCGAGAGGTTCGAGATGAAGGGGAAGGGGTGGGTGATATCAAAGGCGAGCGGGGTGAGCACAGGAAAGATCTCCCGTTCGAAGCTCGACCGCATGGATGCCTGCTGCTCAGGCGAGAGCTCGGAGAAGCGCAGGATCCGGATGCCGGCCCTCTGGAGCTCGGGGAGCAGGAGTCCCTCCCAGCAGCGCCCGTACCGCTCAAGGAGGGGCTTCATCCGCCGGCCGATGGCCTGGAGCTGCTCGGCGGGTGTCATCCCGTCTGGTGGTGCCTTTGTGACCGGCCGCCCGAGCTGGCGGCGGAGGCCCGAGACCCGGACCATGAAGAACTCGTCGAGGTTGGACCCGCAGATCGAGAAGAATTTCAGCCGTTCAAGGATAGGGTGGGCCGGGTCCTCTGCCTCTTCAAGGACCCTTTCATTGAACTGGAGCCAGCCGAGCTCGCGGTTGAAGAAGAGGCCCGGGTCATCCAGGGAAAACGCTCTGTCCACCACCTCACGCTCCAGGGAGTCAGCCGGGGAGAGATCCAGCCATCCCTCCCGGTCTGGCTGCAGATCTCCCCTCATTCCGGGAGTATATAAGGAGTCCGGTCATTATCCGGGAGTCGGGGCAGGAAGAACCACGCACCGGCTGCAAACTGCAGGTTGGTAACGGTGCAGACAGAATCTGCCCCGCACGTGATACATCCGGGAATGATCCCCGGGAAGAACTCCTCTGATCGCAGTCCTGCCTCTCCACCCTTCATACTCCTGACCCGCGAAGAAAAAGAGTTACCCTATTCTGAACCCCTTCACGACCAGGTGGTTACAGGGAGCGAGGAAGGGTGGATAGTATTATCGGCCGGTCAACCCTCCTCTCCCCCATGGACATCCTCATCCTGCGGCATGGGAAGGCCGAGAAGAGGGGCGGGGCGGAAGGGGATGATTCCGCCCGCCTCCTCACCCCGAAGGGGGCCCGGGAGATCCGGGTTGTTTCGAAGTGGATGGCGGGGTGTGCGATCGCCCCGGATCTCATCGCCTCGAGCCCCCTGAAGAGAGCACGGGAGACCGCGGAGATCGTGGCTGATGAGCTCTCCTACGGGCAGGAGATTGCTCTCTGGGATGAGCTTGAGCCGGGATCGGAACCCGAGGCCCTCAGGAAACGGCTCACGGCGTTCCCGGACGCGAACATGGTTCTCCTCGTCGGCCATGAACCTCACCTTTCAGAGCTCATCGCCCTCTTCATAGGTGCAGGCGAGTCTACCAGGATAGAGATCGGGAAGGGGGGGATGGCGAAGATCGGGGAATTTTCGCCGGACTCCGGATCGGCCGGCGTACTTGAATGGCTCCTCACGCCGGATCAGATCCGGGATATGGCATAGCCTCCCTTACCGATCAGCGGCTGAGGAGGCCTGCAACCGCAGCCGCCATAGCTATGGCGCCGATACGAATCGTGGGATCCGGCGGCGGGGCGAACCGGCTGCTGTGGAGGTAGGGGAGGTCCCTCCCCTCCTTCGCGGATCCCTCCAGCTCGCGGGGGTCGGCGGCCCCCAGGCGCATGTAGCAGATGGGGACACGGGGGGTCCCGTTCCCGAAGACGCTGAAGTCCTCGCTCCCGGTGAGCTGGGGGATGAGGATGACGTTCTCCTCCCCGAGGACCGAGATGAGGATCGATCGGACCCGTTCTGTGAGAACCGGGTCGTTCTCCATCGGGGGGGTCGCATCGCCGGGCCTCCGGATGAGGGGCATCAGGTCATCGGGCACCCCCGCGGACAGGGCTATACCCCTCACCATCCTCCCGATAGAGGCAAGCATCCGGTCCCTGGTGGCATCGCTGTTGTACCGGATGTTCACCCTGAGCACCACCTCGTCGGGGATCGCGTTGTGCTTCGTGCCGCCATGAACGGCCCCCACGGTGAGCACCGCCATCTCCCTCGGGTCGATCTCCCGTGAGACGATGGTCTGGAGGGCGAGGATCGTCCTGGCAGCGGTGACCACCGGGTCGATCGACTGGTGCGGGTGGGCGGCATGCCCCCCGATGCCCCTCACGGTGACATCGAGGGAGGTGCTCCCCGCCGAGATGATGCCCGGCCGGTAGCCGATCTTCCCGGCAGGGATATTCGGGTCGACGTGGAGGGCGAGGGCATAGTCGGGCCCGGGGAACCGGGTGAAGATACCGTCGGCAACCATCGCCCGTGCCCCGGACCCGGTCTCCTCGGATGGTTGTCCGACAGCAAGCAGGGTGCCCGACCAGGTGTCAGAGAGCGCCGAGAGGAGCCGGACTGCCCCGACCATGATGGCCATGTGCAGGTCATGGCCACAGGCATGCATCACCCCCACCTTCACCGCCCGGGTCTCCACGGACACCGAGACGGTGCTCGCGTATGGGAGACCGGTCCTCTCGGTGACAGGAAGGGCATCCATGTCGCTCCGGATCATAACGGTGGGGCCCTGGCCGTTCGCGAGCACCCCGACGACCCCGTGGCCCCCGATTCCCGTATGGACCGTGAGGCCGGATCGCCTGAGTTCCTCTCCTATTCTCGATGCGGTCGCCTTCTCATGCCCCGAGAGCTCGGGGTGGGCATGGAGGTCGCGGTAGAGAGCCTCAAGCATAGGGTACTCTTGCCGGGCGAGCGTATGGATACGTTCCCTGAGGGCATCCGGGCGGGTCATCATCTCTCTCCTTCGGGCAGGGTTCGTCCTCTCTCTGTCTGTCCCCGGAGGGTAAAAAACAGGAAGGTGGGCAGCGCCCGGCTACTTCTTCTGGGTGAGGATGATCTCGATAGAGGAGACGTTCGTCTTCCCGCTGTCGGTGTCGATCACCTCGGTCGAGGTGACGATCTCCTTCTTCGCAATGTTATCCAGGAAGCGGTTGAGGGCGATCTCGGCGGTATCCACCGCACGGGAGATCGCCTTTCCCCTTGCCTTGATCGCCACTTCATCTGCACCGTTGTTGAACTGGGTCACCACTGCAAGTACATAGTTCATGACTGGCTTGTTTCCGACGAATACTGTGTTGTCCTTCAACATGTGTCTCCCTCCTGTTCAGAGGTACTTTCTGGTGCGGATTAGTTCTGCATTCATCACGGAGGCCCCTGCCGCCCCCCTGATAGTGTTATGGCCGAGGGCAATGAAGCGCAGGCCCGGCCTCACCCTTCCGACCGAGACGGTCATCCCACCACCCCGCATGCGGTCGAGCCGTGGCTGCGGGCGGTCGGGCTGCTCGAAGAGCTCGATGGAGCGTTCCGGCTGGGTGGGGAGCCCCGAGAAGGGAGGCTTGTAGCTCCGGAACGCCTGCTTCACCTCCGCGATCCCGTCCTTCACGTCCACCCAGACCGCCAGGGTATGCCCGTCGATGACCGGCACCCGGTGGCAGCTGGCGCTCACCTGGAAGGGGGCGTCCCTGACCTCGCCCCCCTCGAGTGTTCCCATGATCTTGAGGGTCTCGCTCTCCATCTTCTCCTCTTCTCCTCCAATGTAGGGCACGATGTTGTCATAGATGTCCATGGCAGCAACGCCGGAGAAGCCTGCCCCTGAGATGGCCTGCATGGTGGCGACCCGGACGTCCGTGAAGCCGGTGGACCTGAGGGGTTCGAGTGCGACGCAGAGCATGATCGTGGAGCAGTTCGGGTTCGTGACGATGAAACCGTCGCGGCCCTTGTCCCTCTGGAGATCGATGAGGGCCAGGTGATCGGCATTCACCTCGGGGATAACCAGGGGAATATCGGGCTCCATCCGGTGGGAGCGTGCATTGCTGCAGACCGCGACCCCGGCCCGGGAGAAGTCGTCCTCGACCTGGCCGGCTATCTCCGCCGGGAGCGCCGAGAAGACCAGTTCAACTCCCTTTGCCCCCTTCACGCTCGTGGGGGAGACGGCGAGGTTCCTCACCTTCTCCGGGAAGGGTGCGTCGAGCTTCCAGTTCACCACATCCCCGTACTTCTTCCCTGCACTCCTCTCAGAAGCGGTGAGGGTGACGAGATCGAACCAGGGATGGTTTGCAAGCAGTTGTACGAACCGCTGCCCGACGGCACCGGTGGCTCCGAGCACTCCGACCTTGATCATGGCTGAGTGTGTTAGAGTCTGTCACGAAATAAATAATTTGCTTTATGAATCCGGAGGGAAATCCCCGGTTCCCGCCCCATAAAAAATGTATCGTTTTCCCGAAATGAGAATCGGTCTTCCCATTCAGGATGAGATGAGGGTGAGGATGCTCAGGGGAGGTTCGCGAGCTCATTCCATGTGGATGGATGCTGACGGGCAGATATCCACGCAGGTCTTGCACTCGGTGCATTTCTTGGGATCAACCTTTGCGATACCGTCCTCCATGGTGATGGCTTCCCCCGGGCATTCGTCGACGCAGGTCTCGCAGCCGACACAGAGATCGGGGTTTACCACTGCTGGCATTTGTGCTCCTCCGGGTATAGACATTCGGGAAAAAAGGTTTAATAGGTTTCGATATGGCAGCGGTCTTCTACTTCGGGTGAAGGTTCAGCACATCGGCCATCGAATAGACGCCCGGCTTCTTCCCCCCGACCCAGCGGATGGCACGGAGGGCCCCCATCGCAAAGACCGACCGGTCGTAGGCACGGTGGGAGAGGTCGATGCACTCGTAGTTCCCTGCAAAGAGCACGGTGTGCTCGCCGACGATGTCCCCGCCCCGGATGACATGGACCCCGATCTCCTTCCCCCGCTCCGTCATCCCCTCCCGGCCGTAGAGCTTCGGCCGCGTCCCCACCTCGGAGTCGAGGATCTCGAGGATGGTCTTTGCGGTCCCGCTCGGGGCGTCCTTCTTGTTCCGGTGGTGGGCCTCGATCACCTCGATGTCATAGTCCCCGAGCTTCTTTGCCGCCTCCCGGATCAGGAACCAGAAGATGTTCACCCCGACCGAGAAGTTGCTCGAGATGACGGCAGGGACCGAGGCCTCAACGGCCCTCTTCATCTCTTCCCTCTGTTTGGGTGTGAACCCGGTCGTTCCCACGACAAGGGCCACATTGTGCCGGGCCGCGGCCTTCACGTTCTCGACCGCAGCACCTGCGACCGTGAAGTCCACGAGCACATCGGGCTTCTTCTCTGCGAGGAGACGGTCGATCTGGTCCGACGAGACAACTTCTGCCCCGAAGGCAGTTCCCGGCCTCACGTCCACTCCGCCGACAAGCTCGAGATCCGAGGCATCGTTGATGAGCTTTGCCACCGTGCCGCCCATGCGGCCCAGGGCCCCGCTGACCACCACCTTGATCATATTCAGGCCCTGTAGAGCCCTAGGGTCTTCGCGAGCTTCGCGGTCCTCTCCTGGTCAAGGCTATCGAGGGGGAGACGGACCGGGCCGGCAGCCATGCCCCTGAGCTCGACGGCCTTCTTCACCGGGATCGGGTTCGTATCGATGAAGAGGTCCTTGAAGAGCGGCTCGAGCTCGAAGTGAATCTTCCTTGCCCTCATATAGTCTCCTTTTTTAAAGGACTCGTACAGCTCGACCATGCGGGCAGGCTCCACGTTCGCCGCGACCGAGATGACCCCGACACCTCCGAGCTCGAGGATCGGAAGGGTCAGGTTGTCGTCACCCGAGATGAGGTGGAAGGACTCGTCTCTCGTCTCCTCGATGATCTGCCACATCTGGCCTAGGTTCCCGCTCGCCTCCTTGATCCCGACGATATTCGGGTGCTTTGCAAGCTCCGCCACGAGAGAAGGCTTGAAGTCGTTCAGGTTCTGCCCTGTCCTGCCCGGGACGTTATACATGACGACCGGGATATCGAGATTCGCGATCTTTGTGTAGTGCTTCACGAGGCCGGACCTGTTCGGTTTGTTGTAATAAGGGGAGATGACGAGAACGCCGTCCGCCCCGATGTTCTTTGCCGCCTTCGTGAGGAGAACGGCCTCTTCGGTATTGTTGGAACCCGTACCTGCAAGGACCGGGATCTTGCCGTTCACCACGTCCACGGTCTCCTCGATCACCTTCTCGTGCTCCTTGTGGCTCATGGTGGCGGACTCACCCGTCGAGCCGCAGGGGACGATGCCATGAACGCCCTGTTCAACGAGCCATGCTACATTCGCACGCAACCCTTCGAGATCGAGATCCGGCCGGGAACCCGTCCGGAAGGGTGTGATAATGGCCGGAAAGACACCCTCGAACATATCTTTTCGCTCACCTTCCTGTATCTTCTACTCAACGTGCATCTCATTCTTATCGTTTTCGACATCATCAGGAATCCCGGATTCCGTCCCCGATGAGGGTCTTATCCCATGGGTGAGCTTCAAGAGGTGAAAGGGTGTAATCAGGGGCGGAAGAACCTGTATGGAGAACCCGAGAAGGATTACGAAGCTCCTGAAGAGCATACCCACGATAGAAGGCGCCGGGGTCCGGCTCAGCCGTGCGTTCGGGTATCGCCATGTACCGGCACTCGACCCCTTCCTCCTCCTGGATGATTTCCATTCAGAAAATCCGGAGGATTACCGGAGGGGATTTCCCTGGCATCCCCACCGGGGGATCGAGACCATCACCTATGTGCTCCATGGGAAGGTTGCCCACGGGGACAGCATGGGGAACGAGGGGGTCATCGGGCCGGGCGATGTCCAGTGGATGACCGCAGGCAGCGGGATCATCCACCAGGAGATGCCCGCGGGCGATCGAACGGGGCTTCTCCAGGGATTCCAGCTCTGGGCCAACCTCCCTGCCTCCCACAAGATGATGGACCCCCGCTACCGGGGTCTGGAGTCAGGTGAGATCCCTGTGGTTGACGGGCCCGGCGGTTCGAAGATCCGGGTCATTGCCGGGGATGCGGAGGGCGTTGCGGGCCCGGTCCGGGAGATCGTCACCGATCCCATGTACCTGGATGTGACGATCCCGGCAGAGGGGACCTTTTCGCACAAGGAAGGTCCCGGGCGGACCGTCTTTGCATATGTCATCGGGGGGAAGGGGTTCTTCGATGACAGGCGAGAGCCGTACTCCTACGGGGTTGAGGGTGCGCGGTACTTCGATCTCGGGGGAGAGGTGGCAGTCGGCCCGGGGAACGTCGTCCTCTACGGAGACGGTGACAGGGTCGTGATCACGGCGGGAGGTGAAGGGGTGAGGCTCCTCCTCGTCTCAGGAAGGCCCATCAGGGAACCCGTCGCCTGGTACGGCCCCATCGTCATGAACACGCAGGAGGAGCTGAAAGTCGCCTTCCAGGAATACCGGGACGGCACCTTCATCAAATACCGGCCTGGCCGGTGATAAAAGCATCCCTATCAGATGATTGGAGCCCGACACAGGGGGCTTGACCGGCAGGTGCAGGAAAATGGCGTGGCCCCGGGCCTCGCAAGCCACGGGTTGTCAGGTGAATCGCCCTCTGCCCGGAGGAGGTGGAATTCAGAAAGAGAAGTCCGGTATCAGGATTTCTTGCCGGTATTGTGCTTCCGGGTGATATAGCCGGCTACCCGGTTCCTGACCTTCTTGCTCCCGATGATTGCATTCTCGCTCACGCCCAGCTTGTTCTCCTTGAAGTCGCGGCCAAATCGCTCGGGCCGTTCCACGATGAGCTCTTGGCCGAGCCTCTTGATGTATGATGGTTTGATTCCCATTCCTATCTTCCCTTTGCATCATGCATGCAACGTGAGACTTTAAGAATATTTGCGAACCGGGGAATCGCTTTGTCACGGGCTTATTTCTTGCCTGCTGCTGCCGGGTCAGGCTTCCTCTGTTGCCAGGGGTCTCCCATGTGCCCGAGTCCCTGATAATAGTAGTTTATATATAACATAATGTACAATATATCTTACATCAGGCGTACCCGTTTACGCCCAGAGAAGCAGGTGTACTCATGTCAAGTTCATGGACGAGAGTCTTCGGGCTCTCAATGATCGTCTGCCTTGTCGTCATCCTGGCAGCACCCGCGATGGCTGCCGGTCCCTCTCACGGCCGCATTTCGTCTCCTGTCTCCAGGAGAATCGGAACAGGACTGCTGGGCCACGGGATGGGCATCTTCTCGTCCCTCCAGGTGATGGCGCTTCCCGTGGTAGGCCCGCTGGTCGTCCTTTCGGAGGCGAAGAATGTCGTCCAGAGGTTCATCAACCCTTCGTCGAGGGGGACCCAGGGAACATCGATCAGGAACCTTCAGCCCGTATGGAATCCGGGGGCCTTCAACAGGTCGACCATTCCCGCGTTTCCCGCCTGGGGAGGCGTACCAGGTACCGTGGGAGTCGGCTATGCAGAGAACCTTACCGCATATCTCGCGGGGAAGGGGTATGATGTCTCTGATCTCTCTGCAGCCATCTCCGATGCGCACACGGCCCTCGGGAGCTCGAACATGACCGCCCTCGGGAGCGCCATGATGGCCTTCAGGAGAGATCTCGATGCGAAGGTCACGGCAGGAACGATAAACAGGACCGTCATCCAGGATTACCTGAAGACAGCATCAGCAGGGACCGGCCTCGTCCGCTCAGGGAGAGGACCGGCGGGGATGCCAGGGATGGTTGGGGCCCACCGGATGGGCACCTCATGGGGGCCCATGAGGGGTTTTTCCCACTCCCGATCGCCCTCTTCTTATTCTCAGCGCTGAACATAGCGGGTGAGCGGACTGCAGTCCCGGGGGAGACGCCTCTCCTGTTTTTTCTCTCACCGTGAATACATCTCCGTGCTCCGCGCGATCTTCCTCTTCACCTTCTCCCATGAGGGCGTGATGAGGAAGCTCTCCTCCATGTACCCGACCATCTTCACGAACTTCTTCATCGGGATGGCCATGGTCAGGATATCCAGGGGCACACAGGGTCGTGCCGAGGGGTCGAACAATCCGAGCACGGCCCTCGGGTTCTCCTTCTGCTGCTCGAGCCAGGGATAGTAGATGATCGAGCCGCACCCGGCACCAAAAGGGCAGATGACTCCACCGTTCGGGTCGGTCTGGTCGAAGTTCGCAAGCGTGAAGAGGCCCGAGAGGACCTCCGGCCTCGCAAAGAAGATGACGACCTCGGGAATATCATCGGGATCCAGCTGGTCCCACCGTTTGAAGATGTAGCACCGGCCCGCTGCGGGGATGCTCATCGTGTGCCCGCTCATCGCCTCCACGATCTCGGGGGACTGCTTGTATCGCTCACCCTCGACCACTCCCGGCTTCCCGTACGAGAGGAAGTAGCGGAACTCGGGGGCCCGCTCGGCCGTAAAGCCAAGGTAAAACTTCCCGCCTGCGCAGGAGACTGACCTTTCGTCAAAGGCGAGAGGAGTTCCCTTTCGTATCCGGGTCAGATCGCAGACAAGGCACCGCCAGCCCTTCGGCGCGGCCGCCTTCTGAATCTCCCCGGGATCGCTGCCGATCCCGAAGGTGACGGGCAGGTCTGCCCCCTCGAAGTACGTATTCCACAACCCGGTGAACCTGTCGCGGAGCTCGGTATCCATGGGGTCATTTCGGCCGTGCTAAATGAAAGACTTTTTCTCAGTGCATGCATCCCGGTTTCGGGTGAGCCCCGATCGCTTCCAGGGAGGAAAAGACCTTTCTGACAACTGGGGGGAGGTATGCTTCTCTATCGAGGGCTTCAAACCCTAAAAAAGTCTGTGGCTCACCGCAACGATGGTCTGGGCGACTGATACCGGTTCCTCGCCCAGGATCCGGATCAGGGGCTCCCTTCCCGCAGCACCGCGGTCGAAGATGACATCGGGCACTCCCTCACGACAGCAGGAGGCGACCCCCCAGTCCATCGTGGATACCCCGGGGGGCTCACGGGCACGGTCGAACTCGCAGATCTCGAGGAGGAGGGCCTCCAGGACGGCAATGGTGGCCGGGGAGTACCGGATCACCGCTGCGCTCCGGATCGCAGGATCGGTCCGCAGGGCCGTGAGCACAACCCTCGCCACGACTTCACCCGCCCCGAAGGTCACCCCTCCCGATGGATGGACCCCGCCGCCCATCTTCACGATTCCACCCTCTATGCCTGCAACGTCATTCCGTGTCCGTGCCCCGCGGAGGGCATACCCTATATCCGCCCCTGTGACAGGGACAAGGGAGGGCGACATCCCCTCCGCGAGGATCTTCACGGCCAGCTCGAGCCTCCCCCGGACCTCCCCTTCCTCGTCTCTCCTCACTCTCGCCGCCTCTGTCGGGCAAGACCCGTACCCGATCATGGGGTCATGAAGGGAAAAAGGGAGCGATCGGTGTGTGAATGGGCAGGCATATGGGGGAGGAAGCCGGATAAATTTCCATGAATGCCCGGATGCTGGATGTGGCGACCGGAATAACAAGCCTCGTGCTCTTTGTCATCGTCCTTATCGCCCTCCCTGCCCTCCCCATCCCGGGGGGAAAAGGGATCGCGTACGTCCTTGCCATTGCCGTCTACATCGCGCTGATGAGTGGCGCGGGATTCCTGATCAGGGAGAAGATTGCGTGACCGTAAGACACCGTTGATAGTGGCATGATATGATAACCATAAGAGCACCATAATAATCCGGCTCCGTAAAACCTTTCTTTTCGTGCACTTATGGATACATAATGAGGGTCAAAGCTCCCTCATGCCCTCACCCTAAATGCGGATCGCGCATGGTCTGGCTCTATGCCAAGGAAGAGAAAGAAGGGGTGTACCGGTTCGTGCTGGTCGGGGTGGTGGTGTCGGGAGTGCGGGATCAGCCGAGTTGGTGATGCATGAATAGTCTTTATTTCCTGTATACGGTGGTTGGCACAATTAGGCTTTATTTCCTGTATATAGTGATTGGCACAATCGCGCTACGCTTTTTGGATGCTTTCACAACATGTATTGCAGTAGAGTGGTTTGGTATACTAGAGACGAATGAACGGTATCAAAAACTCTTTAATAAATTCGGTTTGGTTAAATCTTTTATTATATTGGATATATTTTATATTTCGATAGATCTCTCGTTTTATTTTTTATATGCATTTTTTAATACCGTCCATCCTGAATTTATTGCTTTTGTTGGGTGGTTTGTATTTTGGCTCATTCTTTGTTGTAAAGTTGTAACACAAAATACTTCGGAAATTTTCAGGGTCCAAGCAAAAAGGAGGTCATGAATTTATTAGACATAGCTAGGTGCCGGTCGGGTGGTTGTGCCGGGAGTGTGGGATCTCACAAATGCAAAGTCGCTTTAATCCACAGATTCTTGCATAATTATTTATTATGCTTTTTTATATCACTATATCATGTCAGGCCCCAAAACCCCTCGTGGAAAGATCAGAAAGGATCTTACTGGTGGTGACGGACGGGAAGATGTTATCAAACATATGCACAGAGAGTTAGGATTAAGACCTCCACTTAAAGGTAAAAAGAGGTAAAATACCCAAGACGATTTATAGTTTTGAATTATGCCTGACTTTCGATTCGGAAGGTTGCCCTCAGTCAAACTCCCTAAGGCTCCGCTACTCAAGGCTAAACTACCCAGCCCGAAGGGTATGTGGGGGGAGGAACAGAAGAGGGAGCAGATAACCCCCGCAACAAGGAATAAGGTTTGGCAGAAGCGGTTTGGCGATAGTGCAACAGGCATCTGTGTTTGCTGTCGTCAGCGTACTATTCACAGGGATGACTTTGCATGCGGACACCGGCGAGCATATGCAAGCCGTGGCAGTAACAATGTCAGCAACCTGGAACCCATCTGTGGCAGGTGCAATAAACAAATGGGAACACACGACTTGGTATCATGGTGCAAAAAATTCCGGGAAGAATTAAAACCAAAAACAAAGCCGAAGAGAAAAGCAAAAACAACCCGCAAGAAGGCTACAGCAAAAAAGAAAAAATAATTTTCATTTGAAGGTCTCTTCCCGAATCTTCTTCCCCATTTACCGCATTCCTTTATTGATTCCTACCCAGTTCGTTCGACCGGAAAAACCGCATAACAATACCCGCATTCCCATATCTCCGGATCCTCCCGGGACGAGGTGAGGAGCGATCCGCAGGCAGGAGACCAGGGGATCAGGGAAGCGGTTGCCATGAGGAGAGGGAGGATCATCCTGGTATGTCAGGGTTGGGTTCGGGGAGGATGAAAGAGCATCATGAAGTAATTTTTATGTAAGCTTAAACATATTCTCCCTCATGGTGTCAAAAGACGAATGGGAGACTATTTTAAAACGGTTGAAGAACCGCTCTGTCATTTATGGAAAGAAAATCGCTGTGTCATTTGTGGAAAGACTGAAAAAAAAGTTGGAATCCTCGAAAAAGCACAGGTAAAAATATCAAGGTAATCACATTATACCACTGTTAACAATATATCACGTGACCGGTTCCTTCTCTTTTTCCTTCTCCCGTTCTTTCTCTTTCCTCTTCTTGATCCGGTAGTACGAGAGGGGATGGTTTACCCGCTCACAGAGGCTGTCCTTCTTCACGCAGAACCCGGTGGTCCGCAGGGTCGCGCAGGAAGGGGCGGTGTACTCCGTCCCCCCGCGTCCCGAGATATGCTCCACCTGGTAGCGGGTCTTCTCGGGGTCGAAGTCCGGTGCCCTGGCAAAGATCTCCACGATCTGGACCGGGTTCATGCCGATGTTGTGGAGGAACGCGGTGATGGCGAACCTGCCGGCATGGGGGAGGTTCGTCCCGGCGGTGATCGCGCTCACAAGGGCCTGGAGGCACGGGGGGAAGGCCCCCTCCTCCACCTCCCCGAAGTCGCGCAGGATGGTCGCCTGGTAGGAAGCGGTGATATCGGTAACAAGGGGCGAGAGGGTCTCGCAGATTTGACCGGGGACCGGGAGCGGGAGCTGCCGCTGGAGGAGATGCCGGATCCGCTCCCTGATGAGCTCCTCCAGGTCATCCCCGTCCAGCTTCACCCTGCCCTTCGATATCTGCCGGTTCACGAGCCTCCAGCGGTCCTCACGGAGCTGCGGCACGAGCTCGACGTATTCTATCACAGGGAGCTCCCGTGCCTTCGGGTCGATCCCGATGCTCCCTGCCACGTAGGCCCGCTTTGCTGCATCCTCCTCCTGGAGGAAACCCCAGGCCCTCGCCGCCTCGAACCGGGTGAGCCGGTCGATGAGCGCACGGTCCTTCGTGCACGAGACGAGGATTCGGGCGAGGGCATAGGAGAAGACATCCCTTTCAGGTTCGGACTGTCCGGCGGCCCCGTCGGCGCTCTCGCCCGTGATCGCGCCGATCACCCTGCGGGCACCGTTCCGGGCGGCTATCTTCCCGTACGTGGTCGAGAGGAACTGCTCGAGGGTGCCGGTCCGGCCCGCGACCCAGTCCTGGGCTTCTTTCAAAAATGGATATTTTGCGAGGTCTCGTCTGTCCAGCTGGACCCGCATCAATCAGCCTCGATGCGGGGGGCGAGGAGGTAATCCACGGACCCCTTCCCGTCGGCAAACGTGAACGAGAACTTCACCGGGTGGTCGATCCCGAGGGAGACCTGAACCTCCTTCGCCCTCCCCATGACCTTCCCCAGATCCTTCAGGTAATCGAGGGAGAAGAGCGAGCGGGCCTCCACGGGGTTGATGGAGATGAGCTGGTCCTTCCCGAGCTCGAGGCGGATGTGGTCGGTGTCCCCCTCTGCCACCATGTAGAAGTTCTGCCCCTTGGGATCGATGCCGAGGGCGATCTTATCGGACACCACGCTCGCGGCCTTGATGGCCGAGGAGAGGGCCTCGCCGGAGATGACGATCTTCCCCGGGAGCTCGATGGTGGGCGGGTTCGGGTCCTTTCTCACGGTGTTTACGTCGAGGAGGGTGACGGAGTACCGGTAGTTCCCGAAGGAGAGCTCGAGCTTCCGGGCGCTGTCGGCGAGCTGGAGGTTCAGGGTGTCCCCCTTGTTCATCATCCCGAGGATATTCTTCATCTTGGTGATGTCAAGGCCGATCTCCTCCTTGGTCGCGGAGAAGGCCGAGAAGCCATCCTTCCCGAGGTCGAGGGAGACCATGGCCACGTTCGCCGTATCCACAGCCCTTGTCCTGATCCCGTTTGCATCCGTGTGGAGCCGGCACTCGGTGACGAGAGCCGAGACGACCTCGATAGCCTCCCTGAAGATATCTGCATCGATGCTTGCTTTGAGCATTCCTCACCCCTTAACAAACTCTATTAATAACTATATAAGCATATTTTTAGTGCGCGTCAGCGGCGCGTCAGCGTCGCGCGCGTCAGTGAAACACGCCGCTCAGGACCCCGCCGAGGGCCGGGCGGCCGGGGAGCGAACTCCGTGAACTCGGGATGGGCGAGCGATACCGTTCACCGGCGGGCTGCGAGGGAGGGCTACCGATCGAGGGCTGCCTACAAGCTCCTGGAGATCGAGGATCGCTACCACGTCGTCAGGCGCGGGGACTCGGTCATCGACATCGGGGCAGCGCCGGGGAGCTGGCTCCAGGTCCTCTCCGCCCTCACCCACGGGACGATCCTCGGGGTCGACCTCCAGCCTATCCAGCCCATCCCCGGGGTCGCAACCATCGCGGGGGATTTCACCGATCCCGCCGTGCAGGAGCGCATCCGGGCGACCGTCCCGGAGGCCTCGGTGCTCGTCTCCGACGCCGCACCCCACCTCTCCGGCAACCGGACGCTGGACCAGGCCCGGGCCGTCGGGATCGGCGAGGACGCCCTCGCCCTTGCCTGCCTGGTGCTGAAACCCGGCGGCAACTTCGTCGTGAAGTCCTTCCAGGGGGAGGACTTCAACGAGCTCCTCGGCGATGTCCGGGCACGGTTCAGGTCGGTCCATGTCTATCGCCCGAAGGTGACCCGGAAGGGATCGCGAGAGTGCTACATCATCGGCAAGAACTTCGCAGGACGGGAGACGTGCTGACCGATACCTTCGGCCGGAAGGTCACGAACCTCCGGGTGAGCGTCACCCAGCGGTGCAACCTCCGGTGTATCTACTGCCATGCCGAGGGAGAGAGATCGCCGGAGACCGAGATCCCACTTTCGGACATCCGGGAGATCCTCAGGATCGCCGCCTCCCTCGGGATACGCTCGGTGAAGTTCACCGGGGGCGAACCCCTTGTCCGGGAGGATATCCTTGAGATCGTGAGGGCGGTCCCCCGCGGGCTCGAGTCCTCCATGACGACGAATGGCATCCTGCTCAAGAGATACGCACGGGACCTCAAGGAGGCAGGGCTCTCGAGGATCAACGTCTCCCTGGACAGCCTGGACCCCGCCTGCTACCGGGAGATCACCGGGCACGACCGGCTCCCGGATGTCCTCGCCGGGATCGAGGCCGCTCTCGGGGCGGGCCTCACCCCGATCAAGCTGAACATGGTAGTCCTCAAGGGGATCAACGACGACGAGGTGGACTCCTTCCTCAGGTACGTCCGGGGAAACCGGAACCTCATCCTCCAGCTCATCGAGCTCATGGAGTGGAACACCTGTACCTCCCATGCCGAGATCAACCGTCTGGAGGAGGACCTCGCATCCCGGTCGAGGATCATCCTGACCCGGCGCATGCATCACCGGAAGAAGTACTGCGTGGACGGCGCCGAGGTGGAGGTGGTCCGTCCCCGGCACAACACCGAGTTCTGCGCCTTCTGCAACCGGCTCAGGGTCACCTCCGACGGGAAACTCAAGCCCTGCCTCCTCCGTTCCGACAACCTCATCGATATCCGGGGAAAGAGGGGGGCTGAGCTCGAGGCTCTCTTTTGCGAAGCGGTGAGGATCCGGGAACCCTACTTCCACTGAAGGTGGAACGGGCCCACATCCGCGGATCACCTCCGGATCAGGCTTTCAGGGTACGAAGGTGAAAAGATTTTTACCTGCCCGCCTCCTTTCCAGTCTGTATGCTGGAAACGAACGAGTATGAGCAGGTGCTCCGGCACCTCTACCGGAAGTCCCTCATAATGCATAACCCGTCCGAGTTCCACCCGGTGCTCCGGTTCTTCTTCATGGACACCCTCGCACATGTCGATTATACCCTGGGAATCCTCGCGTACAACTTCATGTCCGCGAGAAACGAGATGTCCCGCGAATATCTCAGGTGGCGGATTGACGAGGAAGCGAAGGGTGACCGGGAGAAGTTCCCGGCCTTCATCGACTGGCTGAAGGGGGACCATCCCGAGACCTTCGCAGCTCTCCCGACCGTGTGGAGGCTCCTGTACGACACTGAGAAGCCCGCACAATACATGAGCTTCAGGCTGGTGATCGATCCGGACAGCAACCTGCCGGTTCCTTCAGGATTTTTCTTCGATACGGTCGAGGAGTTCTTTGCCCAGCCGTTCCTGATGAGCCTGTACAGCGAATCCGGCCTCGCGAAGCTCTTCGAGGAGTTCATCCGGTCCCCACCGGATGGGAAGCCTGCCGCGGCCTGAAAAGGCAGGATGATTCCGGTCATCTTATCACGGTGGATGTACCGGCCCCGATGACCGGTACTCTTTTAACCCCCCGTTTCCGATGTACGTAGTGATCCCATGGCAAAGAAGGCAAAGGAGATCAGGCAGAAGAAAACAAAGGGGGCGGCACCCGGGGAACCATCGTGCGACCTGGAAGGCCCCGCTCCGGCCCCCTCCGAAGGAGGGGGACGGGCCTCCATCGTGGATATGGTCCGCCGGAGTCGTTACCTCCAGGTTCTCATCGTCCTCACCGTCCTCGGGGCATTCCTGCGCCTCTACCAGCTCGGGACCGCCTCCCTCTGGCTGGACGAGGCTTCGACCCTCACCTTCGCACGCCAGTCGCTCACCCAGATCTGGGGCTCGCTCTCGGCCGGCGAGTTCAACCCGCCCCTCTTCTACTGGCTGGAGCATGCCATGCTCGCCTTCGGGGAGAGCGAGGCGGTTCTCCGCCTGATCCCCGCCATCCTCGGGACACTCACCATTCCGGCCTTCTACTTCATCGGCGTGGAGATCCTCGACCGGAACACCGGAATCGTCGGGGCCGCCCTCCTCGCTTTCTCTCCCTTCCAGATCTTCTACTCCCAGGAGGCCCGGGCCTATGCCCCGATGCTCTTCTTCTTCTCCCTCGCCTTCATCTTCTTCCTCCGGCTGCTCCGATCCTGGGGGAGGAGGGATGCCGTCCTCTTTGGCATCTTCTCGGCCGTCGCCTTCTGGACCCACTTCTATGCCTTCGTGCCCATCCTCGCTCTCGTGATCTTCGCACTCGCGGTGAAGGCCAGGGAGATGGTGAAGGATCTGAGGGCAGCGATCCCCTTCGCCGTCTCGATCCTGGTCTTTGTCATCCTCTCCCTTCCCCTCATCTACTACGCCGTCCAGCTCTTCACCCTCCGGACCGGCGGGCCGCCCACTTTTGGCATCCAGGGTATCGCGACCATCACCATGACGATCATGCAGATCTCGGGATTCTCCGAGATCCTCGCCTACGTATTCACCGCCCTCTTCATCGTGGGGGTCGTCTCCCTCTTTCTCAGGGACCGTACAAGAGCCCTCCTCCTGGCCTTCGTCTTTGCCTTCCCTCTGGTGATCAGCGTCTTCCTCTCCTACCGGATGCCCATGGAACCGCGGTACCTCCTCTACCTCCTCTCTGCCTTTCTCCCGGCGGTCGCCCTCCCGCTCAGGCCTGCCTGCTCCCTCTTCAGGAGCCGGAACCTGGTCTACGGTGCCCTCATCCTCGCCCTCGTCATCAACCTGCCCGTCCTCTTCCCCTACTACACCACCCTGCAGAAGGATGACTGGAGAGGTCTGTCCCGGGAGCTCTCGGGGTTGGCGGTGCCAGGGGATCTGGTGGTCGCCCTCCCCGGCTACGTGCGGCAGCCCCTCGACTATTACTACAGGAACGAGACCGCAGGGACGCTGGAGTTCGGATTCTACCGGGTCGAGGATCTGCAGGCAGTTATCGCCGCCAACCCGGGGCACACCGTCTGGTTCATCGTGACCGGCGATATCCAGTCCACGGATCCCCAGGGGCTTGTCATTGCATGGCTGAACCAGCATGCCACTCGCGCGTGGAGAGACACCAACGGGGGGATCTTCCTCCTCAAGTATTCCGGCTGAGGGCGGGGAGAGATGGATCCCCCGTACGATCTCACGGTGATCATCCCCACCTTCAGGGAGGGGGAGAACATCGGGGCCATCATCAGGGCGGTCGGGGAAGTCCTTACCCGGGCCGGCATCCGCGGCGAGATCCTGGTGGTCGACGATTCTTCCCCCGATGGCACCATCCCTGCGGTACGGGCTCTGGAAGATGTTTTCCCGGATGTACGGCTTGTTGTCCGCACCTCGGACCCCGGCCTCTCCCAGTCGGTCGTCGAGGGGTTCTCCCTCGCACGGGCGCCGGTATTCCTCGTGATGGACGCGGACTTCTCGCACCCGCCCGACCTCATCCCCCGCTTCCTCGAGGAGATCCGCGGAGGTGCTGACGTGGTCATCGGCTCCCGGTATACGCAGGGAGGGGGAACAGAGGGATGGCCGATCTCCCGGCGGATCATCTCCCGCGGGGCAACACTGCTCGGGCGTATCCTTTTTCCCGAGATCACCGACCCGGTGAGCGGGTTCTTCGCGCTCAGGAGAGAGGTGGTCACCGGGGCGCCCCTTCGTCCGAGGGGCTACAAGATCCTGATGGAGGTGCTGGGAAAGGGCAGGTGGGAGAAGGCACGGGAGATTCCCTACGTCTTCATGGACCGGCGGGCCGGATCCAGCAAGCTCCGGCCCGGCACCATCCTCGATTATATCCGCCAGGTCCTCGACATCTCCCGCCATGCCTTCTCCCACCGTGAGGGGGCGGCCTGGGAGGAGTGGGAGAAGATACTCCGCTTTGCGGTCGTGGGCTGCTCTGGGATCGTGGTGAACATGGGGATCCTCTGGATCCTCACCCGGTTTGCAGGCATTTATTACCTCATTTCTAGCATTATTGCCATTGAGGTCTCGATCCTGAATAACTTCTTCTGGAACGATCGCTGGACCTTTGGGAAGATGCCGGAACACCGGACCCGTTCCTTCGCAAGCCGTATCATGCTCTTCCACGGTGTATCCGCCATGGGTGCGGCGATCAACTGGGATTTTCTCTTTTTCCTCACTCAATTCGCGGGCATCAACTATCTTATTTCCAATCTGATCGGAATCATCGTCGCATTCGGCTGGAACTACCTGGTGAACCGGAATGTCACCTGGCGACGGGGATGACCACCGGGGCACCGTGGAAAGGCTGAACGAAAGGCGTATTCCTCACCTTTAAGGAAGGGCTCTCCCCTGGTTCCGTGCACGATGGTGAGAACCTCCTGGATTCCACTCCCCGGAGATGGCGCCGGTCTATCACCAGACTTCACAAGGGTATCCCTGTGAAGGAAGAGCGATGCAGGATCTTCGGGCAGCCGGGATCGCACGGCGGAGGGATCAGATCCTCCCGTATTCGTCATCGAACCTGACGATGTCGTCCTCGCCCAGGTAATCGCCGCTCTGCACCTCGATGACCTCGAGGGGGGTCTTCCCCGGGTTCCCGAGCCGGTGGCGGACACCTGCCCGGACAAAGGTGCTCTCATTGGGAGAGAGGACGAACCGCTCCTCCCCCAGCTGGATCTCGGCGGTCCCGGAGACCACGATCCAGTGCTCGCTCCGGCGCCTGTGGAGCTGGAGGGAGAGTCGTTTCCCGGGGCTCACGCTGACCCGCTTGATCTTATAGGACCGGGACTCCTCGAGGACTGTGTAAGAGCCCCAGGGGCGGTGGACCTGGAGATGGAACTGGGTGATGGGATCCTGCCTCCTGTCGTACCGTTCCACGAGTTCCCGCACCCGGTCCGTCTCCCCCCGCCCGCATACGAGGAGGGCATCGGGGGTGTCCACGATGACCAGGTCGTCTGCCCCGATGACCCCCACGTGCTTCCCCACCGCATGGACATAATTCCCCTGGGACTCGATGAACTCGGCCTGGCCCGCGTTCCCCGCCCCGTCGTGGGGTTCGTGCTCGTACAGGGCATTGAAATCCCCGAGGTCGTCCCACGCCGCCTTGAGGGGCACGACCGCGACCCGGTCAGACCTCTCGAGGAGCCCGTAGTCCAGGGAGAGCGACGGCAGGTTCCAATAGTCTGGATCCCCCCTGGCGAAGGCATCAGCTATCCCTGGCTGGTACTTCGACAGCTCGGAGAAGTAGGAGTGCGGGGAGAAGAGGAAGATGCCGCTGTTCCAGAGGCAGCCCTCGCCGATGAGCCGGGCGGCGGTCCCCATATCGGGCTTCTCCCTGAACTCCGAGACCCGGTAGCCCCCCCCGAGGTCCTCACCCGGCCGTATGTAGCCATATCCCGTGTGCGGCCGCGTTGGCCGAACGCCGAAGGTGATCAGGTAATCCCGCGCCAGGCCCGCGGCAGCCCTGACCTCGTCCACCACCGAGTCTGCGAGGAGGTGATCGCTCGGGAAGACCGCGGCAACTGCGTCCCCGTCCTCCACCCTGTACCGCTCCATGGCCCAGGTGATGGCCGGGAGCGTATTCCTTCCCACCGGTTCAAGGAGAAGGCGGTTACCCGGGATGGCGCACCCGATCTCCTCGAGCTGGTTCATCACCAGGTAGCGGTGGATGGCGTTCGAGACAACGGTGATGCCACCATCCCCCGAAAGAAGCCTCGCCCGTTCATAGGTCATCTGGAAGAGGGAGCATCTCCCGAGTTTCAGGAACTGCTTCGGGTAATACTGCCGCGAGAGGGGCCAGAGCCTGGTCCCGACGCCTCCGGCGAGGATGATGGAATGGATCGGGTTCATCCAGAGAATGGGTGGATTCTGTATCATATTAGTTATTCTGTTGCAGAATTCCACCATTCCAGTCCCTGGGGGAGTTCACCGGGATAAAGGCATAAATATACGATTCATCAAATATTCATTGATGAGTTCCATGCGCTGGACCGGGGTCATCGCCATCCTCCTCATGCTCCTGATCATCCTCGCAGGGTGCGGGCAGAGGGTTCCCACGCGGAATGCCACGAGTAAGAATCCGTGGGGCAATACCACCCCCACTCCCGGGGGATCAGGCGGTTCCGGCCAGACACCGGTCGTACCAACAACCACGAGCCCATTCATACAGGCGACCCTTATTCCGATGGGAACCAATACCCCCTCCCCGTTTCCGACCTACCGGAACCCGCCACCGGTTGCCAATATCACTGCCAACTTAACCGTCATCGATGAGAAAACCCTGCCCTTTGTCTATAACCGCACTGCATTTACGTATACCCTCGAAGACCCGCCGCTCCTCATCGATTATACCCTCACCGTGCCGAACATCACCAGGACGAGATCTATAAAGGATCCGGTTTCAGGGAGTGATACAACGGTATCGATCACCTATCCCGATCCCATCGCGGTGTTTGAGGTTACGGTCACGGATCTGGAAACCAGGAAGGTCATCGCCCGGGATGGGTATGGGGGGCAGTATGATGTGGGATACAGCAAACAGGTCTGGGTCCGCTATCCGGGAAGTTACTACATCGAGTTCTCGGGGAACCGTTTGAGTGCCGATGTGAAATTCCTGGTACCCCGTGGAGCATGAGCCGATAGGGGAGGTGATGGGTTTTGTCCACCTGCCGGGACTGCCACTTCTTCCGGCCCCTCACGAAGGATGAGGGCGAGTGCAAGATGAACGGGATCGTCACTGCAGACCGCGATTCTGAGCGGTGCCCGTCCCGCACCTTCCGCCCGAAATAAGTGAAATACTTTTTTCATAACCGATACCCGGCAGAGTCTGCAGATCAGGGCGAGGAATGCCGAAATCTTCATCATGTATTCCTGTCATGTGAGCATGTCCCGGCCAGCCGGACACGGGATGTCCCGATGAACCCGTCGTTCGGAAGGTGACCGGAGGAAGAGAGATGTCCAGCAAGTCCTGTCTCTTCATCCTTGCATCAGGGATGATCCTGGCTGCCATGGCGGGGAGCGCACTCACCCTGCCACCGGATATTTCGCACGTCGACAGGGGGGACACCCTCATCATCAGCGGGACCGCCCCGGGAGCGAGGGAGGTCGCGATCTGGATTTTCGGGACGAACGAATTCAGGTACGATACGATCGTCGTGAACTCGGACGGAACCTTCTCCTACACACTCGCCAGGGACGCAACCTCAACCCTCTCGCCCGGGGAGTACGCGGTGGTGATCCAGCAGCCGGGACCAGATGCAGCTTTCGGGGTGTATCCAAGTCCGGACAGGACTGAGGTGATTGGGACCCCCACAAATTCCGGAAGAGTGCTCTTCGCTCTCGTGGGGCCAAACGGCCTGGCAGCGCGGCAGGCCGCCGATGCCCTCATGAGAGCGCTGGATGATTCGGGGATAGACGATACCTATACAACCCTCTCCATCCTGGTGCAGGATCCCGATCTTGCCATCAATCCTCCCGGACAGGCGCCGGTGGGGACTCCCCTCGTCATCACCGGTACAACGAACCTCGCAACGGACGACCAGCTGATGGTGGAGGTATATTCATCGGAGTTCGGGCCCACCGTCAAGGGACAGGGCGGGGAGTTCTACGGCATGTCGGGATCCGTCCCCGTCCAGCCCGGGCCCGGTGGGTTGAACACCTGGGCGTTTACCGTCGATACCACCTCCTTTCCCTCGGGTGAGTACGTCGTCATTGTCTCGGCGGTCGAGATGAGCCTGAGCAGGAGCACGTCGTTCGACCTGGTACCGGTGATCCCCCCCTCATCGCCGACCGGTCTCCCGCCTGCATCCCCATCACCGGTGACTACGCCATCGATCCCCCTATCCCCTGTCATTCAACTGCCGATCTCTCCCCCTATTCCGACAACCACCACGGCGCCAGGGTTCGAGACCGGCGTGACGCTCGCGGGACTCTGTGGTTTCTTCCTGCTGGTGATACAGAGGAGAGGGTGAGGGGCAGAAGGTAAAGGGGTTGACTTTTCAGGGAAAAAGATTTTTTAGGCCGTCATTTCTGTTTTACCCGTCCGAACGGGCAGGCCCAGAGGCACATACCGCATACGGCAATGCCCGTCCGCTTCTCCTCCTCTCTGAAAAAATGGTCGCAGGCCGGTGCATCAAACCTTGCCTCCCGGGGTTCGTTTTCATCGAATACCCGCCCCGTGAATGCCTGTACGGGGCAGGCGGTTACGCATTCGGTGCAGTTCCCGCACCTGCTTTTCATGGGCGAACCGGTCGCTGCCAGGGGGGCATCGGTGAGCACGGTCACCCAGCGGACCCTGGGACCGTGGTCCGGGGTAATGAGGAGGCAGCTCCTGCCGATCCACCCGAGGCCGGCAAGATGAGCGGCAAGTTTGTGCGAGAACGGGCCGCAGATCCGCGCCTCATCCGTCCTCCGGGATGCAGCAACCGGTAATGCCCGGTATCCTTCCCTCTGGATTCTATTTGCCACCTGCAGGGCGATCTGATCGAGAGCGGCGTTCACGACATCATAGGCATGGTGCCGGTACAGGGCGCCTCCCCCGTTTTTCCCCCTGTCGGGCAACAGTTCCACAAGGGGATCGAGGAGGGCGATACCCATGGTTACCCCGGTCGGGTACTGGGCTATCTCAGGCCCGCCCTGCATGAGGATGAAGTTTCGAGCTTCGGTCAGGTCCGCGATACCAAAATAATCGGCTCCAAGCGATTCGGCGAGCGATTTGATGACGTTCAGGGTATCCATGGCATGTCCTGTTACAGGTATCTGGGACGCCGGGAGGGTTAAATGTGGGGTAACATTCAGGAGATATGTGATCAGTTCTCACATGGCATCCCCCACCCGTGCGGCGGCTTGCTTTTTCCGTATACACTCAGGGTCGAGAGGGTAAAGATGATCCTGCCTGCCCTATCAATGGCTTGCGACGATGAGGTAATGATAGGGGCCGGCTTCCTGGACCGTTTGTATCCTGAGCCCGACTGATTCAATCAGCCGGCTCGCCTTCGCGATGGAGAACCGTTTTCCAAGAGGTGGGCCCATCTCCATCGGCTCATCCTTCCAGTCGAGGTCGGCGAGCCGTCCTTCCGGCCCCAGCATCAATTTCGCGTTCCGCAGGACCGCGACGGGGTCCCTGAAATCGTGAAGGTCGATCCCGAAGAACACGATATCCGCACACCCTTCACAGACCCGTGTGTTCTCTGCCTCACCCACCCGTGAAATAAGATTCTTCAGACCTTCCTTCTCTGCCTGTGCGGCTAACCTTGCAACGGACTCAGCGTTGATATCGACAGCATACACCTTTCCGTAGTTTCTCACTCTCCGTGCGGCTGGGATCGCGAAGTACCCTTCGCCGCAGCCCATGTCGACAAATACCATCCCCTCCCTGAGGCCGATGGAGGAGAGGATCTGTTCCGGGTCCTGCCAACGTTTTCGATCGGGATCGTCTGCGGTGAAGCGTCGGCCGGTCATGTCCTTCTCACCGGTTCTTTGTTGTTCCCAATGTTGAATGCATCTTATCTCACTCATGCGGGAAACGATAGCGATCCATCGAGGGCCGCTTCATCGGGACACGGGCAGGGGCAGGCGGATCCATGAGCAACCGTTTTAAGGATACACGACAATTTCTGAAAGTAAATTTTCCTACTTCGCGTCCCGGTGGGGTAGTGGACATCCTAGAAGCCTGCGGAGCTTTTGACCCGGGTTCAAGTCCCGGCCGGGGCGTACCACTTTTCAGGTCATTATTAATATACTGTTAAGCGATGATCGAATATGCTTACAGAGACCTCTCTCATAATACTCTTAATTGGGTTTCTCGGGCTATTGGTTATTTCTGTGTTCTATTCGAAAAATAGCGAATATTTAGGCTCAAATATAATACTCGTTATCATTTCGTATTTTCAAGGTTTAATAGTTGGAACAATCTTTTATTCAGATACCCTCTTTCTCATGTTTTTACTTTCAATTCTTTCTGGAGTGTATTACTATCTATTGGTCGCAAAGTTGTCAATATTACTCCCTTTTATACAATTCAAATGGAAAAATAAGGCTCCTGCTACTTTGGATGCTGAATTAACTAAATCTATCACAATGCTTTGGGGATTACCAGATAATAAAATCCATATTTCAATATACCCTGGTGAGAGTGTTTTCAAAAAAATGTCATTTGGGTTTATTGATATTTATGTTGGAGACGAATTTCTAAAAAATAACAGTAGAAATGAATTGCTGTTCGCCTTATCGCATGAAATAGGACATACAAAGACTCCTCGACGTGATTCTGCATATCCATTCATTTTTCCGTTTGTTTATGAGATCATTATCATATTTACTTGGTTCGCGATTTTATTTTTTGGAATTTTAAATATCTTTGTTTACTTTATCGCAATCTTGATTTTGTTCATTATTGGAATAATGATTAGTAATTATTTAGCGTGGCGCCTTGAATTCAAGGCGGATGAACTTGGTTTGATAAAGTCCAAAAATCTCAACGGTGCAATATCTCTTTTTGAAAAATTTTTTGAGTCTCAAAAAGATTATGGACAAATATTAAATTTAATCTTTTACGATCATCCATTACCCAGAGATAGAATTAAACATTTTAAGGAAATAAAATTGGAATCTTAATTTAAATGAAATTTTTATGTCGGATTTTGTCCAATAACCATATCAATTTCAATAGTCACAGTTTATCCCCATCTGTTACCTCAATACGGCCTGATCACCAGGAACACGAAGTGATATCACCGTCAGCGCCCAGGTCCCCGGCCGGATGTCACGGATCTTCCCAGCCGCTAAAGCGGAATCTCATTTTTTTGAGATCTGGAGCAAGGTATTAATCCAACTTTATGCATTGAATAACAAGGTGGTAGCACGGTACAAAGAAATAAAAAAATTGCGAAAATAATCGCCTTGATTGTTATCCTTGTAGCAATCTTCCAGCTTTTGTGGCCCTTTGTCTATAATTCACCCTTCATAGCACATCTGAATCCATATCCGACCGAGGAATATCTCCAGATTATGTGGCTCTTCAGCCCGAATGGATTGAGTATCATAACCGTTATCTTAGGATGCATTTCTATCGCCTGGGTAGCAATTATTGATCCCTGAATTCACAATCTGCATCTCATTTTTTATTCTATGCATTTTACAGCGTTGAAAAATTCAGCCGGGGCGCCCTTCATGACGTCTCGAGCCATCGGATGCGGTTTTTCACAAATCCTCCTGAAAGCGGGGTTAGATTAATAGTGTACCACTCATATGAACTACCGCCAGCACTATATGGAGGCAAAGAGATGAAGAAAGGTTTTTCAGCAAATCTCGAGGCAGAAACGAGGAAGAACGCCGATTTCCGCAGGGTACTGTACACGGGAAAATTCAGCCAGCTCGTCCTGATGTGCCTGAAACCGAAAGAGGAGATCGGCGAAGAGACCCATGATGATGTCGACCAGTTCTTCCGTTTCGAGGAGGGGGAAGGGGTCGTCGTGATCGATGGCACGAAACACCTGGTGAAAGACGGAAGCGGTGTCGTGGTCCCGAGTGGAGCGAAACACAACGTCGTTAATACGTCAAGGACCAAGGTCCTCAAGCTCTACACGATCTACTCGCCCCCGGAGCACCAGGACAAGGTGGTGAGAAAGACCAGGCAGGAAGCCATGGCGAAGGAAGAACATTTCACTGGAAAGACGACAGAGTGAGTTTCAATCAGTACCTTCAATCTCTTTTTTTCATGAAAAGTTATCCGAAATCCATTATAGTCGGGATGCAGTATGTCCCTCCTTGGCGACCGAACCTGCAAGGCACATGCTTATATCCCGAACCCGCCTTAACCTGCCGGTGATCGCAGCAGATCGCGAGGGCTTCGGATGCCAGGAAAATACATCTTTGCGGGAACGATCCTCCTGCTCACTCTTCTGCTCCCCATCCTTGTGCCGGTGGCAGGGGCCCAGGGCAGCGGCTCCCTCATACGGGGCAATACGTTCACGGTCACGGTCGTAGGGAACCTGAGAACCCCATATGATATCTGGCTGAAGGGGACCCACTCCATGTCAGGGGAACCGGGTGACCAGCCGCCGATCATCGTCCCGGGCCAGGTGGATGTCGTGCAGGACCCTCCCGGCGGGCCGTACGTCATCGGATCGACCCATATCAACGGCGGCGGTGGCACCATTCTGGATGATGTCGCCCTTACATCGTCCGTTGTCTCGGCAACCAGCTATTATGCCGAGGTGACTACCGACCTGAGCGGGTACGGGGTCGTCCTGTTCCGGACGTCATCCGCCACCGCCATCCAGCAGTTTCATATTGTGGCACAAAATCCTGCAGATCCGAACGAAGACGTCCAGGTCGTCCTCGGGGTCCCGAGCAGGGTCCCGACACCGATGATGCCGCTGCCCCTGCCAACCACGATGCACACCACTCTCATGCCGGCCACAACTACGCCTGTACCTGGGACGCCGGTCCAACCGACCCCGGCGCCGACACCGGTTACGCTTCAGACCGGGACGCCAACGCAAAACCCGGTGCAGGAAACGCCCGTGGCGAAGATCCCGATCCCGGATTTCATCACCATTGCAGCAGCAGGGATCGGGATTCTCTGGGTGGGCAGGAAGAGGGAATAAGTGGACAAGTCCTTCCGAACAACGAGGTTTTTCAGGGGGCTCTCCCCAGTGATCACCTAAGCTTAAGAGTAATCGGGTAGATCAGCATTGGAGAAGGAAAAGGGAGATTAAGCGCCGCAGGGGCATCGAAACTGCCCTGTCCGGCACGGGAGATCCGATAGGCATGGTCTCGATCCGGGCACCGGAATTCATCCGCCGCTACCACCTCCTCGAGGGCATCCTTCCTGTTGACACCGCCCAGGTCCCGGCCGAGATCCTCGCCGGAATAACCTTCGCGGCACTTGCAATCCCCGAGGTCATGGGCTATACGAACATCGCGGGGATGCCCGTGGTCACCGGCCTGTACACGCTCCTCCTCCCCCTGGCGGTCTTTGCCATCTTTGGATCGTCACGGCAACTGGTCGTCGGTGCGGATTCTGCCACGGCCGCGATCATCGCAAGCGGGCTCGCAGCGATGGCAGTCTCCCGATCGCCGCAATACGTCGCGTATGCGGGGATGATTGCCCTCCTCGCAGCGGTCTTCCTCCTCCTTGCGGGCCTGCTGAAGCTTGGATTTGTCTCAGATTTCCTCTCCCGTGCGGTCATCATCGGGTTCCTCACAGGTGTAGGGATCACGATAGCCCTCGGGCAGCTCGGCGGCATGTTCGGGATGATGCTCATGCCTTCCGGGCCGGTGCAGCAGGTGATCTATTTCATAGGGAACCTCCCCGGAGCAAGTATCCCCACCCTTGTCGCCTCGCTGTCGGTGATAGGGGTGGTTGCTCTTGGGAGAAGGGTGAGCAGCAGGGTTCCCGGGGCTCTCATCGCGGTCGCTGGTGCGATCCTGGCGAGCTGGGCATTCAATCTCACGTCCTATGGAATCACGCAGCTGGGCACCCTTCCGGGTGGGCTTCCGGAGCTTGGATTTCCCGCCGTCCCCCTCTCCGACATCCCCGTGCTCCTCAACCTGGCAGCCGCCTGCTTTGTCATCATCCTCGCCCAGAGCGCCACGACCTCGCGGGCCTATGCGTCGAAATTCTCCGACAGCGTCGATGAGAATGTCGACCTGGTGGGCCTCGGCCTCGCGAACATCGCAGCAGGCCTTTCCGGGACCTTCATCGTAAACGGCAGCCCCACGAAGACCGAGATGGTCTACAGCGCGGGAGGTCGCACGCAGCTCACCCATCTTACTACCGTTGCCGTCGTCCTTGTCGTCCTCCTCTTCATCACCCGGCCGCTCGCCTACCTGCCGGCGGCAGTGCTCTCGACGGTCGTCTTCCTCATCGGGCTGCGCCTCGTTGACGTGGAGGGGATGACCTCCCTCCGTGGAAGGCGGCCGGTGGAGTTCGCGGTCGCCCTCGTGACCGCTGCCACGGTGATCTTCATCGGGGTCGGGCAGGGCATCGCGATCGCTGTTGCAGCCTCCATCATCGCTCACCTCCGCCACAGCTACCGGCCGCTGAACTCGCTCATCGTACCAACGCCTGAAGGATCGACCAGGAACACGCCGGTCACGGAAGGGCAGCAGGCCCTGGAAGGTTTGATCATCTACCGTTTCGGCGCAGACCTCTACTTCGCGAACGAGAAGCGCTTCATCGAGGAGATCATCACCCTCGCAAGGGATGCGGACCCCCCTCTCCGGTGGTTCTGTCTCTCGGCCGCGAACATCGGTGACATCGATTACTCGGGCGCCGAGACCCTGAAGAGGGTCCATGAGGAGCTCGCGAAACGGGGGATCGTCCTCGTCATGAGCGATGTGAAAGAACCTGTCCTCGCCAAGCTCGAACGTGACGGGATCGTTGAGACGATCGGCAGGGAGTATATCTTCGAATCGGCGTATGATGTGATCCGGATATACGGGGATTGAAAGATCCGGGCCCGTTAAATCCCGACAGGCCTGGAAGAATTCCACACGTCGATGCAGGTGACAGGGAGGCCATCCCCCTCCTCGTTCCCCCAATCCAAAACCTATAATCCTGTGAGAGATCAAAGATTTCTGCCATGCAGTCCAGGACAATGCCAGCCGTACTCCTCCTCATCGGGGTGCTGGTCATCGCCGCAGGCTGCACCGGAGCACCGAAGGAGGAATCATCCGTGACGTCACCAACCACAGCATCCCAGGCAAAGATGGTCAGGCTCGAGACCACCATGGGGAATATCACCATCGAACTCCGTCCCGATATGCCCGTCACCGCGGGGAACTTCGAGAAGCTGGTACGACAGGGTTTCTATGACAACACCATCTTCCACCGGGTCATCAACGGGTTCATGATCCAGGGCGGCGACCCCACGGGCACCGGGCGTGGCGGGCCGGGCTACACCATCCGCGATGAGTTCACGGCAAACAACCGGAATGTGCGGGGCACCATCGCCATGGCGAACGCCGGCCCGAACACGGGAGGGAGCCAGTTCTTCATCAACCTGGTTGATAATTCTCACCTGAACACAGCCCACCCCGTCTTTGGAAAGGTCGTGGAGGGGATGGACGTTGTGGACAGGATCGCAAAGGTGAAGACCGACTCGAACGACAGGCCGGTGACACCCGTGAAGATTGGAAAGGCAACCATGCTAAATTCCTGAAGGAAAAATCTCATTTTTTGGATAACTCATCCATTCTCCTGCCTTTTTACAACCTTTTTGCAGGCTATCGCAATTCGGGGGATGCCCGAGCGGCGGGGTGAGGCCCCAAGAGCGTTCAATTGAAAAAATATGACGAAATTTAGGTAATCGGTACTGCTGTCAGATATCACAGATCCGGCTTCCCCTTCAGGGCCTCGAGGAGGAGTTTCGCAGAGGCCTCCATGTCCCGCAGGTCAGCCACCTCGACGGGCGAGTGGATGTAGCGGACGGGGATGCTGATGACCGTGGAGGGGATCCCGCCCCTGGAGAGATGGATGGAGGAGGCATCGGTTGTCCCGCCATGGCCTACCTCGAGCTGGTAGGGGATCTTCTTCGCGTCCGCCACCTTCCTGAGCCATCTCACCATCCGCTTATCGGCGATAAGCCCCCTGCCGTTGGCATCCGAGACGGTGATGGCCGGCCCCTTCCCCATCTCGAGGCACGAGTCCTTCTTGTCGATATCGGGATGGTCGCCCGGGAAGGTGGAGTCAAGAGCGATGGCACAGTCAGGGTCAAGGGAGAAGGAGCTTGTCTTTGCACCCTTGGTCCCTACCTCCTCCTGGACGGTGAAGACCCCGTAGACCGTGTGGGGCGATTTGAGTTTTTTCAGCACATTGACGAGGACCGAACACCCGACACGGTTGTCGAAGGCCTTTCCCGTGACCCGCTGGCCGGCCAGGTCTGCGAGCTCGCGGTCGATAGTAACGGGGGTGCCGATCTCGATCCCGAGCTGGTTCACCTCCTTTGCCGAGGTTGCTCCAACGTCGATGAACATGTTCTCGGCCTTGACGCCCTTCTTCCGCTCCTCCTCGTCCATGACATGGGGCGGTTTCCCGCCGACGACCCCCACGACCTGGCCCTTTCCCCCATGGAGGATGACCCGCTGGTTGTAGAGGGTGGGGGCGTACCAGCCGCCGAAGGTGACGAACCGGATGAACCCTTTCTCGTCGATGTAGTTCACCATGAGGCCGATCTCGTCCATGTGGGAGGCGATCATGATCGAAAAGCTGCCGCCCTTCTTCACGGCGATGAGGTTGCCCATGGCATCTTCCCGGATCTCGTCGACCGAGCCCCTGAGCTCGGCACGGATGATCCCGTACACGCTCCCCTCGCTCCCCGAGACGCCATGGGCATTCGAGAGCTTCTCCAGGGTCTCTCTCATGCTCTACTCACTCGCTGCCGCGGCTATCCTCGTGAGGGCCTCAGCAATATTCTCACGGGAGGTGGCATAGGTCAGCCGGGCGTAGTCCCTGGCGTTGCGGCCAAAGGAGTCGCCGGGGACGATGATGACACCCTTCCTGATCACCTTCTCCACGAGATCCCTTCCCATGGGGACAAAGGTGTAGAAGGCGCCCTCGGGGAGGGGGAACTGGAAGCCGAGCCGGTTCAGACCCTCGTAGAGGAGGTCCCTGCGTGCCTGGTATTCACGGCGCATCACGCCGACCGAGGACTGGTCGCCGGTATAGGCCGCGAGTGCCGCGTATTGCGCGATGGAGGTGGCGCAGGCCTGGCAGTACTGGTGGACCTTCATGCACTGGCCGATGACGCTCTCGTCCGCGGCGAGGAAGCCGATCCGCCACCCCGTCATGGCATAGGTCTTTGACACGGCGTTCACGGTGATGACATTCTCCCCGTAGCAGGCGGCGCTCACGTGGGGCTTCCCGTAGATGAAGTGCTCGTACACCTCGTCCGAGACCACGGTCACCCCGAGGTCGTTCGCGGACTCGACGAGGGCGCAGATGGACTCCGGGCTCTCCACGGCTCCCGTCGGGTTCCCGGGGCTGTTCAGGAAGAGGAGCCGGGCGCCCTCCATCCGCTCCTTTGCCGCTTCGACGTCGATATGGAGCGTGGAGGTGAGGGGGACCCCTTCCACCTTCGCTCCGGCGATGGTTGCGAGGGCCGCATAGGAGACGAACCCGGGGTCAGGGACAAGGACCCGGTCGCCCGGGTTCATGAGCGCCTGGCAGACGAGGTGGAGCGCCTCGCTCGCCCCTGCCGTGACGATGACCTGGTCCGGTCGGTAGGAAAGGGCGTTCTCCCGCCGGAGCTTCTCGGAGATGGCTGTCCGGAGTTCAACGATTCCGGCATTCACCGTGTAGCCTGTCTTCCCCTCACGGATGGCCCGGATGGCGGCATCCTTGATGTGCTGGGGGGTATCGAAGTCCGGCTGCCCGAGGCCCAGGTTGATGGATCCGGGGCCTGCCCCCTCGAATATCCTTCTTATGCCTGAGATCTCGATGCCCTGTACTCTCTCGGAAAACTTCATCCCTTCATCCCCTCTCCCCTGTCGTTCACTCGATGTTCACGTGCCTTCCCCTGAGCGTCTCGACGTTGACATCCTTGATCTCCATCAGCCGCGAGATGACCGCGTCGGCGAGGATCACGGAGGCCGTCTCGAAGAGCGTGCCCAGTGGGGCGAAGGACTTGTGCTTGCCCATCATCTGCCGGATCTCGAACTCCGCGCTCTCGTCCCCGGTCTCGTCCCGGCGGCTCTCGATGACCACGCAGCAGTCGGCGATCCGGCCAATCCGGGACTCCCTCCTCGAGGTGATGAGGCAGAGCCTGCCCCCGATACTTTTTGCCGACTCCGCGATGTCGGCGATGGTCTTCGTCTCTCCCGACCCCGAGAAGACGACCATGAGATCCGCGGGGTCCATCGCCGGGGTGACGGTCTCGCCCACGACATAGGAACTGAGGCCGAGGTGCATCAGGCGCATGGCAAAGGCCTTGGCAACGAGCCCCGATCTCCCGGCACCCATGACATAGATCCGCTTCGCGCCGAGGATCTCCCGGATGAGCCCCTCCACTTCCCCGTCGGAGATGCCGTTTGCGATGCCCCTCACCTTGGACGCCATGAGCCGCATCATGTCCTGGACCGGGTGCTCTTCCATGCTCCTCCTCTTGATAGCGTACTCCCCCGGACTACTTGATTTTATTCATGAGACGGGCAGCGAAAATGCCCCTTTTCCGGGCCGGATGAGCGTGAACCGGCCGCCTCCGGGCCACGCTCAGCCGTCACGGGAGGACTCCCCGGCCCGCACCCGGCGGTCCTCCCGCACCACGACGTAGAGGATCTCAAACGAGATGACAACCATCCCGAAGATGAGCAGGTTCTGGGTGCCCGTGACAGCCCCTCCGAAGATGAGCCCCAGGCCCAGCAGGTAGATCAGGCAGGGGAAGGCCTTCTGGAGCCCGTTCAAGGTCCGGTCGAAGAAGCGTGAGCTGGCAGAGGAGACGCCCGGCGAGGAGAAGACCACGATGATGAACAGGACCAGGATCCCCGCCTCCTGGTGGAGGGAGGGGACGAGGGGGGTCGAGGTGAGGTACACGAGGATCGTGACCACCGAGAAGATGGCATGGACCACCCGGAAGAGGGTGGTCGAGCCCGAGGGGCTCCCGTATCCCTCGAGGACGCGGAGGAAGGGATCCCCTCGTTGCAGGGCCCCGTCCGACTCCTGGCGGAAGACCGCGATGGAGAGGACGAGGAAGAGGGCGAAGACGGCGAGGGAGTTGATATCAAGGAGCGTGAGGATCTCCTGTCCCCGGATCACGATGGCCATGGACTGGTCCGGCAGGTACCTGGTGGAGAGGAGGATGATCCCGAAGATCCCCTGGAGGGCGATGATGTGGGATACCCTCTTCATATACTCACCAAAGCCGGAGGGATCAGGAGATGCCGCCATGGACGCACAACTGTTTCGGGGGGACGAGAGCACCCTTGAAGTTCTTGGGTTGATCACCTATATTATTATTTCAATGCTTTAAATTTTATTAGCCTTATAATTTTCATAAAATAACACTTTTCCGGGGGTTTTTCAGAGAGAAAATAATATAAATCAGGAATAGCGAATAACCCAATCTCATGAACAATCCCCTTTTCATCCGCGGAAAATAAACGAGAGATATTGTACGGATTTTACCGGTTATCGGGAGATGGGGCAGATGTCTCATTTCCGAAAAATGGGGGGAGATACTGGAAAGGAATGGTTCACTGTTCCGACGGGGGAGCGTGAAGGTCCGCGACCGTGAGGGTGGTCTCGTGCACGGTCCTCCCCGGCGTCCCGGAGACCCGGTAATTCCCCCGGGGGATGGAGATCTCGAACCGCGCCCCGTTGCCCTGCTCGCCGGTCTCGCGGATGGAGAGGCCGGTGATGGAGAGGATCTCTCTCACGAGAAAGAGGCCCAGGCCTGAATGTTTTCCGTAGCCCTTTCCGAAGATATTCTCCTTCTCGCCAGGGTCAATCCCTGTGCCGTCATCCTCGCAGGTCACCGTGAGCCCCGAGGAGTTCTCGTCGTGCCCGAAGCGGATGCAGGTCACCCGCCCGCCGTGCCGGACCGCGTTCTCGATGAGGTTGGAGAATACCCGCTCGAGCAGGGGATCGGCATAGACCTCGATCCCCTGGAGATCAAAAACCACCGGGATCCCCTGCGTATCGAGCTGCCGGACGACACGGGTGAGGATCTCCTGGACATCCTGCCAGGTGGGTTCCGTGACCCCGATCTTCTGGTAGAACCGGGTAAACTCGACGAGGGTGTGTATCTGTCGGGTTATCCCGTGCTGCTTCTCCAGGTAGGTGAGCATGAGGGGATCGGCCGAGGCCTCCATGGCAAGCTGCTGATACGCCGAGAGGGCCGTGAGGGCGTTCAGGATATCATGGCGCGTGATGCCCGAGAGGAGCTGGAGCTTCGTGTTCGCCTGCCTGAGGGCCGTCTCGCCCACCTTCCGGTCGGTGATGTCCCGGAAGATGCCGATGACCTGGGAACCGAGAAGGGGGATGAACCTCCCCTCGAAGGAACGCCGGGAACCCTCGATCTCCTGGGTGAACTCGATGATCTGCATCTTCCCGCTCAGGTGGACATCACGGATCGTCTCCTCCACAAGTGTCCCTTCCCCGGGCGCGAGGAGATCCCTGACCTTCCGCGTGAGGAGCTGATCATAGGCCAGGAAGACCGAGGACGGGTCCCGGGTCCTGAGGTCCAGGATGGTCCCGTCGCAGTCGAACCTGAGGTACACATCGGGGAATGCCTGGAAGATGGCCTCGAGCTGGGCATGGGCCTCCTCGATCTCGCCGGCCCTCTCGGTGAGGTTCGTCTCTGCCTCTACCTGCTCGGTGATATCCTCGAGGGTCTCGAGGGCACCGATCGTCTTCCCGGACCTGTCATGGATGGCAACAGCGGTGAAGAAGAACCATTTCCCGTGCTCCCCCATCTTCGGGAAGAAGTCCGTGACCTCGAAGGCACCCTCGATGTGACGGGAACTGGCGAACTTGCCGGGATACCAGCGGGGGATCTCGTCGATCCTTCCGTCGACGATGAGATCGGCGAGGCATGGCCGCTCGCAGGTGTAGAAGGCTCTCCATTGCTGGGTTGTCCCGATCATCTCCTGGGCGGGTATGCCGAAGTACTGTTCCATGGCCCGGTTCCAGTGGACGACACGATGGTCGTGGTCTATGACGATCTGAGGGATGGGGGAGCCCTGGAGGATGGCATGGAGCTGCTGCTCGCTCTCGCGGAGGGCCTCCTCGGCCCGCCGCTTGTGGGCGGCCTGCCGGATCATGTTCGCCAGTTCTGCGAACTGGGACCTGGGGTCCCCCCCCTTCTGGAGGTAGAAGTCGGCACCTGAGTTGAGGGCCTCGATGGCGACGTCCTCCCTGCCCTTCCCCGTGAAGATGATGAAGGGGATGGTGCAGCCCGCTGTCCTGAGTCCCTTCAGGAACTCGATTCCGTCCATCTCGGGCATCAGGTAATCTGCAACAATGACATCGTACGGGTGCAGCCGGAGCTTCTCCAGCGCGAGCTTCGCCGAGAGGGCGGTGTCGATGGCAAAATCCCTGTTCCGGCCGAGGAAGAGCGTGCTGAGTTCGAGGAGGGCAGGTTCGTCATCGACGTAGAGGACTGCGATCTTCGGGGCCGGGAACGCTGGCCCCCCGTCCAGAGGTTCTTGCGCCATCGAATGACCAGATGAACCAAGTTTAACTTTTCGCTTGTCAAGCAGGGTTTGGTAATGGATTATTTTATGTCAAAATATATATATTTGTTTGTTGAATGAGATTTGAATAATAATTCTTAATTAATTTTTCTCTGTGATGTGAGGTGATGGATTTGGATTTAGTGAAAAATCCATATTAAATTCTAACCATTTTAACCAACTCAATACTGTCGAAGATCTCCTCCGGGCAGTTGTATGATTTAGTGAAACATAACGACGGATGATTGATGAAATTATTTCAATTTTTAAAGCTGGCAAATCAAAGTGTTGATCCATAAATAAACTGACAATTTCATTAAAACTCGGTTTCTTTAAAATTTGTTTCAATAATAAAAGATTTCTTTGGGATCGATTTTGCGAACTAGTGATATATTCTCCTTCTCTCGTGAGTTGAAATGCTGATGACGCAGGTCGCCGCCTTTCAAGGAAACCGAGATAAATTGCAGCATTTGCATAATAGTCGCCTTGTCGCTCATCAAATTCGAAAAATTCTGAAATGGCGGCTTTAGTCGTTAGCCCTTTTGAAAAATTAATAACAATATCGATGACCTTATCAAGGTCATTCGCCTGAGGATAGGGGACATCTGGTTCGAATTCAACATTGGTCGATAGAAAAAGTTTGTGCAAATTTATCTGTTGTTTTATGGGTTCGTTGACAGTGAAGCACTTACCTTGGACAAAATGCAGGTCACCATATTCTTTCCCGAAGGAGAACTGAAGGATATAGAAGAGACCGTTGGTATAGAAGAAAAATAAAGGAACAATTTCCTTCAATGATTTGCATGACCAGTTTTTAAAAGGATAATAGAGTTGCCGGATATTGAAATCTTCAATCCGTCCCATTTTTACTTCAAAAAGATAGATTTTTTCTGGACTTTCATAACCTGCATCAACTTCAATCTGAACACCCGAGACTTGAACCGTGTGATGATCTATGGGGATTTTGATTGGGAACGATTCGGAGCGTTGTCTCCCACGAATAGTGAGATTTAATTCACGTTCATTGGTAAAAGTTTTAAGGAGCGATATCAGATTTGCATAGTCTATTGCCTGAGATTCGGAAGAAATATTCTGAATATCTAGACTCTGATATTCACCAAAATCCCGCGTGGGACGATACTCTTCAGGGCTAATTCTAGAAAATAAATGTCCGAGGGAATAGTAGGTCTTAGACAATTTATCTTTGAATATTATGTATTTCCCGTTTTCAACGGGGAGAATCGATAATGTATGCCGTTTGAAAATTCCCGGCCTAAGGTTTTTAGTATCCATTTTGGCAAGGAGACGCGGTTCCCTACCATCGCTCGTCCGTTTTAAATCATCAGCGGTTATATAGACAAAGCCTTGTTGCTCAATATCAGCAAGAAGAGGGAGACGTTCGAAGATTTTTTCCCATGCTTCATCATTTTGCGACATATGCCAATCAGATCTTACGACGATAATTAGTGATAATTAATTCGTTAATTTCTCCACGACCAGAACCAACGCAATTAATGCTTCGTTTAGCTGGTACGCGCTCAATCGTGTAGTCTGAATACAAATCCTCAAAAAATGTATCGTAAGGATTCTCGTTCTTTGGATCAGAATTACTGAGTAATACTTTTGCGCCTAATTTGTCAAGTTCTCTAAAGAATTTTGCAAGACGTTTTTGATCATCATCCGAGAATCCATCCCTTGAATAGGATGTGAATGAGGACGTAACATTAAGTGGGCGGTAGGGAGGATCCAGATAAACGAATGTATTTTTATCAACAAACTTTTTAAATTGTGTAAAATCACCCAAAATGATCTCTGTCATTTGTAATATTTTGGCATCCTGCTTCAGATTAGTCTCATTTAGAATTTCTGGATTCTTGTATTTACCAAAAGGGACGTTGAATTCTCCTTTTTGATTTACTCTAAACAGCCCATTATAGCACGTTCTGTTGAGAAAAATAAGTTGGGCGGCTCGTTCAATCCAGGCCGGTTGAAATTTGTGAAAATCGATCTCAGATTTTTTTTGATTGAATACATCTCGAATATGATAATACAGTTGCTTGCGACTCTCATCTCCTTTCGATACGTAATCTGATTTAAGTGCGTCAAGATTTTCAATCAGCTTATTTACAGACTTTTTTATCACAAGATATGAGAGTATTAATTCTTCATTGATATCGCAGATATAGCAGTGTTTAAAGGAATATTTTTGATTAACATAAAAATATACGGCGCCGCCTCCAATAAATGGTTCGACATACTTAGTGAGTTTTTTTTGTTTCAATTCTGTGGGAAACCGTTTATCGAACTCGGGAAGTAATTGGGTTTTTCCACCTGCCCATTTCAAGAACGGCTTTCCTTCAGGAATTGATCTTAATTGCCTGGCCATAAGGTGGGGGATCGGTTGAATCTTGTTATGCTTCCATATGTTATCTTGATAACGTTTTGGCATTTTAAATGATGTCGGCAAGGACAGTGAACGTATCTGGCGTGATACTTGAGGCACGTATGATCCACCCTTTTATCGTGACACGTTCTTAGGTGTTGGTAATGACCCTGGAGAAGGCCATCCCCGAAGAGGCACGGGATACCATCCTCGCCTCACAGAGAGGCGAGATCACAGAGCACGAGATCTACAAAGCTCTCGCCATGAAGGTGTCGGAGTCCGGGAACCGGAAGGTCCTCGAGGAGACTGCCGCCGTGGAGCAGGCTCATTACCGGTTCTTTCGGTCCCTCACCGGCATCGACCTCACCCCGGACCGGATCAGGATTGCCTTCTACCTGCTGGTGTACCGGATATTCGGGATAACCTTCACCCTCAAGTTCATGGAGCGGGGTGAGAAGAGGGCCCAGAAGGTCTACCAGGACCTCCTCCAGGTCGTTCCCGGTCTCGAGAAGGTGCTCCTCGATGAGGAGCAGCACGAGAAGGCCCTCATCGCCCTGATCGACGAAGAGCGTCTCAGGTACACGGGATCCATCGTCCTCGGCCTGAACGACGCCCTCGTTGAGCTCACCGGGACCCTCGCAGGGCTCACGCTCGCCTTCCAGAACACGAGGGTCATCGCCATGGCCGGGCTCATCACCGGCATCGCGGCAGCCCTCTCGATGGGCTCGGCAGAGTACCTCTCCACCAAGTCCGAGGGCGAGGGGAGGAACCCCGTCCATGCCGCGACGTACACCCTCGTCGCTTACATCATCACGGTCATCTTCCTGGTTGCCCCGTACCTGGTCTTCTCCAGCTTCTACCTCGCCCTCGCCGTCACCATCCTGAACGCCATCATCGTCATCGTCGTCTTCACCTTCTACACCTCGGTGACCCGGGATCTGGACTTCCGCGGCCGCTTCCTGGAGATGGCAGCCATCAGCCTGGGCGTCGCAGCCCTCTCCTTCCTCATGGGGATCCTTGTCCGTGTCCTTCTCAACGTGAATGTATGAGGGCGGTATCTTTTAATGCTCCCCTTTGCAAGTGGTGAGCTAGAGAGAGAGAGCGCATGATCTTCGAGAAGTTCGTCTCGGCGGGGCTTGCCCACAACTCCTACCTGGCGGGGTCCGGGGGAGAGGCCGCTGTTATCGATCCCCGCCGGGACATTGGCATCTACCTGGAGATTGCCCGGAAGAATGACCTCCGGATCACCCATGCCTTCGAGACGCACCGGAACGAGGACTACCTGATCGGGTCCCTTGAGCTCGCAAGGGCAACCGGGTGCGAGATCCACCATGGGGCAAAGCTCGACTTCGCGTACGGAAAGCCTGTCCATGAGGGTGACCGCTTCAGGGTCGGCAGCCTCGATCTCAGCATCCTGGAGACCCCCGGCCATACCGGGGAGAGCATCTCCATCGTCCTCTCGGATACCGAGGTCTCCTCAATACCCCTGATGGTATTCACCGGCGACGCTCTCTTTGCCGGCGAAGTCGGGCGGACGGACTTCTACCCCGACCGGAAGGAGGAGGTGGCAGGGGAGCTCTACGACAGCCTCCATAAAAAGATCCTGCCCCTCGGGGACGGGGTCATCGTCTGCCCCGCCCATGGCGGCGGGTCGGTCTGCGGGGCCGATATCAGCGATCTCCCATGGACCACGGTAGGCTACGAGAAGGAGACGAATCCCATCCTCCGGCTGGACAGGGAGGCCTTCATCAGGAGGAAGGTCGCCGAGCGGCACCACTACCCGCCCTACTTCTCACAGATGGAGGTAAAGAACCGGAACGGCCCGCCTCCCCTCTCATGCCCCCTCCATATCCAGGCACTCCCGGTATCGGAGGTGAAGGATCTCACGAAGAAGGGCGCTCAGCTGGTGGATATCCGGTCTCCTTCCTCGTTTGCCGGCGGGCACGTGCCCGGGAGCCTCCATATCTGGCGCGAGGGGCTCTCCGCCTTTGCAGGCTACTTCCTGAACTACGAGGACCCGATCATCATCGTGGATGACTTCAACCAGGATCTCGGTGAGATCCAGCGCCAGTTCGCAAGGATCGGGTACGACAGGCTGGCCGGCTGTCTCGATGGGGGTTTCATGGCCTGGGCGAAGGCCGCAGAGCCGGTCGGGACGGTGAAGACCTGGACGGTCCACGACCTGAAGGAACACCTCGGGGACCCGTCCCTGTACCTCCTCGATCTCCGCGACGAGCCCAATTACGTGAAGCACGGGCACCTCCCGGGCGCTCACCAGATCTATGCAGGTGAGTTCCGCTCGTACATCTGCAAGGTCCCGATGGAGAAGGAGATCGTCTGCTTCTGCGACGCGGGCTACAAGTCCTCCATCGCGGCAAGCCTGCTCCTCCAGGAAGGATTCAGGGATGTCGTCGTTGTCCTCGGGTCCATGGCGGCATGGGAGAAGGCAGGGTACCCGGTGGAGAGGGAGCCGGGGGAAAGGAAGGATGCTCCCCCGGGGGCGACCTTGCCGGAGATCGGGCCATCGTAATTCGAGAGGTGCCAGAGCTGAGGGGCGAAGCCACCGAACCAGTCGTTTGTTGTAAGAATACCTGTGAAATAGCGATTTTCATCGTGTATCCCGAATTGCTGGACGCTCCTGGGGGTTCGCTCCGCTCACCCCCGCCGCTCAGGTGTCCCCCAGTTAGGATAGGTCCTGTCAAGAAATGGGTTCGGTTTATTTAATAGCCGGAAACCGTCCTTCACGTGCCCTGGTACACGACGGGGGGTGCCCGCGGCGGGGGCGGAAGTCCCCCGAGAGCCCAACAGTAGAAGCATCAATAGTTTTGTCATGAGTTGATCTATGAAAAGTAATCGGATAGGCGACTGTTTCGGGGAACGCGATCCCGTTTACCGGAATCTGGATACTTTTAAATACTGTGGCTATGCTATATCTTAGCCAATGCGTGGTGGATGCCTTTTCGCCCCTGGTTGCCTTTATCGCGCCTAGTGAAGCGTCCGTTCTGCCCGCAGTGTCCAGTTCTCTGAACATGTTCCCGCGAGCGGATGCCCCCTTCGGGTATTATCGCTTCTTCGGGTATTTCGGGTAGTTTTCCCGCCGCTGGAACGGTTCCGGACCATAAAAACCTCCCTGGGCCGCCTTCCGGCGGGGGAGGTATGTGATGAGAGGAAAAGAGATCCGTCTGGAAAGAATCATGGACCGGAACACGGGGAAGACCATCATCGTCCCCATGGACCACGGGGTCACGAACGGCCCCATGAAAGGGCTCATCGACATGGGCCGTACCGTTGAACTCGTCGCAGAGGGCGGCGCAAACGCCGTGCTTGGCCACCTGGGCCTCGCCCTCTACGGCCACCGCCGGCGCGGGCCGGACGTGGGGCTCATCCTCCACCTCTCGGGCTCGACGTCTCTTGCGCCTGACCCGAACGAGAAGGTGCTCGTGAACACGGTCCAGAATGCGCTGAAGATGGGGGCCGACGGGGTCTCCATCCACGTGAACATCGGTGCGGAGTCCGAGACGAGGATGCTCCAGGACCTGGGGAACCTCGCCGTCGAGTGCATGGAGTGGGGGATGCCCCTCCTCGCGATGATGTACCCGAGGGGTGCGAAGATCAAGGACGAGCACGGGGTGGAGCACGTGGCCCTCGCCGCCCGGGTCGCGGCAGAGCTCGGGGCCGACCTCGTGAAGACCGTGTACACGGGGAGCCCGGAGAGCTTTCGGGAGGTGACCCGGGGCTGCCCGGTCCCGGTGGTCGTGGCCGGCGGCTCGAAGACCGACGAGCGGGTCACCCTCGAGCTGATCGCAGGGGCCATGGAAGGGGGTGCGGCCGGTATCTCCATCGGCCGGAACGCCTTCCAGCACCCTGCCCCGGACCGGTTTGTCCGGGCCGCAGCTGCCATTGTGCACGGGAGACGAAGTGTTGAAGAGGCACTTGAGATCATCAAAGCTGAGAAGGAGAAAGGAGGAAAGAAGCTATGATTGGAAAGGAGATCCGGATCGAACGGATCATCAACAGGAACACGGGGAGGAGCGTCATCATCCCGATGGACCACGGGTTCTCCCTGGGACAGATCGAGGGGCTCACGAACATGACCGAGGTCATCACCGCCGTAGCGAAGGGAGGGGCGAATGCGATCATCCTCCACAAGGGGATGGTGAAGGCCGGCCACCGGAAGCACGGGAAGGACATCGGGCTCATCGTCCACCTCTCGGGGTCCACGAGCATGAACCCCGACCCGAACGACAAGGTGATCGTCTGCACGGTCGAGGAGGCGATCGCCCTCGGTGCCGACGCGGTCTCGATCCACGTGAACCTGGGTGCGCCCAACGAGTCGCGGATGATCGAGTCCGCCGGGGATATCTCCAGGGCCTGTATGCACTGGGGGATCCCCCTGCTCATCATGATCTATCCCAGGGGAAAGAACGTGGACGGCAACTCGCCCTCTGCCATCGGTCACTGTGTCCGGGTCGCAGAAGAACTCGGAGCCGATTTCATCAAGACCAACTACCCGGGCGATTCAAAGTCATTTGCAAAGATCGTCTCGGCCTGCTCGGTACCGGTCATGATCGCGGGCGGGGAGAAGGCCGGGAACCTCGAGACGCTGAAGGTCATCCGGGATTCGGTAGAAGCCGGCGGTGCAGGGGTCTGCATGGGGAGGAACGCCTTCCAGAGGAAGAACACCACCCTCTTCGTCCAGGCCATTTCAAGGGTCGTCCACAAGAACCTTGACCCGGACGAGGCAATGGAGATGCTATGAAGGAGCTCTGGGTCGACGTCCGTCCCTGGAGAAAGGATCTGGCAACGGCCGCCATCGAGAGCGGCGCCGACATCCTCGTCGTAGAGGATGCGGCACGGGTGAGGGAGCTCGGCAGGGTGACGACCGTTGCCCCGGACGGCGACCTGGTGCCCGGTAAGGACGTATTCGAGATCGAGGTGCAGGACCGGCCTTCGGAGGAGAAAGCCGTCCGGATGAGCAGGGAAGGGTATGTGATCGTGAGAACCCCGGACTGGACGGTCATCCCCCTGGAGAACCTGGTATCGAGGGCCGAGCGGGTCATCGCCGCGGTGGGGAACCGGAAGGAGGCGGAGCTCGCGCTCGGGGCGCTGGAGAAGGGTGTCAGGGGTGTCCTCCTCAAGACCAGCGATCCCTCGGTCATCCGCGATGTGGGAAGGCTCCTCAAGGAGGGAACCGGGACGGTTGATCTTGTTCCGTTCACCATCACGGCGATTCGTCCGGTGGGGATGGGCGACCGTGTCTGTGTCGACACCTGCACCATGATGGAGGAGGGGCAGGGTATCCTCGTTGGGAACACCTCCTCGGCCTTCCTCCTCGTCCAGGCCGAGACCCAGGAGAACCCGTACGTCGCCCCGCGCCCCTTCCGGGTGAATGCAGGAGCCGTCCATGCCTACGCCCTGATGCCCGGCGGGAAGACCGCGTACCTCTCCGAGATCGCGGTCTCCGAGCGGGTCGCCCTCGTCTCGGCTGGGGGGCAGGTCACCGAGGCCTGCGTGGGGAGGACCAAGATCGAGAAGAGGCCTCTCCTCCTCGTTGAAGCCGAGGGGGCCGGCAGGCGCGCGAGCCTCATCCTCCAGAACGCCGAGACGGTCCGTCTTGTCGGGGAGGACGGGAAACCCATCTCCGTTGCGGCACTGAAGGTTGGGGACCGCGTGCTGGGGGCGACCGCCGAGGCCGGGCGCCACTTCGGGGTAGCGGTGAAGGAGACAATCGTCGAGAAGTGAGACCATGATTGCGGGGATCATCGGCGGGACGGGGAAGATGGGGCGGCTCTTTGGATCCGTGATCGAGCGGCACGGCTTCGAGGTCCTCGTCTCGGGGAGGAGCACCCCTCTCACCAACCGGAAGCTCGCAGAGGAGAGCGACCTGGTCATGGTCTCGGTGCCGATCCGCTCGACGGTCGGGGTCATAGGGGAGATCGCGCCGCTCCTCACAGAGGACCAGCTCCTCTGCGACCTCACCTCGCTCAAGGAAGGACCGGTGAAAGCGATGGTCGCGTCGAAGGCCCAGGTACTGGGGACCCATCCCCTCTTCGGCCCGACGGTCTCGTCCCTGCGGAACCAGACCATCATCCTCACCCCGGCCCGGTGCGGCGGCGCCCTCTCCCTCCGGCTGCCTGAGATACTGCGGGACGAAGGGGCGAACCTCGTGGTCATGACCCCCGAGGCCCATGACCGGCTCATGGCGGTGATCCAGGGGCTCACCCACTTCGGGAACCTCTGCATGGCCGATGCCATCCGCCGGACCGGAACCGATCTCGCCGCTGCGCTGAATGCAACCTCCCCGGTGTACCGGATCCAGATGGGGCTCATCGGGCGGCTCCTCTCCCAGGACCCGACTCTCTACGGGGACATGCTCCAGATGAACCCGTATGTACCCGATGTACTCTCTGCTTTCGGGGGGGCGGCCGCCGATCTCCGCGGGCTGGTGGAGAGCGGGGACCTCACGTCCTTTACGGAGTTCTTCGAACGCCTCGCAGGTATGTACCGGCCTCATGGGGAACAGGCAACGGCAGAGACCGATGCCCTCATTGAGTTCATGGCAGGGAAGAGATGATCGCGGTACTTGGTCCCGAGGGGACCTTCAGCCACGAGCTGGCCCTTTCTCTCTTCGGGGACAAGGTGGTCCTCCTCCCCACGATCCACCGCATCTTCGACGAGGTTGAGAAGGGGGCATACGACGGGCTCGTGCCCATCGAGAACAGCGAGGCGGGGGGGGTCGGGCCCACCCTCGACTGCCTCCAGGGACACCATGTCTTCATCACGGGCGAGGCGTACATGGAGGTCCACCACCATTGTGCCGCTTTCGAGGAGCTGGAGCAGCTCACCACCATCTTCGCCCATCCCCAGACCCACGAGCAGTGCAGCGAGTTCCTGGAGAAGCTCGGGCTCGAGGTCGTCCACACATCGTCGAACGCGGCGAGCGCCCGCGCGATGAAGGAGAAGGAGCATGCAGGGGCCATCGTCTCCGATCTGACCGCCCGGATCTACGGCATCCCCCTCATCAGGCGGGATGTGCAGAACAGCTCCGGTAACACGACCCGGTTCATCGTCATCTCGTCGCGGCCGCCCGCTGAGAGCAACCCCGCCAAGTGCAGCATCCTCATCGACCCCCGGGAGGACCGGCCGGGGCTGCTCCATGATCTCCTTGCCGTATTTGCGAGGAGAGGGATCAACCTCACCAGGATCGAGTCCCGACCTTCGAAGAGAGGCATGGGGAGCTACATCTTCTTCCTCGACTTCCTGACCGATAAAGGGTGGGAGGTTGCGATCCGGGAGTTGCACGGGCTCACCCATGTGAAGAACCTCGGGTGCTACCGGAGACGGGAGGTACCGTGATGGAGGTGACCCTCGGGAAAGCACAGGGGATCGATCTCCGCATCACGGCGCCGCCGTCCAAGTCCTTCACCCACCGCGCCCTCGTAGCGGCTTCCCTGGCCCGGGGGCCTTCAACCATCCAGGATCCTCTCCACTCGGATGATACGACGATCACGGCAACCGCCCTGAGGAACCTTGGAGTATCCATCGTCTGGGAGGAGGGGGCGGTGCGAATATCCGGGATGGATGGCAGGTTCCCGACCAGAGAGGAGACCCTCCTCGATCTGGGAGATTCAGGGACCAGCATGCGGTTCTTCGCTGCCCTTGCCCCCCTTGCAACGAATCCGGTTGTTCTCAAGGGAAGTCTGAGGATGCATGAGCGCCCCATCGGCCCCCTTGTGAGCGCGCTTCGGGAGGTGGGTGGCGAGGTCCGGTACCTTGGGGAGGAGGGCTATCCGCCCCTCCGGGTGGCCGGGGCTCTCAGGGGCGGGGATGTGGTGGTGGACGGGAGCATAAGCAGCCAGTTCATATCCGCCCTGCTCATGGCCGCCCCCTGCGGAGAGGGCGACCTCAGCCTCACGGTCAGTCCACCACCGGTCTCACGCTCCTACCTGGATCTCACGGCTGACGTTATGTCGGCCTTCGGTGCTCCCCCCGACCGGAAGGGCTATACCCGTTTCTTTGTGAAGGGAGGCACCGGCTACCGTGGACGTACCTACCGGATCGAGGGGGATTTCTCGTCTGCATCCTATTTCCTTGCCATGGGAGCCGTCTGCGGGGGCCGGGTGAGGATGGGCAACCTGAACCGGCGATCCCCCCAGGGAGATCGCAGGTTCCCTGACATCCTGGAAGAGATGGGGTGCCGGGTACTGTGGAGTGGCGGGGGGCTTCTCCTGGAGAGCGATGGTTCGCTCTCAGGGATCGACGTGGAGATGTCGGAGAGCCCGGATACGGTCCAGACTCTCTGCGCGGTGGCTGCCTTTGCCCGGAGCCAGACGCGAATAACGGGGATCGGTCACCTCCGGCACAAGGAGAGCGACCGGATACAGGCAACAGCCGGTGCCCTCAGAATCCTTGGGGGAGATGTCCGGGTCGAGGGGGATACCCTCACCATCCATCCCCGGCCTCTTCGCGGCGGTGTCATCGATCCAAAAGGCGACCACAGGACCGCCATGGCCTTTGCGGTCATCGCCCTCGGGTTGGGAGGCGTTACCATCAGGGATGCGGAGTGTGTATCCAAGTCATACCCACAGTTCTGGGATCACCTGAAGGAGGCAGGGCTCCTGTGAGGATCATCCTCATCGGTTTCCGGGGAACCGGGAAGACCACGGTCGGGCGGATCGTGGCCAGGAGCCTGGGGATTCCATTCCTCGATACTGACCAGCTCATCGAGGAGGGGGCGGGCATGAAGATCCCTGCCATCTTCCGCGAAAAGGGAGAGCCTGCCTTCAGGGACATGGAGCGGCAGGCGATCGCTTCCCTCCCGGAGGATGGTATCGTGGTGAGCGCCGGAGGCGGTGCCGTCCTTGACCCCGGGAACGTGGCACACCTGAGGAGGGGATCCCTTGTCTTCCTCCTCGGGGCGGGCGAAGAGACCGTCATCAGCCGGATCGGGGGGAGCGACCGCCCCTCACTCACCGGCCGCCCACTCTCCGACGAGGTGAGGGAACTCATCAGGGTACGAAAGCCAGCGTACCTCCGTGCCGCTGACTTCTGCATCAGCACCGGCGAGACGTCCGCCGAGGAAGTTGCAGGGGAGATCGTGAGGATGCTCCACGAGGGCCCCGTACCCCCAAACACGAAGGAGTCGGGGCTGAAGTTCATCGACGGGATCCCGCTCCCTGATGGGGATCGTTCCGCCCTCTCCTCCATCCTCCGTAAGGCCGGGGATTCCCGGGTGGGCATCTGCGGGATCACGGGGTACCCCTGCTCTCACAGCAGGAGCCCGGCCCTCTGGAATCAGCTCTTCAGCCGGTACGGTCTCCCCTATTTCTACACCTCGTTTGAATGGCCGGCTATCGCGGAGGTGATAAGGGCTGCACGGGATCTCGGTGTCCGCGGACTCTCGGTGACCATCCCCTTCAAGGAGGAGGTTATGGGTCACCTGGACGAGATCGATGAGGATGCCCGGGCCATCGGTGCGGTGAACACGGTGGTCCAGTGCGGCGGGGTGCTCTCCGGCTTCAACACCGACTGGCTCGGCGTCCGGGCACCTCTCGAAGATCTCCGGGGTGCCGGGGCGGTTGTGCTCGGTGCGGGGGGGGCCGCAGCCGCGGCTGTATACGCCCTCCTCTCCCTGGAGATGAAGGTCACCATCCTCGCCCGCAGACCGGAGAAGGCAGAGCGCCTTGCCTCGCGGTTCGGCTGCCGGGCCGCCTCCCTCTCCTCCATAAGGGATCTGAGCCCTGAGGTGGTCGTGAACGCGACGCCGGTCGGGATGCTCCCGGACCGCTCATCTCTCCTCACCAGAGAGGACCTGGAGGAGGGAATGACCGTCTTTGACCTGGTATACACCCCGCCCGAGACCCCGCTCATCTCGCTTGCGCGCAGGGCTGGCTGCCGTGTGATCCCGGGCACCGAGATGTTCATCCACCAGGCACGCGAACAGTTCATGCATGTCACGGGTATCCAGGTCGCCGAATCCCTCATCAGGGAGCTGGTGTAGGTGAATACCTTTGGCCGCAGCTTCCGGGTTACCACCTTCGGCGAGAGCCACGGGAAGGCACTCGGGGTCGTGATCGACGGCTGCCCCCCGGGATTTTCGCTCTCGGAAGGGGATATCCAGCCCTTCCTGGACCGGAGGCGCCCGGGGAAGAGCCCCCTGGAATCCCCGAGGAGGGAGCCCGACAGGGTGGAGATCCTCTCCGGCCTCTTCCAGGGGAAGACCACCGGTGCCCCCCTCACCATGATGGTGCTGAACCAGGATATCCGCGAGGAAGACTACCAGGAGCTCGAGGAGATCTTCCGGCCGGGACACGCGGACTTCACCTACCAGGCCAAGTATGGGATCCGCGATCACCGGGGAGGAGGCAGGTCCTCGGGAAGGGAGACGGTGGCTAGGGTCGCAGCCGGGGCGGTGGCCGCAAAATACCTCGCAGGGAACGGGATACAGATCACCGGCCGGATCCTTGAGATCCACGGGAAGAGGGACCCGGACGCGATGGTAAAGGAGATCGAGATGGCCCGGGATGAGGGGGACTCGGTGGGCGGGATCGCGGAAGTCCTCGTCTCGGGATGCCCGGCAGGGCTCGGCGACCCGGTCTTTTCCAAGCTCGATGCCCTCCTCGCCCATGCCCTGATGGGGATAGGTGCCGTGAAGGGGGTGGAGATCGGCGAGGGGTTTGCTGCAGTGCGGATGAAGGGGAGCACGCACAACGATGCCATGACAAGGCAGGGGTTCGCGACCAACCATGCCGGTGGGATCCTGGGGGGGATCAGCACAGGCCAGGAGATCGTGGCGCGGATCGCGGTGAAGCCCACCCCTTCCATCGCAAAAACCCAGAGGACCATCGATCGCCGGGGGAAGGAGGTCTCGATCTCGATCAGGGGGAGGCATGACCCCTGCATCGTGCCCCGGATCCTCCCGGTCGCCGAGTCCATGGTTGCCCTCGTCATCCTCGACGCGTTCCTCGAGCAGGCGAAGTACCGCAACCTCACCCGGGAAAGCAAGGATGCGGGGAGCTGAACGCATGGAACCGGAAGAAGAGACCTACGCCCCCGAGCTCTGTGCCCATTGCGAGGGAGCGGGGTGCTGCTACTGCGACAAGAAGGGAGAAGTGCTCGTCCGCCAGCCATCGAAGAAATGCCATCACTGCGACGGGGACGGATGCATCTACTGCGGGTTCACGGGCTGGGAGGGGCTCGAGGGCCGGTACCCTCCCTGCACATGGTGATCCCGGGGCTTTAGACGGTTTTACGCTGGAGATTACGTACGAACCGGGATCTTTCGGCCTGCTGGATCATTTTTAAACCCGGAGGTCTCACTCTTGCTCTGGAAGAAACCGATCATGATGTTATGGATCCGGGCATCAGTCAGCAGGTTAATCCTCGCATGCATCCTCCTCCTCGCCCCAGGTATACTCATCCTTCCCACCCCGGCATACGTGACCGGTGAGACCCTCGTGTATAGCACCGACTTCTCCATCGATCCCCACTGGTCAACCAATAACCCCGTAACCAATTACTACGATGCGGAGAAGGGGATGTTCCACTACCTGATGAGGGACGGGAGCGGCGCCTACGTGAATGTCAGGGTTCCCTACCACGGGGAGTCCTTCACCCTCTCCTTCGATATCCTCCCCGAGAGGACCGACTTCCAGAGCAGCGTGAAGTTCGGGCTCGGTGACGATGACTAGGTGACGGTCCGGCGCCTCACCATGTTCGCCGAGTTCGAGAACGGGCCCTACGGCAGGCTCATCTGGATCCGCTCGATCGACCTCTCAAACCAGCGGAGGGAAGCCTCCTCCTACTACCTCTCCTACGGCGGGCCGACCGTCCAGTTCTCAGACGGGACCTGGTACCATGTCATCATGGACTACCGCGTGGATGCCCGGACCCTCACCCTCTCGGTGACCAGGCGCAACGATTCCATGCCCGTCTGGCAGTATACCCTGGGCGAGGTCTCCATCTTCCCCACCATGAACCGGATCTACATGTCCAAGATAGGGGACTCCACGAACCCGAGCGCAATCGCCGAGGGCTATGTCGATAATGTCGCCTTCTCCATCATCACCGCTCCGGGTACCGGGCAGCCGGCAGGTCAGGTATCCGCGCCTGTGACCTCACCGTCTCCTCTGGGTACCGAACTGCAGTCCACGGCTCCCCCCGAGCAGGCATCTGCGACCGCAAAACCGGTCCCCCTCGGTATCCCGTCTACGATCCTTGCCCTTGCAGCATCCCTCGTATGCGCGGGTATCGGGCGGGCCGGAAGGCGCTGATCCCATCCCCCCTAAAAATACTTTTCAGGTCCCCAGGAGGGCCTGGATCTTCCTGAAATCCTCGAGGGAGAACTGGCCGGGTGCCGCAGGGGTTCCCGCATGGGTGTACGCGAGCTCTGAACCGAAGAAGGGGAGGATCACCCTCGCATAGCGGTACTCCTCTCCCAGGACGCCGGTGCAGATAGGTTTTCCGGCATCCAGGGTGAATTTCAGGAAGGCAAGGAGATCGTGCTCGTTCCCCGGCCGGACGACGATCTTGGGGATGTCTCCGTACCGCCGGAGTTCCAGCGCCATCCTTGAGAGATCCCCGACTGAGGGCATCCTATCGGCATGCAGGGATGCGATGATCTTCTTCCCCTGCCGGCGTATCTCGGGGCTGAAGGAGGAGACGGGCAGCTCCACGTCTACGAGATCCCCGAAGCGGAGGAGGGGCTGGAGGCTCTCCCACCACTCACCGGGATCCCCTCTGAACCTTCCCCCCTCGGCCGTGCTCCGGTTCGTGAGGATGACCGGCCCTTTCCATGCCGATCGGATGGACGGGACCTCCTCTTCAGGGTCCGCATCCATGAGATCGATGCGGACCTCGATGAGATCAGGGCCAAGCCCTGCCGCAGAGGCAGCCTCCCGGGCGTTCACGACCGTAGCCACGATCTTCATGCTAAAGAGATGTAGGGAAGGCCCGATAAAACCTTGGGGGCTACCCGTCCTCTTCGCGAAGCCCTCTCAGGAAGTTCCCGTGGGTGATCCCCCCCCGCGCCCGTGCCCTGCACTCCTCCCGCAGGTGATCGAGCTCACGGGCCGTTCCGCCTCCTCCCGATTCCGCGAGGGAGAGAGCTTCGCGGTAGACCGCAGCCATCTCCCTCCCGTAGCGGGGGCCCCGGCCCCGGGCATCGATGACCAGGAGCCCGATCCCGAGTGCTCCGAGAGCCGGCAGCTGGTCGATAAGACAGGTCTCCACCGAGTTGAGGATCCGGGTCCTCCCGCTCCTGTCCGACTCGATCGGGAAGATACGCCCTGTTCCGTCGCGGATCCCGACGAACTGGCGGCTGCGGTTCCGGACACGTCTCTCCGGAAGAAGCGAGGCGAGGCGATCCTCGGCAACCATCACCTCGAGGTTCCCTTCCACGAGGAACCCGAGGAGGGGAGGAACTCTCGAGCTCCTGGCCCGGGGAACAAGGTCCGTGAGATCCCCGGCCGAGAGCTCAGGGGAGAGGATAAGGGAATGGAAGAGGGATGAGAGTACCTGCACCGTGCGGGCATTCCAGACGTTCAGGCCAGCACCGCCGTGAAGGGGAAGGCCGGGGAGGGCAGCATGTGCCGCGAGAGCGGCACCGGCTCCCTCCACCGCGAGCCCGGCGAGACCCGGGATTTTCCCATGATGGAGGATCTCCGATGCGCTCTCGATCCAGGGATCTCCCGTGATCCGCGGCCACTTCCAGAGAAGGGTCCAGCCAGTATCCCTGGAGATCCCGGCCGCCTCCCGGATGACCTCATCCGCATTCCCACAGCTATCCGGACCTGCGTATTTCTCCTTCGGAGAAGGCGGTTCGAGGGCGAGATAACCGGATCCCTCTTCCACGATCCCCTCCAGCCCGTTGAGGGTATCGCTGAGCATGAACAGGGTTTGAGGTGCCTTACCCTGGAAGGAACCCGGGCTTGCAGGACTCTCCTTCGCGAGGGCTCTCTCGAGTTTCCCTCCGGCCACGCGTACGAGCGCGGGATCCGGCCTCCCTGCCCTGATAAGGGATCTCTCCACCTCTGCGAGAAGATCCCGCCTCATCCGGCCGATATCGCCCTTCTTCGCATAGCAACCTGAGGGCCAGTCCACGGTGACCCGGCCGATCCGGTAAGGGGCGTCACCTCTCCGGGAGAGTATCTCCTCTATCTCGGCACCAGCGAGTCCATGAGCACGTGCAGACTCGGCCGAGAAATCAGCATCTCGCCGTATCACAGTGACGGGTATACCTGGCCCTTGGACGGATCCCGCAAGGACCGGTCTGTCTCCTTCCCCGATCCGAAACGTGAGATCGATCCTGATCCTGGACTCCGGCGAAGTCGATGTACCGGCGGTCGAGCATCCTGCTGCGTCGGCGAGCCTCGCTCTCCTGGTGATAAACACCCTGGAACCCGGCTGGATCCCCTCTTCGCCCCTCCGCTGCACTTCCAGATCAGGTTTCATCCAGAGGATGCCCGCGTCGATCGACGGCTTGGTCCTGAGGATCATGCCCAGATCCCGGTCTTCCCTCCCCGGCTCCCGTAAAACCAGGCCGTCCCCCTTCTCAGGTACGGTGGACCCGGTGAGCCGGATGGCGATGGATCCCGATCTCCGGTCCAGGGACTCCACAATCCCGACGAGGATCCCTCGGTGATCGGGGGCATCCCTCCCCATGATGCCCTCCCAGCCCTCGCAGAGGCACCCGCCTGTGAACCCCCGGTTGAAGGTGAGGGCAAGAGCCTCCTCTTCCGCGGGAGATGGGGTCCAGGCTCCCGCGGCGATGGCATCAAGCGCCTTCCGGTAGATCCCGGTAACCGTGGCAACATACTCCGGCGACCGCATCCTCCCTTCGATCTTGAGGGCAGCCACGGGCGCACGGACGACCCGGTCCAGGTACGGGTAGAGGGAGAGGTCCTTCGTCGAGAGGAGGTACTTATCCGCGAGAGGGGCGGGGGCGGCCCGCCGGGGACGCCCGTACTCGTCGGCATCCCCCCGGACCAGGGTGTACGGCTTCCGGCACGGCTGGGCGCACCGGCCGCGGTTCCCGCTCCGGCCTCCGATGGCCGAGGAGAGGAGGCACTGCCCCGAGTAGGAGTAGCAGAGGGCCCCGTGGGCAAAGATCTCGAGCCCGATCCCGAGCTCTTCTGCCCTCTTGCCCATTGCCCGGACAGCTTCAAGGGAGAGCTCCCGCGCCAGGACGACCCTCTTCAGCCCCAGGCGGGCTGCCCAATCCAGCCCGGCACGGTTGTGGATCGTCATCTGGGTCGAGGCATGGAGAGGCAGGCCGGGGACTACCTCCCGGGCGAGGGCAGCAAGGCCGGGGTCCTGGACGAGAACGGCATCCACACCAATACCGGAGAGGAAGATCAGGTACCTGCCCGCATCGGGGATCTCACGGTCGTGGAGGAGGGTGTTCACCGCCGCATAGATCCGGACTCCCCTCCCGTGGGCATAGTCGACGGCTTCCTCCATCTCCCTGTCATCGAAATTCCCTGCATACTGCCGGGCCGAGAACCTCTTTCCCCCCAGGTAGACGGCATCCGCTCCGCAGGCAACGGCGGCACGGAGGGCTTCCATGGACCCCGCCGGGGCGAGGAGCTCCGGGAGCCCTGTGAAGGGAGGTTCTTCCATCCTGGATCCCTACTCTGTACCCTCCTCACCCGTTCATCTCCCTTGCGATGGAACACCACCCCGTCCTGGCATCCGGTGGTTTATCTCCCTCCCCTTCCCATGGTGAGGAGAGGAAGGATGAAGCTCATCTTCGAGCTCTCGGGGGAGCACCCGACCCTCCCCGTAGCCGAGCTGGAATGCGTGGGAGAGGTGCTGGAGGCGAGAACCCAGGTGGCGGTTGCCGAATGCCCGGATCCGGATGCTACCGCCCGCCTGGCCCTCACTCATGCAGTCCTCGCGTTCCTTGGCTCCTCGGGCCCCTCCCTCGACGAGCTCTCCTCTCTCCTCCGTGACCTCTCCCTCTCTACCGGCCGGCCCTTCGCCGCGAGGGTGAAGAGGATGACTGGATCAGAGGTCAGGGAACCCGTTCCCGCTATCGAGCGGCTCGTGGGAACCCTGATCGAGGGCCCGGTCTCCCTCACCCGGCCCGAGGCCGAGTTCCGGCTCATCCTCTCCGGCGACCGGATCTACCTCGGGCAGGTGCTCTCAAGGATCGACCGGGGCAGCTATGACCGCCGAAGACCCTCCAACCGGCCCTTCTTCCACCCCGGGGTGATGCTGCCGCGGACCGCCCGGGCCGTGGTGAACCTCTCCCTGGTACACCCGGGCGGGACCCTCTACGATCCCTTCTGCGGGACAGGCGGGCTCCTCGGCGAGGCGGCCCTCGTCGGGGCATCCCCCCTGGGAAGCGATGCCGATCCCGTGATGCTCGCAGGGTGCCGGATGAACTTCCCTTCGATACCTCTCTTTCTCGCTGATGCCCGGGCCATCCCCCTGAGGGCCGGGTCGGTGGATGCAATTGTGACCGATCTCCCGTATGGGACGTCGTCCTGGATCCGGAGCCCGAACCTCGATGATCTCTACACCGGAGCTCTCAGGGAGATACACAGGGTCCTCCAGCCTGGGCGGAGGGCCGTTGTGGTTACCCACCGGGATATCGAGGGTATCGCGGGTTCCCTCTTTACCGTGCTCCAGGTCCACAGGCAGCGGGTGCACAAGTCCCTCACGAGGAGGATCACGGTGCTTGGGAAGGAGGAGTCAAAGTGATGGCATACAGGGTGGCGCTCCCTCTCCCTGCGACCCCCGAATGAATATCCGCTGGATATATCAGGGAAACAGGGGATATTTTATCAGGAAGGGTGAGGCCCGGTGCCGATCATCAAGCTCAACTACCAGTACCTGGAGCAGCTCGTCGGGGCTGACCACGAGGCTATCCTCCAGAAGCTCCCCATGATCGGGTGCGAGATCGAGCGGCTGGAGGAGGACCATGCCGATGCAGAGTTCTTTCCTGACCGGCCGGACCTCTTCTCCACCGAGGGAGTCGCCCATGCCCTGCGGGGTTTCCTCTCGATCGAGACCGGACTCAGGGACTATCCGGTTACCCCCTCCGGCATGGCCTTCTCCGTCGACCCGGCGCTCGCATCCATTCGCCCCTACCTCGGGACCGCGGTGATCCGGGACCTGAACCTGGGCGAGGCGGCCATCGAGAGCCTCATGGGCCTCCAGGAGGCGCTCCACTGGGCGGTGGGCAGGGGCAGGGGGAAGGTGGCCATCGGTGTCCATGACCTGGATACGGTGACCCCCCCGTTCCGGTACCTTGCATCCGAGCGCTCCCGCTCCTTCGTTCCCCTCGACTACGACCGGCCCATGACCATGGAGGAGATCCTCACCGAGCACCCGAAGGGGAGGGATTACGCCCATCTCGTCCAAGACCTCCCCAAATTCCCCCTCATCGTTGACTCCCGGGGCGAGGTCCTCTCCTTCCCCCCGATCATCAACGGGGAGCTCACCCGGGTGACGGGGAAGACACGCAACATCCTCCTCGATACGACCGGGACCGACCGGAGGGCGGTCATGACCGCGGTCCGGATCCTCTGCAGCGCCCTCGCCGAGACAGGGGCCGGGATCGAGAGCGTTGCCATCGACGGGGTGCCGTGCCCGGATCTCACCCCCGCCGAGAGGGTAGTCACTGCCTCCGCATGTTCACGGCTTATTGGAATTCCTCTCTCGCCCGGTTCCATGGCAGGGCTCCTCGGGAAGATGCGGTTTGGGGCGACCCCCGTCGATGACGACAGGGTTCGGGTCCGGGTTCCCTGCTACCGGTCAGATATCATGCATGACTGGGACATCTACGAGGACGTGGCTATCGCCTATGGGTACGACCGCTTCACCCCTGCCCTCCCCCGGGTCTTCACCATCGGGGCAAAACACCCGGTGAATATCCTGGCCGACACGATCCGATCCATCTTCACGGGGATGGGCTACCTCGAAGTGATCCCTTTCACGCTCACGAACGAGAGAGTCCTCTTCACCTGGATGCAGAGGACCCCCTCGCCTGCGGCCCTCCATCTGAAGTACCCCATCAGCGAGGAGCACACGGTCATCAGGACGGATATCCTCCCCCTTCTCCTCGAGACCCTCCAGGCCAACCGGCACAGGGAGCTGCCGCAGCGTATCTTTGCCATCGGCGACGTGGTGGAGGGCAAGGAGACCTACCAGAAGGTGGCAGCGGTCTCCATCCATCCTGCGGCAGATTTCACCGAGGCCTATGCCGCAACCGATGCCCTCACCCGGGAGCTCGGGCTCTCCTGCACGGTGACGGAATCCAGGGACCCTGCCTTCATCGACGGGCGGCGGGGGGATCTGGTCATGGACGGGACAGGGCGTGGATGTTTCGGGGAGATTCACCCGGAGGTACTCTCCGCGTTCGAGCTGGAGCACCCGGTCGCGGCCCTGGAGTTCGATATCAGAGCCGTACCGGGACCCCGCGGGCAGCCAGGTACTCCTTCACCTGCCGGATCGTGAACTCCCCGTAGTGGAAGACAGACGCGGCGAGGCAGGCATCCGCCTTTCCCTCGGTGAAGCCCTCGTGGAAATGCCCGAGGGTCCCCACCCCGCCACTCGCGATCACGGGGATCCCCACGGCCTCCGAGATGGCCCGGGTGATGGGGATATCGAACCCCGCCTTTGTCCCGTCGGTCTCCATCGAGGTGAGGAGGATCTCGCCGGCGCCCCGTTCCTCGGCCTCCCCGGCCCACTTCATGGCATCGGTACCGGTGGGCCGGCTCCCTCCGTAGGTCACCACCTCGTACCAGCAGACCTCCCCTCCAGGGAGGAGAACAGGGGTCTTTCCCGAGAGAGCGTCGAGGCGACGGCGTACATCCATGGCCACCACGATGCACTGGGTGCCGAACCTGGTGGCGGAGCGGTTGATGAGAGGGGGGTCGTTCACCGCGCTCGTGTTGATGGAGACCTTGTCGGCCCCGGCCCGGAGGATCTGCTGGATGTCCTCCAGGCTGCGGATACCCCCGCCCACGGTGAGGGGCAGGAAGAGCTGGTCGGCGGCCCGCCGGATCAGCTCGAGGATGATACCCCTGTTCTCCCGGGAGGCGGTGATGTCGAGGAATACCACCTCGTCTGCGCCCTGCTCGTTGTAGCGCTGGGCGAGCGCGACGGGGTCCCCCGCGTCCCGGAGATCGATGAAGTGGCAGCCCTTCACGACCCTGCCGTCTTTCAGGTCGAGGCAGGGGATGATCCGCTTGGTAAGCACATGTACCGGAATGAGAAACGCTCTATTTAGGGTTTTGGAAGGCCGGTTCCCGGTAGAAGACCGGGGATCTCCGGTGCGGACATAGGGGATAAGCGACGCCCTATTTAGGGTTTTGGAGAGGAAGAGGGACCCGGATGAGTTCATGTAGGATGAAGCGTAACGTTACCGTGGTGAGAGGATGGACAGAACACTTTTCCGGGTGCTCGCGGTCCTCGCCGTGGTCTCCGTGATATTCCTGGCTGCCATCTCCATAAACGTGTTCATGGAGATCACCTACCGGGCCACGCTCTCGAGCACCTATGAATACCGGGTGAGCATTACCAGCGACACAACCCTCGAGAACGTGACCTTCTACATCCCGGTCCCCGCGAAAGGGCCTGAGGCTTCAGCGGTCCTCCAGGGGATCGGGGCAGGGGATCTGCAGGGGTTACCCCAGGGCTGGAACATCTCCCTGATCGGGACAGAGAAGTTCACCATGCTCGCGGTGACGGCCCGCGAGATCGCGTCCAGCCCTGTCGGCAGGCCCTATCTCCTCTCGGTCAACGCGCGGGTGGATGGGCCAATCGATACCAGGAACGCAGGTACTGGGGGCCTGGTCCTTGTACCGGCCGCGAAGAGGACTCCGGCCGTATGCGGGAACATGGATTCACAGGCATCGCCGGAGATGCGCTGCGAGCTCTATCAAGGATCAACCTATGCCGACTTCACGGCTCCCGGGAATGTGCATCTCACGATCTTCACCTTCCTCACCGGCCGGAATACCTGGGATGTCTTCGGGCCGTCCTCCAATGAGTACCAGGACGGTCTGCAGGTTTCCTTCTCCGGCGGGACACGCGGCTGGCAGACGGGTGATGGCATCCTCGTCACAGGTATCGGCGATTATGGGATCGACTTCTGGCTGCAGCACCCGGAAACCTCGGGAACAGGTTCCAGGGGGTCGGGGCAGAACATCGGGGGGGCACTGAGCGTGGGGGAGGGCCTGGCGTGAGCACGGGCCGGCTGAAGATAGAGTGGGCGCGCCAGTACATGCCGGTCCTCTCCTCCATCAGGCGGGAGTTCGAGGAGGGGCGCCCCCTCGAGTCCCTCACCGTGGGGATGGCGCTCCACGTCGAGGCGAAGACCGCGGTCCTCGTCGAGACCCTCGCGGCGGCAGGCGCAGAGGTCCATATCACGGGATGCAACCCTCTCTCCACCCAGGACGATGTCGCTGCGGAGCTGAACGAGGTCCCGGGTGTCCACTGCTACGCAAAGCGCGGTGCCACGGTGGAGGAGTACTACCGAGCCATCGACCAGGTACTTGACGCCCGCCCCTCGATCACCGTCGATGACGGGATGGACCTGATCCATGTCCTCCATACGAAACGGCGGGAGCTCCTGAAGGGGGTCGTCGGCGGCTGCGAGGAGACCACCACCGGAGTGCATCGCCTGAGGGCCATGGCGGCGGCGGGGGCTCTCGCCTTTCCGGTCCTCGCCGTGAACGACACGCCCATGAAGCGCTACTTTGACAACGTCCATGGGACCGGCGAGAGTGCCCTCGCTGCAATCATGATCACAACCAATGTCCTGATGGCAGGGAAGAACCTGGTCATCGCGGGGTACGGCTTCTGCGGTCGCGGGCTCGCCCGGAAGGCAGCCGGCCTCGGGGCCCGGGTCATTGTCACCGAGGTGGATCCAAGGTCCGCCCTCCAGGCCCACATGGACGGCTTTGCCGTGATGACCATGGACGAGGCCGCCCCCATCGGGCACATCTTCATCACCACGACGGGGAACATCGGGGTGATCACCGGGCGCCACTTCCCCCTTATGCGGGATGGCGCGATCCTTGCAAATGCTGGCCACTTCAACGTCGAGATTGACGGGAAGTGGCTCGAGGAGAACGCGGCCGCGGTGGTCCGCAGGGACGGGATAGATAGCTACCGGTTTGGCAGCCGGTCCCTCCACCTCCTTGCCGAAGGGAGGCTCGTCAACCTGGCGACCCCGAAAGGGATGGGGCACCCCATCGAGGTGATGGACCTCTCCTTCGCCCTCCAGGCCCTCTCGACCCGCTATATCGCGGAGAGAGGAAAGGGCCTCGCACCCGGGGTCCACGAGGTGCCGTTCGAGATCGACGAGGAGGTCGCCCTCCGGAAGCTCGCCACCCTCGGGCTCTCCATCGACCGCCTCACCGGCGAGCAGGTGGAGTACCAGAAGAGCTGGGGCCAGGGGACCTGACCTTCACCCCATTCAGGAGTTCCCGGGCGCAGAAGAGGTACTCCTGCGCGTAGCCGGCATATGCCCCGAAGTGCTCCTGCCCGAACTCCCTGATCCTCCTGTCCTCCTTCTCCGACGATCCTTTCGCTCCGGGCGGGGGCGGCATGTAGTGATCGTGCATGATCCTCCGGATCCAGACATCCACAGGGAAGGACTCCAGCCGATGGAACCCGAAGAGGAGGATGCAGTCCGCGGCCTTTGGCCCGACCCCGGGGAAGGAGAGGAGAGCCGCCCGGGCGTCGTTCGATGGGAATCCCGCGATCCTGTTCAGGATGCCAGGATCCTCCTCCACCATGCCGGCGGTGCCTGCGACGGACCGGTCCCGGTAACCGAGTCTGCAGGCTGCCAGGTGATCGCCACAGGATACTAAGAGTGCCTCCGGCACGGGGAATGTATACACGGCCTCATCCGACCCTGGGATTCTTTTGCCGAAGGTCCGGGCGAGCGACGCGATCATCTTCCGGATCCGTGGAATGTTTGTGTTTGTCGCACAGATGAACGAGATGAGGATCTCCCATGGGTCCTGCCTGAGGATGCGCAGCCCCCTGCAGGCTTCGATGGACCTGTACACAACCGGGTCACGGTCGATCGAGGCGAGGATCACGGGAAGATTCTCATCAAGGGCCAGGTAGTGCCTGACAGCGGGTGCTGTGGTACCGCTGTAGATGACCCGGCGCCCTTCCTGTCGCACTCTCCAGAGGCTCTCCCCGACTACCCCCTCCCACCAGCCCTCCCGCTGCTCCCACCGGAACGCCTGGCCGCAGGAGAGGGAGAGGGAGAGATCCAGGGGCTGGTCTTCCCGGAGCCGGATGGTACCCATGCCCGGAAGCATGGTTTGTCCCGGGGTTTCATGGTTGCGGGCAGGCGGGCGGCACCGCAGGGCTCGGGTCCGAAACCCTCATGGGCATTGCAAACTCCACCAGTACTGTCACGCACCCATGACCGAGATCGAGGAGCACTACCGGAGCGAGAACGGCGCCATCCTCATCGAGATGAGGCTCCGGACGGTCATGCAGATCTTCAACTCACTCGACGCCTCCCCGTTCCACGAGAAGGACCTCGACCCCGATGCAGAGGCCTATATCACCGAGATCGTCCAGGACTTCCCCCTCGCGAAGGCGATGAAGATCGTCATCCACCTTCCCTGCAAGGAGGCCGAGTGCGAGGAGGCGAAGACCCTGGAGCCGGCCATCCAGAACCACTTCAGCTACCTCGAGGCCTCGGCTGCCCGTGAGCTGCGCCTCAAGTTCCGGCAGGGAAGGATGAGCCTCGCCATCGGGATAGCCTTCCTCCTTGTCATGGGGGTCATATCCACGCTCATCTCCCCCTATACCCAGCATGGCTTCGCCGCCTGGATCGCCGGGGGGCTCCTGATCGTGAGCTGGGTGGCCATGTGGGAGCCTGTCAACATCTTCCTCTATCTCTGGTGGCCCATCCGGAGGAAGCAGCGGATCTTCGAGAAGGTCAGCCGGATGAAGGTTGAGGTCCAGCACGACGACCACGAGGGCGATGGCAACCCGCCCTGGGTGGTCCCGAGGGAGGAGTCCTAGGGTTCTCCGATGAACCCGGGAAAGAAGGAGGTGGCGAGGGGGACCGTCTACTCGCCGCCGCTGTACAGGCAGCCCTGCACGTCGTGCCCCAGCCGGCCGATGGCATCGGCGCGGCACCGCTGGCAGTGTCGCATCTGCCTGATATACTTCGAGCACTCGTCCTGCATCTTCCTCTTGTCGGCAGGAGTGGGCGGTTTCACGTCCCGGAACTTATACTGGGGGATGAGGGGGATGACATTGAAGGTGTAGGCCCCGAGCTCTGAGGCCTTCTTTGCAATGTCCGGGATCTCCATATCGTTCACACCGGGAATGTACACGGTGTTCACCTTCACGATCATGTGCCGCTTCACCGCCTCCTCTATCCCCTTGAGCTGGTTCGCGAGGAGGATCCGGGCACCCTCCTCGCCGTGGAGCCTCTTTCCCTCCCAGGTTACCCAGGAGTAGATCTTCGCGCCCGTGGCGGGGTTGAGGGCGTTCCAGGTGACGGTCACGTTCCCCACGTCGTACTTCTCCAGGAGGTCGATCTTCTCGGGGAGGAGGAGGCCGTTCGAGCTGATACACTTGATCAGGTTCGGGAACTCGATCTTCGCGAGCCGGAGGGTCTCGAAGGTCTCGTCGTTGAACAGGGGCTCGCCGGGGCCCGCGATCCCGAGGACCTTGATGTAGGTGAACTTCTCGAGGGCCTTTCTTACCATCTCGATGGCCTCTGTTGGCGAAAGAACGCGGGTGGTGACCCCCGGCCTCGACTCGTTCACGCAGTCGAAGTCCCGGATGCAGTAGTTGCACTGGATGTTGCACTTTGGTGCAACCGGAAGGTGCATCCTGCCGAAGGCATGGCAGGCCTTCTCAGAAAAGCAGGGGTGATCCCTGATCCTCCGGAGCTGTGCCGGGTCCCAGGGGACCTCCCTCCCCTGGACGGTGGATGATGTATAACCTTCGTCGGCCATGGTAGCAGGAAGATGGTGGGATGGGGAAGTATATGAAGGGTTTGGGAAGAGCGGATCGGCTTCCTCCGGAATTGAATATCGGCGGGCATGCAGGATCTGTGATAGAAAAATTCTTATTTGAACAGGTGAGGAGTGTATCGGCCTGATGATGCTAGGGAGCGCTCCTGGGGGCACCGCCCCCGCCGCGCGGGCGTCCCCCTGGAGGTTTCCGAGATCTCCTGTTCGGAGCTCCCGGCTATTTCCTTATTTCAACCTCCCCGCCTGCACCCACCACTCGTACTCGTGGGCCCACCGGTCCTTGTTCCCCTCCACGAGCTGGCAGAAGTAATCCCGGCGGGCCGAGAGGATCGCCTCCTGGTCCGGGTAGGAGCGCTTCGTGCGGATGGCAGCGGCGAGATCCCGACCCATCTCGTACGCTTTCTTCTCGCCAGGGAGTATTGCGTCCGGGTTCCCCCTGAAGGCGACCCCCACCCCGCCGACGATCTGTGCGCCGAGGGAAGTGAGTACCCGGTTCATGTACCCGACGATCTCCATCTCGTTCGCCCCGCCCGCGGTGCAGACCGAGCACCCGTACTTCCCCGAGAACATCTGGCAGTGGATGGCATCCGCCATCCGATCGAAGACGACCTTCATCTGGGCCGAGACCGAGTCGATGTAGTTCGGGGAGCCGAGGACGATCCCGTCGGCGTCGAGCATCCGGTCGAAGATATCGGGGAAGTCGTCGGTCTGCGTGCACTCTCCCTTCGCATAGCAGGTGCCGCAGGCGGTGCAGAAACCGATCTCATAATCGCAGACGTCCAGGAGCTCTGTCTTGGCTCCCTCCACCTCGGCCCCGTCGAGGACGGCGATGACGAGCCGCAGCGTCTGGCTCTCCTTTCCCCTGGGGCTTGCGTTGAGCCCGAGTACCTTCATACCATTGAACCTCCGGTACAGAAATCAGGAAGAAGAGGTATTAAGGTGTTGGTGAGGTGGATGGAGGTATTCAGGCCCTAAAATAGTTTTTTCCTATGGCAACTGTGTATCCCGGAAAAAGGGGGAGGGGAATCCGGTCGACCTCATCAGCTTATCTTGATGTAGGAAATGGTCGGTGTGGTTGGGACTGGAGGTACACCGGGTGGTGTGGGTATTTCACCGGGGAATAAACCCCTGACACCGGATCCATCGATGTAGATCTCAAGCGTGGCGGTATCCGAGTTGGAGTCATTGGCATTCACATCGACGCGGATGGTGTAGTACCCGGCTGCAAGGTCATCGATGGGTATGCTTGCGGTATCAAACGTGGTGACGTTCGAGACCTGCTGCAGAGGTATGTGGTTCCATTGATTGGTGCTATACGCGGCGACCATGATGTCTTCGGAGATAGGGTCGAGCCCATTGTAGCTGAGGTTCCAGTGCAGGTCTGCTGAGATCTGCGAACCTGCATTCGTCAGGTTCAAATCATCGATGTCAAGCTGTGCCGCGCCCTGGAGCGTGGGTGCGGAGTTGTTGGGGAGTGCTACGATGTACGCGCCAGGGATCGTCAGGGGCATGAGCTTCTGGGTATTCGTGGTGTCCTGCGTGGTTACATTTGAATTCGGATCAAAGACATTGATGGTCCCTCCCTTCAGGACCTGGAGGGTGACCGTGGACTGCCAGAACTGGCCCAGCCGGATGGTCCCGATGTTGAAGGTGAAGCCCTGGGAACTCTTCCACTGGCTGGAATTATCGAAGGTCACCGGGTAACCGGCGAAATGAGCGATCGTGGAGTTTCCGGTGTCGATCAGGGTCGAATGCCCGCTGATGTACGTGTAGTTGTATACCTGGTTTCCGGCCATGACGCTGGTGACGTTGTCAACGGTGACGTTGATGTTCTGGAAGGAGAGGCTCATGGTGGTGTTGACACCCGCCGTATCCTTCAGGGAGCCTGCGATGTCGGTGTAGACACTGGCGAGGTTGGCCGCTGTCGCATCGTAGTACTTCCCGCCGGTCAGGTTTGCAAGCGCGGTAAGGTTTTTCTTACCACCAGAACTGATGGACTGTGCAAACCCGATGGTGAAGATCTTGACATTGTAGGCATTCGCATAGGTGGTCATGTTCTGGAACGAGGCATTGAGTCCGGAGAAGCTGTACCATTTCGAGGTCAGGTCGCCGTAATCACCGGGATTCGTGCTCATCGTTGACTTTGAGGCAACGCGGGCGAGGGGATCGCCGTAGTGGTTATAATCCCCATCGGAGAGCACGATCACTGCCCTCACCGAATTGGGATTCCACTTGTTCTTGGTCGCGTTGAGCGCCGTGTAGATGGCGTACCGCATGGGGGTCCAGCCACCCGGGACCGTGGAATTGATCTGCGTGGAGATGCTCGCGGGGACATTGCTCAGGCCCAGATCCAGGGTCGCGTTATCGCTGTAGGTCCTGCCGTTTCCCTGATAATTGGCGAGGGCATAGGAGACATCATCGTTTGTGGTATTATCCCAGCCGGAGTTCTGGGAACTGTTGGCCCATTGCTGCCCCGAACTTCCGAAGGAGACGAGTCCGAGCCGGTCCCGCGTAAAGTCGAGCTGCCTGCTGAAGACATTCCCCGCGGCCATCACACTTACCTCCCGGTCTGGGTAGTCGTCGAGCATCGATCCAGACCGATCGGTTACGAGTATCACATCGATAGGCTTCGGCTGGAGGGCCCACCCATCGCCTTTCACGAGTACTGTCACGTCCACGGTCTGGTTTACCTGAACGGTTGACGGGCTCACCCAGCTCTGGATGGTGAGGTAGCGGGAGTTGAGGTACTTGAGGGTCACCTGACGCTTCACCGTCGACCACTGGGCCTGCACGATGGCGCTTCCCGTTGCGCTGGTGTTGTAGCCCGGGGCGGTGAAGTCGGTGCTGAATGCGCCCGGGTGGAAGGTGACCGTGGCATCGCCATTGTCATCAGAGGTTGCGGGGATATCCACGTTCGTGGCACTTGTGCTGGTGACCCCATTCTCAAGGACGGGAAGCATTGTCTGATTGAACCCGGTGCCGGGGAGTGATGTAAACCTGAAGTTTACCAATTCTCCCGAGACGGGATTCCCCTTCTGATCAACGACCTTCATGATAAGGGTCGAGGTGATATTGTCCATGACATCCCGGCTTGCCATAGTCTGGGGGCTTGCCGTGAAGAGGGCATCCGCCGGGGCGCCGCTCACGAACTCGACGTTCGCGGTGGCAGAGGCAGAGAGGTTCGTGGCTGCTCTCGCGGTTATATTGTAGATACCTGCAATATCCTTGGGACCATAGGTGATGACCACCATCCCGTTCTTGTTTGTGGTCAGGGACATCGACTCTCCGGGGATGCTGGTGGTGATATTTACCTGCTGGTTCGCGGTTAGATACCCGAACTGGTCACGGAAGGTGTACCCGATGGTGAATATTCCGGTTTTAATCGTGGTGTAAGGATAGGGGGTGCCACCAGGAGATACGATAGAGGAGACCGAGAACGGGGTTCCCTGGGAGATACCCTCAATGCTGATGAGTTGCTGGTTCAGAGGAGATGGAGGAGTAATAGACACATAATTCGTGCCCACGGGATCGACAAGGTACTGGACGTCCACGTAACCGGATCCATTCACCGGCACTGTGATGGACTTCACCCAGGAGGTGCCGGAGAGAAATCCGGAGGCGCCCACGGCAGAAGCATCGAACCGCACATTTTCGACGACATTCCGGTTGTCTACCGGGTTCCCGAACTTATCCCTGACGAGGACGGCAATGTGTGTTGATGAACGCACCTGAACCTGACCGTTATAGAAAGACGTGATGGACTTGGGGGTGTCGTGGTCAATTGGCTGGCTGAGGTTCGTGGATGCGCTGTAATTGAGGTACCCCCAGGTATCGGTGAGGATCATTGCGAATGCGGTCACCGTGATATTGGCAGTCCCGCTCGCCTTGGTGGCAGAGAGGGTTGTGGTGGCATTTCCGTTTGCATCGGTGACAAGGAAAGAATCCTTCAGCTGCCATGGTGGGTTGACCGTGAAGGCTACATTGGCACCCGCGAGAGGCTGCCCGGCGTTCACCCCGGTCCCGCTGATGACTGTTGCCCTGATAGTGGCGGTGTCCTTGTTGTCCGCGACCATCCATGCATGATCGCTCGCGACGGTGACCTGCACGGGGTACGCGGCGGATGCTGCTGCTCCGAGGGCGAGGGTCGCGAGCATGATCAGGATGATTGTTCTCATGGGCTTCATCCCCCTTCTCTATCTGATTTAGTAATTATGTGTTGTAGTATAATAATATATCCATACATAGTAGTTTTCATATTAGCGTTATATTACCATTATATGACAGATTAGGCTCTAAACATATAATCAGGTAAGTTAAACATGTTATTCTGTAAAAGACAATCAATATATCATATTTGTATGTTAAATTCATCAGGACGCGGATTTCAACCGTGCGTCCTTGATCCCGCCAGGGAAATACTTAAAAAGTAAAACTGATCTCAAGATGCGGTCCGGTGGGGGAGCCGCCCCCATGGAGAGCTGTTTTCCGGGATTCCCCAAGATAGAGATGGGCAGCTGAGCTGGCTCTACCTCCCACCCCTCCCCGTCGGGTATCCCAGGCCCGCAAGGCTCTCCCTGATCTCATCAAGGATTGCCGGGTCATCGATGGTCGGGGGTATGGTATAGGGCGCCCCGTCGGCGATCTTCTTCATGGTCCCGCGGAGGATCTTCCCGGACCGGGTCTTCGGGAGCCTCTTGACCACCGTGGCCAGCCTGAAGGTCGCGATGGGACCGATCCTGTCGCGGACGAGGCGGACCAGCTCCTGAATGATCTCTCTCTCCTTTCGGGTCACGCCGGCCTTGAGGACAATGAACCCGACGGGAATCTCCCCCTTGATCTCGTCATTCACCCCGGTGACCGCACATTCCGCGACATCCGGGTGAGAGGCGAGGACCTCCTCCATCGCGCCGGTCGAGAGCCGGTGGCCGGCGACGTTGATGATATCGTCCGTGCGGCTCATGATCCACAGGTACCCGTCATCATCCAGATAACCGGCATCGGCGGTCAGGTAGTATCCCTCGTACGCGGAGAGGTATGTCTTCACGTAGTCCCTGTCATTCTTCCAGAGGGTGGGGAAGCAACCCGGCGGGAGCGGGAGCTTCACGACGATGCTTCCTATCTGGCCCGGAGGGAGGTCCCGCCCGGAGGTGTCCAGGACATGGATATCGTAGCCGGGAACCGGCTTTGTACAGGAGCCGGGCTTCACGGGGAGCATCTCCAGGCCAACGGGATTTCCCCCGATCGCCCAGCCGGTCTCGGTCTGCCACCAGTGGTCGATCACGGGTACCCCCAGATGCTTCTCGGCCCAGAGGAGCGTATCCGGGTCGCACCGCTCACCCGCGAGGAAGAGCATGCGGAACCCGGACCTGGGGTACTTCCTGATGAGATCGCCATCGGGGTCCTCGCGCCGGATGGCCCGGAACGCGGTGGGGGCGGTGAAGAGCGCCTTCACCCCGTGTTCGGAGATGACCCGCCAGAAGGCACCGGGATCTGGGGTGGAGACCGGCTTCCCCTCGTAGAGGACCGTGGTGCACCCGTGGAAGAGGGGGCCGTACACGATGTAGGAGTGGCCCACCACCCAGCCGATATCCGAGGCTGCCCAGTAGACGTCACCTGGATCCATCCCATAAATGTTCTTCATGGACCAGCTGAGGGAAACCAGGTGGCCGCCGTTATCCCGCACCACCCCTTTGGGGATACCGGTGGTCCCTGACGTGTAGAGGATGTACAGGGGATCGGTTGCTGCCACGGGGACACAGGGTGCAGGCTTCCCTGACATAAACTCATCCCAGGTGACATCCCTTTCCTGGATGAGAGAGGCCCCCAGATGGGGGCGCTGGAGAATGACACACCTCTCCGGTTTCGCCCGTGCGATCTCGATAGCCCGGTCAAGGAGGGGCTTGTAGGGGATGACCCGGTTTCCCTCGATCCCGCAGGAGGCGGAGATGACGAGCTTTGGCGTTGCGTCGTCGATCCGGGTCGCGAGCTCGGGAGCGGCGAAACCCCCGAAGACAACCGAGTGGATCGCCCCGATCCTCGCACAGGCGAGCATGGAGATCACGGCCTCGGGAACCATGGGCATATAGATGATGACCCGGTCACCTCTGGAGATACCCAGGTCCGCGATGGATCCTGCGCAGCGGGCAACGAGATCGAGGAGCTCCCTGTAGGTATACCTCTTCACGGTGGAGGTGACGGGGCTGTCGTAGATAAGAGCGGGCCGGTCGCCATGTCCGGTCTCCACGTGCCGGTCCAGGGCGTTATAACAGGTATTGACGATTCCGCCAGGGAACCACCGGTAGAAAGGCGGCCTTTCGCTGTCGAGGACCCGGTCCCACCTGCGGTACCAGCTGACTGCTTCTGCCGCCTCTCCCCAGAACCCCTCCGGATCCACGATGGATCTCCGGTATACCTCCTCGTACGCTCCTCCCTTCCCGACCATGGCAGATCGCACAGAAGAGTTCCCGGGGGGTTTTCTTATCTGTTGTGATTCTTGCCCCGGGGGTTCCGGGAGGAATCGTCAGATATGGCAACCCCGGAACCCGTGCTTCTCGAAGTAGCGCTGGTGGTACTCCTCAGCCCTCCAGAAGGAGGAGGCAGGGACGATCTCGGTCGCGATCTGCCTCTTCCCGAACTTCCCTGATCTCTTCAGCTGCTCCTTCGACGCCTCGGCCGCGGCCTTCTGGGTTGGCGTATGATAAAAGATTGCAGAGCGGTAATTCGTCCCGATATCCGGCCCCTGGCGGTTCACCTGGGTGGGGTCGTGCATGGACCAGAAGACCGAGAGGAGCTTCTCGTACGAGACCCGGGCCGGGTTAAAGGTGACCTGGACGGCCTCTGCATGGCCTGTCGTACCGGAGCTGACCTCCTCATAGGTCGGGCGCTCCTTCTTCCCGCCGGTGTAGCCGACCGCGGTATCCGTGACCCCCTCGATCTGCCGGAATGCCGCTTCAACACCCCAGAAGCATCCGGCCGCAAAGGTCGCCTTCTCGAGATTCTGCTCACCTGACATAGCAATTAGTCACCATAGGAGCGTGAGAGATATATGAAGGTGACGGAACGGAAACCTTCCGGCCTGCATTTCCGATCTTCTTCCGTAATCGATCCTTTGTGGACGCTCCTGGGGGATTCGCTCCGCTCACCTCCGCCGCTGTGGCGCCCCCTAGTTGGGATAGGCCTTTTCATGAATGAGGTTCGGTTTCTTCAGATAACAGGAAAACCATCCTCCACGAATCCCGGTACACGACGGGGGGTGGCCGCGCCGGGGGCGGAAGTCCCCCGAGAGCCCAATAGTAAAAAATATACTCGACAACTGAATGGACCGATTCTTAATTGGAAACCTGGATCGTAAAAATCGGCAAAAACTTATATGAATTAAAAAAGGTCGTCAGGCGAACATGGCCCCGTAGGAGCTGGTGAGCTGGTGCTTGGAGAAGTCGGTGCTCACCTTCTCGATTGCGGCCATGAAGTCCTGCTGGGTCACGGTTGTTCGCTCGGACCGGATGGCGAACATCCCAGCCTCGGTGCAGATGGCCTTCAGGTCCGCGCCGTTCTTGGTATCGGTTGCCCGGGCGACCTCCTTCAGGTGAACGGACTTATCCAGGTTCATCCCCCGGGTGTGGATCAAGAGGATAGCGTAACGGCCTTCGGCATCAGGGAGCGGGATCTCGATGATCCGGTCGAACCGCCCGGGCCGGAGGAGGGCACGGTCAAGGATATCGATCCGGTTCGTGGCGCCGATGATCTTCACGTCCCCCCTGCGATCGAAGCCGTCCATCCCCGCAAGGAGCTGCATGAGGGTCCGCTGGACCTCGCGGTCCCCCGAGGTATCTGCGTCCATGCGCTGGGCGCCGATGGCATCGATCTCGTCGATGAAGAGGATCGAGGGAGCCTTCTTCTGGGCGAGGTCAAAGAGCTCCCGGACCATGCGTGCCCCTTCACCGATGTACTTCTGCACGAGCTCGGAGCCAACCACCCTGAGGAAGTGGGCGTTCGTCTCGTGGGCCACGGCCTTCGCAAGGAGGGTTTTTCCCGTCCCCGGAGGCCCATAGAGGAGAACACCCTTCGGCGGGTCGATCCCCACCTCCTTGAAGAGGTTTGGCTTCTTTAAGGGAAGCTCCACCGCCTCCTTGATCTCGACGATCTGCTTCCCGAGGCCCCCGATATCTGCGTAGGTCTCGGACGGGGACTCCACGAGCTCCATCCCGTAGATCGCTGCATCGTAGCTCGAGGGAAGGATCTCGACGATCGCGAGGGACTGCTGGTTCAGCGAGCACCGGACGCCGGGTTTGAGCTGGTCGGGCTCGATGCACTGGGAGGTACGGACAAGGAACCTCGGGCCCGAGGATGAACGGACGATGACACGGTTCGTGTCAACAACGTCGGTGATGGTGCCGATGACGAGGGGCGGGCTCCTCAGCTGCTCGATCTCGCTCTTGAGCTTCCTCACGTCACGCTCGTAGCGGATCTTCTGGGTCTCGGTGTACCTCTTCTCTACCTCGAGCTGCCTGAGCTGCTCGCGGAGCTCCAGGTTCCGGTTCTCGAGCTGGGAGATCTTCTCCAGGAGGTACTTGTAGATCTCCTCGTTATTGGGAGGATCCTGGCCCTGCCAGGCAGTCTCGCCCATCGATTTTCCTCAAATAAGTATATAGGATGTGACTATAAAGATGTTTTCGAGACCATGCAGTGCGAATTGTGCGGCGGAGAGATCCGTGGGGCACCCCGGACCGTCCACATCGAGGGGGCCGAACTCAGGGTCTGCATCCCGTGCTCGAAGTACGGGACCGAGGTCCAGAAACCACGAATCTCCACCGGTACGCCCGAGATCCGGAGGAGGGCGGGCGGCCCACCGGCACCTCAGCCCCCGGTGCAGAGGAGGCGACGGGACCTCTTCGACCGGATAGAGGGGGACATCGCCGAGGATTACACAGACCGGATCCGCAACGCCCGGATGGCGAAGGGATGGACCCAGAAGCAGCTCGCCCTGGAGATCATGGAGCGGGAGATGCTCATCAAGAAGGTCGAGAAGGGGGATCTGGTTCCTGAAGAGGAGCTGAGGAAGAAGCTCGAGGAGGTCCTCTCTATATCCCTCATCGAATCAGCCGAGGAGGTGAAGTCATCGAAGGGGAAGGGGATCACCACCACCTTCGGCGATATCATCTCGATCAAGAAGTGAAGAAAGAGAGGGAGATCTTTTTTTCCTAGGGTAACAAGCCTACTATCTTCTGATCTGTGAAGGAAAGTCCTTATTCAACCGTTTTCAGGATACCGCGTGTCTTTCTCTTCTCCAGCCATTCGGACAGCCCGCCGACAAGCGAGAGGACCGCAGGCATGATGAAGATAGCAGCGATCAGGGAGAACCCGACGGCAATCAGGGTTGTGGTGCCGAAGTTACTGAGGATGGGGAAGGTGGAAAGGCAGAGCGCGGAGAACCCGAAGAATGTTGCAAGACCCGAGACCGTGATGGCAGTGCCGATCTTCTGGACGCTCTCCCGGATGGCTGCAACATGATCATGCAGCCGCTCCTCTTCCTCTGCGTACCGCTCCATGACAAGGATCGTGTATTCTGCGGCAACACCGATTGCCATCGATCCCAGGGTCGCCGTGATCGGGTTGTAGGTGATACCGAGGATAGACATCATGACCGCGTTCCAGCCAACAACGAAGATGATCGGTATAATCGGGGAAACGGCGTGGAGGTGCCGGTAGACGAGGATCAGGAAGGCGAAGACAAAGATGAACCCGAGAAGGGTCATGGTATCCTTCGATTCTGACATTCTCCTTAAGAGACTGGTCGTCAGCTCGAAGTCCCCGGCTGGTTCTACCGAGATCCCGACAGGTTCGAGGAACGCAATATCCTTTTTAACCTGCTCTTTCAGGCTGTTCTGCTGACTCATCGAAAGGGATGTGGTGCTGAACCTTATTATCCCGCACATCGGGTCACTGAGGTACGATTTTTTCGTATCCTCTGGTATTTTCGCAAGCGCGGCATCGACTCCTGCCTGGATCTCCGGCATTGAGCCGCCGTTATACTGGAGGACATATGTGGCGATACTGGTTGTCCCGGTCATTTCCGGGTGATGCGTCAGCTCATAGTCCTGAAACTTCTGTATCCAGAGCAGGGTATCGAGGTCCGTTACGCGGGAGCCCTGGACAAGCAGGTCTGCGGTATTGGTTGCACCGATAACGCGGGTGACCTTGTCCATGTTGATCTTGGCCGGCATATCCGAGGGAACAAAGGTGTTCTCGTTTGACTCGACCGGAATGGTCGCATCAATCTGGAACCCGATCAGGGCGATAAGGCCGGCCACGAGCAGGACCGGTATCGGGTTCTTCGCAATCTTCACCGAGGTGTCAGTCAGGAACTTGCCATAAGAGAAGGAACTCTTCTTCCCGTTCTTGGCGCGGTTATTCGGGTTGTCAATAATGGTATCGCACGCATCCGTTCCCACGGCATAACATTCTCCGGTCTGCTGCGGCTTGGGCTGGTAGTTCAGGAGGAGACCGAGCGTGGGCATGCCGATGCAGGACACCCAGAAACAGGTGTTGATGCCAATGATGGACACGACACCGAACGAGCGGATCATCGGGACGGTCGAGACGTTCATGGCCAGGAATCCCATGGATGTCGCCAGCATCGCGTACATGACCGCAGGGCCGGTGCGGGTTACGGTCATGAAGACCGCATCCTCAAGTGATCCTTTCCTCGCCTCCTCATCGAACCGGGCATGGAACTGGATCGCATAGTCGATCCCCAGCCCGATGAGGACCGGGAAGGCCCCGATCACTGCCATGTTCAGACTGATACCGGCAATTCCCATCAGGCCAAGCGCAGTTACAAGCCCGATAGCTACGAGAAGAACGGGCATGAACCGGTGGCGCACATAGGAAAAGAGGATCCCCATCGTGATGATCATCAGGATGAGCGCCCCCCCGATGAGGATCCCCATGTTACTCGTAAGCCCTGCACTCATCTGCTGGCTGAATGCCGGGGAACCGGAAAGTTCGACTTTCACACCCGGTGGTGCATTGGATGCGTCCACGACCGATCCCATATTCGCAAGGACGGATTTCTGGACCTTATCAGACAAGCGTGGCGTGAGCTTAATCTGGACGAGGGTCAGCACATTGGAAGGATAGAGCACGGCACGGGTGCTCTCAGGGAGTGAATTGACAATGCGATTCGTGCCAGCCCGCGACGAGGGCAATGTTCCCCCGTTGTACACCTTCAGGACATCGGTTATGCTCTGTACGCTCTTGATATTCTGCTGCTGCCGCAAATCAGTTTCGAGATTATCGATATACGTGAGGATTTCCGGGCTCAGCGGGTCACCGGCTTCGATAATGAGGATAATCGTATCCGACTTGAAGTCCTCATTATATTTTTCCTCAATGGCCCCGGCGTGAGTATCCTTGTCAATATAGGTCTTCCACCCCGTCTCCATGCTGAGCAGGGTCATACCGTATAAACCGATGCAGAAGAGGGCAAGGATAAATATAGCAACCAGTTTCGGCCGCCTGATGATCGTATTTGCAATGCCTTCGAAGATCTGTTGTATCAGGGTATCCCCTCTCCCCACGCAGCTGCCTTTAATATCCCAGATGCTATATTGACTAGTCAGTCTATATTGATGAATCTATTCATGCATCTGAGATCTCAAGCCAGGGGATGGGGAGGAGAGCCATGAGTCAAGGGATACCTGATCTCTCCCTGGCTACCAATCGGGCAAGCGGTAACCGGGAGCGGATCCTTGAGGCTGCACTCCGTCTTTTCACATCCCATGGATTTCACGGGACCCCGACATCACAGATCAGCAAAGAAGCACGCGTCTCAACAGGGACCCTCTTCCATTACTTCCCGGATAAAAATACCCTCATCGATCAGCTGTACCTCTCGATCCAGAAGGAGGTCGCCGAAGGCATGCGGAAGAATGACGACAGGTCCCTCCCGACCAAGCAGAGGCTCGAACAGTTTCTCCGGGGGTATATTGCGTGGGGGGTCGCTCACCCTGAAAAAGTCCGGTTCATGGAACAGTTCTACAACTCCCCGAGTATCGGCGATGAGGTGAAGCATCAAGCCTATAATGAGATCAGGTGGCTGCTCGAAGTGAGTGATGCAGCCATCCGTGAGGGGATCCTACGGGACTTGCCACCCAGGTTTTATACCGTGATGGTTTTACAGATCCTGAACGGCATTCTTGCGCTTATCGCCTCCGAAAATACAGGCCTATCGCCAGATGAGATCATCGAGTACAGTCTTGAGATGATCTGGAAGCGCTGACGCTCGAAAACAGGAGGGACAATTATATCTTCTCCCTGATGGAGTCCTTCGCCTTCGCTGTATCGGGGTCGAACTCGATGGCAAGGGACCGCTCGTATGAGGTCACCGCCTCATCGAGCTTCCCGAGGAACTGGAGGAAGAGCCCCCTCGACCTCCAGGCCATAGCGAACTTCGGGTTGAGTGAGAGGGCCTTGTCGATATCCCGCATGGCCTCGTTGAAGTCCCTGAGGATCCCATGGACGCATCCCTTGCTGTGCCAGAACTCGGGGACCGTGTCATCGATCTCCACCGCCTTGTTGAAGGACATGAGGGACTTCTCGTACTTCTTCAGGCCAAGGAGCGCTACGCCCCGGTTGTAGTACGCCTCGGCGTTCCTGGGATCGGACTCCAGGGCCTGGTCGAAGGCCTTGACAGCCTCCTCGAACTCGCTCTTGTTGAGGAGGGTGATCCCCAGGTTGAACCAGGCATTCACGTCATGCGGCTTGAGGGCGAGGGCCTGCTCGTAGCAGCTGATGGCCTCGTCATAGCGGCCCATCATGTCGAGCACGATCCCCTTCCTGACCCAGATCTCCATGTTCCCTGGCTCGAGCTGGAGGGCCCTGTCAAAGATCGAGGCCGCCTCGACCGGCCGGTCGAGCATGGCAAGGGCCCGCCCCTTCCCCACGAGTGCTGAGGGGTTTGCCGGCGCTATGGAGAGAGCGCTCTCGTAACTTGAGAGGGATCCCGTGTAGTTCCCTTTTCCGGTCATGGCGTCTCCGGACCGGATGTAAGCTTCCATCGCCCGCTCGTCCTTTATCTCCGGGTGTTCCCGGATCACTCCGTCGAGCGAGACGGCTGCCTCCTCCGGCCTCCCCAGCTGGATGAGGACCTCGCTCCGCTTCAGCCAGGCGGCGGTATCCCTGGGGCTGAGCTGCACCAGCCGGTCCAGGCTTGCGAGCGCCTCCTCGTGCCTCCCCAGGGCCACCAGCGCCTCGCTCTTCCTGAGAAGCACCTCGGTCTGCTCCGGTTCCACGTCGAGGACCCGGTTGAAGAAGCGGATGGCCTCTACGGGCTCGTCCTGGGAGAGGAGGAAGAGCCCCTGGTCCCGCCACTGGTTGAGGTTGAACTGGACAAAGGCGATACACCGCTCGATGGCCCCCTCCAGGGGCCCTGCCAGGGACGGGTCCAGCTCCTTGGCCTTCAGGTACGCCTCCAGGGCCTCCTTGTACTGCCCGGCGAGGACATAGATGTCGCCTCTCCCCTGGAAAACCGAGGCATCCTTCGGGTTGATGGCAAGCGCCCTGTCGAAGCTCGCGAGTGCCTCGTCGTACCTCCCGAGGATCTTCAGGGCCACGCCCCTCCCGAACCACGCGTTTGTATCGCTGCTGTCGAGCGCGATCGCCTGGTCCATGACCTTCACCGTCCCCTCGTAGTCCCCTTTCTTGATGAGGAGGATCCCCTTGCTCGTGATGGCCGGGAGCAGATGGGGGGAGAGTTCGAGGGCCCTTTCATAGGCGGCCAGGGCCTGGTCCCTCTGGTCCATGCCTGCGAGGGCGAGCCCCTTGTGGAGCCAGGCCTCCGGGTCCTTCGGGTTGAGGGCGAGGGACTTCTCGAAGAGCTCGATGGCCTCCCTCGTCCTCCCCATGATGGCGAAGGTCTTCCCCTTCTGGACCCATGCGATGGTGTTCCGCAGGTCCAGGTCGAGGACCCTGTCAAAACACTCGATCCCATCCTCGTGCCTGCCCATCTTCACGAGTGCGATGCCGCGGTTGAGGAGTGCCGTGATGTCATGGGGATCGATCCCGAGCGCCAGGTCAAAGGAGCGGATCGCATCCTCGACCCTTCCCAGGTAGATCTCGGTGATCCCCTTGTTCCGGAGGACAAGGGCATTCCCGCTGTCCAGCACGAGGGCCTGCTCGAAGGCAGCATGGGCTTCATCGTATCTCCCGAGGACGGTCAGCGTCCCCCCCTTGTTGACCCAGGCCGTGGCAGACGCGGGATCGATCTCAAGGGCGGCATTGAACCGGTCCAGGGCATCGGTGTACTTCCCAAGGGTGTAGAGCCCGATGCCGTCCTTCACGAGCTCCTCGGGATCCTTGCCCCCGCCGAAGATCGCCCACTTCTCGTCGTCCTCCTTCTGCCGTGTCATGGCAGCCAGTCCTCTCCCAGTATCGTATCACCTGGCGGCAACAGACGGAGTGCCTCCTCTTTCGGAGAATACGCCATTTTGTGGTAAGAACGGAAAAAACCCGTCATTCCTGTTCCGCCAAGGCGGAGAAAGCCCCTATTACTTAGGTGATCTCACTATTTTATATAGTTCGTGATGTTCCGTGATCTACAGGGGATCCGACTATGGCAGAACCTTTTATCCTCATCAACTGCAAGGCCTTTGCCGAGGGCATGGGGAACCGCGGGCAGCTCATCGCCGAGGCCGCGGAGACGGTCATGGAGGAGAGCGGCGTGCAGATCGGGATGGCGCCGGTCTATACCGAGATCCATCCCATCTCCCACCATTTCCGGATACCGGTGTTTGCCCAGCATATCGACGGGGTGGCACCCGGGCCGTTCACCGGCCATGTGACGGCTGCAGCCGTCCGGCATGCCGGGGCTGTGGGGACCCTCATCAACCACTCAGAGAGGCGTCTCACCCTCGCGGGGATCGAGGCGGGGGTGAAGGCGGCGCGTGCAGCACACCTCGAGACGGTGGTCTGCACGAATAACGATCCCACCACCGCAGCGGCAGCAGCGCTTGAACCGGACTATGTCGCCATCGAGCCACCCGAGCTCATCGGGAGCGGGATCTCGGTCTGCAAGGCCGACCCTGAGATCATCCGCCGATCCGTCGAGGCAGCCCGGAGGGTGAACCCGAAGGTAAAGGTCCTCACGGGCGCCGGTATCCAGACGGGGGACTGTGTTCGGATCGCCCTCGAGCTGGGGACGAGCGGGGTCCTCCTCGCATCGAGCGTGGTGAAGGCGGAGGATCCGGCGAAGGTGCTCCGGGACCTGGTCTCCCTCGTCACCGTCACGAGAAGAGAGGGATGAGGTCGTGCTTGGTGATGACGCCGGCCACCCGGCCGCCGTCCACCACCAGGACTGCATGGTTCTCCCTGAGGAGGTGGACCACGTCCCGGACGTCCGCCTCCAGGGGCACGGTGGGGAACCCCGGCTCCATGAAGTCGCGTACAGGCCGGCTGCCCGAACCGTGCATGGCTCCCTCCTCGAGGGCGGAGACGATCGCCGACTCGGAGATGCACCCGACGGGGACCCCCCTGTCCACGACGGGGACCTGGGAGATATCGTTCTTCTCCATGATCTCCACAGCCCGGGAGACGGGGTCCATTGACCCGACGGTGTAGACCGGCGTGTGCATCACGTCCTTCGCACGGTAGAGGGGCACCTCCTTCTGCGAGAGGACAGCCACGATCCTCGAGAGGGTCGAGACCCGGGGATCGACCGATCCCGACTCGATCCGTGCGATCATGGACTGGGAGATCCCGGCCTTCCGGGCGAGATCGGTCTGGGTGAGGCCGAGCATCATCCTCCGTGCCCGGATCTCCTCGGAGGTGGGGATATGCACAACTGTAATAGAGAAACAGATCTATATAACCCATGCGAATTATGCAAAGGTGAGTGGGAGGAGTAAGCCCCCTTCTGTTCATGGCGGCATTCAGCTCTGCGCCAAACCTGGGCGGGCACCAGGCAGCCCATCGCCCGTTTCTGGCTTGCACCCGCAGGGGTTCACCGTTTCAACGCTTCCCGCCGATACGCTCAACGAAATCGTCGCATCATCGCTGGCGGCGGGCCGTGCCGTTTCTGTGTCATTGCCGTGGCTCTCGCCACCTGCACGTGGGTGCAGCTGCGAGCCTGATCGGTGGGGGGACTTTCCTCAGCGGCTCCATGGGAGCCACCGTCAGCCGCCCTCTCCCTCTCCTATTAATATGGATGCACCCTTTATTTATGTCTCATGAAGGTTCTCTCAGAAGGGGAAGGGGCGGCCGCGGTCGCGCTCGCCCGGGAGGCCCTCGGGGCTGCGGTCAGGAACGAGAGGTTCTGCCTGCCGTCCCTGCCCCCGGTCTTCGGCGAGAAGAGGGGGGTTTTCGTTACCCTGACCGAGGGAGGTGAGCTCAGGGGGTGCATCGGCCTCCCCTACCCGGTTATGCCTCTCGGCCAGGCGATCCGCGAGGCGGCTGCCTCGGCGGCGCTCCAGGATCCCCGGTTCCCTCCCGTCGAGCCGGGCGAACTCCCGAAGATCCGCGTGGAGGTCACCGTCCTCTCGGTGCCGGCATCTCTCGGCGGGCTCCCGAAAGAGAGAGAAGCCTGCGTCCGGGTCGGGACCCATGGCCTCATTGCCCAGGGGTATGGCCGGAGCGGCCTCCTCCTTCCTCAGGTAGCGACGGAGTACTGCTGGTCTGCCGGTGAGTTCCTGGACCACACGTGCCTCAAGGCCGGGCTTCCCCCCGGGTCCTGGAAGTCGCCCGGGGTGGAGGTCCTCACCTTCGAGGGGCAGATCTTCCACGAGGAAGAGGTCTGATGGCCATACGGTTTGAGCTCCTCGAGAAGGACATCGCCGGACGCCTGGGGAGGCTCCACGTCGGGGGGAAGACCGTCCAGACCCCGGCCCTCTTTCCCGTGGTGAACCCCCACCTTCCTCTCATCCCGCCGGCCGAGATCCAGGCAATGGGAGCCGGGGCCATCATCACGAATGCCTACATCTTCGCAACGAGTGAACGGTTCAGGGAAGCGGCCATGGAAAAAGGGCTGCACAGGGTCCTCGGGTTCGACGGGGTCATCATGACCGACTCGGGGGCCTTCCAGCAGTCGGTGTACGGCGACGTCGGGATCACGAACCGGGAGACCCTCGAGTTCCAGAGATCCATCGGGAGCGATATCCTGGTGCCCCTGGACATCGCAACCCCTCCCCAGGTCGACCGGACAAGGGCGGAATCGGATCTCTCCATCACGATGGCCAGGATCCAGGAATCCGTGGAGATCGTTGGCATGGATAACCTCGCGGCGCCGGTCCAGGGAGGGAAGTACCCCGATTTGAGAGAGCAGGCCGGGGGAGCCGTATCGGGCATGGGCTTCAGCTTCTGCCCCATCGGAGGGGTGGTGCCCTTCATGGAGGCGTACCGGTACCGGGAACTGGTCGAGGTGGTCCTTGCGGCAAAGCGCGGCCTCTCGCCGTCGGCATGCGTCCACCTCTTCGGGGCCGGGCACCCGTCGATGCTCGCCCTCGCGGTCGCGATGGGCTGCGATGTCTTCGACTCGGCGGCCTATGCCCTCTTTGCGAGGGACGGGCGGTATCTCACCACCTCGGGATCCTTCCATCTCGACGAGATCACCGAGCTCGCCTGCCCGTGCGATACCTGCCGGGGCCGTTCGGCAGAGGATCTCAGGGAGGATCCCGACAGGGAAGCCCACCTCGCACGGCACAACCTCGCCATCACCCTCCTCGAGATGGCCCGGATCCGGGAGGCCATCCGGGAAGGAACCCTCTGGGAACTCGTGGACGAGCGGTGCCGGGGTCACCCGAGACTCCTCGACGGCTACCGCGACCTTCTCGGGCATGCGGAGTCCCTTGAGGCGATGGACCGTGCCTCCAAGCGCCGGTTCTTTTACCGGGGGAGCGAGAGCTGCCTGCGCACCGAGGTGTACCGGCACCACCGCCTCATCCGGCGGATCCCGGTCGGGAACCCGGTCCTTGTCACCTTCACGGGAAGGGTCCCTCCCGGGTATGACACGGTCTTCTTCTTCAAACCCCCGTTCGGCCCGTACCCGCCCGAACTCTCGGAGACCTTCCCCATCGGGCAGTCCGAGATCCCATCCTGGGATAGCGAGATGGTCGCCCGCGGGTGCGCCGGCATCCGGGCCATCATGGAGGAGCATGGAATAGTTCACCTGACCATTCTCTGCCAGCCAGAGTGGGCAGACCTGGTGAGAGGAGAGCTGCCCAGGGCAGAGGTGCAGGTTGAGCCTCTTTGATATCCGCCGAAGGGACTGCCTCGCCCGTGAAGGGATCTACTCTCACGGCGACCTGGGAGTGCGCACCCCGGGGATCATCGATATACCGGCTTTCTTCCCCGCCCTTGACAGGGAGACAGTGACAAATGTTCCTCTCTCTGCCAGTGCGGGTTTCGTCTCCCGGTACCGACGTTCCGGTGAGGGGAGCCCCGTGGTGGTTCATCCCCTCGGGAAGGAGCCGGTGACCTCCGGGGATCTCGTCGTCGTGGCGAACTGGCACACCATCCTCGCCCGGCCCCCCGACTTCGTCAGCTACCTCGCCGCCCTGAAGGGGCGAATCCCTCCTGATACTGCATGGTACGCCCCTGCATCTGCCCTCCCCTCCAACGTCGCCCTCCTCGCGTACGCGGGATTCGACCTCTTTGATCACCGGGCGGTGGACCTGGAGACCGCGAGGGGATCCTTCTGCCTCGCCGAGGGGACATTCCCGGAGGACCTTGCTGCCTCCGGGGTCTGCACTTGTGAGGGGTGTGTGAGCGGTGATACCGGACGCCACAACCGGCTGGCGCTGGAACGGGAGCTGGCCCTCATCGGGAGGTTCATCATCGAATCGAGGCTCCGTGACCTGGTCGAGGCGCGGTGCAGGTCAGACCCCCACCAGGTCGCGATCATGAGGCTCCTGGACCGGGAGGAGGCGCTCCTGGAGCCGTTTACTCCCGTCGCCCGATCGATTCCCTTCATGGCCACCACCTCCGAATCTCTCAGGAGGATCGAGGTGACCCGCTGGGGAAAGCGGGTCAGAGAGCGATCACCATCCCCCATCCATGAGGTGGCGGTCCTCCTCCCCTGCTCGGCCCGGAAGCCATACTCAACCTCGCTCTCCCACCACAAATTCACGAGGGCGGTGAGGGGACGGGCGCACGAGCTCATTATCACCTCCCCGCTGGGACTCGTCCCCCGGGAGCTGGAACGGGTATATCCGGCAGCCCATTACGATATTCCCGTGACCGGTCACTGGGACCGTGAGGAACTCGCCCTCATCTCGTCGGTCATCTCCGGATACCTCGGGCGGCATCAGTACCGGAGGGTCCTCGCCCACCTGGACGGGGGTGCCCTCCAGGCAGCGCGGGTGGCAGCGGATGCCTGCGGGATCCCCCTCGAGGTGACCGCTGAAACCCACCCGACAGACCCCGCCTCCCTCGCGGCCCTTGATTCGGCCCTGGACGGAGAGAGGAGGCGGCCCACCGACATGGTGCGGGGCGTGCTTGCCTGGCAGTTCGGGGTCACGGTGGAGACCCGCGGCATGGTCATCCGGGGAAGGCCCCCCCAGGAGAGGGTGGAGAAGGGCGGGAGGATCCTCTTCACCATCGATGCGAGGACCGGCCTCCTCAGGCCCACCTTCCAGGGCTGGGCTCTCATCTCCGGGGGTTACCGTGTCGGGATCGATGCCTTCACCCCGAAAGGGGATATCCTCGCCCCCGGGGTCACCTCGGTGGACGAGGGGATCCGCGAGGGGGACGAGGTCCTGGTCCTGGGAGAAGGACTCTCTGCCACCGGCCGGGCTGCCATGGGCGGGCCCGAGATGCTCCGCTCCCGCCACGGCGTGGCGGTGAGGGTGCGTAAGATAAAGAGCGATTAGGTGCAACCCTGTAGACAGGCAGCTTCCGGATTACTCCGGAGTGATCAGGTTTGTACAGGGTGGAGGAGGTTCTCTCTCTCTCGGAGCGGGTCTTTCAGCTCTGGATCCATGCCCCGCATGTCGCGAGGAATGCGGAGGCAGGCCAGTTCCTTGTCCTCCGGATCGACGAGCAGGGCGAACGCATCCCCCTCACCATCTCGGCGGTGAAAGGGGACCTGGTGCGGGTGATCTTCATGACCGTGGGGAAGACCACCGGCCGGCTCTCGATGATCCCGGAGGGCGGGGAGATACGGGATATTGTCGGCCCTCTGGGGAGGCCCACCGCCCTGCAGACCTACGGTACCTGCGCGGTGATCGGCGGGGGAGTGGGGATCGCAGGGGCGCCCTTCATCGCGAGGGCACTCCGCGGGAAGGGGAACCGGGTCATCGGGATCCTGGGCGCCCGCTCGGCACCCTTCCTCATCCTCGAGGACGAGATGCGGGGGGCCTGCGACGAGACATTTGTCGCGACCGATGACGGGACAAAGGGGCAGAAGGGATTTGCGGCTGACCTCCTTCGGGCGGTTGTCGCCAGGGAGCACCTGGACGCAGCCTGGATCATCGGTCCGGCCATCATGATGAAGGTCACATCCGAGGTAACGAGGCCGCTGGGCATCCGGACCTTCGTCTCCCTGAACCCTATCATGGTCGACGGTACAGGGATGTGCGGGTCCTGCCGGGTGAATGTGGGGGGGAAGACGCGGTTCGCGTGCGTGGACGGCCCCGAGTTCGATGCCCACCAGGTGGACTTCGACGGGCTCTTGACCAGGCTGCGGATGTATGTCGATGAGGAGAAGGAGGCGATGGAGCACCTCCATCACGGGCAGTGCGGGGCAGGAAGGTGAGGGGGGTGGCAGGCTGCGGGGAAGGGGATCTCGAAGGGAACTTCGGTGAGGCCGAGCCCGGCTTCTCGCCTGATGAGGCCGTGGAGGAGGCAGGGCGATGCCTCGCGTGCAAGAAGCCCGGGTGCGTGGAGGGGTGCCCGGTCTCTATCGATATCCCTGCGTTCATCCGGGCGGTTGCCGGGGGCGACTTCAGGTCTGCCGCGAGGATCCTGAAGGCCGAGAATATGCTCCCCGCGGTCTGCGGGAGGGTCTGCCCCCAGGAGATCCAGTGCGAGGGGGTCTGCGTCCTCGGGGTGAAGGACCGGCCCCTCGCCATCGGGAAGATCGAGCGGTTCGTGGCCGACTGGGAACGGGAGAACGGCGTGGAGCTCCCCCCTGTCGCCCTGCCGTCGGGAAAGCGCGTCGCCGTCGTCGGGTCCGGTCCCTCGGGACTGACGGCGGCTGCCGAGCTCGCCCGTTCGGGCCATGCCGTCACCCTCTATGAGTCCCTCCACGAGGCAGGGGGGGTTCTCACGTACGGCATTCCCCCGTTCCGGCTCCCCAGGGATGTGGTACAGGCCGAGATCGGGGCTGTCCTCTCCCTCGGCGTGGACCTGCGGCTGAACCACCTCGTGGGGAAGAGCGTCCCCATCCGTGACCTCCTCTCCTACGATGCGGTCTATGTCGCGACCGGTGCAGGCCTCCCCTTCTTCATGGGAATCCCCGGGGAGCACCTGAACGGGGTCTACTCGGCAAACGAGTTCCTCACCAGGGTGAACCTCATGCACGCCGACCGGTTCCCGGAGTACGACACCCCGGTCAGGCACGGGTGCCACGTCGCCGTGGTTGGCGGGGGGAACGTCGCCATGGATGCCGCCCGGGTGGCCCGGAGGCTCGGGGCGAGGGCCACCCTCATCTACCGCCGCAGGGAGGAGGAGATGCCTGCACGGCGGGCCGAGATCCTCCATGCAAAGGAAGAGGGGGTGGAGTTCCTCACCTGCGCGAACCCGGCGAGGGTCCTCGGGAAGGACCGGGTGGAGGGGGTGGAGTGCGTCCGGATGCAGATCTGCGGCGAGGAGCAGGATGGAAGGACCTGGTTCGAACCTGTCGAAGGGAGCGGGTTCGTCGTGGATGCCGATGTCTTCATCGTGGCCATCGGCACATCCCCCAACCCCCTCCTCCCCCGCTGCCTCGAGGGACTCGAGTGCGGGAGGCTCGGGAACGTGGTGGTCGACGGTGAGGGCAGGACCTCTCTCCCCCACGTCTTTGCGGGCGGGGATGTGGCGACCGGCGCAGCAACCGTCATCCTCTCCATGGGTGCGGCGAAGACCGCGGTGAAGGCCATGAACCGGATGCTCCGCGGCGAGGGCTGAGCACCGATAGCCGGTTCAGGGACCCATCTGCAGGCAACAGGTAGATCGGATGGGAGGGAGAATCCTTTGAATCCATGCAGGCAGGGATGAGGAGGGTGTCGATGAAAGGCCGGATCCTGGTCCACGGGGGCGCCGGTTCGTGGGAAGAGGGCAAAATAAGGGAGGGGGAGGTGATTCCCGCCCTCGCTACCGCCGTGGAAGCTGCCCTCGCTGCCCTGAAGGGCGGATCTGCGGTGGACGCCGTCGTGGAAGCGGTCGCCTCGATAGAAGGATCCGGGGAATTCAATGCAGGAAGAGGGGCTCTCCCGAACCTCGACGGCGTGATCGAGCTCGACGCCGGCCTCATGGATGGTGAGAGCCTCAGGGCCGGCGGGGTGGCGGCCGTCCGCTCGGTCCCTCACCCGATCAGGCTCGCGAGGATCGTGATGGATAAAACAGAGAACGTCCTCGTGGTTGGGGTCGGGGCCGAGAGGCTTGCCGGGGCCTTCGGCATCTCGGGCGAGCTCCATCCCGATGCAACACGCCGGGAGGAGATCGAGAAGAAGAGGAGGGAATATCTCGAGGCCCCGGATCACCGCTGGGTCCGTGAGCTCGGACCCAGCCTGACCGGAACACGGGAAGGTGACACCGTCGGAGCGATAGCAATGGATGATGAGGGGAGGTTCGCCGCGGCAACGAGCACCGGCGGGCTCTCCTTCAAGATCCCGGGAAGGGTCGGGGATTCGCCGGTCGTCGGGCACGGCTTCTACGCGATGCGGGGAGCCGGAGCCGCCTCCACGTCAGGTGTCGGTGAGGCCATTGCCATGTATGGCCTGTCACTCCGGGCGGTCGGCCTCATGGCTGAAGGCATTGAGGCCCCGGCTGCAGCGAGTGAAAGCATCAGCGGCCTCACCCGCCTCTTCGGACCTGACACGGCCGGTATCATCCTCCTCGATGGCCATGGTCTTCCGGGGATATCGTTCAATACCCGGGGGATGGCCATCGGGTACGGGGGAACAGGGATGGAAACAGGTGCCCGGATCGTGAGAAAAAAGAATCAGGAGGAGTTTTCAGACCTCCTGCGCGGGAAGATACGACAGAAATGAACCGGTTCCCGCAGGCCGATCAGGCCCCGGGCTCCGATTCATTCAGCCCTTCCGCTTCCCGATGACCATCCCCCGGTTATCGATCTTCGTCTCGACAGCGATCGACAGATCGAGCGGGGAGATCGCCTTCTCTACCGCCTTCCGCTCCTTATCCGTGATGACAGCGATGGTGGGGCCGACCGAGGACATACCCACGAACTCGAAGCCGGACTCCCGGAGCTTTGCCATGTACTGGTAGATCCGGAACCCATGGTGGCTCACCTCGGCCCTCTTGGATCCCCGGAACTCGATCTCCCAGATGATATCCCCGGCTTTCTTCACATCACCCCGTTCCAGCGCCGGGATGAGATCCATCATAACCATGTAGCACTTCAGTTCCCGGTCCTTGTAGTCGAGGTCGCGTGCCCGGTTCATGAGGAGCTCGAACTCCTTCTCGCCGGCCGAGGAGATCTCGGACGACGGGATGACGATGTAGACGTTCATCCCTTCGGCGAAAGGATGGTGGTACACGAGGGAGAGCTCGTCCCCCATGATGGCCATGCCGCCGTAGGTCGAGACGGCGGGGCCGACCCCGGTCTCGAAGGCGAAGGTCACGTTCCCTTCGGAGGTCTCCTCAACGAAGTTGTTGCCCATGAGGAGCCGGAGTTCGTCCCGGGAGAGGGGGGAGCCGAGGGCAGTATTCATCGCGTTTGCGACTGCGATGGTGATGGTCGATGTGGATCCCATCCCCACGTGCTTGTACTCGTGATCCCGAGCCTTTATCCGGAACCCTCCCTTATAACCGACTGTTTTTCGGAAGACCTCAACGAAGTGCCGGAGGATGGGTTCACGGTTATAATCGATCTCAGTTTCCCGGGATGTGCAGGTCACTTCGGCGGTGCAGTACACCTGGACGGCAAAGCCGACCCCGCCACCACCCGGGTGACCGGGGGCGAAGCGGTTCATGTCAAGGACCGTGAGGTGGATACGGGCCGGGGCTTTCACCCGTATCGTGTCCCTGACGGGCTTCAGCTCATATCTCTTCTTCAGGTTCAGGGTGTTGATCTTCTCGCCCGGGGAAAAAGGGCTGAACTCGAACTCGACCAGGTCCAGGTCCCCGCCGCGTATCATCATCTTGGCCATTTCTCACTCCTCCTACGGGTCCTTCCTGTCAAAGAAGATGTTCTTCCCCGATGCCTTGAGGGGGATCCCGTAGCCCACCGTGCATTCCTCGAGGAGCCCGAGGGAGAGGGCCGTCACGCCCGCCGAGTACATCACCCGGTTGTCCACGTTGTGAAGGGATGCGGTCTTCACCGCAGACCCGAGGGCGATCCCGAGGTCCGCCATCCGCACAGCGCAGTTCGGCCCTGCAAAGAGCGTCCGGTTCTTCCCCGGGTCCTCCATGAGCATCCCGGCGCAGGTGGAGAACCCGCACGCCCCGCAGTCGAGGCCGGCCGTCGGCTCCCTTCTCATCCCGAGAAGGAGGCAGGCGTCGCTCGCCCCCACGTTCCTCGCGTCGCGGAGGAAGAAACGGATCTCCTTCTCCTTCCCGAGGGCATCCATGCCGCGGGAGAGGGCCTTCACCTCGTCCCCCACGAGGACCCGGGTGACAAGGGCGTCCTGCCCCTTTCCCTTCGGGGCGGTCCTCGCGGAGAGGGCCATGAGGCCTGCCACCGTCTCCACGGCCTTCTTCTCAGCGCTCGTCATAATGTGAGCGGTGGACGGGAGGGGATATAAGGGTTTATAAAATACCATCGTCAGATGCTCCTGTGGGATTCGCTCCGCTCACCTATCCAAAATGTCCACTTCAGAATCGTTTAGAGGTTCGCTTCTTTTACTGTTGGGCTCTCGGGGGACTTCCGCCCCCGCCGCGGGCACCCCCCTTCGTGTATGGGGTGAGGTGGCAGATGGTTTTCGGTACCAACGAAGACCCATGTTTCATGGGAATGGATCATCCCCACGGTGGGGACACCAAAGCGACAACCTGCAAATCGTTTCACGCCTTGTACGCCACGCCCTCAAACGTCGCGACGACCCGCTCGCCAGACTTCACCTCGACGAGGATGAGGGAGGTCCGGTCGGTCTCGGCGATGAGCCGGGCAACGGCTTCGAGCTTCCCTTTGGCTGGCGAGAGGTAATGGATGTGGACCGAGACCGCCACCTGGAGGATCCCGTCGCGGTTCGCGGCCGCGGCGAAGGCCTGATCTGCTAGGGAGAAGATCGCCCCGCCGTGGGCGACCCCGAGGAAGTTCTCCTTCCCCGTCGTATCCATGACGACCCGCGCTCCCCCTAGCCAGGTTTCGACGATCTCCATTCCCAGGAGGCGGGCAAAGGGGCACGCACCTAGGGCCTGTATCCGCTGTTCGCCGGTCATCTCCCCGGGCCCGTTTTCCGCATTCGCCCCCCTCGGCCCGTTTTCCGAATCTCCCACCCTCGGCCCTTTTTCCGCTACCGCCTTCATCGGCCCTTTTCCCGGAACCACGGCCTTCGGCCCTTTTCTCCCTGTCATGCCGAAACCCCGAATTATTTTTCGTACTCCTTTCTCGAGTAGGAGTAGCGCGAGGTCTCCCCTCCGTAGGCGACGATGTAGAGCCACTGGTACAGGGTCCGCAGGGTGCCGAACTGCTGGTAACGGCGCATGGAGAAACCTACCCTCAGTTTCGGGTCGAAGAGGACCTTCCCGAGCCGCTTCATCCGCAGGGCAATCTCGATATCCTCGCCGGCATCCATGGACCGGTACATCCCTGCCCGGATGAAGGCAGCGCGGTCAACAACGGTGTTGCACCCGAGGGAGTAGTACAGGGTTCTCGTGTGATAGCCGATCCAGGCGAAGGTGTTGGCCATACCAAGGGCTATACGGTGTTTGAACCCCGGCTCCTTCGGGTAGACTGCGCCGTAGAGAAGGTCCGGATGGTGCCTTGCAAAGTCATCCCGGATCCGCTCAAGCCAATCCGGCGGGATGACACAGTCGGCATCGGTGAAGGCCACGATCTCGCCCTTCGCCCTCATGGCCCCGTCGTTCCGTGCCCCCCCGACCCTCTTGCTCGTCTGAACGAAGACAGTGTCGGCAAGGGGTGCTGCGAGCTCCCGGGTGCGGTCCTTCGAGTTGCCGTCCACCACGATGATCTCGTACCCGGTCCTGTGAAGGGTCTGGCGGTTGAGGGACTCGAGGCAGGCCGTGATGTTCTCCTCCTCGTTGTATGCGGGGACGACGACGGAGATCACGGCTCGGCAAGCCTCCTGTACAGCTTCGCGTGGGCCTCGGCAATAAGTCTGATGTCGAACTGCTCGGTGAACCGCCTTGCCTTGTCCCCTGAGAGGTGCAGCTTTGCTTTTGACTGGACGAGATCCCGGGCCTCATCGAGGGTATCGAAGAAGGCGACGGCATCGCCGAAGATCTCCCGGAGCTCGGGGATCCCGCGGGCGACAACGGGGAGCCCGCTCGCGAGGGCCTCGAGGATGACAAGGCCGAAGGTCTCGGCCCGCGAGCCGAAGAAGAAGAGGTCCGCCCCGCTGTACGCCTCGGTGACGTCGGGTACGAAGCCGGTGAAGACCACGTTCTCCGAGGCTCTCCTCTTCTCCCGCGCGATCCGCGAGTAATCCTTCGAGAGGCGCCCGTAGGGGAAACCGCCGACCCATACCCAGATAACGTCGGGTGTGCGGGCTGCGAGCTCCAGGAAGTCGTAGATCCCCTTCCTCGGGGTCTGCTGCCCGAGGGCGAGGACCACGGTCTCGTCCTCGTCAGCTCCGAGGGCTGCACGAAATGCCTTGCGCTTGTCCTCGTATCTCTGGAAGATCCCGCGGTCGACCCCGTTCGGGATCATGGTGGTCGCAATCTCCGGGAGCATCGCTTTAATCTCCCGGTCACAGGGGTTCGAGACGGTGATGATGTGGTCAAAGCCCCGGTAGATGGGTGGATAGAGCCGGTTGATGAACCCGCTTTCGGCGATGTTTCCCACGTTTGTATGGGGCGTCGAGTGTGCGGTGAGGACCTTCACCCCTCTCATATACGTCCGGTAGGCGAGGGCCATAGGGCCGAAGGTGTGGAAATGGGCGAGGTCAACCCTTCCCCGCGTCGAGTTCCAGGAGAGATCGAGATCCGCGTCCCTGGGCATGTTCCGGTAGATGGCCCGTGCTGCGGTCGCGCTCCCGATGTACTTGAAGACCGAGAAGTCCTCGACGACGAAATTGATCTTCATCCCTGGCCCTTCACAAAGTCCATGGCGCTCCTGATGACGCCGTCCATGTTCAGATACTCGAAGCGGGAGAACCGGCCCACGAGGTGGATCCCCTGTTCCTCGCAGAAACGCCTCACCACTCCGATCTTCTCCAGGTACCCGAGGTCGTACACCACGTAGGCATAGGGGCTCCGTTCCACGGCGGAATAGACTATCCTGCGGGGATCTTCAAGGATCGCCATCTTCAGGAGACCCTTGATCACATGGTCAGTTATCTCACCGTCCCGGGTGGAAAAGAGGGGATCTTCCCTCATGCATGTGATCTCCGCGAGGATGGATGCATGGCCTTGCGGAGCCACTGAGGGGCTGTAGTTGGACGGGAAGGAGACCCGGTTGAAGAGGCCGATCTCGGGTGAGGGCACATAGACCCAGGAGTACGGGGGGACCTCTCCTTCGAGCCCGAGGAATACCGAGAGAAGTGCCGTGGATCGGAGCCCCTGGCATGCATCAGTCACATCCTCCGGAACATCTTCCAGACACGAGAGGAGTGCTGGAAGGGGAATGGTGGAGACAACCTGGTCGGCCTGGACCGTCTGGTTACCGGCACGGACGACGAACCCGTCCCCTTTCCGGGTAACGGAGGTGACAGGTGAGTTCGTTGAAATAAAATTCTTGATCGGCCCGGCAATGGCCGTAACGAGGGCCTCGATCCCACCCGATCGTGGGTAGGAGAAGACGGCCTGGTGTGTGTAGCCCACGGTCTCGATCCCGATGGCAGACCGGATTACGTCCTCTACCGGCGGGCGCGGGATTCTCCCCTCCACCCAGTGGCAGGACATCTTCTCGGGCGGGAGCTTCCAGATCTTCTCGTTGTAGGGGATGAGGTAGGACTCTGCGATCCCCTTTCCAAAGGTGCGGTACATCCAGTCCCTGAAGTTCGCGGGGGGGTCCAGCTCTCCTTTCTCTGCGGCGATGAGGGTCTTCACGAACTCGTAGATGCAGAAGAAGAGGTCCTCCTTGGGGAGGTCGGCGAGGCCGTTCTCGAAGGGGTACTTCACGTACCTCCCCTTGTAGAAGATCTTGGTCTTCCGCTCCCTCACCTCGCGGTTCTCCCCGAGGACGCGGTGCATGAAAGCGAGGACCTCTGCGTCCTGGGAGAAGATGACGTGGGATCCCCCCGAGTCGAAGGTGAACCCCTTCTCGGTCCGTGAGCGGCAGAGACCACCGGGTTCCGGCTCCCGCTCGAAGACCCGTACCTCGTGCTCCCTCTCGTGGAGGAGCCTCGCAAGGGTCACCCCGGCAAGACCCCCGCCCAGGACAGCCCATCTCACGACCTGTACCTAGGCGCCGATGCCATATATGGGTAATCCCTCCCGGTAGGGCGGCCGTTACCTTTATTATCCAGATAACTTACCAATTATACTATAAATGAAAAAATATCAGGCTCTCATTTCCCGGGTCATCGGGATGATCGGCGAGGAGGGGCTTGCCCTGGAGCTCGAGGGTATCATCCGGAAATACGAGGGGATCGCGAGAAGGGAGAGGAAGGCAGGCAGGGTGGAGCTGTGCGTGACCGAGATCACTGCCCGGGCACGGGGAACGGGAGAACCGGTGGAACGGGTCGCAGCCCGGGCAGCTCTCGAGAGGAACCTATCCCAGGCCTCGGTCTACCGCCTATCCGGCCTCCTCGAGGGGGAAGGGGTGCTGGTGAAACCATCTGCGGTGCTCAGGGAGATGGGTCGTATCAAACGGGGAATCTATTAAAAAAGGGGCTAAGGATCGCCCTATTTGGAGGACTTGACGGTCTTTGAGCCCCGGAGCACCGATATCTTCCCGGTGCGGACGAGCTCCTTGATCCCGTACTGCCGGAGCAGGCCCTCCAGGGCGTCGATCTTCGTGGATCCCCCCGTGACCTCGAGGACCACGGTCTTTGCCCCCACGTCCACGATCTGGGCCCGGAAGATATCGGCGACCTGCATCACCTCGGCACGGGTGGAACCTGCCTCGGCGGATACCTTGATGAGGGCGAGCTCGCGGTCCACCGTCTCCATCTCCGTGATATCCGAGACCTTGACCACGTCGATCAGCTTGTTGAGCTGCTTGATCACCTGCTCCACCTGTGCGTCGTCGCCGACGACAACGATGGTCATGCGGCTCATGTCGGGCTCCTCGCAGGTGCCCACGGCGAGGCTCTCGATGTTGAAGCCGCGCCGGGTGAAGAGGCCCGAGACCCGGGAGAGGACCCCGGGCCTGTTCTCGACGAGGACCGAGAGGGTATGGGGCTTCATCTCGGGTGCCCCCCGATCATCTCGTTGATGGCAGCCCCTGCCGGGACCATGGGGAAGACGTTCTCCTCCCGCTCGATCCGGAAGTCCAGGACAAAGGGCCCCTCGGTCTCGATGGCCGTCTTCAGCGCCTCCCTCACCCCGTCGGGGGAGTCAACCCGCATCCCGTCGACCCCGTAGGCTGCGGCGATCTTCACGAAATCGACGGGCGGGAGCTCGGTGAAGGAGTACCGGCGGTCGTAGAAGAGCTCCTGCCACTGCCTGACCATCCCGAGGAACATGTTGTTCAGGATGGCGACCTTCACCGGTATTTTGTAGTGCGAGACGGTCCCCAGCTCCTGGATGTTCATCTGGAATGACCCGTCCCCGGCGATGTCAAAGACGACCTCGTCGGGCCGGGCGAAGTGAGCGCCCATCGAGGCAGGGAAACCGTAGCCCATGGTCCCGAGGCCGCCCGAGGTGAGCCAGGACCTCGGCCTCCTGAAGCAGTAGTACTGGGCGGTCCACATCTGGTTCTGCCCGACCTCGGAGACGATGATCCCCTCCCCTTTCAGGAGGTTCGAGAGTTCCTGGATGATGAACTGGGGCCTGAGCTTTCCATCCTCCTCGTACTTGAGTGGGTGCTTCTTCTTCCACATCCGGATCTTCTCGAGCCAGTTCTCCCGTCCGCCCCCCTTCTCGATCTTCTGGAGCATGGCCTGGAGGACGGCCCTGGCGTCCCCGACGATGGGGACGTCGATCGGCTTGTTCTTCCCGATCTCGGCAGGATCGACGTCGATGTGGATGATCTTCGCATGGGGGGCGAAGGTGGAGACCTTGCCCGTGACCCGGTCGTCGAACCTGACCCCGATGGCAAGGAGGAGGTCGCACTCGGTGATCGCGAAGTTCGCGTACTCGGTCCCGTGCATCCCGAGCATCCCCAGGTTCAGGGGATGGTCGCAGGGGATACAGCCGATACCCATGAGGGTGGTGGTGACAGGGATCATGAACCGCTCGGCAAGCTCCACGAGCTCACCTGAGGCGTTCGAGGCGATGATCCCCCCGCCCGCGTAGATCACGGGGCGCTCGGCCGTGGCAAGGAGCGAGAGCGCCTTCTCGATCTGCCTCGTATGCCCCTTCAGGGTCGGCTGGTAACCTCTGAGGAAGACCGGATCCTTCAGAGGGACGTCCTCGACCTGGTTCGTGGAGATGTCCTTCGGGAGATCGATGAGGACCGGGCCGGGCCGTCCCGTCCTCGCGACGAAGAACGCTTCCCTGATCACCCGGGAGAGGTCACGGGTATCCTTCACCAGGTAGGAGTGCTTCGTGATGGGGAGGGTGATCCCCGAGATGTCCGCCTCCTGGAAGGCGTCGTTCCCCAGGAGATTTGTCGGCACCTGGCCGGTGAGCGCGACGATGGGCACGGAGTCCATGTAGGCCGTGGCGATACCGGTGACCAGGTTGCATGCCCCGGGGCCGGAGGTCGCCAGGCAGACACCGACGCGCCCGCTCGCCCGGGCAAACCCGTCCGCCGCATGGGCGGCCGCCTGTTCGTGGCGTACCAGGATGTGCCGGATGGGTGCATTGTACAGCTCGTCGTAGATGGGCAGCACAACTCCGCCGGGGTAGCCGAAGATGGTCTCGACCCCCTCGCGCTGGAGTCCTTCAATGAGTATCTTAGCTCCGGACTTCATCCTCTTCCCTCAACAGCCTGTTCATACCGGCGATGACCGCCTCGACGGACGCCATGATGATATCGGTGCTTGCGCCGCGAGAAGTAATTATCTTCCCGTCTTTACTTAACCTTACCGTCACGTCGACAAGGGCCTCGGTGCCCCCCGTGATCGCGTCCACGTGGTACTCCTCGAGATGGATGTTCCCCACGGCAGCCACCGACTTCTGGAGGGACGAGATGGCCGCATCGACCGGTCCATCTCCCGTTGAGGCCCCGGTGATCTCCTTCCCATTCACCATGAGCGTCACGGACGCAGTGGGGACCACGTGGGACCCCGAGACAACGGTGAACTGGCGCAGGGTGAGAACAGGGCTCACCTCGAGGCCGAGGACCGTCTCGGCGATGGCCATGAGGTCGGCATCGGTGACCCGCTTTCCCTCGTCCCCGAGCTTCTTGATCCGGGAGACGATCTCGGCGACCTGCCTCTTGTCCGCCCGGTAGCTCAACTCCTGGAGGGCGGCCTCCACCGATGCGGTCCCCGAGTGCTTGCCGAGGACGATCCTCCTCTTCCGCCCGATCATTTCGGGCCGGATGGGCTCGTAGGTGCTCGATTCCCGGAGGACCCCGTGGGCATGGATCCCGCTCTCGTGGGTGAAGGCCATCTCCCCGACGATCGCCTTGTTCGTGGCGAGGGGCACCTTCGTGAGCCGCGAGACCAGGGAGGCGAGATGGTAGATCTCGCCGATCCTGATACCGGTCCGGACATTGTAGAGGACCTCCAGGGCCATGACGAGCTCCTCGAACGGGGTATTCCCGGCGCGTTCCCCGAGGCCGTTCACCGTGACATGGGCGCAGGTTGCACCGGCCTTGAGCGCGGCAAGGGTATTCGCCATGGCAACCCCAAGGTCATCATGGCAGTGGATCGAGAGGGGTGCGATGGCGGCAAGGGCCGGGACGACCTCCGCGGCCCGCTCCGGGGTGAGAAGTCCGACGGTATCGCAGAAGCAGAGCCTGTCAGCCCCGCGTTTCACGCCCTCGGAGAAGATATGCCGGACGAACTCCTGGTCTGCCCGCGAGGCATCCTCGCCGGATAGCTCCACGATGAGCCCCCTCCCCTTCGCGTACTCCACCGCCTCCCAGGCCATGGCGCAGACCTGGTCCCTGCTCTTCCGGAGCTTCTTCTCGATATGGAGGTCGCTCACCGGAATGACAAGATGGACCGAATCTGCCCCCAGGTCGGCGGCATAGTCGATGTCCTGGCGGAGCGCCCGGACATAGGTGCAGATCTCGGCAGAGAGGCCATCCTCTGCGATGAGCCGGATCGCCTCCCGCTCGCCCTCCGAGGCTGCGGCCGAGCCGGCCTCTACCACATGGACGCCGATCTCCGAGAGCTTCCGGGCGATCTCGAGTTTCTCAACGGGTGAAAGCGACACCCCGGGTGTCTGTTCACCATCCCTCAACGTGGTGTCAAAAAAGCGCATTTCAGCAGATAAAACAATCCCTCATGGCTGAACACCGATGATAGGTGCGGAGGCATAATATAAATAGGTTCGCGCCACGCGGGTCGAAAAGGGATCTTTGGGAGATCAGAGGGGTTGGAGAAAGAGGGATAGATAAATTATCAGGTACCGATCTCAACTCCCCCGATCCAACCCGCAAAGAGATTGTAGAAGAATGCGATGACGGCACCCAGGATGAAGCCACCGATAATCCCCAGGATGACCATGAGGATGAAGGTGGCGATCCCTCCGAATGCCGTGAGGCCCCATCTCCCGACCGGCCCCATAATAGGCGCATACAACTCAACGAGAGCTCCACGAATGATTCCCGAAATAATTCCCCAGATCAGTCCGAAGAGGGTCATCATCTTTGCAAGCGAGAGCACTCCGATCTTTTTGAGGACTACCATGGTTCCACCTCACGTCATTGAAAGGGGCATTGGCTATTTAAAAATTCCTAATCTCTCTGGAAAAAAGGAGGGGCTTCGCCATCCTGCCGGTTCCTGCAAACAGGACCGCACCAAGGGTCGGGCAACAACCACGGGACAGACAAAAGGGTGGAATTTCAGGGATCAGACCAGATCGATCTGGACCCCGCCGATCCAGCCTGCAAAGACGTTGTATAGGAAGGCGACGACAGCCCCATAGATGAAGCCACCGATGGCGCCAAAGATAATACCCCCGATGATTAACCCGACTGCCCCCATGGTAGTAAAGGCAGAAACTCCTGGCATCATCGGCAGGAGGGCAGAGAAGAACGCTCCATAGATCAGGCCAAATACGAGCCCGAGGAGGGCCATGATCTTTGCAGCAGATAGTACTCCCACATGCTTGAGCACGGACATAAACTCACCAACCCTCCCTTTTGGAGGGGGTCTGTTTAAAGGTTGCTGTTCGTTCCGCGGAAAAAAGGTTGGGTTCAGGGGGCCGGCGGGGCTTTGGCCGGAACGCTGTCGTAGACGAGGCAGAAATACCGGGCAATGAAGATGATCAGGGCCGGGGCGACGATGAGGAGGAGGAGCCAGCCGATGAATGGTATCGCCCTGAGGATGATCTCGATGATACAGGCGACGATGCCAACGATGATGAGGGCGATGATGTAGGATCCCCAGCCGATCTTCCCGATCCTATCCAGGATCGCTGTGAAGTTAAATGCCTCACCCATCTGTCCCATGCGGGCGAAGCGGGCGATTCCGATCACTTCCACGAGGGCGACTATGATAAAGACGATTGCAGTGATGATGGTACCAATGAATCCCAAACCTGAAATAACACCCATTGGGGATCCGGTCATGAAAGCGAAGAATCCTGCACCGTAGAAGATGAACATAACAATGAAGACCGGGATTAGGTAGATTAACCCAATGACGAAGAGCTTTACCCCGTCAATGAACAGCTTTCCCCAGTTTTCAAGTTCAGGTGCCGGTTTCTTGGCCCGCAACATCTCCAGCACGTACCCAAGGATGAGTGGGAAGATGATGCTGCTGATGATGAGGAGGATCCACCTCGCCCACTTCCCCCAGACGGCGTCCTTTGCATATTCGATAGATTCGTTCAATGCTTTGCCGATGTCCATTTTCTCACCGTACCGGGATTCTTTTTCCCCCTGTATATAAACATATCCCTGAAATCCTTCCATAAACGCCAAAAAAAGGAAACGGTTCCTGAAAACGTTTTCTTATTTCGCCGGCGGAGACTCAGTGCCGGAAGTGGCGGACGCCCGTGAAGATCATCGTCACGTCCAGCCGGTTTGCCGTCTCGATGACCTCACGGTCCCGGATGGATCCCCCGGGCTGGACGAGGGCGGTCGCCCCGGATCTCGCCGCCTCCTCGAGGGTGTCCGGGAAGGGGAGGAAGGCATCCGATGCGACGGAAGATCCCTTCAGCGGGAACCGGGCCTTCATGACGGCTATCCGTGCGGCATCCACCCTGCTTGTCTGGCCTGCCCCGATTCCGAGGGTCCTCGTCTGGTCGGCAAAGACGATGGCATTGGACCTCGCATGCTTGCAGACCCTCCAGGCGAGCTTGAGCCCCTGGAGCTCGGAGGCGGTGGGGTCCCGCTCGGTCACCACCTTCCAGTGCTCGGTGAAGGGAGGGGTCTTCTGGACGAGGAGGCCGCCATCGATGGACCGGAGGGAGACCCCTCCGGCCGGCTCATGGAGGGAGAGGACCCGCATCTTCTCCTTCCCACGGAATACCTCGAGGGCATCGCCGGTGAAAGATGGGGCGATGACGAGCTCGATGAAGGTCCTGCAGATCTCCCTTGCCACTCCGGCATCCACCTCCCGGTTCAGGGCAACGATTCCCCCGTAGGACGAGTCCGGGTCGACCTCCCGGGCAGCGATATAGGTCTCCCTCAGGTCATCCCCCGTGGCGACACCGCACGGGTTGTTATGCTTGACGCAGACGCAGCAGGTCTCGTCGAACTCCCGAAGGAGGGCCACTGCGGCGTCCATGTCGAGGTAGTTGTTGAAGGACATCTCCTTTCCCTGGAGGGGCACCTCCCCGGCGATCCCCGCCTCGCCGTACACGGCCCCGACCTGGTGGGGGTTCTCCCCGTACCGGAGTATCCTCCCGTTTCGCGCCTGGACGGTGTAGACCTGCGGAAGGGGCCCGTCCAGCGAATGGAGATAGTTGCTTATCGCGGCGTCGTACGCGGCGGTGCGGGCAAAGGCCTTCCTCGCGAGGGTGAAACGCTCCTCCTCGGTGAAACCGCCCCTCTCAAGGGCACTGTTCACGAGGGGATACTCTGCCGGGTCCACCACCGCGGCAACATGCCGGTAGTTCTTCGCCGCCGCCCGGATCATGGCCGGCCCCCCAACATCAATGAACTCCATGAGCTCGGCCAGGGGGAGGCCCTGTGAGGTCATCATCTCGAAGGGATAGAGGTTGGTGACCAGGAGATCGATGGGATGGATGCCGTGGGACTCCATCACCCTGTCGTCCACCCCCCTCCGGCTGAGGAGGCCGGCGTGGATCTTCGGGTGGAGGGTCTTCACCCTCCCGTCCATCATCTCCGGGGAACCGGTGTACTCGGAGATCTCAAGGAAACCGATACCTCTCTCCCTGAGGGCCTTCCCTGTCCCGCCCGATGCGAGGATCTCAACCCCGTGCCCTCCGAGATCCCTGGCAAGCTCGACGAGGCCTGTCTTGTCCCACACCGAGAGGAGTGCCCACTTCATACGCGAGTGTTCTTCTTCCCGATACATAATAGGTGGAGGTTCTCTCACGCGAGCGGGAGGGGGGGCAAGGGGATGACCTGGACAGGTCCCCGCTATGGGAGGAAGAGGGAGGCCAATTGTGCGTGGATCGGCTCCCCGGATTCGGTTCTTTCACGTGCCAGAAAGGAAAATACAAACTCTTATCCATTTCTCTCGCTCCTTTATCCAAACGGTGATGTCAATGGGCAAGAAATTCCCCACCTTTGCGTTCGTCGTCCTTGTGCTGGGCCTCCTGTGGCTTGCTGTCGAGATGCACTGGATCCCGATCCCGATCCCGTGGCTCCCGCTCATCGTTGTCGTGGTAGCCGCCGGCTGGATAGTGAACCATTACGCGAAAGGATAACAGGGTACCGGGAAGAAGGTCATTACGCCCTGAGTGTCAGCCGAACGCCTGGACCTTCGGATCCCGGCATCCGGTTGGTAGAGCCAGGTCGCTCAGATCGGCCGGGATTGGGGCAGGGAATAATATATCAGGATATTTGATAGAAGATTCAGTATAATAGTTCATTCCCGGGACGGACGGGACGGGTAGGGACCAAAGGGACACCCCCCTTCGGAGTGAATCCTCCACTGGCGGGTTGTCAGGCAGATCGGAGCTGGGTTGCAGGCATGGCTGAGACCTACTACGAGATCCTCGGGGTTTCAAGGGATGCCACGGACCGGGAGATCAAGCACGCCTACCGGATCCTCGCGAGACAACTCCACCCGGACATCTGCCGGGAACCCGGGGCCGAGGACCGGTTCAAGAGGATCAACGAGGCATACCGGGTGCTGTCGGATCACGAGGAACGCGGCCGGTACGATGCAATGGGGCATGACCGGTACAGGAGATCCCAGGCCGGATCCCGGGACTTCCCCGGTCCGCATGGCCCTTCGGAGTTCCGGGGATTCAGCGATATCTTCGATCTCTTCTTCTCAGAAAGGGCCTGGGGGTCCGAAAAGGACTTCCGGCCCAGGTCGGCATCCGACATCCTCGTCCGGATCCAGATCACCCTTGAGGAGGCTCTCTTTGGCAGCGAGAAGGTGATCGAGGTCCCGTATGCCTCCCGCTGCGCCTCCTGCGAAGGCACGGGCAGCACGGTGCGAAAGGTCCGCCCCTGCCCCCGCTGCGGTGGCAGCGGGAGGGAGAGAAGCGCGGGTTCGATGGGAGTCGTCGATCCGGCTCCGCCCCCATGCAGGGAATGCGGCGGAAAGGGGAGGATTCCCGAAGCACCATGCAGCCTGTGCGCCGGGTGGGGAGCGACCCAGGTCACGAGAAGGGTGACGGTCCATATTCCCCCCGGGATCGACAGCGGTATGCGTATCAGGAAGGAGGGGCTCGGGGAATCCAGGGATCACGAGATCCCGGATGGCGATCTCTATGTGGAGGTACTGGTCCTTCCCCACCCCAGGTTCACGAGGCACGGCGATGATCTCGAGATCGCAGTTCACATCTCGCCTGCCCGGGCAGCTCTTGGATCGAGCACCGAATTGGAGACGGCAGATGGAAGGGGGATCCGGGTTGAGATCCCCCCGGGAGTACAGCATGAGACAATCATCAGGGTCGGGGGCAAGGGAGTGAAGGTGCGTAACCGGACCGGAGACCTTCTCGTCAGGATAAAGATCGATACTCCGGAGAAGACAACGGCCGAGGAACGCAAGCTGTATCAGCGTCTCCTGAAGATTGAGGAGGGGAGGGAGGAGATGCAGAAAAAAGGCCTTATCTCGAGGTATGTTACGAAGTTGAGGGATGCCGGGAGGTGAATCCCCCTGGCCCAGGTACGTGCTCTCAGGGAAACAAGAGATCCACTGGATTTCCTGGGCCCTTCCGGGATTCCCGGCTGCTTGCTCCGGGAATCAGGAGATGCCGGAAGCCAACAAATTCAAGATACATGGACTCTGATCCTGTTCTGTAAGGTGGTTCCTATAGGCGACCTGAGAACATGGCTCTTCTTCTGGCTCATCAGCCTGGTCGGGCTCTTATGGGCGACCTTTCTCCTGGCCCAGGGGGTCTGGTTCTGGGTGAGCGCCTGGCTCGTCCTTGCCATCGTGGGGAGCAATATCCTCGTCATGCTCATGAGATTCAATTAGGAAGGGCCGGATTTTTACCGGTATTTCAGCTGAACGACGGCGGACCACTTCGGACAGAGGACCTATTTGAGGATATCTGTTTATGGTACCGGGGTTTTTCTTATCAGGGTGATTAACTCGGTGATTAAACCATTATAAAATTATAAATGTCTTTTTCTTTTTCTATATACCTGCATTGGGCCTTAAATCATAATCTAATGTTTAATCAATGTGAAATAGTTTAACATACATTGTTTTTTGATATTGTTGAATAGCAAATTATATATACTTTTAAGACTATTTATTTTTATGCAGCGCTGCATACCAACCATACCCACAGATGATCCCTATGAAGCAGCAGAACCTCCAGCCATGGGTTAACGCGACCGATGTCATGAATGCGGTGACCGAGATAGCCGCGATCATGGAAGAGAACCGGGGAATCCCGAAGGCACGCTTAGAGTACTACGGGATCCTCGCTGTGATATCAGACCTCGAGTTCAAGCACCTCTTCCTGAAGATGATCGAGGAGCGTTGCCCTGCGGCCCATCCGCAGTTTGTCCGGTATCTTCACAAGCTCGCGGAGAACGGAAGGAAGTACTCACGGGAGTACCGTTCCGAGATGCACCATATGACGAACCACCTCGGCCGCCTCTATGGCATGTATGGCGACGAGATCTTCGCGAGGATGAAGAGGGGCCGGAGAAGTCCCTCTCATCCGGCGGCCGATGATGCTGTCATGAACTACGCCTGACCCTTTACGCCCAAAGAAAAAAGATAGGGTCAGCCCGGGAACCGGATGAAGGGGTTACGTATACATCCGGTTGTCCATGGCCGGCGGTTCGTTCCTCACTTTTTTGACCCCGGCAAGGAGATCGGACTGCTCCACCTCGTCTGCCCCCCTCCTGACCGCATTCATCCCCGCCTCGCGGCAGATAGCCTGGAGATCGGCGCCTGTGGTCTGCTCGGTCAACTTCACGATCTCCTCGAGGTCGATCTTCCCGAGATGCATCGGGGCCGAGTGGATCTTCAGGATCTCCCTCCTCGCCCCTGCATCGGGCAGCGGGATCTCCACGAGCCGGTCGAATCGGCCGGGCCGGAGGATCGCGAGATCGAGCATATCCACCCGGTTCGTTGCCGCCATGATCCGCACATCCCCGCGGTTGTCGAACCCGTCCATCTCGGCGAGGAGCTGCATCAGGGTCCGCTGGACCTCGGCGCTCCCGCTTGTGCCGTCGTGGGTCCGGTGGCTTGCGATGGCGTCGATCTCGTCGATGAAGACGATGGACGGCGCGCGCTCCCGTGCAAGGGTGAAGAGCTCCCGCACGAGCTGCGCCCCCTCGCCGATGAACTTGTGGACGAGCTCGCTCCCGGACATCCGGATGAAGGTGGCCTTCGCCTGGTGGGCCACCGCCTTTGCGATCAGGGTCTTCCCCGTCCCCGGGGGACCGTGGAGGAGGATCCCCTTCGGCGGTTCGACCCCGAGCCTCCGGAAGACCTCGGGTTTCGTGAGCGGGTACTCCACGGCCTCCCGCACCTCCTCGATCTCCTTCTTGAGGCCCCCGATCCTCTCGAAGGTCACGTCCGGGGATTCGTCGAGCTCCATGACCCTCACCCGCGCATCGTAGATGTTCCCGATGATCTTCACGATGGAGAGGGCATTGTTCACCGCAACCTTGGTCCCCGGTTTCAGGGTCTTGTGGAGCTCCTCGTTCGCCTGGGTGATGTACTCCTGGTTGTTGCCCTGCTGCCGCAGGTAGATCTCCCCGTTCTCCATCACCTCAACCACGGCCGCGACAAAGAGGGGCATCCTCTTCAGCTGGGCATTCTCCCTCCGCATCTGGGCGAGCTCCTTCTGGAGGCTCTCGTTCTTCATCCTGAGGTCCAGGACCTGGGCCTGGAGCTCCTGCACCTCGAGCTTCAGCTGGAGGAGGTCACCCTCGCTGCCTATGTTGTTGGAGACGGTGTCGTCCATGCTTACTATATAGTACGCATTTGAGAGATTTATTGGTATGGCGGTGATCATGCACGGGAGGGGACTCTCCAGGGGGACGGGTCGGGGGCCGGTCCTCGTCTCTTCCGAACCCATCTCCTTCCTGGGCGGGGTCGATCCCGAGACCGGGGAGATCACCGAGAGGAGTCATCCCCTCTCCGGGAAGGGGATTGCAGGGAAGGTCCTCGTCTTCCCCCATGGCAAGGGCTCCACGGTCGGCTCTTATACCCTCTATGCCCTTGCACGGAACGGGAAGGCGCCCGCCGGCATGGTGAACGAGGAGGCGGAACCCATCATCGTTGTCGGCGCGATCATCGGGGGGATCCCTCTCATCGACCGCCCCGGCATCGCCCTCACCCTCCTCAGGGACGGGGTGATGGCGAGGGTGGACGGGGATACCGGGGAGCTCGAGTATGAGGGTGAACTGGAGGCTCATTAACGCCGCCAGGAACTCCTATGCCGCCCTCTTCGCGGCCTGCTCCCTCTACGGTTTCAACCTCCGTCCCGCAGACGTCCCGGGGGCGGATATCACCTGCTACTCCCTCAACTCCCTGAACGAGCCCTCCTACCGGGATGAGATTCGGGACGCCTCCTGTATAACCATCGTCGGCGGCCCCCATGCAACCGCCTGCCCCCGGGAGGTCGCCCGGTACGCAGATTATGTGGTGGTCGGCGAGGGGGAGTTCACCCTGCCCAGGCTCCTCGCTCAATTGGAGGAAGGGAGAGAGGGACCCGTCCCCGGTGTGACCACAAAGGACGGTGCCCTTCCCGCGGATCACGCGGTCCTCCTGGATGCCTTCCCACCCTTCTCCGTGATGAAGGGCTACATCGAGATCTCGCGGGGGTGCCCCTTCGGGTGCGCCTTCTGCCAGACACCCCGGATCTTCGGCTCCGTGATGAGGCACCGTTCCACGGGTTCCATCTCATCCTTCGCCCATCGCTACCGCGACGTAAGGCTTGTCTCCCCCAACGCCCTTGCCTATGGATCGGACGGGAGGCGGCCCATGCTTGAGAAGGTGGAGAAGCTCCTTGCCAGCCTCGAGGGGAACATCTACTTCGGCACCTTCCCGAACGAGGTCCGCCCCGAGTTCGTCACGGGCGATGCCCTCGAGCTCATCGGCCGCTTCTGTGCCAATACCCGGGTCGCCTTCGGCATCCAGTCAGGGAGCGACCAGGTCCTTGAGAGGATCGGGCGCGGGCACACCGTCGCAGACGGGATACGGGCGGTGGAGCTCTGCAGGGATCATGGTTTTACACCCGTCGTGGACCTTATCATGGGATTTCCTTTCGAGACGGAGGAAGACGAATCGGCCACCCTGGATCTCATCCGATGGGTGGTCCGATCCGGCCATGTCCGGCTCCATGCCTTCATCCCTCTCCCGGGAACCCCCCTCGCAGGTACCTCCCCACGCAGCGTCAGCCCACGCACCGAGAAACTCCTCGGGAGACTGGCCCTCGAGGGAAAGCTCACCGGCTCCTGGAAGGACCCGGCCATAAGGTTTTCTAGGCTCCCGTCTGATATTCTTCTATGACCAGGGTCCTCCTCATCGCGGATCTCCATGGCCGGTATGGCAAGATGGACGCGTTCCTCTCCCTGGACCCCGACATCGTGATCATCTCAGGGGACCTCACCCAGTTCGGGCCCTGCGAGGATGCCCAGGAGCTCCTTGCACGGATCGATGTCCCCTGCTTCGCCATCCCGGGAAACTGCGATCCCAGGGAGATACTCAAGTCCCTGGAGGAGTCGAACGCGGTCTCTCTTCACGGCAGCTCGATGACCCTGGGGAAGATGACCTTCACGGGGATCGGCGGATCCAACAAGACCCCCTTCGGCACCCCCTATGAGCTCTCTGAGGAGGAGATCGAGGCCCTCCTGTCAGAAGCGATGGCACGGATGGAGAAGAATGTCCACAACATCCTGGTCTGTCATGCCCCGCCCCACGGGACCCTGGACCGCGTCGGGGAGGCGCGGGTCGGGAGCACAGCCATCCGGAGACACCTGAAACGGTTCGACCTGGTATGCTGCGCCCATATCCACGAGGCGAAGGGGATCATGGAGGAAGGCGGGGTGATCGTGGTGAACCCCGGCCCCGCTGCCGAAGGGAACTGCGCCCTCATCACCCTGGGTGACGAATCCCGCGATATAAAAGTCGAGCTCCTCACCGTGTAGCGAGGATCAGCTCCAGGTACGAGAGGGTGGTCTCCTCACCTTTCACCCCGAGTTCTCTTCTGACCCTGCCGATGAGTGCGATCGCCTCGTCCTCCCCCAGCCCCCGGGGGGCCTCGATCTCCATGAAAGAGCCGAGCCCCTTCACCTCGTCGAGGGCAACGAAGGTCCCTTCCACGCGGTAGGTCTCGCGGGTCTTCTCGACCACGGCGGTACGGGTGAAACCGAGCCTTGCCAGGATCTCCTCCATCTCCTCCTTCGGGTCCACCGAGACGATGATCTCCTCACGGGCCTTGACCCCCGCGAGGCCGATCTTCGGCCCCTTGTAGGTGAGGCTCGTGCCTTCTCCCGTGGAACGGATCCTCAGGGCCTCATCGGTTCTGCTGAAGTCCCGGGTTGGCGAATTGAAGTAGGTGTCCTTCTCGGTGAGGTTCGTGGCGGCCCGGACCCCAAGGGATGCGAGGCGGGCCCGGAGGGTTTGGAGGCTCCCGACCCGGATCTTCACCTCGTACTCAATCATTTACCTTCACCCCGTTGTGGGCCCCGAGGATCGTTCATACCTCTCGTCAGGTTCCCGTTGGGCCGGATGTCGTGCCGCCCGATGATACTCCCCACCCTACCCAATCTGCTGCAGGTTAAATATAAATCCCCTCCTCCAGACCTAATAAAGACAAGGTGACAGGGAATGCGAGTGCTGGAAGGGTCGTTCGTCAGGCTGAGCTACACGGGAAAGATCGGTGAGCGGGTATTCGATACCACCGACGAGGCGGTGGCCAAAGAGGCAGGGATCCACAACCCCCAGGCGGTGTACGGGCCCATCCTCGTCCGGGTGGGGAACCGGCATGTGGTGATCGGCCTCGACGATGCACTCGTCGGGAAGGAAGCCGGAGACGAGGGGTCGGTCGAGGTCCCGCCCGAGAAGGCCTTCGGGATCCACGACGATACCCGCGTGGAGTCCGTGTCCTTCGCGAAGTTCGAGGAGAAGCCGCAGATCGGAACCTCGGTGGAGGTCGATAACAGGGAGGGGACGGTGGTGAATATCGTCGGGAGAAGGGCCGTTGTGGACTTCAACCACCCTCTCGCAGGGAAGACCGCGACCTACTCGTTCAAGGTGGAGGGGATAATCGAGTCACAGCCGGAACAGGTCCAGGGGCTCATCCAGCTTTACACCCAGCGCTCCATGGAGGTCACCGTGGAAGGCGGGGTGGTTACCATCCTTCTCCCGCCGGCGATCATGTACGACCGGCGCTGGCTCCTCTGGCGGAGCCGGGTTATCCAGGAGATCTTCGAGTTCTACCCCGGGATCGAGGAGATCGTCCTTCGCGAGAGCTTCAAGCGGCAGGCGAAGGCCGAGGGGAGCGGGGAATAAGACCACATCTCTCCTCTCCTGCCTCATTTACACGGAACGCATCATAACTCTTTTATCAGCAACGCCAATATCCTCTTAACAATCCCGGGGCTGCCCGATCGTGAAGGGGCAGGATGCCAGGGAGGGATGACCATGCCAGGGGGATCGTATACGACGGAACCGGAGCAGCCACCATTCGGGGATGTTCTCCTTGAGGCCCTGAAGGGGATCAGGAGCGAGATCCTTCTCTATGGTATCGCGGTCATCATCATCATCGTCGGTTCGGCCACGTTCGGGATCGCGGTTCTCCAGACCCTGGAGCTCCCGCTCCTCGTCTTTGCCACCTTCGTCCTCGTCGTTTATTTCATCCTCGCCATGATCGGAGCCAGGAAAAAGGTGATCAGCAGGAAGGCAGTGCAGAGGCGGATCCCGTAATCTTTCGGTCTCCGGCATTCGCTTCCCCGGGATAGGTTTCCTTTTTAATACCCTGCACCCGTACTTTCCATAATATGCCTGCCCCCAGGTATTCCAACGAGGCCATCGAGACCGCTGACCGCACCGCTCTCAATCAGGTCATCGACGAACGTGTGCGATACACGGTCCGGTACGCCTACGAGCACTCACCCTTCTACCGTTCATGGTTTGATGGAAATGGGATCGATCCCGCCTCGGTGAGGAACCACGAGGATCTCCTGAACCTTCCCATTATCTCGGGGAAGACCATCCGCGCGAACCAGCCGCCCGGGACCGCGGATTTTCTCTTCCGGAGCGTTGACTGGGAGGAGGTCTTCACCATTCACGAGACGAGCGGGACGAGCGGGACCCCGAAGGCCTTCTTCCTGACCTGGGAGGACTGGGAGCGCTATGCCGAGAAGTATGCCCGGGCCTTCGTCTCCCAGGGGTTCTCACGGGGCGACCGTGTCGTGATCTGCACCACCTACGGGAAGAACGTAGGGGCCAACACCATGACCCTTGCGGCCCGAGGGATCGGGATGACCATCATCCCCGAGGGGACCTGCAGGTTTCCGGTCCAGGTCATTGAGAGGTTCCACCCTACCGCCATCGTGGGATCAGTCTTCAAGCTCCTCACCCTTGCCCGGGACCTCTCGGCAGGTGGGATCCGGCCTTCCGAGTCGGGCATCGCAAGGCTCGTGGCCGGAGGGGAGTCCTTTGCCCCCGAGTCCAGGGCGTACGTGGAGGAACTGTGGGGCTGCCCCGTGCACAACACGTACGGCTCCACCGAGGGTACCATGTGCGGGGAGTGCGACAGGCATACCGGCCTTCATGTCCCCGAGGACCTCGTTCACCTGGACATCTATGACCCGGCATTGAAGTCCTTTGTCCCGGACGGGGAATGCGGCCGGATCGTCCTCTCCACCCTCATCGGCAAAAGGGAACACTGCGGTACGCTCCTCATCAACTACGATACCGAGGACTCCTCGGCAGTCATATCGAGGGAGAGGTGCGCCTGCGGGAGGACGCACCTGCGGATCATGAACCCGACCAGGGATGCAGAAACCTTCCAGGCCGGTGGGGCCTCCCTCAACAGGATCGACGTGGAACGGGGTGTCTTCCAGCGGGAGAACATGGAGTACCTGACGGGGGAGTACGAGTCTTTCCTCTATGCCTGCGGCCGAAGAGGTGAGACGGTGCTCCAGGTCTCGATGGAGGTCCTGGACCCCGCAAAGACCGATCGGGACGGGATCCGCGACCGCTTCATCCGGGGATTCATAGGGAAAAACCCGTTCCTCCGGAAGGCCCACGATGAAGGGAGCCTCACCTTCGCCTTCCGGTTCGCAGAACCGGGGAGCCTCGAGATCTCCAGGCTCGCAGGCCGGCCGAAGCGGCTCGTGGACCGGCGGACGTGAGCCGTCTCTACTTCCGCGGTTCCGGGGACTGGAGGGGCCCGCCGCTCACATAGGCGCACATGGCCTTCCGGATAACATCCTCCTCGGGCCTGAAGTACATGTCGTCATGGCCGGTCCACCGGCCGCAGCCCCGGAAGACCGCCGCCGGTATCCCCTGGTGGCTCTCCCCCATGACGAAGTTTGCAAAGCCCGCTATCTCGTCCACCACTGCCTCCTCGGTGATGAGGAGGACGTGCCCGAAGAGGTCGGTGTCGTTCCGGTAATCACGGATGGCGGGGAAGCCAGCCCACCCGATCGCGTTCCCGGTCTGCCCCCTGCGGAAAGCCCTCCCGCAGGTGTCGGTGATGATGACCCCCACGTCCTTTCCCGTCCGGGTGCGGATCGCCTCACGCAGCTCCCGTGCCCCTCCCATGGGATCGGGAGGGAGGAGGATGACCTGTCCGTCCTCGATGTTGGACCGGTCCACACCCGACCTTACCCCGATATGGCCGAAGGGGAGCTCCGAGAGGATGAAGGGGTGCTCGAGGAGGACGTCCTTCGCTTCGTCGAGGACTGACTGGACAAACCGGGGATCTTCGTGGTCCCTCCGGGCGATCCGCTCCGCCCTCTCCGACGGGACGATCTCGGAGAGGTTCCGGGTATACCCATGTGCCTTGGAGTATATCGTTGAGGCAAGGACGAGGATATCCCCGTCCTGGAAGGCGACGTGGTCGCAGACGAGGGCCGGGATATCGTCCCCCTTCCTGATCAGGGGAAGCCCCTGGACGGGGATCACCTGGATGGTCATGGATGGAGGTTTCCCGTCCACGGAAATAAAGGGGACGGTGTTGCAGGAGGCAGGAGGTGGATGATTCATATAGAGCTGAAGAAATAGGTGAGCTGCGATGCTCGCAGGCATACTCGGCCTGATCCCCGATACCGCCCCCACACTCTTCGGCCCGTCATTTCACTCGGGGATCTGGTTTTATCTCCTCGTCTTTATTGTCATCCTCCTCGGCGCAGTCTTCATCATCACCCCCGTCCCCGAGAATTCCCTTCTCTTCCTGGCCGGCGCGATGGTCGTAAACAACCAGGTGTCGCTTTTCTGGGTGCTCGTCGCTTCGATCCTCGGAGCCTACGTCGGGTATGACCTGAACTACTGGTCCGGGAGGCTCCTCAACCTGGCGGTCTGCCGGAGGTTCTGCCCCCATATCCTCCATGCGAAGAATATCGAGAAGACCCGGGCGCTGATGGAGCGGTTCGGGCCCATATCCGTGGTGATCAGCCGTTTTATCCCTGCAGTCAACCTGCCCCCCTTCTTTGCCGGCCTCGATTCGATGGACTACGGCCGGTACGTGGTCGCGAATATCCTCGGCGCAGCACTGTGGTGCACCATCACGGTGCTGCTCGGGTACTTCGTCGGGAGCTTCGAGATCATCCAGGACTACGTGACCTTCATCTTTGACCTGGTCCTCGTGATAACCGTGATCACGATCGCGTATGGTATCACAAGCCTGGTAAGGGGAAAGAGGGAGAAAAAGGAGCAAACCGCCTGAATCCCTGACTGGCCCCTCAGACGGTTCCTTATCTCTTCACCGCATTTCAGGGACGTCGGGAATGAATGGGAGATTCGGGTTCAGTAGTTCTCGCACCACACCTCGAAGTAGCTCCGTGCATGGGCGCAGACGGGGCATTTCAGGGGTGCCTCGCCGGCCTCGTGGACATAGCCGCAGTTCCTGCACTTCCACTTGATCGGAGCATCCTTCGCAAAGATCTTTCCCTGTTCCAGGCTCGCGAGCAGCTTCATGTACCGCCTCTCATGGTACGCCTCGACCTTTGCGACCTGCCGGAACGTATTCGCAACGTCCGGGAAACCTTCCTTCTCGGCCATCTGGCCGAAACCGGGGTACAGGGTCCCCCATTCGAACTTCTCCCCTTCGGCGGCAGCTTTCAGGTTGGCGGCGGTCGTTCCCGTGACCCCCGCGGGGTACGAAGCGGTGATCTCGACGAGCCCCCCCTTCAGGTGGTTGAAGAAGAGCTGGGCATGCTCCCTCTCGTTGTCCGAGGTCTCCTGGAAGATCCCCGAGATCTGCTCGTACCCCTCCTTTTTCGCGACGCTCGCGAAGAAGCTGTACCGTGTCCTCGCCTGGGACTCGCCGGCAAAGGCCGCCAGCAGGTTCTTCTCGGTCTGAGAACCCTTGAATTCCATACGTAATCTGCCTCCGTTTGTTGTCTGTTCGGTGAACGTATCGCGTGTTCAACTGAGACGAAATGAGATGGTTACCATCTCTGCCCGGCACCTCAAGAACCCTTCCATTCCCGGGATCCGTAGAGAAGCAAACGACGTATGATCAGATCAGCGCTTCCACCAGGGATGGAGGATTCATATGGCCGCGGGATAATAGGAGATCGAATCTCATACATTACCTGAGATGGTGACCTCCATGCTGTACAGGAAGATGAAAAAGGCTGACCCGGAGCTCTCCATCCTCGGCTTCGGGGCCATGCGCCTCCCGGTCTTTCCCGACGGCCATGTCGATGAACCGGAGGCGACCCGGATGATCCGGTACGCGATCGATCACGGGGTCAACTATGTCGACACCGCCTATCCCTACCACAACGGCGAGAGCGAGACGGTGGTCGGGAAAGCCCTCGAAGGCGGGTACCGCGAACGGGTGAACCTTGCGACCAAGCTGCCGAGCTGGCTGATCAAGTCCCGCGGGGACATGGACAGGTACCTGGATGAGCAGCTGAAGAAGCTCCAGACAGACCGGATCGATTTCTACCTCGTCCATGGGCTGATTGGGCCGTTCTGGGAGACCCTCTCATCCCTGGGGGTCCTGGAATTCCTCGACGATGCGATCGCGGATGGAAGGATACGGTATGCCGGCTTCTCGTTCCATGACACCACCCGGCTCTTCAAAGAGATCGTGAAGGCCTATGACTGGACCTTCGCCCAGATCCAGTACAACTTCATGGACGAGGATTATCAGGCGGGGACGAAGGGGCTCCGGTACGCGGCAAAGAAAGGGCTCGGGATGGTGGTCATGGAGCCGATCCGCGGAGGCCTCCTCGCAAAGGATGTCCCTGGAATCACTGAGCTGTGGCAGAAGGCGTCCACCCAACACACACCGGCGGAGTGGGCACTCCGCTGGGTCTGGAACCATCCCGAGGTAACCGTCGTCCTCTCGGGGATGTCGACCTTCGACCAGGTCGTCCAGAATGTTGCATGCGCGGAGAACGGCCTGCCCGGCTCCCTAGACAGGAAGGAACTGGCGGTGTTCGAGAAGGTCAGGAAGGAGTTCAGGAAGCGGATAGCCATCCCCTGCACCGGCTGCAAGTATTGTTCACCCTGCCCGCACGGGGTGAGTATCCCCGAGTGCTTCGAGCTCTACAACCAGGCATACATGTATGATGCGAAGGAGTCGGTACAGCAGAGGTACACCATGTTCCTCGGGGGTTTCTTCGACGGGGTCCCGGCATACGCCTCTTGCTGCGAGGATTGCGGCGAGTGCGAGGAGAAGTGCCCCCAGGGGCTCCCGATCCGGGAGAACCTCAGGAAGGTCTCGGAGTTCTTCGGGAGATGAAGGGCGGGCACAAAGTTGATCACATCTGAAACGAGAGAGTAAACACGGGGAAGTGGGGCGTATGGAAGAGATTATCCGGAACCTGTTCATCGGGGATCTCGACGACAATGATCTTGTCAGGGGGAGAAGCGAATGGGCGATCATCCATGCAGAGAAGGAGATGCACAGGCAGTACGTGAATGCGCGTAAGCTGGCTTTCAGGGATGCCATCCTTACCCCCGGCGGGAATGAGCTCTACCTCTCATTTGAGGATGCAATGAAGATGGACCAGGTGAATACCAGCTGCATCCGTCCTGCCCTCGATTTCGCCCATAAGCACCTGACCGAAGGCCGGAAGGTCCTGATCCACTGCCTCGCCGGGGTCTCCCGTTCCCCGACCATCGCCATGCTCTATCTCCTGAAGTATACCGACGTCCTGCCAAGGACGAATATCTTTGATGCGATCTTCTCGTTCTCCGAGATCTATCCCCTCTACAACCCGAACGACGGGCTCTTTGCCTATGCGGCGAAGTTCCTGGAGGAGATCGAGGAACCGATCACATCCACATAAAAAATATCTTCTTCGAACTGAAGAGAAGAGACGTGGATATACCTGCTTTATACCCTCCCAGATTTATACGTCCGGGCCAGACATCTTACCCATTCCTACGCGCCCCGGACCACTGTGTTGTTTTTGTTGCGACCGTGATGCATTTTCACATCTCCTGCGTACCTTTCTTGAACGTGAGCCCGGCGTTCCATGCCTTGCCCGCCACCTTTCCCAGCTGCCAGTAGGTGTTGTCCGGCATGGTGAGCAGGAGAGGGTCGATTGCGGAAAAGTCCGGTTTTCCACCCTTGATGACCGCAGGGTCTGCGTACGCCCCTGAAATCTCGCCGATAAAGAGGGTGTTGGTCGGGAGACCAACGGCCTGGACCAGCCGGCACTCGAGGGCCACCGGGCAATCCCTGATCATCGGGGCGGTCCTGAGAGCCCCATAAAATACCTCAAAGACCTTTGATTTATCCACATCTGCACCAGAGACCAGCCCGCAGTAATCGGTCTTCTCGAGCATTGCAGATGAAGGTATATTCACAGAGAATGTTTTCGCCCTCGTTATTCCCCTGGGGGTATGATGGTGGTCCCCGATCCCGCACACGATCATCGGCGGGTTGGCGTTTGCCCGTGAGCACCAGCCTACGGTCATAAAATTGTCCTTCCCGTTCACCTGTGTACCTACAAGCACGACGGGCATGGGAATGAAGAAATTTGTACCAACTGCAATCTTTTCCATATCGGACTCTTCGGCGAAACAGATTGATATAGATGTTCCTTTTCTCTGCTTCCCGGACCCCTGATCACGATCCAGGGCTCCCGGGTTGCGGTGACATGGATGGTACCAGCCTCCCGGATCACGAAAAACGAGACAATGGGGCTATTCAGGCAAAGGAGGTGGATATACTCGGTTTCTACCTAACCGTGGCCGGAACCGGAGAATTTCCCGGTCAGCCTGTATCATATACTTTTTACCACCAGGACCATGCAATCCGCCATCCGTATGATACTCTCGGCGATACTGCCCAGGAGCAGTCTTTCAAGGCCACTCTTTCCCTGGGAGCCGACAACGATCAGATCGACCTTGTTCTTCAGGGCGAATTCGGTGATTACGTGGGCGGGTCTCCCGGAAAGGATGCGGGTCTCCACCTTCACCCCGTCTGCGATCCCTTTCACCTGTTCAATGGCTCTCTCCCCCTCATCCTTCAATCTCGTATACACATCGGCCGTCGATACTTCGGCCTGCGCCGATGTAAACGGAGTTTCGTCGATCACATAGATGGCATAGAGGGTGGATCCGCATTCACGGGCTATCTCCAGGCCTTTCCTCACCGCGGGCTGGTTCTTCTCCGATCCGTCCGTTGCTATGAGAATTTTTTCAAAGAGCTTCATCATCGCTTCACCCTTCATCATACCAGGAATAAAGTTTTTCATTCAGGTACATCATCATCAGCCGCCTTTACCGGATCGGGTATATCTGTCCGGTCTTCGGGGGCCTGTCCATCGATCTCGTGCACGTACTTCGTGCCCCGCATCGCTGATAACACGGCGGCGACGAGGGAGATCGCTGCCCCGAAATAGAATGAGACACCGAGAGAGGGCATGAATGCATGCGCGAGCGTGATCGGGAACCACGTGATGCCGGTCAGCGTCGCTATCGTCGCCGGGCTGATCGCGGCGACGACAGACTGCGGGATGGCAGCGAGGATGGTCTGGACCGGATTATAGCCCAGGAACGCAGCGAACAATGAGCCCGTCGGGGGGATTGCACTCATGGGGGCGATGAGACCTGGTGCCCCGGCATTCGTGAGCGAAGCGGCGAGTTCTGGCGGGAAGGTCTGGGTAAGACTGAAGATAACGATGGTAAAGAACATCGCCATGGAGATGACCATGCCACTGTTCTGCAGCATCGACCTCATCCCCGATGCAACACCTCTCTCTTCCGGAGGCACCGCGTTCATGATGGCCGCGATGTTCGGGGCACCGAACATGCCATTCCCAAGACCCATGATCAGGAGCGCAATCGCGAAGATCGGGTAATCGAAGTCATAGGGCAGCATCGCAAGCATCAGGAATGAAACGGCGATCAGGACCATGCCGCCCGTGGCAAACCCCCGGGAACAATATCTGTCCGACAGCCAGCCGGAGAGCGGTCCCATGATCACAAACCCGGCGGTGAGTGGCAGCATGAACACCCCGGCCCAGAACGGTGTCGATTCGTAACTGTAGCCATGGAGCGGCAGCCAGATGCCCTGGAGCAGCATGATCAGGAGGAACATCACGCCGCCCCGGGCAATTGCGCCTAAAAATCCGGCTATATTCGCAAGGGTGAAGATCCGGTTCCTGAAGAGATGCAGCCTGAACATCGGGTCCTCGACCCGGCTTTCGATGATCGGGAATGCGATCAGGAGAATCACGCCGAGAGCTATCGATGTGATGACCCATGGATTCCCCCACCCCATGGGATCCTTCCCGTACGGAAGCAGGGCGTAGGTGATGCCAACCAGGAAGATGGTGAGTCCGCCGATAAAGGTGAGGTTCCCCCAGACATCGATCTTCCGGGCCCGTCTGGGCAGCGGGGTCTCCTTGAGTTTCAGGAATGCCCAGATGGTCCCGAGGATCCCGACCGGCACGCTGACGAGGAAGACGTACCGCCAGTTGAAGAACGCGAGGATACCACCGAGGATGAGACCGGTGAACTGGCCTGAAAGGAATGCGATCATGTTCAGCCCCAGCGCCTTCCCCCGTTCATTGGGAGGAAATGCATCGGTGAGGATCGCGGCGCTGTTCGAGAAGGTGAAAGACGCCCCCACTGCCTGGACGAGGCGGAAGACGATCAGCTCGATGGCGCCGGCATCACCGGTGTTCGGGGTGAGATACAGGAGGATGGAACCGACCGTGAAGATGGCAAAACCGATATTGTAGAGCTTCACTCTCCCGTACATGTCCGAGAGCCTGCCGAAACTCAGCAGCAGGGTTGCGGTGACGAGACTGTAGCCCATCAGCACCCAGAGCAGGTACTGGAACGAGGTGAATGGATCGATATTGATTCCATTGAAAATTGCCGGCAGCGAGATGAGGGTGATGCTCCCGTTCACCGACACCATGAACATCTCGATGGTAGTGATCGACAGCACAATCCACTTGTAGTCGATGCCCTTCTGCCGGATGCCCGCCGGGTCTCCGGAACCGCGATTCCCTGCCAGCGACGGTAATATCTGCATCCCGTTTACTTCCTTTCCTTCATTCCCGGAATCCCCCTATTTCATCCGGTACCTCAGCATCGCCGCGATCCCCCCGAGGGCCAGGAGCTGGGACCCCGGATCGAAGAGCGAGGAGAATACGGTCACCCTGGATCTGGTCCGCTCGGCCCGTTCCAGGAGCTCGGCGACATCCCTGATCCTGACCATATCGTCGATGACAAGGACCTGTTCGGCTGCACCCGCCGAGACTGCCTCCTCCACCTCCGCTCTCCCGTAGGCCACCGGTTCGCCCTTGCCCATACGCTCGAGGAACGTATCCAGGAGCTCGGCCTCCCTCTTCAGCTGGAGATCACCGGTGATCTTCTCGAGCACCCCCTTTCCCAGCGCCTCGGTGACCGCCCCCCTCCCGCTCCGCTTCGTCTCGACCGTGATGCACCGGTCCTTCAGGTCGGGGATCTTCTCCCTGAGATACTTTGCAACCTCGTCCTTTACAAAGCCGGGCCCGGCGATGACAACGGTACCCGTGATCTCGCCGACAAGCGCAGCAACCCGCTCGAAGAGGCCTGCCCTCCCTCCAGGGTCCGACCCCTTGCCGCTCCCCTGGACAACCGTTGTAACGATCTCAGGGCCGAACTGGCGGATGCGGTAGAGCTCGGCCTCCCCCTCCTCTACGGCGAGGATATGGACCGCACCCGATGTGGATGCCTTCACGGCCCGCTCGATCCTGTCCAGGTCCACCTGCCGCCAGGTCTTGATGACCGACACTTCGCTCCCCGCATCCAGGTTGATGGTATGGTGGGAGCCCTCATCCACGCCGTGCTGGATGACGCCGCTGATCCTGAGGCGGTTCGCGTACGGGTGGAATGCCACCCCCTCGACCCGGATCCCCAGCCGTACAGGCTTCTTCTCGGGTTTCTCGGGCCGGATCTTGTCCTGAACCAGTTCAACCGACCGGAACGTCGTTGCAAAGACGAGGTCCCCCGGCCGGACGAGGTGGGAGAGGTGCCAGAGGTCGTCGACGCTCTCGGCGAAGAGGCGTATCTCCCCGTGGGAACCCCTCATCTCCAGGAACTCAGCCTTCATCTGCTATCACCTCCGATCCCCCGGGCGGGACGAACGCCGCGACAGACTCCGTTGAGAGGACCCTCCGGAGCCCGCCCCGTTCAGCCTCGGGCAGCAGGTCCCTGAGCGCTCGGACAACCTTCTTCGCGGTGTCATTCGGTTCAAAGATCCCCGGCCGCAGGGTTACAGAGATGCTGGTCTTCCGGCTTATCGCGGCCGGCGGCCCTCCTATAACCCGGGGACTTTCACCCGTGGTGAGCCCGATCGATACGGAGAGGGGCACGTTCCGGAACCAGGTCCGTTCACCCCGTACGATGAACCCCCCCGTGGAGAGGTACTCGCCCGAGGGAGGCGTCTTCGAGACCTGGTCTGGGCGGACGGAGTACACGTCTGTCGTAAGGTGCCCGCTCTTCCATGCGCCCGAATAGGACCCTGCAAACTGCGCCACCTCGTCCATATGGGCCGTCGATCCCTTGACGAGGACCACGGGTGCCCCGTGAACATCGGCATGGATGAAGGTATCGCCCCCTCCCAGGTAGCGGCGGACGAGCTCCTCGTTCTGGCCCGCGTCCCGCCCCCCAATCACGAGGATCCCGTCGCTCGTCTCGAACCACCTGAACCGGTAGAACCACCGCTTCTTCCCCTCCGCGGGCTTCTCCCTCTTCGCTGGATGCGCAGGGAGCGGGCGGGCAAGGGCGGCGAGGGCGCCCTCCCGCTTGCGCTTGAACTTCTTCGCCTCTTCGAAGATGCGGCCGATGTTCTCCCGGACCGATTCCCTGACCGATATCCTCACCCGTTCCCCGATATCCAGGGTGACCGAGGCCTTGTCCGGGTGCACCTGCACCACTGCCTTTGCCCCCGGAAGCTCGCTCGCGGCGAGGGTCTGCCCTATCTGGCTCCAGGGTATCTTCGTCTCGGCCTCGGAGAGGACCCGGATCACCTCTTCCACGAGGGGGTAATTCGCATAGATGCACTCCACCGATCTCTCCAGCCGCTGTATCTCTCCCTCGAACTTCCGCAGACTCTCCTCCTGCCTGGCCCTGATTGTCGCATTGCGCGTTGCAGGGGTCCGCGCCTCCTTTCTCGGCGCGGCAGCCGGACCCCCGTAGTACGCCTCCAAGGCTTCGTCGTAGCTCGGGAAGCGGGTGATGACCTTCTCGTTCGAGAGGGGGAAGGGCCAGCAGCCGGAGGGGGTGATGACCGGGTCCCGGTCGGCCTTCACCCGGTCGAGGAGGCGGACAAAGGCCGTCTGTACGGTCCCCGGGTCCACGGTTCCTGTCGGGGTGTCCTTCCTGATCCCTGCCATTGCACATACCTCTTCCGCGTACCGGCCCCCGAGCATGCAGTCAACGGCAAGGGCCTTCACGATCTCGCGGTCCGAGGCCCGGAGGAGATCCCCGAAGGATTCGGGGGAGAGTTCGGAGCAGTCCGTGCCCGGAAACGCATAGGTCGCCCCGGGGATCACCTCCCTCTCCCTGAACCGGTGGTGCCAGAGGGGTTTCACGATCATCCCCTCCGCATCACAGAGGATGACATTCCCCTCGTCAAAGAGTTCCACGACGAGCTGGTAGCTGCCCATCTTCTTCCCGACGGTGACAGAGAAGATCCTCTGGAGGCCGTGCTGGGCGATGGAGAGGACCTTTCCCCCTTCCAGGTGTTTTCGCAGGAGCATAGCGAAGCCCGCCGGCCTCTCCGGAGACTCGGGCAGGGCCTTCACGAGATGCGCCCTCCTCCCGGACTCGATGACGAGGGCATGCCGGGCCCGGTTCTCCCCCTGGAACCGGATGGCAAGGACCTTCGGGTCGTACTGGTAGATCTTGCCGACCCAGAGGGGGAGGAGCGGGGTGAGCTCAGCGACCACGGCCGAGAGATCCACCCCGCTCATTCCCTGCGCCGTGGCCATGGTTATCCCAAGCTACATATGGCTTCAGCGCTAAAAAAATAGACTATCTAGGTGGTCGGGATGACGGGCGAGGCGAAACCGGAAGGGGAGAAGGCGCCAAAGAAGAAGCTGACCCGGGCCGAGAAGCAGGCCCAGCACATGGACCGGCTGAAGCGGACGGGTATCGCCTGCGGGATGGGGATCCTCGCGGGGGTGCTCTCCTTTTATGCTGATGCGGTCCCGACGGGAACAGCGCTCGGCATCCTCTTCCTCTTCGCTGGCATCGTCTTCCAGAAGTACGTCTTCCTCGCCATGCGGATGGACTACCTCGGGCTCACGGCAAAGGACTGGCTGTACCAGGGTTTCATGACCTTCTCCCTCTGGTTCATCACCTGGACCATCCTCCTCTCGAGCGTCCCCACCGGTTGACGGACCATGAGGATCGCTGTCGTCCACCGGGACCGCTGCCACTCGAAGAAGTGCGGTACCGAGTGCATCATCTACTGCCCCCGGGTCCGGACCGGTGACGAGACCGTGGTCATCGGGGACGCGGGCACCGCGGTCGTCTCGGAGGAGCTCTGCGTGGGCTGCGGGATCTGCATCAAGAAATGCCCGTTCTCGGCCATCGATATCGTGAGTCTCCCCGAGGAGCTCCCCAACCCCACCCACCGCTACGGGAAGAACGCCTTTGCCCTCTACGGCCTGCCCATACCGGTCCCGGGGAAGGTGACCGGCCTCCTCGGCCCGAATGGCATCGGGAAGAGCACCTCCGTCCAGATCCTCTCGGGCAGTCTCCGCCCGAACATGGGGGAGCTCGACCGGGAGGTCCCCTGGAAGGAGATCCTCTCCCACTACACAGGGACCGAGCTCTTCGAGTACCTCCGCATGGTCTCGGAGGGGCATGTGAAGACAGCCACCAAGCCCCAGTATATCGATTACATACCCAGGATCTTCCAGGGAACCGTCGGGCAGCTCCTGAAGACCACCGACGAACGCGGGCAGCTCGAACGCTACGTGGACGCCTTCTCCCTCTTACCGCTCCTCGATCGGTCCATCGATTCCCTCTCGGGGGGCGAGCTCCAGAGGGTGGCCATCTGCGCCTGCCTCTCCCGTGAGGCCGACTTCTACTTCCTGGACGAGATCACCCCGTTCCTGGATATCTACCAGCGGATGGCGGCGGCCACCCTCATCCGCGAGCTCGCCGCCGAGCGCCCCATCATGATCGTCGAGCACGACCTCGCCATCCTGGACCTGGTCGCCGACACCGTCCATATCGCTTACGGGAAGCCGGCGGTCTTCGGGATCGTGACCCAGCCGAAGGGAGTGAGGGTGGGGATCAACCAGTACCTGGAGGGTTACCTTGCCGAGGAGAACATGCGCTTTCGCGATTACCAGGTCGTCTTCGAGAGACGGCTCCACGGGGAGAGGCCCGAGCTCGAGGTCCTGACCGAGATTCCATCGATGAAGAAGGCCTATCCTGACTTCACCCTCGAGGTGCAGGGCGGGGAGATTCATTGCGGGGAGGTCCTCGGCCTCGTCGGCCCGAACGGAATCGGGAAGACCACCTTCGCCCGGCTCCTCGCAGGGGAGGAGCAGCCGGACTCGGGGAAAATGCCGCAGGCTCTCACCATCTCGTACAAGCCCCAGTACCTGAAGGCAGACTCCGACGAGACGGTCGAGGAGATCCTCAGGGGCTGCACGAACCGGTTCGAGAGCTCCTTCTACCAGCACGAGGTCCTGGAGCCCCTCGCCCTCGTGCCTATCCTCGCCTCGCCCGCAAAGACCCTCTCGGGTGGGGAGCTCCAGCGCCTCGCGATCGCCACCTGCCTCTCCCGCGAGGCGAACCTCTACGTCCTGGACGAACCGAGCGCCCACCTGGATGTCGAGCAGCGGGTGAAGCTCCCGAGGATCATCCGCAACCTCGCCCAGGAACGCGAGGCCGGAATCATGGTCATCGACCATGACATCTACCTGATCGACATCATTAGCGAGGGGCTCATGGTCTTCTCCGGCGATCCCGGTAGGCACGGGGTCGCGGAAGGTCCCTTCACCATGCGGGAGGGGATGAACCGGTTCCTCCAGACCCTGGGGATCACCTTCCGCAGGGACAGGAGCGGGAGGCCCAGGATCAACAAGCCCGGTTCCTTCCTTGACCGGGAACAGAGGGCAACCGGCACGTACTACTACTCGGAAATCACGAAAAGTTGATAGAACCTTTCTCTATTAACCCGCCCCCCCTTCGGGAGCGGGCATCACGAAAAGGTTAAGAGAACCTTTCTCATTAACCCGCTCCCCTTCGGGGGCGGGCATCACGAAAAGGTTAAGAGAACCTTTCTCATTAACCCGCTCCCCTTCGGGGGCGGGCATCACGAAAGGTACCTTTCTCATACCCACCCCCTTCGGGGGTAGGTATCACTAAAGGTTGATATATCTTCCCCCGAATAATACTAGTTAGATGCCGGAAGAGCAGCTCGCTGGCCTCACCCTCGATGAACGGCTGAGGAAGGTCAGGAATGAGTTCCTTGAATATATCGATAAGAACATAAACGAGATCTCCGCAACGCTCCCCGTCTTCTTCGCACATATTCTCACCATGCTCTCCGACTCCTTCCCTGGCCTCAAGGACGATGCCCAGGACGAGTTCATCGACGCCATCACCTACCGGATCCTCTCGGCATCCCACCAGGGGAAGAACATCCAGTTCGTCGAGAAGGTCTGCGCGAACGCCCTGAGGGCGAAGAAGGGCCAGCGGGCGAAGCAGGGGACAGATATCATCGCAGGGATGGAGCTCCTCAAGAGTGAGGACTTTGGAAACGCGATCAAGTACCTGAGGAACTACAGCCACCTGGACGCGACCATCGGGGCATCCGTGGCCTATTGCTACTACATGCTCTCTTTGAGGGAGGTGGCCTCGCTCCGGGAGAAGGCGAGCCGGACCGACGACAAGGAGCGGAGGCCGAACGAGTACGAGCTCCTGGCCCGGGAGGAGATGCTCCGGCTTGCGAACTCGAGGCCCCCCATCAATGCCGTCAGGGAGCTCAAGATCCGGGAGGAGGAGGAGCCCCTCATCAGGAGGGCGTTCTGGCTCATGATCTCCAACGCACTCGAGTGGTTCCCGAATGAGAAGGGCTTCCTCTTTGTCGGCCTGGAGAAGGCAAAGAAGGACAAGAACCGGGAGATGAAGAGCGAGCTCCTGAAGATCGCCACCGAGCGGTTCTTTGACGACATGTTCTTCTTAAAGGAGATGTACCACTTCAGGCTCGAGACAGGGGACGGCGACGGGGCGACGGGTGTCGTAAGGCAGATGATCCAGCAGTTCCCCGACGGGCTGGAGCCCCTCTACTTCGGCCTCATGATCTCCCTTCTCTCGATGAAGAAGACCACGTACGACGGCTTCCGGAAGCTCCTGCTCATGAAGGGGATCCCCGAGCACATCCCGGCGATCATGGACGTCGCCTACCAGGTGATGAACAACGATCCCCGCCAGGCCCTCGCGATCCTCAGGGAGCTGAAGGGGAAGTTCCCCAGGTTCGACTTTTACTTCGTCTCCCTGGAGTACCTCCTCGCAGATACCTCTCTCCAGGACCAGAAGCGAAACAAACGGGCACGAAAGGTGCTCATCGACTCTATCGACCGGTTCTGCCTGAACGAGCTCGGCATCGAGCGATGACGGGCCTGTGAGGAAGAAGGTTCAGGCGGGAAAGAACCTCTTGAAGAAACTCCTGATAGCCTCAAGGAGCCCTGCCAGGGGATCGGACAGGCCGGCAGGCTTCTCAGGATAGCCCTGTATGGAGATGCTGGGGGTGATCAGTGGCCCGGGTGTGAGGATCGGTGCAGGGGCATTCATCGGGAGATCAAAGGTTGTGATAGGAATGACGGAGCCGTTCTCTTCCGTGTTCTCCTGGATTCTCGAGAAACCAACGTTCTCAGGGGTTACGAACCAGAGACGCTGCGAACTATCGATATAGATCTTTTTTACCGCATTATTCCGGATGCCGGTGGTGGTATCGAGGTATCCTCCCACCTGCCCGTCCTTCCATGCATAGATGCCATTATTTGTAGCGATCCACAGGGTCCTGTCTGAGCCCACACCGAGGTCGTTGATCGTAATTCCGGGGAGGAGGTCCTGAGAGGTAACGGGTATCTCCCACCGGTCAGGCGGGGTGAAGTGGAGAATGGCTGATGCATTATAGATATAGATGCCACCGAAGGGATCGCCACGGATCCCCCGCACGGGGTCAGGGATGAGCTCCGGCTTCACGAGTGGGGAGAAGGCCACGGACTCCCCGGTTCCGTCCGTGAACCAGATCCCCTCCCTGCAGGCAACGTAGAGGGTATCCCTGGCCGGATCTGTTGCCATGGAGGTCACGTAGTTGCAACCCAGCCCTTCGTGGCCGCCGGGCTGGAACCATCTCCAGGCCCCATCGAGATACCGGTGGATTCCTGCATTTCCCGCTGCAACCCACATCTCCCCGTCCCGCCTCAGAAGGTCATGGATGTCGAGGGCTTTCAGCAGCTGCTGGTCCCGTATCGTGACGAAGGTATCTCCTTCCAGCCGCTGGAGGCCGTTCGGGTACCCGATCCAGAGGTTCCCATGCTGGTCGAATGCAAGAGCCAGAATATGGTCGGAGAGAAGCCCCTTGCTGGTATCCCCATAGGTCATGTGGGTGATGTGCCATATGCCATCGTAGAAGGAGAGGCCGTTATCGGTTCCGAAGTAGAGACCGCCATGGAAGTTCTCCGTAATATCGAGAACGCCCACCGAGGATATCTGCTCTGGTCCCGCGGCAAACAGTACCATCTCAGCCATTGCCGGAGCGGATACCACGAGTATCCAGCATAGGACGATACAGAGGCTTCTTTCACGTATCCGCAGGCCCATTGCAACCTCGAGAGACCTGTTGGAGATCCTCCACTCCTACCTGCCTCGCATTTGCTTGACCAGTGAATCGAGTTCCTCGACGAGCTGTTTCCCGGTCACCTTCACCCCTTTCAGGTTCCGGAGAAGGCTCGTGTCATCCTGATTCTTCTCCTTCATCGCTTCGAGACGGAGAGCCGAAAGGAGGTCATCTGCTCCAAGCCCTCCATCGGCAAGGGAGAGCACATTCACCTGAGCCTCTTCCTTTCCCTCTTCAGGCCCGAGCAGAGTGGCAGGACTCACTTCCTTCCTGACGGGCTCTCCTGGTTCCAGACCCCCCTGCTGCGGGGTGCTTCCCTCCTCCTCCGTCCCTTCATCATCGAGGAACGGCGTCGGGATCCCTGCTCCCGAGAACTCCTGCAGGAGATTCTCTTCGTGCTGCGGGGCCCCGAGGGCCGGTGCAGCAGGCCCGGGAGCGGCCCCCCCCCGACCTTCGGCGATGGAGATGAGGCGTTTCGACTGCCCGACGAGGGCCGAATCGAGCATCAGGTCGATCTTCTTGTTCTCGGCCTCCTTCTCTTCTTTTCCCTTCCCGATCATCCCGAATGCCGGCGTGAGGGATCCCCCAAGCTTCCCGAGAGAGGCACGGAGTCCATGGGATCTCTCCGTGCCATCGGCGGGTAAACTTCCTGCCTCGGTGACAGGGCCTTCTCCCGGCAGCCCTCTCCGTTTGAGGTGGAGGTCATTCACGGTGAGGGAGCCCGCTGCAAAGAGCATGCCGACCCCTACCACGGTGTCCGTGAGGATGAGCAGGTAGGGATTGACATCGAGGTAGAGGAGGGCTGTCCCTGTTCCGAACGTTCCAAAGCCAAGGATCATCTGACGAAGTATCTTGTGCATACTACACCACTCCCGGGAGAGGTATATTGAAGAAGATGCCGACGAGGATGGGCGCGGCGATGGCCATCGCTCCGCTTATGATGAATAAGACGCTGGCAAAGAGGTAGAAGATGTACCGGTCGCCACCATACACGATCCGACCTGCGATGATGTTGGAGATGGTGATGAGGAAGATGATGATCATGACGTAGACGGTCATCTTGTCAACCGGGAAGTGCATGAGGAAGGCCACGTTCATCCCTGAGGGCATGGCTGAACTGCCGCCTTGGATTGCAGTCTGGGACTCCCCGAGGTTGGTCATCATTGTACCGATGGCTGTAGATATGTTGGCCATGATGTTGAAGAGGAAGAGGAGGATGCCGACCATGGCCGCGTGCATGGGGATAAGGAGGGAGACGAAGCCCATGGAGACCATGTGGCGCTTGTCCCGGAGGAGCACCTGCTCGAGGCTGGATGTGCCTACGATAAGGCCGACCTTATCAGGAGAGCCTCCGAGGGTAACGGAGTCACGGAAGATATTCGTGTACTTGTAGATGTTGTTACTCCCTGATTCCCCGATGAACCGGTTCCAGCTCTGGTTCTCGTCAAGGCCCAGGTTCAGCTTTGAGTAGATGGAGTCCACGAGGTCCCGGATCTTCGGGAGCGAGGCGCGGTCGACCTCCAGGAATCCCTGGACCAGGGGAATCCCCTTCCCCCCCATCACCGAGCCGAGGGTCCGGATGAAGGTGGGGAAGTCGGTGTCGCGCCCGATGATATGGCTGTCATCGATAAAGCCGATGATGCCGAGGGGGGCGAGCAGGATCCCTGCAAGGAGGTAGATGAACCCTGCACTCACCCCCAGCACCCAGAGTATGATGCAGCCGGCTGCGGTAACGAGGATGAGGGGGCGTTCCATGCGGCGGATGGTGGCCTGCTCCCGCGAGCAGCGTTCCCTGAGACCATGGGTTCTCCGGTCTTCGGGCACCGCACGGAACATGGTGACGAGCCCAAAGACAGAGATGAGGATAACGACGAAGTATGAGAGGTTCAGGGTCGCATCGATCCCTCCCGGGGCGAAGATGGCGACCGAGAGCATGATGATGAGGGCGACGAGAACCCCTGAGAAGAGCATGGCAACGTAGGCATCGCCCCACTTCTTGACCATCTCGATCCCCTGTTCCACGGTGTTCCTGTACACGCTCCGGATGGTGGCGAGCTCACGTTCGAGGAATTCCTCGTCAGGAACCCCGGATTCGATGGAGTTGGCATACCGGTTGAAGACCGATTTCAGCACCTCGTTCCTCACGTTCTTTGCCACGATCTTCAGGGCTTCAGAGTAGCTGTAGTTCCAGCGCTTGACATAATAATCGGCCTTTTCGACGTACTTGGAAGAGACGTACTCGTAGCGTTTGCCGGTGAAGGAGAAGATATCAGGACGGGAGATGCCCGCGGTGGTAATGGAGGCCATGTACGTGGCCATGAAGAGAAGATCTGCGGCCATCCTCTTCTCCTCGTCGACCCGATCGATGAATCCCCGGATCCTCTTCAGCTTATTCTCGAAAGGGACCTTTCCGTGGGACTTCGCCTTGATCGCTTCCGCAAATCCACCGAAGACATCGGCCATCTCAGCCCCCCAGGTTCCCGATCGTGATCAGACCTTCCTTCTTCACCTTGATGAGCATATGGAAGATGTCCTGGAAATCGGTATAGCCTGCCTTATGGAGCCGCTCCAGAATCCGTGCCCGCTTGTCCACCTCGTCGTAGATCTCCGCCTTCCGGTGGTCGGGGAACCCGAGGAGGGTCGCGATCTTGTTCTCAAGGAGGTAACTCGCACCCTTCCCGCTGAAGTCAAAGGTATCGTTCACCGGGTTCCACTTGAAGACCTCGACAAAGGAGATCCCCCCGGTATCGGGATTGTACCCCACGAGCTCGTTCACAGAGAGCATGCGACGGACGGTCTCCCCTGAGGGGCGCTTGACCGCGCTCTGGATGACCACGATGTTGAGGTTATCGAGGTAGGTCTTGGGGATGTTGATGGGATCCCCGCAGAGGCGCTGGATGAGCTTCTCGACCGAGGCCGCGTGGAAGGTGGAGAGGACCGGGTGGCCGGTCTGCATTGCGCCGAAGGCTACCGAACCTTCCACCCCCCTGATCTCACCCACGACGATCATGGTCGGCCGCTGACGCAGGGCTGATTTGAGGAGGTCGAACATGGTTACGTCTGACCCTTCCCCCTCGCCCTTGCCCTTGGCCTTGGAGACCTCCCGTGTCCAGTTCTTGTGAGGGACCTGGAGCTCGGGGGTGTCCTCGATGCTGACAATCTTGGCCTCGGGAGGGATAAAGGCGGTTACGGCGTTCAGGCTCGTGGTCTTCCCGCTCGCGGTCTCACCGCTCATGAAGAGGGACATCCCGTGCTCGATGCAGATCCAGAAGTATGCTGCCATCAGGTAGTTGCAGGTCCCGAACTCCACGAGCTTGAGGATACTGATGATATCATCCATGGCCTTGCGGATGGTGAAGTTGCTGCCCCGCTTGCTGATCTCGGTCCCGTAGACGATGTTGATACGGGAGCCGTCAGGAAGGGTTGCATCGACGATGGGTGTGCGGTAGGTGAGGGGCTTCTTGAGCCGTTCCCCAAGCTTTACTACGAACTGGTCGAGCTCGTCCGACTTCCTGAACTCGATAACGGATTTTAATCCCTTGAAGATCTTGTGCTCGATGAAGATGGGGCCCAGCCCATCGCAGGTGATATCCTCGATCCACCGGTCTTGGATGTAGGGCTTGAGGACCCCCAGGTCGATCTTGTCACGGATCATGAGGTACTCGACCGCCTTGAACTCCTGGGGGTTCATCACGATCCGTCCATCCGGAAGTCTCGGGACCTTCACAAGGGGAGCCTCCTTGTCCCCGTTATCCGGTCCGGCGGTCAGGTCCTTGTTGAGGAAAGCAACGATCTTCCCCTTCATCCCCTGCTGGGATGCGGCAAGACCCACCACACCATCGACGGTCTCCCCGGGCTTTGTCACATAGACCACCCGGGAGATGAGCTCTTTTAAGACCGTGGCCCGTTCGGCATCCGTCTTGGGGTCATGCTCGAGAGCATCGAGGAGGTTGACGAGCTGCTTCTCCACGGCAGGAATGAGGTCGTTCACCGAGTGAAGGAATGAGGGCTCGATGGGGATGTAGTAGTTGCGGGCGTCCACCGGGTCGGGGAAGATATGGATGAAGGTCTCTTCACTGGCCGGATAGATCAGGTTGGGATCCTTCAAGCCCTTGAGATCCCGTTTCAGCTCAGAGAAGAAGAGAGGCATACCATGGGTATTCACCGGGTACGTGTGCAGGTATTCCAGGAGGTGGGGGTTCTTCTGTACGTATTCCTTTGCATGGGAAGGGAGCATCCTGTAGATGGAGCACCCCTCGATGTTGGCGGCGCAGTCATTTCCCTCGTCGGCCTTTGCCGGTTTGAAGGGGAGGTTGGTGGAAACGGTGAGGGTGCCCATGGGATTACACCTTGGCCACGGAGATGGGGATGATCTTCATGCCATACCCTGGAACAACTTCAAAGGAGACCACGTTCTCCCGGGTCTTATGGGCGCCCCGGATCTTTACCACTTCGAGGACCATGAGGTACTTATCCCCGATGAGGGCCCGTTTGAGCGTGAGGAGGGCATCGCAGACGGAGCGGATCCTGACCAGGGTATCCTCATCGAAGGCATAGGGATGGAGGGTGATGAAGATGGTCTTCCCCTTGTCGCAGAGGGCCTTGCAGCCGGTGAAGAAGTCGATGATGACCTCGTTGGTGGTGTACTCGGTGAAGAGGGTGAGGGAATCGATGATGATGATCTGGGCCGGGCTCTCGGTCATATGGGCGAGGAGACGCTGGAGGAGTTCCTCCATTTTCTCCTTCTCCATATCCAGGCTAGGTCCGAGGATGGGAAAGAGCCGGATGTACCCCCAGGCATAATAATCAGAGATGTCCAGGCTCATGGTCTCCATCTGGGGGAGGAATGTCGTTGGCGTCGTCTCGCTTGAGAAGAGGTCGATGCAGAGCCCCTGCTTCATGGCTCCCCAGACGATCTGCTGGGTGAGGACCGATTTCCCGCTGTCATGCTCCCCCTCGATGAGGGTGAGGGACCGGAGGGGGATGCCGGCATCGATCTTCTTGTCGATCTCCGATTTCCCTGTGGTAAGAACGGCCTTCTCCTTCCCGCCGGTCTTATCTGAATATCCCTGCTTATCATCCGGTGGCATAGAAATCTCCTAGAATATATACGCAGAGTCGTACACTCCGTTTGCGGTGGTCACTTTCACCCATGTCGGCGGCCCCTTCAGGACATCGGGATCATAGCGGACCGTGATATTCGCAACCTCGTCCGGATCGAGGAGATTGGGATGAACCACGTCCGGGTTTATGGTGTATGTCCAGCTCCACGGTACCGAGGAGTTCGTGTACATGTAAGGAACTCCTCCCTGGAGGAGGTACACCTCCATGTGATCAAAGTCCCCGACCACCTCGCTCCCCGTGTTCTTCACCTCGACGAAGGTCTGATAGGTGGTGGTGTTTGTAGAGGCATTGATGATCTCGATCCGGGTATGGATCTTCTGGGCCTCTCGTTCGGCGGCAGCCTGCTGAGCTGTGGCGACTACCTGGGCAGTGGAGAGAGTACCGGCGATAAGGACATACCCTGTGATGATGAGGAGGGTGATTGCGATGGCGGTAGCGATGATGGTTCCAGCACCCATATGGTCAACCCACGTTGCTCACGGTGAATGTCTCTGAACGAGTCGTCCCATCAGAAAGCGCGATCTGGAAAATGACATCCTGACCGAAGCCTCCTGGACCTCCCGGGATCTTCTGGCTCAACATGGTGATATGGAGGGTCTCCCCTGGATCCCAGTACGTGTTTGGATTCTCGAGGATCTCATAGGTCCACCCGTCGGAAGGGAGGGAAGGGTCATTATGGGTGAGCGCCTGATAATTTACCCAGACCGTGGACATATCCAGATCGCTCTCGGAGATCCGGTTACTGCCGACGTTCTTCAGCCATACCTGTGCATAATGCGATTCATTGGCAAACGTGTTGACTATGGCGATATCGGTCCTCATCCTTTGATCTGCCTTCTGCGTGGATGAGGAGACTGTCCCCGAAACTGTGTAGATAGCCGGAAATATCTGGGAGGTGAGGATCCCTGCTGCCACTACAGCGGTGATGAGAAATATGGCCGTGACAATGGTCTCACTCGACATCCATCAGGTCCTGTCCATGCTATCGATCCATTCAAAGACCTGATCGTTCTCGGGTTTGGCGGCCTTCTTGGGTACGGAAGCTACAGGGGTCTGGATCCGGTGGGTCATGAGAACCTCAATCATGTCCTCGTCCAGAGTATTGTCCTTGGGGTCCAGGATCCTGTTGAGGATGTAGAGCTCGGAGACGAATTCATCGGGGCCGATCACATGGAGTTCACCGAGGGATGCCGGGAGGAGGCGGCCTATCTCGCGGATCTGGCCGCTCAGGTCATCGGTGAGGTAACCCATGCTCGTATAGGCCTGGAGGAGGATCTCGAGGCGATCATGGCCGTACCGGTTGATGATCTTCGAGGTCCAGCCGAAGAGACGGTGAACCTTCCGCAGGCGGAGCTTCTCCCCCATCTTCTGGGATGTAAGGGAAGAGACGGGCGGGATCTTTCCGTTCCCGCGCATCAGGTTTGCAAGCTCCTCCTGGACGGACTTCTTGGATGAAGGGAAGACCTCTCCTTCGGGTTCTTTGGCTCCCTCAGCAGGAGTTTCTTCCGTTTCAGCCTTCTTCCCCTCCTCTTTGGCATCCTTGGCCTCCGCTTCCTGGCCATCCTGGAAGAGATTGGAGGTATTGTAGCTTATTCCAGGATGGAGGAAGGGGTTATCCTTCTCGTTCATGCGGTCGCGGATATCGATGAGGAGCTTCTTGATGGAGGTCTTGAGGAGATCCATCTCATCCTGAAGCTTGAGGAGCTTCACGTCGATGTCGCCAGCAGGAGGGGCTGTGATGGTAGTCTCCTCCTCCCGGGGTGGATCCATACTTATATTAAGCCTGGCCATAGCACACTCACGTGGAAAAAAATTAATCACTCATACTAAATATATTTTGTGATCCGATATTTGTGATAAAAGATATGATGTTTACAAAACAATCAGAAATTACTCATTAAAAAGCGAAAACGAAACCATCCATAGGTCAATGAATCGGAGGTTCCGGCTCCTAATGCGATGTCCTGTCCCAGGAGGAACGCAGGTTACCCCCACCAAAAAAAGGTGAATTTAGTAGAGCAGGTTCCAATTGGTAATACCGCCCGGAGCAGACTTGGAGATCGGGACAGCAGCACCGACAGGGGGCCTGATCTGGAGGATGAACTGGCCAGAAGGTGGAATACCCATCGACGATGTCGGGGGGCTATCGCTCACGTTCGCCATGATGGTGAACTGCTCGTTCGCCTCGAGCAGATTGTTGGAATTGGCGTTCATCTTGGATATGATCCCCCACTGCCAGCCACCGGGCACTCCGCCCGATGTCATGTTGATGTTTGCCGGGAAGTCCAGGGTGCGGAGCGTTGTCGCGTTCTGGTAGGCAAAGACTGTCTGGTTCAGATCGATGGGTGTTCCCCCTGCGGCAAGTCCGATGGTGAAGACGATGGTATGGATACTGCCAGGATTAGCACCACTCTGGGCAGTGCCCGAAGCATCCCCGTACGTCTCCCCAATAACCACCAGATTGGAGGTGGCCTGCCCGATACCTGAATAGACGACTTTCTGAGCCTGCTGGGTCGTGAAGAACCCGGCGCCGAGCACCACGTACGAGAAGACCGCCGCAACCACTACGAAGGCGATGAGGACGATGGCCGCCTCAAGCCCTGTGAAGGCCTCGAATTTGTTGAATTTCTTCATCTCTTGTACCTCCTAGTAGAGTGCGTTCACCGTATTGATCCCACCCGGCGCTGTCCGGGCGATCGAGAGGGACGGGCCGATGATAGGCTTGACCTCAAGGGTGAACTGGTCACGGGGGGCAATGGAGCCGGTGCTCTCGGTGAGGTGAACGACGATGTCAAACTGCTCACCGGTCTCCAAGTAGCTGTTGGAATTCCCGTTTGTTACCTTCGCGATGCTCCAGGTTCCAACACCGGGGTTGGTGTTCGTGTTGAAAGGCGTTGCCTCAAGCAGTTCTTGGCGGACGCTCTGGTTTGAATAGACCATGCTGACCTTGGTCATATCGATGGCCATACCGCCGGGTGCGAGACCAATCGTGAAGTTCACGTAGTTGATCTGTGTACCACCCCCAACCAAGTCAAGGCCATACACGTTCCCGAGGATCTCTATGCTCGAGGAGGCCTGCTGGACGCCCTGGTGCACGACCTCCTGGCTCTTCTGGGTTGTGAAGAACCCGGCGCCGAGCACCACGTAAGAGAAGACCGCAGCCACGACCACGAAGGCGATCAGCACGATCGCCGCTTCGAGGCCCGTGAATGCTTCTTCACGACTCAGTAGACATTTCATAGACTACACCTGTCAGTATCCCGAATCTCTCCAGGTATACTTACTGTTAAATCTTCTTATCCGTATAAATACCTTTCTATATAAACCGGGTGGAATCCATTTTAATCAGCTGAAGTTAAAGAATTTCTTATTTTGGATAGCGCTTCGACCGCCGCTTCCTGTAATTCCGAATTCCGATCTGAAAGGGCGTGGGTGAGGGGGTCGACGGCTTTTGGGTCTGCGATCTTCCCGAGGGCGGCGACGGCCCGGATCCTGACGCCGGTATCAAGGTCTTCCAGCACCGATATGAGGGGTTCGGTTGCCCTCTGGTCGCCAATCCTGCCAAGGGATTTTGCCGCCTCCCTTCTCACGAACCTGTTTTCATCGGAGAGCCCCCGGATCAGGGGCTCAACCCCCCGGGAGTCCCCGATGATTCTCAGGGCAATTGCGCTCCCCATGCGGATATGCCAGTCCTGGTTCCCGAGAGCTTCGATGAGGGGTTCCACCGCCTCACCTCCGAAGGCACCGAGAGCCCGGACGGATGCCTCGCGGATGCTCCTGTTCCCGTCGCCCAGGAGGTAGATGAGGGGCTTCAACGCTCTCCTGTCCCTGCTCCTTCCGAGAGAGGCGATGGCTGCCTCCTTCACCCTGATGTCCTGGATCTCGAGTGTCGTAAGGAGTGAATCGATATCCTCTCCGGGTACTGAACTTCCCTGGTCTGCCACTGGCTCCGCACCCTGTCTCTTCTCTCCCGCCTGTCTCGGTTGATCTCTCCTCTTCGAGAGGAGAAAGCGGGAAAGGTTCTTCCACTGCCCCATGGTAAAAACCGAGGTGGTTGCCACCACCCATACATAGATCGCAGTATAGACAAGGATAATGGGGTTAAAGGTCCCGTTGAAGAGGCCGAAGAGGACGGTCCCCAGGGAGACCCCGACCACAAGGCCGATGAGGAGGAGACCCCGCCTCGGGTACCAGATGGAGGCAAGGATAATGGGTATGTAGTAGAGGTGCGGGAAGAGGGGGGCGATCTGGTGAAAGAAGGCGTCCCCCGCATTGCTCAGGGCATACCCGTTGAGGAGGAGAGCGACCAGGGTAAATACGACGACAAGAAAAGGTCTCAGGATCCCGCTCTCCTGCACCTCGGATCCTGAGGTCGGGACTGGCTGTGCCTCCAGCATGTGGAAAGAATAATTCTAATTTTTTCTATTTATAACATCCTATTTTCAAGAGCCTTTCAATACTTCCAGAAAAAAGAATTATGAGGGATGGGGGGTGTTCACCGGGAACATGCCCGGAAAGAATCCTTATTACCCCCCTTTCCCCATATGTTTGGTGAGAGAACCTACCGGAACCCGTATGGAGAAACAGGATATCCTCATTGTCGCCATTGCCATCATTGCTTTCGCGGTCGTGGTTCTGCTGGTGAGGCCGATCATCGCCGGCCAATCTTTCGGCCTGCCGACGGGAGGAGCGATTCCGGAGGGAGGGACAGGCTCCAGGGTGACTCCATCGATCCCCATGACCCCGGCTGCCTCAACCACGGTGACTCCCGGGAAAGGCCAGCCAGCAACCCCGACCCCTACCGAGACACCCTGGGACGGATCGGTGAAAAATATTGGGTTCATAGACCAGCCGGTAGGTCAGGTGACACCCTCACCAAATCCGACGATTCCCCAGCCCGCGGTTCAAAACCGCTCCCTGGTCACGTATGCCGTTATATCGGGTGAATGGCCGGGAACCACCGAGAACCTCTTTATCCCAACCCCCTACTGGGTCCTCGAATACACCGCAGAACCCATGGCCCTTCCACCAAACGCCTTTCCAAACCTCATCATCCAGGTCTTTGATGCACATGATCCCAACCGTTTCATCATTGCCCCCATCAAGCAGACCATATACGAAGAACCTCCAGACACACCCTGGAGCGTGAAGTTATTCGAGGGAAAAAGGACATATTATTTCAAGGTTGATACCTCGTTCATCAAGTCCTATACCATCACCATCAAGGTGCCTCTGGAGTACAGCTGAACCGGAAAGAGATGGTGTCTCAGGAAAATCGGGGGGGACCCTCCCCAATCCGCCCCCTTCAGTCGAGTTTTCTTTTGCCCATGGATTCTATATACGTGATATCCTTTCCGGTCTCGATCCGGGCAGCGTCCTCCTCAGAGACCGTCAGCTCAAACATGGTAAAGTCCTTCACGTCCATGAGCTGGACGACCCTGCCTGCTTTCGAGATGACCTGAGCGCTCTTGCGCTCCACCATCGGCACATAGATCTTCGCAGATACGGGCTGGACGATGGAACGCTTCACGCCATCAAAGATACCCACGGCATCGACCCTCGCTTTGGCAGCCCCGTGTTTCCCCGGTTTTGATGTAGCGATTCCCAGGATCTTGGAAGGCTCCTCGTCAATGACCACGTACCTGCCTTCTTTCAGCTTGCCGACCTCGGTCTGTTCCTTCATTTAGATATCCTCTCTCTGTGGTGTAATTTATCTTGATGGCATACCATAAATACCACGCACAGAACATGGAGTTTCTGGCCTGCTGTGAGGAGATCGCCCGTGCGGTGGAGGATATAGTAGAGGATCTGGTATCGAAGCCCGAGGGAAGCGAGGTCGTTCGCACGGGAGCCGGCGGAACTCCCACCAGGTGGATCGACCAGGCGGCCGAGGACTGCATCGTGGACTACATCAGCTCCCACTCCCTCTGCAGGACCCTTGTCTCGGAGGAGTGCGGGAAGAAGGATATGGGGGGAGAGAAGGGGACCATCTTCCTCGACCCCGTGGATGGTACCCACAATGCCCTGGCGGGAATTCCTTTCTATGCCCTCTCCATTGCGTATGCCGAGGAGGGAGTGGTCCAGCAGGGCTTCGTGCGGGATCTTGCGCACCTCGAGACCTTCACGGCGGTGAGGGGGATGGGGGCGTACCTGGACGGCGGGCCCATCCGGGTCTCCCGCACAACTCTCCTCGAGGAGAGCGCCATGTCTGTCTATGGGAGGAAGTTCAACCCTGCTCCCGTCCTCTTCCTCGGCCAGAAGATCAGGCGCTGGCGCCTCCTCGGGGCGTCGGCCCTGGAACTCTGCTACGTGGCTTCGGGGAGGCTGGACGGGTTCATCGACCTCCGGGCGACCCTGCGGGTGACCGATGCGGCGGCCGGCATGCTGGTCTGCGAGGAAGCGGGAGGGAAGGTATCGGACCTTGACGGGAGGAGGATCCGGTTCCCTGACGAAGTGACCGTGGGGAAGTGCCTTGTCGCGAGCAACGGGACCCTCCACGGGAAGGTCATCGAGTATCTGAGGTGAAGATGAGGATCCTGCTTGTATCGCGTGTGGATGATGAGAAGGCGGTGAGCTATGCCTCGGGCCTGGGAAGGGCCATCGAGGCTGCATCCCATACCGTCATATTCGAGAAAGCCCTCGCCGCCCGGCTCGGCCTTCCAGGGCAGAGCCTCGGGGAGGCCGACGCAGACCTTGCCGTGGTCATCGGGGGAGACGGCTCTGTCCTCTACACCGTCCAGGGGCTGAAGGTGCAGATCCCGATCCTCGGGATCAACTGGGGGGAGGTGGGGTTCCTCGCAGAGCTCGAACCCGGCGAGGCCACCCGGTTCCTGGAAGGGCTGCGGGAAGGGTTCCGGGTCGAGCGGCGGATGCGGATCGAGATCTCCCTCTCCGGGGAGAGGCTCGGCGAAGCCCTCAACGAGGCGGTCATCGTGACGAGCCGGCCCGCGAAGATGCTCCGCTTCACGGTGGAGATTGACGGGATCCTCGCCGAGCGGTTCAGGGCGGACGGGATGCTCATCTCCACCCCCACGGGTTCGACCGCGTACGCCATGAGCGCCGGCGGGCCGATCGTCGATCCCATGGTCGAGGGGTTCCTCCTCGTCCCCCTCGCCCCGTACATGCTCTCCTCGAGGCCGGTGGTGATCGCGAGCGACCGTGTCCTCAGGGTGACCCTGGAGAGCGAGAAACCGGCGAAGCTCGTCCTCGACGGGCAGCAGACCCGGGAGCTGGAGATCGGGGCGGTCCTCACGGTCCGGAGGTCAGAGAACCCGGCCCTCTTCGTGGATGTGGGGAAGAACTTCTTCGACAAGGTGGATCAGAAGCTCCGAAGGCTGTAGAACCCCCAGCAGCCCCCGGCCCTCTCATCTCAATCCTTATCTGCGATGGGGTTACAGTGTTCCCTGTTCGGAAGCGAGAGCGATGACAGAGATGAAGATGAAGATCCCCTATACCGAGGTCTCGGAGACGCTGAAGAAGGTCCTCTCCCTCTCGGGGTCCCCGGTCGCCGTGAAGCTCGCGAGGAACAGGGAGGAGGTCCCCGCAGGGATCCCCGAGGCAAAAGAGGTGGTGCGCCACTGCCAGATGGTGAACATGGCAAGGAGGGATGGCGCCATCTTCTACGCCCCCGCGGACAAGCACCAGTGCAACGGGGGCGCCTGGGCCCTCGGCCTCAAGGAGATCACACCCTCCCTCCAGAGCGGCGAGCACTACTTCAGGCTGGGGAAGTTCGAGAGCATGCCCGCCTGCAGGAGGACCATGGACCGGATCGCCCACCTCCGGTCAGGAGAGACCTATGCGACCGTGTATGCCCCCCTGGAGAAGACCCCCTTTGATCCCGACATCGTCATCATCGTGACAACCCCGAGGAACATGCTGAAGCTCGCCCAGGCAACCCTCTTCCGGCTCGGGGGGCGTATCACCTCGTCCATGGCGGGGATCCAGTCGGTCTGCTCGGATGCCACCGCCCAGCCCTATCTCACGGGGAAGGCCAACTTCTCCCTCGGCTGCGACGGTTCCCGGAAGTTCTCGGGGATCGTGGACGAGGAGATGGTCATGGGGTTCCCCATCGAGATGCTCGTGGAACTCGGCGAAGCGATAAAGGTCGTGACCACCGCCCCGGGATCCAAGTAACCCTCTGCGGGATCTTATCTCCTCACCTCTTCTGCCACGATCCGGCAGGCTTCAAGGATAGCAGCCCTCACGGCCGGATCCATCTCCCCCGAGAAGCCCGGCATCTGCCCGCCCTCGATCCCCACGATGATAACCTCGGGGGCAATTCCAAGGGCGCGGGCCAGGGCGAGCACCTCGGGTATTCCCAGCTCATGGAGGGACAGGGAGGGGATCCCGCTATTCAGGACATCGTGAAAGACCCGGATCCTCCCGACCTCACCCATCCCCGAAGTCGCATCGACGATCATGATCCGGTCATATCCCTCCATCAGGGGGATGAGCCCGAGACCGCCGTTCCCCCCGTCGACCACATCGATCTCAGGGTACTTCTCCTGGAGGAGCGACATGACGGCGAGCCCTGCCGCATCGTTCCCCATAAGCGGGTTCCCGCACGCGATGACCCGGCCCTTCATTCTCTATCCCCCATTATGCAGATCCCTGCCTTCAATCCTGAGAACTGGATGATGCTCCCCCAAGAGGCTTTCCCATCACCGTTCCGACCCCGGACAGTTCTTATACTCTTATCATGGAGGGAGTTCAAATATCGATCACCAGGTGATCGCAAGTGCAGGTATCCATGAAACTGGAGATGAAGGACACCCCGGGGCAGCTCGTCTCGGTACTCGGGCCCATATCGAAGTGCGGTGGCAACATCATCGCGGTGATCCACCAGCGGGATCCCGAGTCTGAGTCCGACACCCTCGACGTGCAGATCGTACTCGATCTCCCCGCAGGGAGGCTCCCGGCGCTCATCGGCCAGATCAAGGCGCTGGGGGTGGATATCCTGAGGATCGGCGAGGAGCGCCTCCTCCACAAGCGATCCCTCATCATGATCGGCCACATCATGCACACCGATATCAGCGATACGGTGGACCAGATCGACCGCACGGGCTTCGCGGAGGTCTCCGAGCTCTCCCTCATGATGCCCGCCATCAACGAACGCTCGTCTGCACGGATCACCATCAAGACCGCGAACCGGATCGACATGGAGAGCGCCGTTTCCATCCTGCGGGAGGTCGCAGGGAGGAAGGAGCTCCTCGTCGTGGAGCCCCTGGAGGAATGGACATGAGGGTCGCACTCCTCGGCTTCGGCTCCGTGGGCCAGGGGGTGGCGAAGATACTCGGGGAGAAGGATCTCGATCTCACCCTCACGGCCGTCGCCGATTCGAAGGGCGGGATCATCGATCCCGGAGGCATCTCCATCCCAGAAGCGTTCTCCCGGAAGGCGAAGTCCGGCACCTGCGGGAGGCCGAAACTTTCAGCCCTCGATATCGTCAACTCTGATGCCTACGATATCCTCGTTGAGGTCACCCCGACCCATATCGACGACGGGGAACCTGCCCTCACCCATATCAGGAAGGCGCTCGCGCTCCACCGGCACGTGGTCACCTCGAACAAGGGCCCGATCGCCCTCGCTCACCGCGAGCTCACCGATCTTGCCCGAAGACAGGGGGTGGCATTGAGATACGAGGCCACGGTCTGCGGGGCCATCCCCATCATCCACACCCTCCAGCACGGCCTCCTCGGGAACGAGGTCAAGGCCCTCTTCGGGGTGATGAACGGCACCTGCAACTACATCCTGACCCGGATGGAGGACGAGGGGCTCACCTACGACCAGGCGCTGGGTGAGGCCCAGGAGATGGGGTACGCGGAGAAGGACCCCACGTACGACGTGAAGGGCCTCGACACGGCCCTGAAGCTCGTCATCCTGGCAAACACCGTCTGGGGAATGGACGCGGGGTTGAAGGATGTCAAGGTGACCGGTATCGACCTGATCACCCCCCAGGCCATCCAGCTTGCCATGGACCAGGAGACGGCTATCCGGCTCATCGGTGAGGCCATCCCCTCAAAGGATCTCCTCAGGGTCTCACCCCGGATCATCCCCAGGAACCATCCCCTTCTCGTGGAAGGGACCCTGAATGCCCTGACCGTGGTGACCGATTTGGCCGGGGAGCTCACCTTCATCGGGAAAGGCGCAGGCTCCGTGGAGACAGCGAGCGCGGTCATCGGGGATCTCCTCTTCATCAGGGAAAGGTATGCCGGGCGTCCTTGAGCGGAGGCGCGAGTTCCTCAAGCTGATGCGGGGCTATACCCTGGACCACGGATTCTTCACGGTATCGGATATCGCCGAGAGCACGGGACTGCCCCGCTCCACAGCCCAGGACTGGATAAACCGGCTCCTGGATGAGGGGTGCCTGATTGTCCGGGAGGAACGGCGGGGCCGCTCCCCTGCGCGCTACCTGGCAAAGAGCGCCATGCCCTCGAGCGCCTGCCGGCGGATCTTCACCACGATCGACAAGGATTCGGTCGAGATCTACCATGAATGCCTCTCGGCGAGCTGCGCAGCCTTCTGCGAGTACCACCACCGGCGGGCCGGCGGCGTCCTCTCCCGTGTCTCGAGGGACGGGACCCTGCTCCGGGAGCGTGCGTTCCTCGGGTCACGGGAGGCCCCCATCGGCCTGTTTCCCGATCCGGCCGTCGGGGTCACCGGCCTCCGGAGGGACGAGGAGAACCTGGTCCAGAACATCCGTTGCGTCGGCGGACCTGCCTACGCCCTGACAGACATGATGGCCCACGCCGAAGGGGTGCATGACGTCATGGTCGGGAGATCGGGTTCCTTCGTCGAAGGGGAGGTCACGACGAGCGCGTTGCGCTACATCGCCATCGGGATCGATGATACCGATACCGCCGAGGGAGGGGCGACATTCGCCCTCGCCCTCGCCCTCCACCAGCACCTCTCGACCCTCGAAGGGGTGATGCCCATCGGCCACCACGTCGTGATGCTCAACCCGGCCCAGCCCGAGAGAACGGCGGGGAACTCGGCGAGCTTCATCGAGCTCGCTGCCGAGCCGGCCCTCTGCGGCCAGATCCGGGAGCACAGCCTCCGATTCGTCTCCGACGAAGCATTCTCCCCCGAATGGGGGATCGCGATCAAGCAGGGGTTCACCGTGCAGCGGGATCTCCGCCACTTCGGAAACCGGGTGAGAACCGGTAAAGTCTCCCGGAAGGAGGCGGAAGATATCGCCCGGAAGCACGGTATCTTCATGAGGGGCGGGAGGGGGATAATCGGCGCCCTCGCGGCTGTCTCATGCATCGGTCTCGACAATTCCGTGCTCCTGGATCCCAAGCGGGCGATCCTCCCTGAAGAAGGAGGAGCCTAGAGCCCGCGAATAGGTTATTCTCTTCCTCCAGCCACAGCCTATCCAGGCTCAGGCCTTGGGACATTCGCCTGATTAAGGTTCCGAGCGGATTGAAGACATGAGACCCGGCAGATGAACCCTCAGGGTAAAAAAGATAGAAATAGAGAACGGCTGATATTATACCGGATGACCGGTGAGGAAAGCGGACTGGAACCCGATCTCCGGCAGGAGATCGCGCGCCTCCAGAGGGAACTGGACGAGGTAAGGAGGCTCGCCGAAGAACGGCTCACCCGGCTCCAGTACCTCCAGGCCGATTTCGACAACTACCGGAAGAGCCTCGAGAGGGAGCGGGAACAGGTGATCCAGCTCGCGGGCGAGGCCCTGGTACGCGACCTCCTCCCGGTCCTCGACGATCTGGAACGGGCCCTGCCGGCCCTCTCCCAGGAGAAGAACCGGGAAGGATTTGAGCTCCTCTCCCGGAAGCTTCATAAGATTCTTGAGAGCCATGGTTTACGCAGTATCGAGAGCCAGGGGAAGCGGTTTGACCCGAACTTTCACGAGGCCATCGCCAAGGGTGAGAGCAACGAAAAGGAGGACGGGACGATCCTCGAGGAGTACCAGAGAGGGTATCTGCTTCGATCCAAGGTTATTAGACCTTCAAAGGTAAAGATTGCCGAACACACCGGAGAATGGAAGGAGGAGAATCATGGGAAAGGAGAAGATAATCGGGATTGATCTGGGGACATCGAACAGCCAGGCAGCGGTCATGCTCGGGGGGAAACCGACGATCATCCCCTCGGCCGAGGGGGTGACCGTTGCAGGGAAGATGTTCCCATCGGTGGTGGCGTTCACGAAAGACGGGGAGCTCCTCGTAGGGGAGCCGGCGCGGAGGCAGGCCATCAGCAACCCCGATGCCACTGTCATGGCCGCGAAGCGGAAGATGGGGACCGACCACGTGTACCGGATCCTTGGCAAGACCTACACCCCCCAGCAGATCTCGGCCTTCATCCTCCAGAAGATCAAGAAGGACGCCGAGGCCTTCCTGGGCGAGGAAGTGAAGAAGGTGGTCATCACCGTCCCGGCATACTTCAACGATAACCAGCGGACGGCCACGAAGGATGCGGGGAAGATCGCGGGCCTCGACGTGGTCAGGCTCGTGAACGAACCGACCGCGGCTTCCATGGCCTATGGCCTGGACAAGGGCGGTGAGCACAAGATCCTGGTCTTTGACCTCGGGGGCGGGACCCTCGATGTCACCATCATGGAGTTCGGCCACGGGACCTTCAATGTCCTCTCCACGTCAGGAGACACCCAGCTCGGCGGGACCGACATGGACCAGGTCGTCATGAACTGGATCGTGGAGGAGTTCAGGAAGCAGGAGGGGGTGGACCTGATGAAGGACCGGATGGCCGTCCAGCGGGTCCGCGAGGCGGCCGAGAAGGCGAAGATCGAGCTCTCCACGGTCCTCGAGACCGAGATCAACCTCCCTTACATCACCGCCGACAAGGAAGGGCCGAAGCACCTCTCCCTGAAGATGAACCGCTCGAAGCTCGAGCTGCTCGTGGCACCCATCATCAACCGGTGCGTCCAGCCCCTCGACACGGCTCTCTCGGATGCGAAGCTCACGAAGGAAGGGGTCGACCGGGTGATCCTGGTCGGCGGCCCGACGAGGATGCCCATCGTCCAGAAGTTCATCGAGGACCGGGTCGGGAAGAAGGTGGAGCGAGGGGTCGATCCCATGGAGTGCGTGGCACTGGGTGCGGCCATCCAGGGGGCGATCCTGGCCGGCGAGGTGACCGATCTCCTCCTCCTGGATGTCACCCCCCTCACCCTCGGGATCGAGACCCTGGGCGGCGTGAGGACCACGCTCATCGAGCGGAACACCACGATACCCACGAGGAAGAGCCAGATCTTCACCACGGCGGCGGATCTCCAGTCCGAGGTCACCATCCACGTCCTCCAGGGGGAGCGCCCCATGGCCGCGGACAACATCAGCCTCGGGAGATTCAACCTGGTCGGGATCGCGCCCGCGCCCCGGGGGGTACCCCAGATCGAGGTGACCTTCGACATCGACGCGAGCGGGATCCTGAATGTCACGGCAAAGGACCTGGGCACGGGAAAGGAGCAGAAGATGACCATCACCGCCTCGACGAAGCTCGCCGACAGGGACGTCGAGCGGATGGTTACAGAGGCCCAGAAGTTCGCTTCCGATGACGAGAAGAGGAAGGAGGAGGCGACGGCGAAGAACGAGGCCGACTCGCTCATCTACACCGCCGAGAAGACCATCGCCGAGCTCGGTGAGAAGATACCGGCCGAGCTGAAGGAGAAGATAGGATCAGCGGTAAAGGCCGCAAAGTCTGCCCTCGAGGGGAAGGATATCCAGAAGATAAAGGACGAGACCGCGGCCCTCCAGAAGGTTCTCGCAGAGGCCGGATCGGCCATCTACCAGGAGGCCCAGAAGAAGCAGGCAGAGGAGCAGGCCCGGGCGGCGGGTTCACCCTCGGGGGAGGGGTCCGGGGAATCCTCAGGGAAGACGGGACCCTCCGGGGGCGAAAACGTGGTCGATGCCGACTTCAAGGTGAAGGAGGACTAGCCGAGGGGTCCGGCCAGAGAGCATGGCAAAGAAGGATTACTACGAGCTCCTGGGAGTCCCCAGGAACGCGTCGGAGGAGGAGCTCAAGAAGGCCTTCCGGCACCTCGCCCGGAAGTACCACCCGGACCTGAACCCCGGGAACAAGCAGGCCGAGGAGCAGTTCAAGGAGATCAACGAGGCCTTCCAGGTGCTCTCCGACCCCCAGAAGAAGGCCCAGTACGACCAGTTCGGCCACGCGGCCTTCCGGCCCGAGGACTTTGCCGGCTTCCGCACGACCTCATTCGAGGACCTCTTCAGGGACTCCGGGTTCGGTGATATCTTCAGCGTCTTCCCTGGCTTTGCCGGTGGCGAACGGGGGCGGGCACGGGCACCGCAGCCGGGTGCTGATCTCAGATATGACCTGAATATCTCCTTTGAGGAGGCGTTCCTGGGCCTCACCCGCACCATCGAGGTTCCCCACTCGGTGGAATGCCCGACCTGTCACGGGACAGGGGCGAAGCCCGGCACGCTGAAGGACTGCCTGAAGTGCGGCGGCACGGGTCAGGTCCGCAGTGTGCGCAGATCCCCCTTCGGGCAGATGGTCCAGATCTCCACCTGCCCCCAGTGCGGGGGGGCAGGGAAGATCACCACCGAACCGTGTGAGACATGCCAGGGAAGGGGGAAGCTGCGGAAGGTGGCGAAGATCGAGGTGAAAATCCCGAGGGGGATCGATGACGGGCAGTACCTCCGTGTCAGCGGCGAGGGCGAGGCAGGGGAGAGGGGCGGGCCGCCCGGGGACCTCTACGTGGTCGTGCATGTTGCGCCCCACGCCATCTTCGAGAGGCGCGGGCGTGACCTGTACTGCAAGACCACCATCGATTTCGCGACAGCAATCCTCGGTGGCGAGGTCCAGGTCCCCACCATGACAGGAACGGGAGGCCTGAAGATCCCGGCAGGCACCCAGACCCACACGGTCTTCCGGCTCAAGGGCCAGGGGATGCCGGGCCTGAATTCGGACAGGCGGGGGGATCAGTTTGTCAAGGTGGTGATCCACATCCCCGAGAAGATCACGAAGAAGCAAAGGGAGCTCCTCAAAGAGTTTTCCGGCGAGAAGAAGGAGGAGACGAGCGCCGGTTTCTTCGAGAAGCTGAGGGAGATCGTCTGAGGGATCCCTGCCTGTACGATTTGAAATGATCAACCTTACTGATTACCGAATGGAATCTCGGGGAGATGTTCATACCAGGCTATCGCAATCCGGGGATGCCCGGGCGGCGGGGGCAAAGTCCCCGAAAGCGTTCAGAGTATGCCCGGTATCCTTATCTCCCCCGAGAGATCTCATCCTCACGGTTGAATGACCTCTCGGTCTTGAAGGCTGGAATTTCCCTGTTCCTTCTCAGAGCAATGCCCGGATCCCCGCAGTCATCGTGAGCACGAAGAGGCAGGCTATGAGCCACCCCGCGAGCATGAGGAGGATCGATCGCAGACCCCTCCAGTGCAGGATCCAGGCAACCACGGGGGTTCCGTACAACCCGAAACCCGGGATCCACATGATCAGGACGAGCATGAACTCCCCATAGGTACGCAGGGCCTGATGCCTGTCCATGAGGTCCTTGATCCTGCCGATCTGCCGGGCGACCCGCCGGGATCGCTCGGAGAAGAGATCGCATATCCTGTAGATGCCCAGGATGATTCCGGCGGCAACCGAGATCATGAGGGGAATGAGAAGGAATGGCGGAAAACCGAGGCCGATCCCCGCGGCTGCTGCAAGCCCCTGGAGGATGAGGATGGAGATGATGAACCCGAGGACCGTTACGAGGGGGAACCCTCCCAGCAGCCCTATAAGAATCGGCAGGACAACGATCAGGAGGAGTATGGTCGCTGCCGGGGTTCCGGGCCTCGAGACGTGGCCGGTATCCGGGGTTCTCCTTTCCATGCGATGGAATTCTTTGAACTCCGATATAATAATCCCTGCCCTGCGCCGGACGATCCTGCCTGCTCCTCTCTGACATCGCATCCCTTTGCCCCCCACGCCGGTCCCGGGCCCGGGTTCAAACCTTCGAAGAGGATCGGATCAGCCAGGAAAGAAAGAGTTACGCGGCCGGGATCCGGATGGGATCCGGTTCCTCCGGGCAGGAGGGACGGTGCACGTACCTGCCTCTCGGGATATGGATATCGAATCGTGCCCCCTTTCCTGGATCACCGGTCTCCTGGATCGAGAAGCCAGCGATGGAGAGGACCTCGCGTGCGAGGTAGAGACCGTACCCGGTATGCCTCCCGAACCCGTGCTCAAAGATCCGCTCCTTCTGGTCGGCCGGGATCCCGACCCCGTCGTCTTCCACCGAGATGACAAGGCCCCCGGGAGCCTCCTTCGCCCCGATCCTGATCGTGGTCACCTTCTCGCCGTGGCGCCGGGCGTTCTCGAAGAGGTTGGAGAAGACCCTGGGAAAGAGGGGATCGGCCAGGCACCAGATGGATCCGGGGAGATCGTCCATGAAGATCCTTCCCCCGGGCTCGCGGGATGCAGACCGTACGACCACGTCCCTGACATTCTGCCACTGGGGAGCGATGAGTCCGACATGGGAGAACATCGAGGCCACTCCCAGATCGCGTTCTATTTCGGCTGCGATCTCTTCGAGCTTGTCGATGTAGGACAGGAAGCTCGACCCGGAGAGACTCTCCCTGAGGAGATCGGCGTAGCCACGGAGGGCGGCAAGGCGGTTCTTTGTATCGTGAAAAATGATGGTGTGGATGATCTGGCTCCGCCTGCCCGGATCGGTTGGGCCGGGCGCAGGATCGCAGGCTCTGGCAGGCCCCCCATCACGGGGTCCACCGCTCAGCAGGGAGGCCCCCGGGGATCCCGCCGCTGGAAGAACTGGCTGGTCCTCGGCCGGCATCTCCACGAAGAGTCCGATGGAGAGGGGAGGACGCGATGCATCGATCCGCGAGACCGACCAGAAGGACTGCAATCTGACCCTTGATCCATCCTTTCTCAGGAGCCAGGCGGTCAGGGCGAGCCCCCCTTCGTCATTCATCTGCCGGACGAGCGACCTCACCAGATCCCGGTCCACGGGATCCACGAGGCCGAACCCGTCCGCACCGCCGAGTTCACCATGGAGGTACCCAAGGAGGCCCGAAAACCTGGAGTTTGCGTTGACAATTGCCCCCTCTGCATCCAGCACAACCATCGGCAGGGGGATGCCCGCCAGAAACCCAAACGTGTCTTCCGGCACCTCTCTCACCGGCCACCAGCTCCCAATACGGTACCAAATGTGGAGTTATACTTAAACTCTTTTATTTTCATCCGGGCCTTGAAATTGGCATTCAGACGAATATAAACGGTTTTCATGAAGGTTCATGGGAGTCTTCCCGGATATAGGGAAAACAGTTACCTCAGAAGGGTGGAACATGGCCCGACGGGTTTGTCGTACTATACCTCTCCTTCCTCTCCAGGATGTGGATCGGGCACCCTGATGTCACGAGCTGGTGAATATCGGGGACGTTGCGCGCGGTGAGGGGGTTCAGGATGCGGCGATCCTGAGTGGGAGATCGGAGGGGTACATGATGAGGAAAGGCCCGGCAGGGGATCCTATTCTTACGAAACTGCTGGAGACCGGTGCAGGGAGACCGGGACCCTCTCATTCCCGGAGGATGCATGCATGAAAAAATACCAGGAATTAAGGGAATTCATGAGATTCATCTTTAAGTATATAAAAACTCTCTAATCCAGAAACATAATTTAACCCTGATTCTTTCAATGTTAAGAGAAAAGCGCGATTTTCTATGATAAATGATGAATCTTTCGCTTCTAATCAGTAAAGGTATGTCAATTGATTTTATAAAATTTCTGGGTGAAATTAACATTAAATACTTATTCACTCTACATCTCCTATTCAGGTTACGAGGGATCTGGATTGTTTCTTGCAGTGAAGGTGCCTGAGGAGAGAACGGGAAGGATCCTGGCAGAGATCGATCGGGCTGAGAAGATCTTCAAGAAGATGTGCGACTGCGGCGAGCTCGAAGAGGATATCAGCAAGGTCAGGACCGCGAAGCAGACCGTTGTAGCCATCAAGCGCAGTATGCGCTGAGGGGAAGAACACCCCTGGCGGACCTCCCTCTCCCTCCCGTAGTCCGGTGACCGTATTCACAGGCCTCGTAAGATAAAGGATGAAACAGCAGACTTTTTTACAGGAACAGGATCCCGATCCTGGTTTTTCGGTCGCTGCCCGACAGCAAACTTGAGGTATTCGTGGGTGACGAGACCTGAAACGTACCGGTGTCAGGTGCTCCCCGGCACGGTTTTCGGACTCTCCGCTACAGTCCTTGCCAGGTTCACCCGCTCCAGGGCGATGGCTGTCTGGTTCGCGAACGCAAGGAGGATCCGTTCCTGTTCCGGTGTGATGACCCCCTTGGGTTCCGCCGGTTTCACGCCTATGACCCCAAGTATCGCCCTGGAACTCTGGATCGGTATGTAGCGGAGCCTGGATCCGGGGAGCGTATCGGTATCATATCCGGCTATCGCCCTGTGTCGGTATGCCCAGGTCGCGACCGCCATCTCGTCGTCGTCGAGGATAAGCCCGAGGCTTGCCGTGTGTATCAACAGCCTGTCCTCCTCTGGCAGCAGAAACGCGCTCTTCCACTGGAATATGTCATTGATCTGGGTTGAGACTGCAAGGATGATGGAATCGACATCCACCGCAATCGCGAGATCCTGCGAGAGTGCATAGAGGGTACTCGTCTCATTATCCCGGGTCTGCACTGCAATGGCATGGTCACGAACCCGTGCGACAAGAAGGCTGATGAGTGTACCAACAGCGACGAATCCGGCAAAGGTGATGACATATTCGGTATCGCTCACCCTGAAACTGAAATTAGGAGCGACAAAGAAGAAATCAAATGCCAGTATCCCGAGGACCGCGGTAAGGATCGCGGGGCGCAGCCCCCACCGGAATGCCGATATCACGACTGCCAGCATGTAGAACATCACAAGGTTCGTGGGCGAGATGAATGGCCTGACCAGCCATCCCAGGACCGTGATCAGGATCACGAGAACCAGGCTGTCTATATAGCTCCGGGGCGGGGAGACCGGGAGGAGGGGTTCCATATCTGCAGGCTTCTCCGGCGCCACCTCGCTGCTGCTGATGACATAGACATCGATGGTCCCGCTGTTGTGGATGAGCTGGTCCACCACCGAGCCGAAGAGGAACTCCTGCCACCGCGGCCGCAGGGTCTTCCCGATGAGGATCCGCGTGATATTGTGTTTCCTGGCATAGTCGATGGCTGCATATGCCACGTTGAGCCCGAAGACCGTCGCGGTCTTGGCTCCCATCTTCTCTGCGAGCTGGAGGGAACGCCAGATCTGTTCCTTTGATCGCTTCGAGAGCCGGTGGTGGGACGGTGTTTCGATATAGATGGCAGTCCAGCGGGCATTCATGCGGTCTGCCTGGCGGCGGGCAATCCTCACGAGCCGTTCCGAGAGGGGGCTTGGGCCCACGCAGACGAGGATGCTCTCAACCGCAGCCCAGGGCCCGGGGATCGCATGGGTCTGCATATAGGCGAGCATCTGTTCGTCGATCCGTTCCGCGGTGCGTCGGAGCGTGAGCTCCCGGAGGGCATACAGGTTGCCCTCCTTGAAGAACCGGTCGATGGCGTTTGCAACGAGCTCGGGAACATACACCTTCCCATCCCTGAGCCGCTGGAGGAGTTCGGGTGGCGGGAGATCGACAATCTCGAGCTCGGTGGCCTCATCGATGACCCGGTCCGGAATGGTCTCGCGGACGAGCACTCCGGAGATCTGGGCCACGACGTCGTTGAGGCTCTCGAGATGCTGGATATTCAGGGTTGTATAGACATCGATACCGGCGTCCAGGATCTCCTCGACGTCCTGGTACCGTTTCGGGTGGCGTGACCCGGGTGCATTCGTGTGGGCGAGTTCATCGACGAGGACGAGCCGGGGAGAGGCGGAAAGGACGGCATCGAGGTCCAGTTCCTGGAGGGTCACCCCCCGGTACTCCACCAGCTTCTTCGGGATGATGGTGAGCCCTTCGAGGAGTGCATCCGTCTCCGGCCTGCCATGGGTTTCGACATACCCGATCCTGACATCGATACCCTCATCCTTCCTGAGGTGGGCTGCCTTCAGCATCTCGTAGGTCTTCCCGACGCCCGCGGCGTACCCGAGGAAGATCTTCAGTTTTCCCCTGTGTTTCCGTCGCTCCTCCTCCTGGACCCGGGCGAGAAGGAGATCCGGGTCAGGGCGGAGATCGGAGTTGAGTGCCATAAGGATTCCCGTTACGCTCCCATCATCACGAGCAGGATATCGATGATCTTTATTCCGATGAACGGTGCAATAACCCCACCGATCCCGTAGATGATGATGTTGTTCCTAAGCGCCTCCTCCGCAGACATGGGCCGGTAGCTCACACCACGCAGCGCAAGGGGTATGAGGGCAACGATGATGAGGGCATTGAAGATCACTGCGGAGAGGACCGCGTGCTGAAGTCCCATGACATTCAGAGCGGCGAGAGCAGGGTACGTGGAGACGAATGCCGCTGGAATGATGGCAAAATACTTGGCGATGTCGTTTGCGATGGAGAAGGTGGTGAGCGCCCCCCGGGTCATGAGGAGCTGTTTCCCGATCTCCACGATATCGATGAGTTTTGTGGGGTTGCTATCAAGGTCGATCATGTTCGCCGCTTCCCGGGCAGGTTGCGTGCCTGTGTTCATGGCAACGGCCACATCGGCCTGCGCGAGGGCCGGGGCATCATTCGTGCCATCGCCGGTCATGGCAACCATCCTCCCGCCGGTCTGGTATTCCCGGATCAGCTTCAGCTTGTTCTCCGGGTTCGCCTGAGCAAGAAAATCATCGACACCCGCTTCGGCGGCAATGGTTGCCGCGGTGAGCCGGTTGTCACCGGTTATCATAACGGTCTTAATGCCCATCCTGCGGATCTGGAGGAACCGCTCCTTTATCCCGCCCTTCACAATGTCCTTCAGGTTGATGACGCCGAGGGCCCTACCGCTCTTCGAGACGATGAGGGGGGTTCCCCCTGCACCAGCAATGGCATCCACTTCCTTCTTCAGCTGGTCGGAGACCGTATTGCCGCTTGCCCTGATGTGGGCATACATCACGTCCGCCGCACCTTTTCTGATCTGGATCTCCCCGTGATTGACCCCGCTCATCCTGGTGTGGCTGGAGAAGGGAATGAACTGCATCCCGGGGACAGATTCGGAAGGACCCACGGTCCTGCCCCTGAGCCCGTATCGCTCCTTCACGAGCACAACGATACTCCTCCCCTCAGGTGTTTCATCGGCCAGGGAGGCAAGCTGCGACACCTCCGCAAGCTCCATGATATCGGTACCGTCGACAGGGATCAGTTCCACGGCCTGCCGGTTCCCGAGGGTAATGGTGCCAGTCTTGTCAAGGAGCAGGACATCAACATCCCCCGCTGCCTCGATTGCCCTTCCTGATGTGGTGATGACATTCCGCTGGATAAGCCGGTCCATTCCGGCAATTCCGATCGCGCTCAGCAGCCCGCCGATGGTTGTAGGCATAAGGCAGACGAGGAGGGCGACAAGTACGGTGATCGTTACAGGGACCCCTGCCCCTGCGACCTGAACGCTGTACACCGAGAACGCCCAGAGGGATCCACAGACCACAATGAAGACCGCGGTCAGCCCGATAAGGAGAATGTTGAGGGCAATCTCGTTCGGGGTCTTCTGCCTCTTTGCTCCCTCCACGAGGCTGATCATGTGGTCCAGGAACCCTTCGCCGGGGTTTGCGCTCACCCGCACAATGAGCCAGTCCGAGAGGATAGTGGTGCCGCCGGTTACTGCACTCCGTTCTTCACCAGACTCCCTGATGACCGGTGCGCTCTCGCCGGTGATGGCACTCTCGTTCACAGACGCGATGCCCTCGATCACCTCGCCATCGACCGGGATGGTATCCCCTGCCACGACGTAGAATTCGTCCCCCTTTCGAAGCTGTGATGAGGAGACGACCGTGTAATCCCAGGGAACAGCCTCCTTCCCTTTTTCGAACCTGCACTCAGGATTCAGTCTCTTGGCCGCCGTATCCTGCCTCATCCTGCGAAGCGCCTCGGCCTGCGCCTTGCCCCTGCCCTCTGCGAGCGCCTCGGCGAAGTTGGCGAAGAGGACCGTGAACCAGAGCCAGGCCGCGATCGCGCCGATGAACCCTGCAGGCGCCTCACCATGCCCGGCCAGTGCCTGCAGCCAGAGAAGAGTGGTGAGCACGCTCCCGATCTCAACGACGAACATCACCACATTCCGATACAGGGTCCTCGGGTCGAGCTTGATCACCGAGTCGATGATGGCGCGCTTGTAGAGGGCGGACTGGTTCACCGCTGGATTCTTTGCGCCCACTGGTTCAGACATGGATCACGCCCCTCCCGATCTGGATCAGGTATTCGATAACGGGCCCGAGGGAGAGCGCCGGGAAGAAACTGAGAGCACCGATGATGAGCACGACGAAGACGACCCAGAGGATGAAGAGCGGGCGGTGGTCTCGGAGCGTCCCTTCGCTGACAGGTACGATCTTCTTCGTGACCAGGGAGCCTGCCAGGGCGAGGGTGACGATGGTGACCGCATAGCGCCCGAGGAACATCGTGACGGCGGTGGCGAGATTGTAGAAAAGGTTCGCCGAGAGCCCTGCAAAGGCGCTGCCGTTGTTCGCCGTTGTGGACGAGAATGCGTACAGGATCTCCGAGAACCCGTGGGGACCGGGGTTCAGGACCGCGGCTCTTCCGAGGGCTGTCATCACCGCGATCGCCGAGCCCGTGAGGATCAGGAAGATGGGGATGAGGATGATGATGGTCGCGAGTGCCATCTCGCGGGGCTCGATCTTCTTGCCATAGAGCTCGGGTGTCCGCCCGACCATGAGGCCGGCGATGAACATCGCGATGATGACAAATACGAGCATGCCGTACAGGCCGGAACCGACCCCGCCGTACACCACTTCACCCAGCTGGAGAAGGAGGAGCTGGGTAAGACCCCCGAGGGGCATGTAGGAATCGTGCATCGAGTTGACGGCCCCGCAGGAGGTTGCCGTCGTCGAGACGGAGAATAACGCCGACGGCACAATGCCGAACCGCACCTCCTTCCCCTCCATGTTTCCCCCCGGCTGGGCATGCATCGGGTTCTGGTCGATCCCGAGGGAAGTGAACGCCGGATTCCCCCCCGCCTCTGACCAGATGGCGATCCCGACGAAGGGCAGGAAGAGGATGGTCATCGCTGTGAGGATGGCGATTCCTTTCCTCCCCGACCCAATCATCCTCCCGAACGTGTAGCAGAGCGCGGCGGCGATGATGAGGAGGGAGAGGTTCTCGATGAAGTTTGAGAACGGGGTCGGATTCTCGAACGGATGAGCGGAGTTGGCATTGAAGAAACCGCCGCCGTTCGTCCCGAGCATCTTGATGGCTATCTGCGACGCGGCGGGCCCAACGGAGATTGTCTGGGTGGTGATCAGGTTCCCGGAGCTGTCCTTGACTGGATCGAGGAGGGGGACAGTTACCGGCCCGCTGAAGGTCTGCACGGTCCCCTGCGAGACGAGAACGAGGGCGATGATCAGGCTGATCGGGAGGAGGATCATGACGCTTCTTGTGAGGAGCACCCAGAAGTTCCCGATGGTGGAAGCTGACCTCCGCGAGAAGGCGTAGATGAGGGCGATGAGGACGGCCATGCCTTTTGCTGCAGAGGCAAAGTTCTGCACGGCGAGCCCGGCCATCTGGGTCAGGTAGCTGACCGTGGTCTCAGGGACGTAGAACTGCCAGTTCGTGTTGGTTGCGAAGCTGACCGCGGTGTTGAGGGAGAGATCCCAGGGAACCGGACCCAGGCCTGCAGGATTGAGCGGGAGGAACTGCTGGACCTCCTGGAGGAGGAAGACAGCCACGATGCAGAGGACGGAGAAGATCATCACCGCGACGGCGAACATCCTCCAGTCCATCTCCTCATCGGCCTTCACCCCCGAGGCGGAGAGAAGCCATCTTTCGATGGGATCGGTGACGGGTGAGATGAACGTCGGTTTCCCGGTATACACCCCTGCCATAAATCCCCCGAGCGGGACGATAAGCGCCGCTGCCACGGCAAAGAAGAGGATGAGCTGGATCCAGTCGGCCTCTCTCATGCCAAAGATGATCACGTCTGTGTATTTGCCGGGGGGGACCTGAGAAGCCTGCTCTGGGAGGGAGATCCGGTGTGCGGCCAGGTCATCGACGGCAAGGTTCAGGGAGAGTACGTTCACCCTGGGCTCGCCAAAGATCCCGAACTGCCGGCCCTCGATGTGCAGGGCTACGAGGGCGTTGAGATCCTGCTCACTCAGATTGCGGGCCCGCGCTACCCGGGGAACCTGATAGTATGCGGCTGCAACGCTGATGTCAGGGTCGAGGCCGCTTCCCGAAGCGGTCACGAGATCGACTGGGATCGGCAGGGTATTTGCCGGGTCAGCCGCATGGAACGCATCGACCCGGGCTTTCACCGCGTCGATGAGGGCAGGATTGGATGGGCCGAGGTTGGAACCCGAAGAGGATCCGGCGTTGTACGGTTCGGGGGATGTTGCAGAGGGACGGCCCCAGAAATACCCGGGTGATGTGAAGGGCTGCCCGATCAGTGCAGATCCGACAACCTTTCCATCATGTTCGATCAGGTTCCCGTTTGCCTGGGATGGAAAGATCAGCTGGGCGAGACCGGTAACCACGAGGGGATAGAGGAGCCCTGTCAGGACGGTGAGCAGGAGGAAGATGATTATCGCAGGCCTGAGCTGCTTTTTTCCCATGGAAACGATCTCCCGAAACACCACGGACCACCTCCACACCGAAGCTCTTCTCATTCATGAGAGAGAGCTCACCGTATCATCGTGAAGATTGCCGGTATATAACATAATTGATAACCTGTGCCTCCGGCCCGGTCCCATGTTCAAGGACAAGAACGAATTGCCATCGGGGCGTTCCCCGTTGGTGGAAGTCTCATTCCAGGGAATTATAATTAAGAGTTCTCCCCCGCGCATTCCGAATTCTGTACAAGGTCTCATCACCTGCTGACCGCCGTTGCTACCTCCTTATATCGTTGCTACCTCCTTATATGGATGAACCGCACAAAGAGTTGACCTATGGAGAAGTCATCCTCAATCCAGACCCTCATCTTCTTCCTCATCACGATACCGGGAGCATGGCTCGCCTGGACCCTCTCGGGCAGGGATATCCCGTCGACGTTCTGGGGAACCATCTGGGTGGGCATCATCGCCATCATCATCGCCGGATCGTTCAAGATCGCCGACCAGTGGGAGAAGGCCGTGGTCCTCAGGCTCGGCCGGTACTTCGGGCTGAAGGGCCCGGGGCCGTTCCTGATCATCCCCCTCGTCGACCGGGTAGCATACTGGATCGACCTGCGGATCATCACCACCACCTTCATGGCAGAGAAGACCCTGACCAAGGACACGGTCCCCGTGGACGTCGAGGCGGTCCTCTTCTGGAAGGTGGTGGACTCCGAGAAGGCCTCCCTTGCGGTCGAGAACTACAGGACCGCCATCAGCTGGGCATCCCAGACCGCGCTCAGGGAGGTGATCGGGAAGTCGATGCTCGCCGACATGCTCGAGAACCGGGAGAAACTCGACAAGGAACTCCAGCACATCATCGACCTTCGCACCGAACAGTGGGGCGTGAACATATCGTCGGTGGAGATCCGGGATATCCTGATCCCCCAGGAGCTCCAGAACGCGATGTCCATGCAGGCCCAGGCCGAACGGGAGCGCCAGGCCCGGGTAATCCTCGGTGATTCAGAGAAGCAGATTGCCCAGAAGTTCGAGGAGGCGGCAAGGACCTACCAGGACAACCCGACGGCACTGCACCTGAGAGCCATGAACATGCTCTTCGAGGGCTTGAAGTCGGGCAACCCGACCCTCGTCATCGTTCCCGCATCGGTGCTCTCTACCATGAACCTTGGTGATACGACCGGCGTGGTCGCCCTCGCCCAGAATCTCGAGAACCAGAAGGAGAAGGCAAAGCTCGCAGGGAAGGCGGCGAAGGAGCCGGCTGGGGGATACCAGCCACCCCGGTAACTTTTCCTCTGGCCATCATGTTCGGGAGGCCGGCCCACACTTCTCATAAGGCCCGTTTGCATGAAAACCGGTGACATCGACGGGATCTATCGCCGGATGCCCCTCGATAAGATCCCCTGGAATAACGAGACCCCTCCTGATGCCCTTGTTGACCTTGTCGCGAGCGGAAAAGTCAAACCCTGCAGGACCATAGATCTCGGGTGCGGAGCCGGCAACTATGCAATTTACCTTGCTAGTGTCGGGTTTGACGTCACCGGCGTCGATGGTTCCCCCACGGCGATAGCGATCGCAAGAGAGAAAGCAGAAGAGCAGGGCATCAGGTGCAGTTTTGTCGTCGCAGATCTCCTCGGCGATCTCCATGAAGTGGACGGGACCTTCGATTTTGCCTACGACTGGGAGGTCTTACACCATATCTTCCATGAGGATCGTGAAACCTATGTGAAGAATGTTCATAAGATCCTGAATCCGGGGGCAACGTATCTCTCTGTCTGCTTCAGCGAAGAGGATCCTCAGTTCGGCGGGAAAGGAAAGTTCAGGAAGACCACGATCGGGACCGTGCTCTACTTCTCGTCGGAAACCGAGATACGTGAACTCTTCTCGCCATACTTCTCCATCAAGGAATTGCGGACCATAAAAGTCAGCGGCAAGTACGGGCCGCACCAAGCGATCTATGCCCTCTCGGAACGGCGGTGAGCAGGGTATCCCCGGGAGGTCCCTCCGGGGGTTTCCTTCCGAGAGAAAAGCCCCTCACGCACGCCGGTTTCGATACGAGCGGTAGAGTTCCTCAAGTTCACCCAGGTCGTTCATCGGTGTCGGGATAACCCGCGAATCATTCTCCATGATCGCCTTTGCCAGGTCCCTGAAGATTCTGGCTTCTCCTGACTCAGGAGAATGCTCCACCACGGCTTTTCCCTCAAATTCACAGGCCTGGATGACGAGGCTCCTCGGGACATACCGGACGAAGGGGGTTCCGAGGCGCCTCGCAAACTCAGGGACGAAGGCGCGCTCGAAGGCCTCGTCGCCGTTGCTGTTGCAGATGATTCCTGCAAGGCCGGTGTCACCCCGGCGGGCGAGGCGCTGGATTGCCCGGGCGATATTGTTTGCCGCATAGATGCTCATGAAACCGCCGGAACAAACGAGGTAGATCTCCCGCGCGAACCCTTCCCTGATGGGCATGGCGAATCCCCCGCAGACCACGTCGCCGAGTACATCGTAGATGGCAACATCGATCTTGTAGGTCTCGAACGCCTTGAGATCCTTCAGGATCTGGAGCGCGGTGAGCACCCCCCTTCCGGCACAGCCCACGCCGGGTTCGGGCCCGCCTGCCTCGACACAGTACAGCCCCTTCGGTGTCTGATAGACGATACTCCCGAGTTTCATCGCATACTCGTCCTTCCCGACCCTCAGCTGCTCCCGGTAGGTCTCGAGGACGGCGGGGATGAGCCGTCCCCCAGCCAGGATACGGGTGGAGTCCCTCTTGGGGTCGCAGCCGACCTGCATGACCGAGAGGCCCATCTCGTTCAGGGCCGCCGAGACGTTTGAGGCGATCGTGCTCTTCCCGATCCCTCCCTTGCCGTAAATTGCTATCTGCCTCATCTCCGCATCACCACTTTGCCTCGTATCTCTTCTCTTTCGATCGCCACCGCATGATCCATTCGTTCTGTACGGCCATGTATAGGTTCATCACCACTTCGCCTCGTACCTTTTCTCCTTTGACCGCCACCGCATTATCCACTCATTCTGGACGGCCTCGAAGAGGTTCAGGATCCCGGTATACCCGAAGTATTCACGGTTGATGAACCTGAACTGGCGCATCATCCTCACCAGCTCGACAACATACGATACCCCCAGACCCTCGCTCGCATGCCGTTCGATGGTGCTCCCGAAGACGACCTTCGGCCTTACCTCCCCGATACTCTTCCTCGTCCTGTAAACATCGGTGCCGTACACGACCTTCGGGTTGAGCCCTAGATCGGAGAGTTCCCCCTCGAGGAGTTCGCGGGCCGGGCGATGGGAGGAGTACAGGGCCACGAGCTCCGGCGTCATCTCCATCTCCTCGGTAACAAACCGGACGAGGGGGATCCCGATCGTTGCATCGGCAACGATTGCCGCGGGGGTCCGGAAGAAGAACCGCGCCATGGGCCATTTGCGCCGGCATGTCGTCGTCACCATCCTCTCACCTTCCGAGACCATCTTCTCAGCTTCTTTCCGCTTGTCAAACCTCTCACCCAGCCTCGTCAACCACCGTTCTGTGTTGGTCATACCTATCGGGAGGGGTATCCCCTTGCAGATCTGCTCGCTGCCCCAGGTGGCCGAGAGATAATCCGCCGCCTTCTGCCCGGCATCGTGGCTCAACAGGAGGGATCCCTCGGCAGAGGATACGTTCCCAATCTCGGCGAGGGGAGTCTTATGCGTGAGCGTCGCAACCACCTGCACCCCCATCCGGGAGAGGGTCTGTTTCACCCATTCCAGGTCTGCCATCCACGTCGGGTTGGCATTGGCATGGGGGGCGATGAGGCATACCGAGCCGGGGATCTTCTCGTTCCCCTCTTTCACGAGACGCCTGAGCATCACGTCAAGGGCGATATCGATTCCGTCATACTGCGACCCCCTGAAACCGGCACATTCGATGGGGACGAGTCTGAACTTCACCTCGGGCTGCAGGGTCTCGCAGACCGCAACGATGTCATCGCCAACGATCTCGGGGCCGCACGCGCTGAGCACGAACAGGGCGGTAATGGGGAGATCCTTTGCCTCACGGATCGTCCGGGTAAGGAGATCCTCGCCGCCATGCACGATCTCGTCCACGCACAGCTTGGTACAGAGCGTCATCGTCTCCATGTAGTCGCACTCCTGCCAGGCGAAGGCATTGTTCACGAGATACTCGCATCCCTGGGGAGAATGGGCGAGCAGAGCGGAGCCGGAGACCCCGAGGGCGGTCTGGGCGGCCCCGTTGAAGGCGCACCGGAGGTAGGGATCGGTACACTTATCCAGCTTCCCGTAATCCGCCCCGGCCGGCCTTTCACTTTGTACGGGTTCCATAGAGCATCCCCCTGAGCAGCCGGGAACGCGGGAGGTCCTTCTTCTCGAGAGCCTGCCTGACCAGTGCAGCGATATTCCTGATTCCCCTGAACCCGTACTGGGGCTGGAACGCCGGATTCATGAGCGTCAGGTTCACGACCGGGCAGGGAGGATACCGGGCAGAGTTCCCGAAGAAGATCACATCATCGTATTGTCCCACTATCGCCTCCAGCTCATCCTCTGTTTCTTTCGATGAGCGGAAGGACCCCAGGCGGAAGAGCCCCCTGGTCAGGATGATCTCGGGGTTGACACCGGTCTCGAGGAGGAACTTGATGCTGGGCATCCTCTCCTTGATGGTGTACGGGTGAATGTTGATCACGATGGGGTGGGCACCGAACTCCTCTGCCATCCGGGCCAGGGAGAGGGCCCGGATCGGTCCGGGAAACTCCGTGATCTCGATGATCGCGGTCTTCCCCTCGAGGGCCTGTTTCAGGTAGGCAAGGTCCGGAAGTACCTCACGGGTCTCCCGCTCGATCACCTCCAGCGCCTCCTTCTCCATGCCGAGAGGTGATGCAACCCCCAGGAGCCATTCCTTTGTTGCTTCGAGCCCGTAGGGCTGCCCTGTCTTGCTGTACGGGATGCCGAACCGCTCCTCCATCATATCGCCCAGCTTCTGCCCCCAGTCGTAGCACCATGATGCGTTCAGCTCGACCTCCCGGGCCCGTCTCAGCTCCTCGACCGTGCAGCCCCCCGCGATCACGGCGTTTATCTTGATTCCCACCTCGCCGAGGAGCCGTTCGATCTCATCCAGGTCCATATCGAACTCGGTGGTGGTGGGGCCCCATCGTGCCCCGAGGATGTTCACGGTCCCCTTCCTCTTCTCCTTCGGGGGTTCCATCAGATCCATGATGAGCCTGAAGGCGTCCTCGTAGCCGCTGCGGAAATCGCCGCCGAAACCCTCGCTCCTGAGTGCGAGCACCCTGCACCCGACCAGTTTCTCTGCCTCGCGTGCGATGCTCTCGACATCGTCCCCGATGATCCCCGAGCAGCAGCAGGAGAGGATGACGATGAGGTCGGGGTGGTACTTTGTGTACGCCTCCTTCACCGCCTCCAGGAGCTTCCCTTCGCCCCCGTAGATGACATGGCTCTCGTCGAGGGCGGTGCAGGCGGTGGGTTCGAGGGGCACTCCCCGGATCTCACAGCACTCCCTTGTCCTCACGAAATCGGACATGTACAGGGGACACCCGGTGGGACCATGCACCAGGGGTACGACGTGCCGTATGCCGCTTATGACATAGTAGGCGGTGAAGAACTTGCACATGGGAGCGTGGGAGGCCTGGAGCCTGGGGATCATCTCCCCGGTCTCGACCTTCTCCAGCAGTTGCTGCAGGCTCCCGTGAAAAACGACGATATCCTTCTCCATGATCTGCCCGATCTTCCATTCGTGCAGGGAATATATACGGCTATCCCGATCCGGGGAAGAGTATTACGCTTCCAAAATAGTCCATCTGCGGGTCAGCCCTCACTTCACCTTAGTAGGACTCGGTGATGTGGGAATGCCGATATTGTTATGCAGTTTTTTCGGTCGGGATTCTCAAAATAGATGACATAAAGTTTTATTGTTTATAGAGAGAATTCCAAAGTAAGTGAAGAATATGAAAAAGCTTATTTTAATCCTTCTCTGTTCTGTTGTATTTCTCTGCCTTGTGCAGGCCTGTTAACAATAACAACTATCAGGGAAACTTCATGGGGGTTATATAGTTTTATCCAATCCTCCTATTCAAAGTCCAGTAATAGAGAAGGAATCCCCACCTTGAAAGATCCAATAAGCGGATCCCATCCCCTCGAAATTGCCAACGACCTTTAAATCGTCCGGTTTCGTATCCTTTGGAACCACATATATAATGTATCCATCCCATGAGTTACCTCTTCCCGGCTCTAGACTGGGGAGTGGGTTTAATACTCGTTTATATGAAAACGGGTTCGTTTCCCATTGATATCCAAAGGGAACCACATATCCAGTCTTAAAGAGATTTGAGTATGCCTGAAGCTCATTGATATGATGGAGATCAACTGTTCCCGGGATTAACGCTCCATTATATTGGAGGGTGAAGTGGGTATAATCGTAACCATCGATCGGGTTGCTGGAGTTCCGGGCCGAGTCATCCATCCAGGTATTCACAAAGACAAAAAGGAACTTGTAACCCTGAGGGGGATCAACCCATAGCCATTGTTGAGCAACGGTATCCCAATATCTATAAGAATCCCGGAACTGGTAACGGTATGTAGTTATATGGACCAATATCGCCGTTTTCAAATCCCTTGATACTCGGGAGAGATTATACCATTCATTCATGTAATACCCCCCGGTTGAATGGAGATATGCCGCGGATGATATAGTGGGGGTCGGCTCCTGTGTAGGGGTGATAACTGGCTCAGGTGTTATTATCGGAGTGGCGGCCGTTGCGGGTATGGTTGTAGGACTCGGGGTTACTTTCGAGAGAGCTCTTGTATAGCAGCCGCATAAAAAGCAAAGGGAGAGTGCTAAAAGAACGATAAGAATCAAACTGAATTTCTTCGCCATATTCCATCAGTGATGGATACTTTTAATTTATAGACGAAATATTTTCCTTCGCCGAAAAAGCACTTGGATTCCCCTAATACATACAGTTGGTGTTTGCTGCAATCCTTATAATATACCTCAGATGGCTACAACGACTTTCACCCTCTCCTAACTCAACCCTGACATGCCCTGATATCCTCCCTCTTCTCATGAGAGCCGATCCCCTGGTCCGCTGCCCTGCCTGCGGGTCGGCCCTCACCTCGCCCCGGGAGGATCCGGAGATCTGGGAATGCCGATATTGCTATGCGGTGTTTCCCTCGGAATCGCCTTAAAAGAATTGATGCGGGGGGTGAGATTTGAACTCACGAACCCCTTCGGGAACGGGCCCTAAACCCGTCGCCTTTGGCCAAGCTTGGCAACCCCCGCTCTCTCATTCTTAATTAACTGCGCGAGATCCATGCCCGGAAAAGGCAGGAAAGAGGTTTAACGCGATTTCTCGAATTAAACCCTAAATCCATCGCCTTTGGCCAGGCTTGGCAACCCTCGCTCTGTTTGTAGATCGGAGCATTTTGGTAGTTGCGCTGCGGTCGCGCAACCCGATTTGCCCACAAACGATATGGGCACACGCAATGAAATACTTTCGTGGAAGAGAGAAGACCCAGAAGGACGAAGGTATTTCCTCAAAGAGATAGGCTCGAAAGAATATGACATATTATAGAAAATGGGCATCAATCCAAGAGACCTGTATTTGAAAACCCAGGAGGTTCAGCCCAAGCGTAACCAAGAAGTGAAGCACAAGGTCAGAAAGTCCTCCTTACTTTTGTCCTTCACTCGTCCCCCCCATCGTCATTAAATATATTGCAATGCTAATTGCGATGCCCATTATTCCTGTAATCAATAATATTCCAACAGGAGTGGATAAAGCAATCAATACAAGAATAATCAATATAAAACAAATTGATACCGATATCCAGATAGGAATGTTCATAGAAATCTCTTCTCTCTCATTATATTATAATTTCATCATCACTCCCGAAAAGCGTAGGTAAAAAATGCCGCCTCTACTCCACTCTATCGCCACCGGGTTCCTCATCAAAGTCCGCATCTACCTCCTTTGGGGCCATTTCCACCGCACGAGCAAATGCCCCAGGACTCCATAAAGCCCTTCCTGACGGCGGCTACCGCGTCGGGTTACGGGAGGTTTCCTGATGAACCCGCCTCCCGCACCTTCCGGAGCCTGTACCATGATGCGGCGAGGGCAAGGGCGAGCGGGCCGAGGAGGAAGCCCGAGATTCCCAGGACGAAGATCCCCCCGAGGAAACCGAAGAACATGAGGTAGGGCGAGATGTGCATCCTCCGCCCCATGAGGATGGGCCGCACAGACAGCTCGGGAAGGAGGGCAACCACCAGGTACCCGATGAAGAAGACGAGGAAGAACCCCCTCAGATCTCCAATGGCAAAGGAGTACAGGAGGAGGATCACCATGGGGATAGAGGCCCCGAGGACAGGCACCAGCTCGCAGATGGCTGTCGCGAGGGAGAGGTAGAGGACATGGCCGTACCCGAGGATCCAGTAGAACGGGAGGGAGAGGCCGAAGGTGAGTGCGACGATGAGGAGGTGGACCACGAGGACCGAGTGGAAGGTGTCCACCGAGACCGTGGCGAGGCGGTGGTAGGCTCCCATCCATTCCTTTGGGGTCCGGATCAGGATTCCCCGAAGGGTCCGGTCGCCTTCCCAGAGGGAGAGGAAGAGGGAGAAGAGGAAGAGGAGGACCCTCACGTTCAGGATTGCGACGGTGGGGGTGAGCCCTGACCAGAAGTTCTCTACCGCCTGCACGATCCCCTGGATCCTCGCCGTTGTCTCCCCGATCGCCTCCCTGGGGATGCCGAGGCTCGCGAACTGGGGGGTGAGGATCTCGATCCCGTTCGCGGCTTTCCCGAGGAACTCCTTGTTCGTGGCAAAGTTCTCCTGCATCACGGTGACCGTGAAGAGGATACCCACGACCGTGAAGAAGAGGAGGATGAAGGTGATGAACCCCGCCGAGAGCCATTCGGGAACACCCAGGGAGATCCGGCGCTGGAGGGGTGCGAGCACTACGGCGACGGCGATCCCGAGGGGGATGGTATCGATCCACTGCCAGAGGCCGGCGAGGATGACCGCAGCTGCGATGAGAAGCAGCACAGCAAGGATCTTCTTTCGCCCCGGGCCCTCCATAGCTCTCTAGGAGAGTTTATCGCGCGAGTATAAAGTAACCCGCGAGATCCAGGCCTTCTGACAGGGGATCGGAAGGTTTGGGAAGTCCAGGAATAGGGGTTTTATCTCTCCTGATTGGGCTCCGGGCTGGGTTTTCTGGGATTCCTTTATAAACACGGGCCGGGATACCCTTGATAACAATGCTTCGGCACAGCTGCGGTTACGAGGCCAACTTTCACTGCAAGAACTGCAGGCTTCCTCTCACCCACGACGAGCGGATCGGCCTCTACTGCCCGAAGTGCGGGAGGAGGATCACCACCATCTGTCCCGGCTGCGGAAGGCCGTGGTGATCAGGTCTGGTTAAGGAGCCACTGGGCGTACTTCGCCCGGAGCATACGGAGCTCGGACGCAGAGAGATCCTTCCTGCCCTCTCTCTCGAGGAAACTCTGGAGCTGGTTCACCACCTCTTCTGCATCGGTGTAGTCCTTCACCTCGAGGTACGCGGGGGCGTTCCTGACCTCGATCACCTCCCCGCAGACATGGCAGAGCTTGTGCCGCTGGAAGCGGTCCACATAGGTGAAGGTGCTGCAGCCCGGGCAGCGGATCACGATATACACACAGGGAAGATCCATGTATCGCGGTATATACTTTCCTGTGAGCGCGGATTTCGCCCGGATTGACCGAAATGGACTGAAATCCAGAAAAGAAACCGGGAAGAGAGAGTGGATCCACCTAGTAGACGACATTCAGGATGAAGATGGTCACCCCGATGGCTGCCGCGACGATGGCCACCACATAGGGATTTATCTGGATGGCACGCCGGTCAGTGCTCTCGTAGTAATTCACGAGGCCCGCCGATGAGATGAGCCTGCCACCTGCCTTTTTTGCCATAGAGAGCTATTACCCGGACTAGGATAAATAGGTATCAGGAATGCAGACCAACTTCGAGGTGGCCGGGCACGCCCTCCTCGGCAGGGATCTCGAGATCCGAACCGTCAGGATAACGGTGGAGGAGGGAAAGATCCGGGAGATAGCCGAGATCGCCACCGCCCCTCCTGTCTGGATCTGCCCCGCCCTCTCCAATGCCCACACCCACATCGGTGACACCGTCGGGATGGAAGCCCCATGGTCGGGGCCTCTCGAGGGGCTGGTCACCTCTCCCGGGGGTCTGAAGCACCGAATCCTCCGGACCACCCCCCGCCCTGTCCTTCTCGCGGCCATGCGCGCGAGCATCGGGGTGATGGCGAGGGCAGGGACGACAGGGTTCGCGGATTTCCGTGAAGGAGGCGAGGAGGGCGTCCGGGACCTCCGCGAAGCGGCGAGAGGCCTCCCGTGCCGGCCGGTCATCTTCGGGAGGGAGGGAGGTGAATTTATCGCCGACGGGATCGGCATCTCCAGCATCCGTGACTGCCCCGATACCGAGAAGGCCGTTGCGGCTGCCAGGGGGAACGGGAAGCTTGTCGCCTTCCATGCAGGGGAACGGGATCCTCTTGACATCGACGGAGCCCTTGGGTATGACCCGGATCTCCTGGTCCACTGTACCCATGCCGGGGACGGCCAGCTCCGGGAGATTGCGGACCGGGGGATCCCCGTCGCCGTCTGTCCCCGTTCCAACTGGATCCTCGGGGTCTCTTCATCGCGGGCCCATCCACCCCTCGCACGGATGTTCGACCTCGGGTGTAAGGTGCTCCTCGGGACAGACAATGCCATGTTCGTCCAGCCTGACCTGTGGGGAGAGATGGCGTTTGCAAGCACCGTCTACCGGATCAACCCGAAGGTGATCCTATCCTCGGCTATCGGGGGTTCCGCGTGCTTCCTCTCCCCTGCATGCATCGAGGAGGGCTCACCTGCCCGCTTCCTCGTCATTGACCCGGCCGGGTCGAACCTCTCCTTCAGCCGGGATCCGGTCGCATCGCTCGTAAAAAGGGCGGGGCCCTCGGACATCAGGGAAAAATATTTATTTTAATCACGAGTATACGTAAAGCAACCATTTTGAGAGTGCCTATGTTCCAATCCATCCTAGCAGCCATAGATGGGTCGAGAAAGAGCGAGGCTGCCCTTGACATCGCCATCGGGGAGGCGAAGATTCACGGGGCCGCGCTCCATGCAGTCTACGTCATCGAGACGGGGCTCTTCTCATCCATCCCCATGGATAACACCTGGGAGGTGATCTACGGGCTCCTGGAGAACCAGGGGAAGGAGGCCCACCTTGCAGCCGCGAGGAGGGCCGGGAGCCAGGGCGTCGGGATCACCACCCACCTGAAGCAGGGCCATGCGGGGAGCGAGATCCTCAAGCTCGCCCGCGACCTGGGCGTCGATCTGATCGTGGTCGGCTCCCATGGCAAGAGCAACCTGGACCGGATCCTTTTGGGGAGCGTCTCCTCGTTCGTTGTCGGCCACAGCACCGTCTCAACCCTGGTGGTGAGGTCATGACGGAGATGCAGGTGCGGAACTTCATGACACCCGATGTGGTGTCTGTCGAGATCCCGGGAAACCGTGACGATGTCCTGAAGATCCTGAAGCGCACGGGGATCAGTGGCGTGCCGGTCCTCAAGGAGGGGAAGCTCGTTGGGATCATCACGAGGAAGGACATGCTCAGGAAGGCAGAGGAGACCCAGCTCGGGCTCCTCATGACCCGGAACCCGAAGACGATCGGGCCTGATGCCTCCCTTGCAGATGCGGCAACCCTTATTATCGACCACAAGGTGCGGAGGCTCCCCGTAGTCGAGGACAAGGTCCTCGTCGGGATCCTTTCGGTGGCAGACCTCGTCACGGCGATCGCCCAGCTGAAGCACAAGCGGGAGATCAAGGACCATTTCACGAGCACCACCTTTGCGCTCTGGGAGGAGACCCCCCTCAGCCTCGTGGGAAGGGTGATGGAGATCTCGGGCGTGGATGCCATCCCCATCCTGGACAACGAGGGGGTCCTCTCGGGGATCATCTCCGAGAGGGACCTCATCAAGAACTCCTCGATCGAGGACTCGGTCGAGACGAGCGACTTCTCCAACGGGACCGACGATGACGAGTGGACCTGGGAGAGTATCCGGGACCTCCACACCCTCTCGTTCGGTGTCTCGAAGATAAAGCTCCCTGCCCGGCCCGTGAAGACCGCCATGGTGACGAACGTGGTCTCCGTCCCCCTGAACTCCGAGGTCGGTGAATGCGCCCTCAAGATGAAGCGGGCACGGGTCGACCAGCTCCCTGTCGTGAACAGCGACAAGCAGCTCGTGGGAATGCTCTATGACCGCGAGATCATCAAAGTGCTCTGTGATGGAGGCAAACATAATATTTAAGCCAGAGAAGCGCGTTGTATGGGATTGACACGCTTTTATAGATACAGGCGTTTTTAAAAGAGGTATCTCTATGCAGGACTTGTCTCAGGAGACCATGAAGGGGACGACCACGATAGGGCTCGTCTTCAAGGAAGGGGTGATCCTTGCCACCGAGCGGAGGGCGACGATGGGCTACCTTGTCGCGAGCAAGAAGGCGAAGAAGGTCTACCAGATCGCGGACAGGATCGGGATGACGACGGCTGGCGGTGTGGGCGATGCCCAGCAGCTCGCCCGCATCATGACCGTGGAGTGCAGCCTGTACCAGATCCGGCGGGGGAAGCCCATATCGGTTGAAGCGTCCTCGACCCTCCTCTCGAATTACCTGAACCAGAACCGGTTCTATCCCTATTATGTCCAGCTCCTCGTCGGGGGAGTGGACACAACGGGGCCGGGTATCTACTCGGTGGATGCCATGGGAGGGGCGACCCGGGAAGAGGAGATCGTGGCAACGGGGTCAGGTTCGCCCATGGCCTACGGCGTGCTTGAGGATCGCTACCGCACTGAAATGGGGGAGCAGGAGGCGGTCGACCTCGCCGTGAGGGCTCTCCGGGCCGCCATGCGCCGGGACATCGCTTCGGGCGAGGACATCAACGTCGTGGTCATCACAAAGGACAAGTACGAGGAGTTCAAGGTGGAGAACGGCCAGAAACACCCCATTTCTGCCTCTGCATAACTCTTTTTTTTCGAGGGATGGTTTTTCATGACCATTGAGGATCGGTTAAAGGACCTGAAAGCGAAGATCGATGGCATCGTGCCCGCCGGTATCTCGGTCTCCCAGGTGGAGTTCGAGGGGCCGGAGCTCGTCATTTACACCGAGGACCCGAAGAAGTTCGCGGACCAGGCGGATCTCATCAAGATCCTTGCCCGGGACCTGCGAAAGAGGATCGTGGTACGGCCCACGATCCTGGAGGATCCGGATCGGGCGGCCGAGAAGATCAAGGAGGTGGTTCCCGAGACCGCCGGGATCACCGACCTCTTCTTCGACGCCGACACCGGCGAGGTGCTCATCGAGGCAGAGAAGCCCGGCGTCGTCATCGGGAAGAACGGGGCGACGCTCCGTGAGATCACGAAGTCCATCGGCTGGACCCCCAAGGTCGTGCGCACCCCGCCCATCGAGTCCACCACCATCAAGCAGATCCGGCAGTACCTCCGCTCCGTGAAGGAGGACAGGAAGACCTTCCTCCGGGCTATCGGGAGGAGGATCCACCGCGAGACCACGTCGAAGGACGAGTGGGTGAGGGTCACCACCCTGGGGTGCTGCCGCGAGGTGGGAAGGGCTGCCTTCCTCATCTCCACCCCCGAGAGCAAGATACTCCTTGACTGCGGCGAGAAGCCGAGTAACGCAAACGGCACCCCGTACCTCTATGTGCCGGAGATCCACCCCCTCTCGGGGCTCGATGCCGTGGTCCTCACCCATGCCCACCTGGACCACTGCGCCCTCGTCCCCCTCCTCTTCAAGTACGGGTTCGACGGGCCGGTCTACTGCACCCCCCCGACGAGGGACCTCTCGGCCATGCTCCAGCTCGACTACCTGGAGGTCCTCCAGAAGGAGGCGAACCGTACCCCCTATACCTCGACGGACGTGAAGAACTTCGTCCGGCACTCCATCACCCTCAACTACGGCGCGGTGACGGACATCGCCCCCGACATCAAGCTCACCTTCCACAACGCCGGCCATATCCTCGGTTCTGCCATCGCCCACTTCCATGTCGGGGACGGTCTCTACAATATCGCGTTCACCGGCGACTTCAACTACAGCAAGAGCCGCCTCTTCTCACCTGCGGCGAACCAGTTCCCGCGCCTGGAGACGATCTTCATGGAGTCCACGTACGGCGGGTCGAACGACATCCAGCCGCCCCGGAAGGAGGCGGAGACCCGGCTCTACGAGGTCGTGAATACCATCCTCTCCCGGGGCGGGAAGGTTCTCATCCCCGCCTTTGCCGTGGGAAGGTCCCAGGAGGTCATGCTGGCCCTCGAGGAGGGGATGAGATTCTCGAAGATCCCGAGGGTGAACGTCTACCTGGACGGGATGATCCGGGAGGCGACGGCCATCCACACCACGTACCCTGAGTATTTGAACGCCGAGCTGAGGAACCAGATCTTCCATGATGGGATGAACCCGTTCCTCGCCCCCTGCTTCGTCCAGGTAGACTCGGCCGAACGCCGAGAACAGGTCATGGGTGGCGACCCCTGTGTCATCATCACGACGAGCGGGATGCTCAACGGCGGGCCGGTCATGGAGTACCTGAAGGGTCTCGCCCCCGATGCACGGAACGCACTCGTCTTCGTAGGCTATCAGGCAGAGGGGACCATCGGGCGGAGGATCCAGAAGGGGTGGAGGGAGGTACCGCTCGGCGGGAGGGAGACGATCGCCATCAACATGGAGATCGACACGGTGGACGGGTTCTCGGGTCATTCGGACAGGCGGGAACTCATGAACTACATCGCGCACCTCCAGCCAAGGCCCGAGAAGATCTTCACGATCCACGGGGACGAGAACAAGACCATCGACCTCGCTGTCTCCCTGCACAAGAGGTTCCATATCGAGACCCACTCACCGCTGAACCTCGAGACGTACCGCATGATCTGAAATGAGGGAGCGCCTCCCCATCTACCTCGGGATCTTCGGGGTGATGGCACTCTCGAACGCCATCGTCCCGGTCCTTCCGGCCTTCGCGGGAGGCCCCGCGCTCCAGAGCGCCATCTACTCGGCATATTTTCTCGGCGCTTTCCTTACGGTGATCCCGGGCGGCCTCCTCTCGGATCGCTGGGGGAGGATCCCCGTTATCCGCGCGGGTCTTCTCATTACCGTCGCAAGCGGCATCCTGATCCTTGCAGAGAGGGATCCCTTCCTCGTCCTCGCGGCACGCGGCCTGGAGGGGCTGGGCGCGGGGCTCTTCGTGGCCTCGGCCATGTCATGGATGAACTCCCGGCCGGACCATGAATATATCTCCGGCGAGTTCATGGCAACCCTGAATCTTGGCCTTCTGCTCGGGCTCCTTGGATCCGGGATCATTGTGCAGGCGCTCGGGGACGGGCGGGCAGGGATCCTGGCCTTCACCCTGATCTCGATCGTTCCGGCCGCCCTTGCACTCTTTGTTAGAGAGGCTGCGCAGGGGAAGGGTCCAACGATGGTCCGGCCGGGCCTTGCTGGAGGGGCATTCTGGGTGTACCTCTCTGCGGTCATTCTTGTCGGGGCGACGGGTGCGGTCACCGCCCTCTACCCGGCTTACACCGGCCGGAACCCTGAATCCCTCGGTATCATCATTGCTTCCATGAACCTCGCGACCATAATCGCGGTGATAGCAGCCTCGCGGCTCCATCTTCCCCCGATACTGACCATCCGCACCGCCTCCCTCCTTCTTGCGGCAGCCGTTCTTATCGTACCCTTCACGCCTGCCGGCTTCACCCTCGTCGGAGCCCTCCTGGGTTTCATCATGATCGCCCAGCTGGCTTATCTCGCCGGAACGAATCTCTCCCAGGGGAAGGTGATGGGGTCCTATAATGCGGCCTCGTACGCGGGGATGACCCTCCTCCCCTTCGTCTCGGGCGTGGTCGCCGAGATGGGAGGCTTCCTCGCCGCGTTCGCCCTTGTCGCATGCCTAGTGGCCTTCATGGCACCCGTCATCGGTTTGTCCGGTGACGGCCACGTCCCGGCCCGGGTATTGCGCAACCCGTGATGCGAGACCACCGCAGCTCAATGTTTTCTCTGGGCGTCAGGTGTTCTCCTTCTGGACCGGGAGGTCTCCCCCGGCATTGACCTTGATTGGTGCCTTCCGGCTCCGATTGCTTCGACATTGGCTGACCGGTCCACGAAGAGGTTGAAGGCATCGTGGGCCGGGTTGGAACGGACGAGGATGTTCTCCATCAGGAATATTCCGCCGTAGCGCCCATCCAGGAGAGCTCTCGCCCCCGATGCATGGTACGAGGGGATCACCGCAAAGACGGGTTTCTGGGGAGTCCCGTCGCAGACCCTGTAGACATGGTTCCCGCGCCCCCCGAGGTCCCCCGACATCTTCGCCACCACGACGTTCACCCGCCGCTTCAGGTGCCCCTGGAGCTTCGAGAGCCGCAGGGCCTTCATGCCCCTGGGGATCCGGTACGTCTCGCGGGTACGGTGATCCTTCCTGAAGATGGCGTACGAGAACTTGAGGTCTGTATTCCGGTACCGGTACCCATCGGTTGATGCGGCGAGCCGGCTCATGAGCCGGGTCGGGGAGATAGATGGACCTTCCCGGAAGGTCCAGCACCGATCCGGCCTGCAGGCCGTGGACCAGAGATGAGTGCAGGGGGCATAGAGGGTCAGCCCTCTCCCCGTGAGATCTGCAGCAAGCTTCCGGAGGGCAAGGGAGTTCTCCAGATCGGCAGGTTCCATGATCACAACGGTGCCGTCTCCTGCAAGAGTTTCGGAGATCTTCTCCACGAGGGCGGCCTTCCTTTGGGTAGGGAGATCCCTGAGTTCGTTGAGGACGCTCCCGAAGACGATCAGATCCATCTCCCCGGGGAGGCTTTCGGGATCGATGGACCTGAGGTCCACCTGGAGAGGCTCGTCGATGCGTACTGATGGCGTCCCGGATGCGAGGGCGGGCACGATGAAACGGTAGGCCTCCAGGTTCTCTGTCTCCTGCTCCAGGGCGGAGATCCTCACTTCTCCCGGGGAGAGGCGGCTCCAGGAATCGGTGATGGCAAGGGGCACGGTACCCGGGCCCGACCCGATGTCGAGGATCCGCATCCTGTCCTTCAGAAGGCCGTCTGCTGCCATCTCGTGGAGAATATGCTCGAACTGGATGAGGGAGGCAGGGGCCTGGTAGGCGAGGTAAGCGAGGACCCGGTAACCTGCCCCATAGGATATTGGCCTTCTCCCGCTCTGATCCCAGTACTCCTCTTTCTGGGCCCTGATGGCAGCCCGGATCCGGTCGAGAACCACCGGGTCGTCCCAGGATTTTCCGGTCTTTCTTGTGATGTAGGACTCGATGAGCTCCTGAAGCCGCTCCGGGATGGATGGATGCCTGAGGAACTCCTCCTCCGCTCTCCCTGCATCGCGGGAGAGGATAAAGGGCCGGGCAGGTGGAAGGCGGGAGATGAGGAGGTCATCCCCTCTCTCCTCCATACGAAGACCGAGGGTGTCCAGGTACGGTTCCAGGGTGCGGCGGAGATCTCCGGTCTTCAGGCTCTTACCGAGCCGGATCTTCACCTCCGAGGCGAGGAAGCCGGGCTTCTCCCGTGCCATCGAACTCAGCAGGCTGAAAATCTCACCGCGGCTCATCCCGGTAGGGTACCACAACAATTGAAATTAAACCTCACCATGAAGGGCCACCTTTCGTCAGCAGATGAAACGGCTGGAAGCCCGGCATGACCTGCCTGTTAACGGGTCCTATTCTGATAAATTTTCATAAAATAAATCTTTTGCATACGGGAAAAATGATTTTCAGGTGTCTCCTGAAATTCCCATCGAGATGACAGCCTATTTTTCTCCGATATATCAAGATTTCTCTTCTCTTCAGTTAACCTTTTTTACTATATTGTTATAAAGTTTTTCGGTTCCAATAAGTTAAAATAGTTAACCGTATGAGATACTCTACAGGGTCCGGATCAGCAGTGGTCCCTCGGCGGAATTGGATCCGGCCCTGACCTTTCGGGGTAGATACCGTGGTCGCGATGCATGGTGGCCTGTTCCAATATAGAAGGCTCTCAGTGGAAAGTCCCCAACCCCCGGGATTTGCACGGCTGCATTCTTCGGTGATGGAACCCGTAGGCACTTATCTTTTCAGGGCTCCAGTTCCCCCACTCCCCGATTCCAGGGGATAGAACCGGTACGGTACACAGCGCCGATTCCATGCATCGGGGATCTCCCCGATTTTCCAGGTAAAGAGGCCTGCCTCTCTTACCTCTCCCGAGAACAGGATTCGCCCACCTGGCCCAGGTTTTCTGTGCTGCGGGATCGTGGTCTGCCTTTAGATCAGAAACCCGGAATTTTTCCATGGAGAGGGCGGGGAATTCCTTTTAAAAACCAAAATCTATATATAAAGATTATTAAATCGATAAATCTTAAATTTACAAAATTCATTCATTATTTAAAGAGATTAAAGATAATAAATCAAATATAATTATCAAAACCTTTAATAGGATCAATGGTCAAACTATTTATATTAAAAGAGAAATCTGATCTGAGGCGAATACTTATGGGACTCCATAGAAAAAGTTTTGCAGGCGGATTAATCCTCGCGATGATCCTGACCATATTCGTCATTACCGTACCCGGGGCGGCATGTACTACACCGACACCCACCCCGACCCCCACGCCAGCCCCGGCTCCGGGCTGGTACGACTGTGGCTGGAGCAACCGCCAGAGCATCACCATCGACAGTACAAAAGTCGTCGGAACCCAGTCCAACTTCCCTGTCCTCATCAGCCTTGCTTCGGACTCTGATCTCTCGGCGAAGGCCCAGGCAAGCGGCAACGACATCCTCTTCACCTTATCGGACGGGACCACCAAGCTCTCCCATCAGGTCGAGTCCTTCAAGAGCAGCACCGGAGCCCTCGTCGCATGGGTGAAGGTGCCGAGCCTCTCCTCCAGTTCGAACACCGTCCTCTATATGTATTACGGCAACCCGGGCGCTGCGAACCAGCAGAACGCGGCGAACGTCTGGTCAAACGGTTACAAGGATGTCTGGCACCTCGATGAAGGTGGAACCGGACCCAGGTCGGATTCCACGGGCAGCGGTAGCAATCTGAATACAAGGAATTATAAAGGAAACGAGGGGACCACGGGGCAGATTGGCGGCGCGGATTCCCTGGACGGGACCAGCAAGTACCTCGAATCAGCCAGTAATGTCGGCATCACGGGGAGTGCTGCCCGTACCATCACCTTCTGGGCCAAGCTGGCCAATACGAACAGGAACGGCATGGTCGGGTGGGGTGCAAATGCGATGGAGAGTGAGTTTGAGGCGGCAGTCCGGGCGAACAGCTATTTCCTCTGGGGTTATGGGGGAGGAAATGACTGGGCTTACATCGCTACTCCGCTGACGGGCAGCTGGAATTACTATGCGATCACCTATGATGGGACAACGGCCCGGTGGTATCTGAACGGGACTCAGATCGGCAGCGGGTTTGAGCACGATTACACCACAGCAGACAGCCATGTGTTTGTCGGCTATGAATATGATTCGGGGCAGTCTTCCATCACGTACATGAATGGAACGATGGACGAAGTCCACGTTGACACCGCCATCCGGAGCGCCAAGTGGATCCAGACCGAGTTCAACAACCAGAACAGCCCCTCCACCTTCTCCTCCCTGCAGGCCGTAGAGAAGGTCGGAGACCATTCGACGTGCAGAATCCCGACCCCGCCGGTTGCAGCCTTCTCGGCCAGTCCAATATCCGGGAAAGCCCCGCTCACCGTGACCTTCACCGACCAGTCCACCAACACCCCCACCTCCTGGTCCTGGGACTTCGGAGACGGCGCGACCAGCAACCTGCAGAACCCGGTCCACACGTACACCGCTGCCGGGACCTA
>JACTUA010000006.1 GCA_015660865.1 Methanomicrobiales archaeon | reverse complement strand
TATTCTCGGGGGTGACATTCCAGACGGGCGGTGGAATCGTTGTCGGCGTGGCCGGAGGGGGGGTGGGGGTGGCCGGAGGGAGGAAGGAGAAGGCAGAGATCTTGCCGTTGGAGGTCCCGGCCACGGCGTAATCGCCACCCGAGGAGAGGGCGACCCCGTTCACGGCTCCATCAAGAATGGAGGTCCAGGTGTTGATCCCCTTGCTGTCAAAGAGGTACAGCTTGTTGTCGCTCGATCCCACGGCAACCATGGATCCGTCGGATGAGATGGCGACTGAGAGTGGGGCGAGGGGAAAGGATCTCTTCCACACAGGGTGCCCCTGCCCGTCCAGGAGAGAGACCGCGTTGTCGGCAGAGGCAACGGCGATGGATGCACCATCTGAGGAGATGGCCAGCTCCCGAACCCTCCCGTTCGTGGCATAGCTCCAGAGGAGGTTCCCACCCCCGTCAAGGAGGTAGACGCGGTAATCCTCGGAGCCGCAGGCGACCAGCCTCCCGTCCGCGGAGATGGCGGCAGCGGTCATGGGGCCGTTCGCGAGATAACTCCAGAGGAGGCTCCCGTCGGATCCGAGGAGGCGGGCCCTCTGGTCGGATGAGGCAACGGCGATGTTCTCTCCCCCGAGCGAGATGCCGATACCATTCACATCGAACCCTATGGTCTTCATCCAGAGGACGGTTCCATCCCGCGCAAGGAGGTAAACAGTCCCGCCAACAGCTCCCACCCCAATCCTGGATCCGTCGGGAGCTATGGCAACTTTGCTCATCCGCTGGCCGATGGGATGTGCCCAGAGCATCTTTCCCGAGGTATCGAAGAGATACACCTTCGAGTCATCAGAGATGGCAGCCACCAGGGACCCGTCGGGGGTGATGGCAACGTCCACGACGTTGCCACCGGTGACCTGGGTCCAGGTGGGGGAACCCACGGGGAGCGCTGCCTGGCCATAGACAGGTATGATGAGAAACCCGAGGATCAGGAGAAGGAGGAGGAACCTGGGGGCAGGGAGATCCCTCCTTCTTGCCATGCCGGGCCGAAAATATTGGATCTCACGCGGATATCTTCGTCCTGAGGGAACCATATGGCGAGGTATCCTGTTACCCATATTTATGGGTATCCCAGGGTGGAGTATCTGCACCTCCGGTGCGGCCCTCCCCTTGTGATAGGGTTTTATCATCTGTTTCGGATGTGTTATGGGGAGAACTCCTTACCGCCCCCGTGTCGAACCTGGATGGTGATCTTCTCCCCGGTTGGTGGCAGGAATGCGCTATGCTTCGGCCCGCATGGGCAGGATCTTCGTCGCACGGGTGGATCATGGGGAAGATCTCTTGGGCGAGTTGCGTACTATCCTTTGTAAAGAAGTGGTTACTCACGCCGTGATGCTCTTCCTGGGTGCCCTCAAGGAGGGATCCGTTGTCACCGGACCTGAAGAGCCTGTCATTCCACCCGTACCTCATATGGTGAAGTTCGGAGGAGGGTGGGAGGTGGTCGGAGTGGCTACTGCATACCCGGGAGAGGATGGGCCTGCGATCCATCTCCATGGGTCGATCGGCCGGGGAGATCACGTACTCACGGGGTGCCTGAGGGACCGGGCAGAGGCCTACCTCGTGGTGGAAGTCGTTATCTTCGAACTCGCGGACCTCCCGGTCCAGAGGAACCGCGACGAGAGGACCGGCCTGGTTCTTCCGGACTTTGATGTTTGATCAGAGAACCCGGGAAGTATCACACCTGGCAACCCGCCCCCCCGTTCCCCGGGATCTAACCCTGCATGAACCCGGCCCCTGCATCAGAGTATCAGCAGTTTCAGCGGCGGGTATCAAACCTCTCCCGTGTTGTGAACATCCTTTCCCTGCATGAGATCTGCAATCGTTCGCCGGCGCCCTGACAGGGGACCCGGTTTCAGCAAATATTTATAGAGATCTTGTCCATACGCTCCCTCATGAACCACCTCCCCCGTGAGGAGAATCCTCTCCCGATACTGGCGTACATCGTGTTTTCTACCGCGATCATCTTTTATATCGATATCATCACACCGCTCGGTTTCATCATGGGAATCCTCTACTTCATCCCCCTCTTCCTGACCGTGTACCTGAGCTGGAGGCATGCACCCTTCCTCTCAACCGGGGTCTTCATTCTCCTCATCTTCGCCGGGTTCCTCTTCTCACCCCGCGATATCTCGGGTATCTCCATGCTCTTCGCTTTCCTCAACCGGGTATTCCTCTCACTCCTGCTCCTCGTCTCTGCATTCTTTATCCGGGGTTACACCCGGAACCTGGAAGAGCTCCGGGTCAGCGAGGAACGGTACCGGTTCCTGACCGAGTATTCTCCGGATGCGGTCATCGTCTACAACAGGGGAAGGATCCTTTACACGAACCCCGCGGGCATCCGTTTATTCGGGGCTGACACGAAGGAGGAATTGATGGGGAAGGATATCGTTGAACGGATCGATCCCGGGGACAGGGAAACCTTCGCTGAAAGGATCGGCCAGGCCGCGCTTGGAGCGAATATGTTCCTTGACAGGGTCCGGATGATCAGGTTCAATGGAGATCCTGTTCAGGTACAGGCAGCACTCGGGAGGGTTGTCTGGGATGGACAGCCCGCGATCCAGGTCATCCTGAGAGATATCACGTACCGGTGAATCGGCCCTCGTTCCCTCCTGATACAACCCGTCCTGCCGGGCGATTTCATGGGTTAATCGCCGGCTCCCGTCTTATCCTCCAGCTGCGCAGTACCCGAGAGCGTCTGCAATTCCCGACGGCAACTTGCAGGTGGACCCCGACGGGCACTGGAATCCGGCGATCCCGCCGCACTCGCAGAGTGATTCACAGAGTGCAGGGCAGGCCACACCGGTCTTTCCGGCATTATCGAGCCTGCACCGGCTTCCGCAATCGGTCCAGTGACCGCCTGCCTTCTGGCAGCTCTGGGCCGTGATCATGGCGGGGACCTGCTCTGTGAAGGTCGGCCCGCCCGGGACACTGCACTGCGGGGGATAGCTCTCGAGGACCGGGTAACCGGCCGCGACGCATTCCTCGAAGCTCCCTATCACCGTCGAGCACGCGGTGCCGTTGAAGCACGTCCCGACAGGGCATGCGCAGGTCTTCACCGCGTGGCTGAACTCGGCCGAGCAGGCGCATGCCCCTACGAGGCAGGTATTCGGGAAGTCTTCAACCGAGGCGCAGCACAGGCCTTCCCCCACAGTCCCCCCCGATGCGAGGCAACCCGCCTCTGCTGCGGACTCCACAACGGGGGCGCCACCACGGATGGGTGCCAGGAAGAAGATGACCCCGATTAGTATGATCGCGATGGCAACGAGGATTCCCATGACCCACTTCATGATCCTGTCCATGAGACGTCACCGGTGAGGGATGAGGTTCCCCGGGCTCATAAAATCTCCCATGCCCGCGCAAGGGGGGTGAGGCCCGGCAATGGGGGGGCGCGGGAGATAAAGGCATCCCCTCTCTCCCTCCTGTCGGGATGGTGCGATACGGCGTGCGACTTCCCTGTTTGCTTCAATGCAGACGGGAGTGATTCGCTCCAGGCCTGGCGACCTGCCGCAGCTTCAGGCCGGCGTATCCGACGTTGATCCGTGACAGGGTGTGGCGTTGTGGGTATCTCCTGAACAGAGCCGGATCAACCTGGGAAATGTCAATGATATTTTTTTCCGTCTCCGTCGGATACAGGGAAGTTTATATATAAAAAAGTGTACAGACTGTTAACGTCGGAAGTTACCGTACACGACGACGAAGAACCAGGGGGTTATGTTCTTGGATGCAGCAGGTTTCATCGTAGGTCTCCTGATCGTATCGACGGGGATTTTGATCAGCTATATCCTCGAGAAGAGGCAAATCCTGGGAAAAAAGCAGGAATCTTAACTCCTTATCGTTTTTCCACGAATTTTTTCAGGGGCAGTTTCTTCTCCTCATCTCTCCGCGGAAAGGGAGAACGAGAGCCGGGTTGGGATCAAAAGAGGGAACCGGTTCGATAATAAATGAGACCGAGGATTATCAAAAACCCGATGATTATGACCGCGATTAACATGTACCAGAAGTTAAACCATAACCGACCTAGGCGGCTCAACCGGCTTCTCTGCACAAGGTACCCTTAAATTCTTCTAGACGATAAATCGTTCTTTCTTGCACTCGGGTGTATCTTTTTTTGCCATGGATGATCAGGATTCCCGATTGCAGGACCGGTCCCCCCTTTGCTTTTACCTGCGTCCAATCCTGGCAACATGAGGTTCGCTTGGTGAAGCCCGTCCGGGCACGTGAGGGTGAGGGTGGGAAAAATATCCAGCGGGAACAATAAAATATTATGGTATATTATCAAATTTCCTTTCAATGAGAGTAGGTCATCTTCCTCATCTTGTCTGTCCTCGATGCAAGGGAACTCTTTCACTTTTTTCCCGTCAGGATGAGCCTTCGGATGAGATACAAACGGGCATCTTACAGTGTACCGCGTGTAAAAAAGAATATCCCATCATCGATCACATCCCTCGTTTCGTACCCTTAAGCAATTATTCCAACTCCTTTGGATTCGAATGGCTTACGCATGCAAAAACCCAGTACGACAGTTATACTCATACGAACATCTCCGGGGAACGTTTTTTTCAGGAAACTCAATGGGAGAGAGATCTGAGAGGACAAATGTTACTGGAAGCAGGAAGTGGTTCGGGGCGTTTTACTGAAATTGCTGCATCAACCGGTGCCACTGTGGTTTCTTTTGATATGAGCACGGCAGTAGGAGCAAATTATGCTTCAAATGGGACCCGTCCGAATGTACTGATCATCCAGGCAGATCTGTTCCACCTTCCCCTTCGGGAAAATTATTTCGATAAGGTCTTCTGCATCGGTGTTTTGCAGCATACGCCCGATGTCGAAGATGCATTTTTTACCCTGACCGGATATGTAAAACCCAAGGGAAAATTATGTATCGATATCTACCGAAAATACAAGGGAATTTTGCATCTCTTTCAGACGCGTTATCTCATCCGTCCCCTCGTTGCGGGGATGTCTCCCGAACACCTCTATCAGCTCTGTAAAAAATATATCAACGCCATGTGGCAGATTGCGTCTATTATCCATAAGATCCCCCGAATCGGAAGCCGCATTAACTGGATCCTGCTTATTCCGGACTATCGGGACCGGTTCCCGCTCTCTGAAGAGATCCTGAGAGAGTGGGCAATCCTTGATATCTTTGATATTTTATCCCCTGTGTACGATTCCCCTCAATATAGAGAAACGGTCGAAAAATGGTTTCTCCGGGCAAACCTCGTCGATATTCAAGTAAAATATGGATATAACGGGATTGAAGGACGAGGAGAAAAACAGGAACGCGTGTTCGAGCGCAGCGGGGGTCTCGGAGAAGAGGAGACGCCCAGGTCGGAATTCGAATCCGAGTCGTCGGCGTGACAGGCCGACATGATAGGCCGCTACACTACCTGGGCACACGATGGCACTTTTTAGGAGTTATCCCGCCTCCCGGATTCGAACCGGGGACATCGCGGTAGCTGCGCAGTTACCTACACGGCAAACCAGACTACAGCCGCGCACTCTACCAGGCTGAGTTAAGGCGGGTAAGTGCTTTGTAGTATAGGGAAATTTCCTTCATAAACATATCGTTCCCTCTGCCGGGCGAGGTATTCACCCGATTTTATTTATAGGATGAGTGCATTGTGATCTGGTATGCGAGAAATGACGGACATGGGGTATCGTCTTCTTCACCCCCGGTAAGATTCGCGAGAAGATCACTGTTTTCGACACCACCCTCCGGGATGGCGAGCAGACCCCGGGCATATCCTTCACGCTCCCGCAGAAGAAGGAGATCGCAGAGCAGCTCTCCGAGATCGGGGTTCATGTCATCGAGGCGGGGTTCCCAGCCTCCTCGGAATCCGAGCACGAGACCGTGAAGGCCATCGCGGCGATGGGCCTCGAAGCCCAGGTCTGCGGCCTCGCCCGGATGGTGAAGGGGGACGTGGACGTTTGCCTGGACTGCGACGTGGACATGGTCCATGTCTTCATCCCGACCTCCGATGTCCAGAGGATCCACACGATCAAAAAGACCCGCGAGCAGGTCTTCGAGGCGACCGAAGAGGTGGTCTCCTACGCGAAGGAGCGCTGCGACCATGTCCTCTACTCGGCCATGGACGCCACGAGGACGGACCAGGACTACCTGATCCAGGTCCTCCAGGTGGCAGTCCAGGCCGGGGCGACGGTCCTCAACATCCCGGACACCGTGGGGGTCATCACGCCCTCGGCGATGAAGGAGCTGATCAGCAGGATTGTGGCCTCTGTGGACTGCCCCATCGACGTCCACTGCCATAACGACTTCGGCCTCGCGGTGGCGAACACCCTCGCTGCCGTGGAAGGGGGCGCCTCCCAGGTCCAGGTGACCGTGAACGGCCTCGGCGAGCGGGCAGGGAATGCCGACCTCGCCCAGACGGTCATGGCCCTCGAGTCCATCTACGGGGTCTCGACCGGAATCCACACCCAGAGGATTGTCGAGACTTCAAGGCTCGTCTCCCGGTGCTCGGGGATCACCATCCTCCCCACCCAGCCCGTCGTAGGGGAGAATGCCTTCGCCCACGAGAGCGGCATCCACTCCCACGGCGTCATCGAGTGCTCGGACACCTTCGAACCGGGCATCATGACCCCCGAGATGGTCGGGCACCGGAGGCGCCTGAAGCTCGGGAAGCACGTCGGGAGGCACGCGGTGCGGCAGATGCTCTCCGATGTCCACCTTGAGCCGGATGAAGGGCATCTCGACGAGATCGTCACCCGGGTGAAGGCGGTGGCCGGGAGGGGCAAACGGGTCACCGACGCGGACCTCTACGAGATCGCTTCGACCATCATGGGGGTTGTCTCCAATGGGAAGACCATCGACCTCCAGGAGATCGCGGTCATCACCGGGAACCATGTCATCCCCACGGCGTCCCTGAAGGCCACGGTGAACGGGGTCGAGCACGTCTACGCAAGCGTCGGTGTCGGCCCGGTGGATGCGGCTCTCAAGGCCATCATGGGGATCCTCCCCACCCAGGTCATCCTGAAGGAGTTCAAGATCGAGGCCATCTCGGGCGGCTCAGAGGCCATCGGCCATGTCACGGTAGCTCTGGAGGATGAGAAGGGGCATATCTTCGATGCAAGCGGCACCGGCGATGACATCGTTATCGCCTCGGTGGAAGCCATGGTGAACGCCATCAACCTGCTTCACCGGGTCAGGAAGGGGTGAAGCGGCGGGGTTCCCCTCCCCTCCTCTCTCCTTCATGTTTTCGTTGATCCAGCCGTGAGTACCTGAACGCTCTTCCTGCCCCGACCAAGCTCTTATGTGTCACCCCCCGGAATCAAAGGGAATTCATCATTCGTAGACGCTCCTGGGGGCGGAAGTCCCCCAAGAGCCCAGTAATAAGGCGGATGGAAATCTATTCCGCAAATTCGATCGAAATAGTGACTCAAGGTTCCTGAGGATCCGGATTGCCCGGAGGGGGATGGCATCCCGAATCTCGGTAGGAGTGAGCCCCGTTCGGTAGTTCAGATCTGGCGAGAAAAGGTAAAAGGGGACTTCACTCAGCCGTCGGCACCGTCGGCTTCTTCCGGTCCAGCGACCCCTTGATCTCGGTGGAGAGCTGCTCGAACCTCGCCTGCATCGCCTTCTCCTGCTTCTCCAGGGACTTCACCCTGAGCTCCAGGGTCTCCAACTTCTCGGCGAGGGAGGCGACCACCTTCGGCTTCTTCTGCTGCACCATCACCGTGCCGACATTGACAAAGATCTCGGCATCCTCGGGGACATCCTTCAGCTCCTCCTCTGCCCTCCGTGCCTCCCGGATGGCCATCTCGTACTGGGTCTTCTGGGCCGCGACCGTCTGGAGCTGCTGCTGGAGCTGCTGGAGCATGGCGAGCTGGTTCTGCATCTTGGGTGATATATTCTCCATGGAACCGATTCCTCCCTCTGGTATATGCACCCATGCCCATTATACGTTTTGCACTTCCCGTTCAGGGACCGGCTCCCGGCAATGAATCCCCGTGGATACATCTTTAAGCAGAAGAGGATACAATACCAATATCTTTATGAGCAATTAAAAACCAGTACCTACTATGAAAACAGAAGGATTAAAAAATGGAATGCTCAAAGAGGTAGCAGATACCCCGGCGAAGAAGTGTGAATTTGAGGTAGAGACAAAACTTAGAGGTAAGTTAAAATGTAATGAGTGCCGATTGGGGCTGGCCTTAATTGCGGCGGTTGAAAAACTCCATAAGATTCGTCATTCTCATCCAAATTCTGAAGAGATATTTATTAAAAATGTATCAAATGCTTCAGAAACGGTATTGGAAATACAAGATAGACTTGTCCATGCATTGGAATGCCCATACCCTGCTATAATGTGCCGCTTTAAGGTAGAATCGGATCTAGTCAAAGATAAAGAAGAGGATTAAACTCATGGCAAAAACAGGCGGGTGGGAGCCGGTCCTTACCTCTCTCGTGGTCCGGGGGAAGGTCACCCAGGACGACGGGGAGATCATCAAGGGTTTTATCAAGCGCACAAAGGGAAAAACCACAGCGAGGGAGAGCACCCTCCAGGTGAAGGTACGGGAGCTGGCAACCCTCACCCGTATCCTCCGGGAGAGGGGGATGGAGTGGGATACCGATGGTATCATGGGGGTGGCCGGGGAGGTACGCGGGGATGGATTCACCGACAACCATAAGCGAGTGCTCCTCACGAACTTGAAGGCCCTCGGCAAATATCTCGCCGGGCAGAAGTACTCCGTGGACCTCAAAGAGATCAGCGAGATCAAGAATATCCCGATGAACTGGCAGACGAAAAAGGATAGCGACCTCCTCACTGATGAGCAGGTGAAGAGAGTGATTGATGCCGGGGAGACCGTGAGGGACCGTTGTATCATGGCACTCTTGTATGATGGTGGGCTCCGTCCCGTGGAGGCCCGCCGGCTCACCTGGGGGGATCTCAAGTTCGATGATATCGGGATCCTGATCAGGGTCCAAGCTAAGACAGATTACGAGCGGCTTATCCGGCTCACCCTCTCCGTCCCGTATATCATGCGATGGAGGGAGAACTACCCGCAGAAGATCACCCCGGAGGCCCCGGTATTTGTCAGGGAACGAAAGGAAGACGGGAAGTATCAGCCCATCGGACTGGCGGTTATTCCTGACATCTGCCGGGACCTAAAGGAGAAGACCGGGATCCCGGTGAGGCCGTCGTTATTTCGACCTTCACGGATCACCGCCGACGTGAAGGCCGGGGTGGATCGGAATTATATCATGATGAGGTCCTGGGGGAATCTCTCATCGGGAATGATGCGAGTGTATGCAAAGCCCGATCAGGAATGGCAGGATGCCCAAGCGTTCAAGAGCGCCGGGATGGAAGTCCCCGAGAAGGTGAAGAGGTCCGAGTATCGCACCGAGAGGAACGCGGACTTATGGAAGCCGATCACCTGCCCAGCCTGCAGCACCATGGCCCCGGCGGGGACGAGGTATTGCCCGGCATGCGGCATACCGCTCACCGAAAGGGCCCGGACCAGTCAGTCCAATAATATCGACAGACTAACCGACAAATTCAATAAAATGACTCCAGATCAAGTAGAGCGAGTTCTCGAGATCCTTGAGAAGATAAAGTAAATCATGAGTGGTGGAGATATTCCCACCACTCCATTCGTAATATGAGGGAATAGAAACCCTTTTATTACTAGAGAGCATAGAATATACCTAAGGAGCGTGGATCAAAGCCTCAAATGACGGCCTCGTTAAAAATGAGCCAATCTAGTTTTATGGTGATTGTCGGGAGCTCGATGCGGCTCCCGGCCCATGCCTGAGCTCCTTCCTCTTTTCGATCTCGTATTTTCGTCGATTAATCAACACTACGGAGTTTTGTCATGGCAATACGAGTAGCTACGGCCATCTGCGACGCCTGCGGAAGGGAGTGGGCTGTGAGGATGGAGGAGGGGCTCCCTGAGCGGTGTCCCTCGTGTAAGTCTCGAAGGTGGAACTCAGGAAATGCACGGCCCCAAGTTGCTAGGCCCAAGGCCGTGCAGCCGACCAGCACCGAAGCGGTAACCGGAGGGCACCAATGACCACGCCTTCTGATCGTTTAGTCCTTACGAAAGAAGACTTCGACCATCTCCCCCGGCTCTTCAGGGCTATCGCTCTTGTCGATGCAGAAGACGGCGGGACTGTGATCCAGGAGGAGGACGCTCATGTTCAGTGATGAAGACCGCAAGCTCCTCCTCGCAGAGGATGACAAATACGGGAAGCGGGCCATCGGTCAGAAGGAGTACCGCGCATACCTGAAGGGGCAGCACCTTTCTTTCAAGAGCCGGATCTTGGCGTACTGCTACACCTGCATGGGTTCGTACACTGATGGGAAGTGCGATTGCGAGATCTCAACATGCCCACTCCACCCAGTCATGCCATTTCGTGATGTACGCTTCCCGGGCGAGCCAGCCTTGGAAGATGGCGATCATGATGGCGCAAAAACGGACAGTACCCCATTCAAGGCCGTAAGTGATCCTGTAGAGGGTGGTTTTCCTACCCGTAATGGGGCCCGTTCCAAATCACCGACGGGGAAGGAACAGGAGGCCCAAGGATGACCGAAAAGGGGAATGAGGGGGGCCGGCTCAGGGACCACCCACAATCAAGCGTGGTTGTTTCTGATCAATTAAACTTTCGCTCCCCCAACCTTCTTGTTTCGTTTCTCGGTGCCGGACCGATCCAGATCAGGGGCCGCACCAACCGGCGGATCTGCACCGGATGCGGTGAGTGGATCCTCGCAGAGCTCGTAAAGGATGGTATCTGTTTAAAGTGCCGACGCCAGGGGGCGAGGACATGAACCTGAAGCGGACCGCCCTCCTCCTGATTCTCGCAGTCATCGCCTGTGCCATCGCCGCGACCGCCGGGCTCCTGATCCTCGGACTCGGGATCCTTCTCGAGGTCTTGGACCGGCTCCGGGGGTACGGGCCGAGCTGTGAATCCTGCGTCCTCAGAGAAGGCCGATGGTGCCGGTGCCGTCCCCTGGTGGAGCGGCTGAACCCCACGACAACGCCCGAGGCCCCCGGCCGGATCCCGGTTAAGGACTCATGGCGGATCTGTGGTGGGGACTTCTACCGGGGGCGGTCATGATGCGAAGCGTCGGCCGTTCCATCCGGGCACAGCACCACACCCCAAGCGGGCAGGATCCGAAGGCGAAGCGCAAGCCCGAGAAGCGACAGCGACAGGGGGCGAGGGCATGACCGGAAGATGCCGACACTCGAAAGCTGAGCGGCAGCGGATGAAGGAGGGGCGACTCCAGGATGTGAAAGGGAGCGAGTTCTGTACCCTTGATCCGTGCGCGAAACCGTGCGACGGGACGGCGGATCCTGGGTGCGGGCACTACGAACCAGTGATCGACCTCTCCCCGATCTTCGGGGTCGTGGCGATGCCCTGCGGCCGGTGCATGACTGACTCGACGTTGTGCGGGATGATCGGCCTTTGCTGGAGGTGGCTGGAGGAATGACCGCCGAGGAGATAGAGCAGTCACGGGAGCGGCTCATCGCCGAGGGGCTCGCTAGGCAGCCAACCACCACCCAAGAGGCCATCAAGCAGATTGTGAACGCGGAACCAGTCAATATCCTCATGCAGGCCGACGCCCTGGTGAAGCTCGCCGAGGACCGGCTCGGGAAGAAGGAGGAGAGCCCTCCACCAGCTGGAGACCCTTGCCTCGCCGAGGCTCTCGAATGGGCGAGGAAGGCCTTCCGGGTGATCCCCATCCACAACCCGGGAGAGGGTGGACTCTGTACCTGCGGGGCGACCACGTGCTCCTCGCCAGGCAAGCACCCGAGGACCCCCAACGGACTCAAGGATGCAACCACCGACCGGGAGATCATCCGGGGGTGGTGGCAGCGATGGCCGGGCTCTAACCTCGCCATCGTCACCGGCCGCGGGCTCTTCGTGGTCGATATCGACCCGCGGCATGGCGGCAGCCTGGAGGCGCTCGAAAAGGCGGTCGGCACCCTGCCGAAGACCTGGACCCACCGGACCGGGGGAGGTGGCCTTCATCTCCTCTACCGGGTCCCGAAGGGGACCACCATCCCCTCCCGGGTGGGGGTCCTCCCGGGGATTGACATCAAGGGCGAAGGCGGGTACATCCTCGTCCCCCCATCCCGTCACGCCTCGGGGAATCGGTACGAGCGTATCCCTAGCGATGAGTTCGTCCAAGACCCGAGCGATGCGCTGGTCAGGTTCATCATTGAGTCGAAGTCCCTGGAGGTCCGGGAGCCGCTGAAGGTACCGGAGAAGATCAAGGATGGCGAGCGGAACTCGATCCTCTTCCGGGCCGGCTGCGCCCTCCGTGCCAAGGGCATGAGTGGGAAGGCCATCCTCGCGGCCCTTGTGGAGGAGAACCGAGAGAAGTGCTCCCCTCCACTCGGGGGAGATGAGGTGCAGCGGATCGCCGAGAGTGTGGTGAGGTACCCAGAGGGGAAGAAGCCGGTGGGGGCAACGCCACCAAAGGAGGACCCGGCTGCCAGCACGGAGAAGGATGAGAAGGCCCAAAAGAAGATTAAGCCGTGGCTGGAACTGAATGGACGCCTGTATATCACGGCTAGGAATGAAGAGGGCCTGTACTTCTTCGCATCCCGCACCGGGGATGGGATTGAGTTCGTCAGCCATCTCGAAGAGGATGGGGGGATCATAACGCCTCGGACCCTCCCGATTGGGCCCGATGGAGAGGACGTGCCCGTGGTGGGGATCCCCCTGCGGGAGCGCATTGAGGCGGCCCATGACATCGACCCCGACGAGCTCGTCCGACGCCTGGATGAACATATAAAGAAGTGGGTGGACCTCACCGACTTGGACCGGGAAATGGGAATATACTACCTTCTCTTCACCTGGTTCTATCCGAAGGCAAACACCGTCCCTTATTACCGGGCCCTGGGGGATACAGGAAAAGGGAAGAGCCGGATCATCACGGTCCTCTCGAACCTCTGCTTCTTCCCCATCACGGCCTCGGGCGCGAGCACGGTCTCGGGTATCATGCGATTTAAAGAAGGATGGAGAGGGACGCTCGTTATCGACGAGTCTGATCTAAAGGATGGCGACACCACCAACGATCTGATTAAGTACCTGAACCTCGGGTTCGAGCGGGGGAAGTACTACATTAAGACCGATAAGACCGACCCCAGCCGCCAAGACATCTTCGATCCCTTCTGTCCCAAGCTCTTCGGGATGCGGCACCAATTCACCGATAATGCCACCGAGGGGCGCTGCCTCTCCATCTCCCCTATCGAAAGCAACCGGCGGGATCTCCCGATCGTCCTTACCAAGGAATACGACCGGGAGATGGAGGTCCTTCGTGGACTGATCGCCAGGTTCGCCCTGACTCGGTGGGGAGAGGTGGACGGGGAAAAGATGGTGGACCTGCATGACCTCGGGGTGGAACCGAGGATCCAGCAACTCGCCATGCCGCTCTCTATCGTCCTCCAGCTCGTCCCTGATGGGCGGGATCGGTTTATGGCTTATGTAAAGGCGAGGCAGAGAGAGGTCCAGCGGATGCGGGCCGCCTCCTGGGAGGGGACACTCTTTAACCTTCTCGTGGACCTCGCTCTAGGTAATAGTGATTTGCCGGAGGGGTTCGAGAGTTATCGGACACGGGAGGGGATCGTCCAGGCCGTCACCCCCGCGATGATGGCAAAGAAATTAGGTACATCCCCTCAGAAGATCACCCACGGCCTCGGGGGCATTGGAGTTGAGACCGAGCCGACCCACATCTACATAAACCAGGGCCCGAATGAGAAGCCTGCACGCAGATCAATTCGGGGCCTTGTCTTTCTCAATAACAGTAGATGGGTTGAGGCAGCCAGAAGATACAGGCCGCCCGCAGAGAATAATGACCAAGTCTCTCTTTGGGATCCCTGTCCTGATGCCCTGCGGTCTGCCAAGTGGACCGAGTCCCCTGGCACGAATGGCACAGATGGCACGCTCCTACAGACAGCCCCACACCCACCCTATCCATCCCAATCCTAATCTTTCTTTATATACTATTTCGATCGCCCTGTGTGCAGCTGCTCGTGCCACTTGTGCCATTCGTGCCACTTGGAATGATGGCCCCCATGCCCATTCAACGGAGTTGCCTTCTGGGAGTTCCTGTTGCTTGTTTGGCGTGTGCTGTGCAAATATCTCACTAATAGGCTTCGTTTCTGATTCTGTGTTATTTACTTTAGAATTAGGTAAAATTTGACCTGACTCGCCCTCTATAGGCTCTGAATTCACTTTCCCCCCATTACTCGGCTCTTTCTGAGAGTTCTTTATAAGCTCCTCAAGGAATTGAGCGGTCGGTCTCCCACCAGCTTTCAAAGACCCTTCAATCTAGCTTTTGGAGGAGCTGGCTTTACCATCGGTTCATCACCATTGGCAATTGTCTTTTTCTCCTCTGTTATGGCTGTCGATTCTTCCTTGGTGGTGATTTCCTCCGGTTCTTCCTTATCTGGTGGAGCCATGAGCTCCTCATCCTGGATTTCCTCGAATACCGCAGTCACTTCTTTCTTTGTTATTCGATGATTGTTCCCACCTTGTTTTCTCAACCGGGGAATGGCTTTTTCAACAAATGGTTTATGGGCTTTCTTTCCGAATTCCAAGACCGCATCTGTCGCCATTCCTTGAATTTCAGGAAAGACCTCTTTATATTGGTCTGTTATGCCGCAAAATAATTTGCGCGTGCCTCTTTTCATGCTGATCATCCAGGAGGAACGACCCGAAACCACCCACATCGGATCCATTCCGAGCTCATTCTGCCCCGTTTGTATCCTTTGGTCCTCTTTGATCCAAGTGCATAGAATGATACTATATACAGCCATTCGAGGCCGAACCACACCACTCACACAGTCCCCATCCTCGCGTATTGATTCACTCAAGGGAAAGGGGGGCGGGGGGTATATTTTTTCCTGTAACTATTGGGAAATGGTGGGGGATATACATAAACTATAGTGCCGAATGTGAATCTATATATATTACAGGGGCACCATATACGCGTATATGGAAGAGAAAGAGAGAACCCTGGTGGACATCGCAATCAGCCCGAAGCTCCGCGAGGAGCTCACGGAGCTAAAGTGGGTGCTGCGGTGCACCTCCTATGAGAAGGTAATATGGGAACTGATCGGCCTTCACCGGAAGGAGGGATCCCCGGTGCCACTCCCTGAGAAGCTCCCCGACATCGTTACCCCAGAGCTGAGCGAGGAGGAGGCCATCGCACGAATGCGCGCGAGGGACGATCCGAACCGCCCGGGGGTCCCGGCCTCGGGCCTTGACCTCAAGGATATCGCGGCTGTAAAGAAGGCGCGGGAAGAACTGGCCCGGGAACTGGCAGGCAGCCAAGCCCCAACGGGGTGATCTGCACGGCCAAGGGCTCCGGCCACCACAGCCCACCGATGCCGCCCTGGTGCGCCGGTTGCCGGTTCAATGGGGAGAAGTGCCTCTCGGAGGCGGCGGCGATCAACGGCGCGGGTGGAGGTGGGAACCGGCCCACCGATAGCCGGGTGAGGACGAAGTGCGAAGGGAAGTTCAGGGCCTCGCAGACTCTCCAGCCACGGGCCAGCGAGCACAAACCGCTCCCACTCCACGAGGAGCCGGAGCGGGAGAAGCCGGCGGCGGCCACACCTCCAGCAGCACCCACCTACCCGACCGGCCAGGGCCGGGTGATGGGGGTCCGAAACGCCCCGGTCAGGACGGTCTCCAGGCCGTACCCCGTGATGGTCCCCCAGGCCGTCCCGGTCCCGGCACCCCGCGCACCTCCACGAAGGGAGACGCCATCCTTTGGGATCCCACGCGCCCGGTTCTCTGACCGGAGTATTAACGCGATGCTCGGGGTCAGACGTGGAAAAGGAAGGAGATAAGTGTTGTGAATCCCGTACAAAGTATTTTATGCGTGCGGTTCATATTTCCTCGCAGGGAGATGAGGTAAATGTCGCAGCCATCAGGATCGGGAACTGGAAAATCCACGAGTTCGAGTTCTAACGCCCGCAGCTCGACCGCGCCACCGTCTGACGCGGGAGAGCCCGGCGGCGCCTTCAGCGCCCCGGAACACTCTCCTGATGAACTGACCGGATCCAAGAAACAGGCGGCGCTCGATGCAGCGAGGGCGGCGGCGGAAAAGGCCGCAAAAGCAGCGGACGCCGCGACAGTGGCGGCGAGAGGGGGTCTGCCTATCGGGAAGGCGATGCCGGATCTCCCGAATGCGTACGGATCGAACCCACCCTCCCTCGCTGAGCAGTGGGCAGCCCTCTGGGCATCAACCCACGGGAGCAACGCCGCAGCACTCGCCGGGCAGGACAGCGGATCCACCGGACAGCCGACAGGTTCACTCAAACCCGGGGCAACCCCGCCGACCCCTCCCGCCGCCATCCTCGGGGTCCTGAAGGGAACCCCTACCGGGACGACAACCGCGAAGGGGACCACGATCGATACAACGAAGCCCCCGACCACGATGCCCACAGGGCCGGCGTACGGGACCTACGCATGGGGCGAGGAGATGGCGAAGGAGTTCCAGAAGTACCCGGCGTACGAGGGGAACATGTCCTCCTGGACGGCCCTCGCGGCGCAGGCCGGGTATAAGAACATCATCTACCCCGCACAGGTCGAATACCTGAAGAGCACCGGCGCGATCGTCGGGAAGCCCGTGGTGGTAGGCCCGAAGACGCAGGATATCAACCTCTCCGGATCACAGTGGACCTCGAAGTTCGGGGGATCCCCGGGACAACAGTCCTGGGCCACCTCGGCAGCGAAGGGGATACCCGGCTATGTTGAGGGAGGGTACGGGGTCCCCGATATCGCCACCCTGATCCGGTATGGATGGAGCCCGGAGGCCGCCACGAGGGAACATCAGACCTGGATGAATACCGGATGGTTCAGCCCTGGCGCAGCGGTGAGGGGGCAGGAGTGGTATGCGCTCACCCCGACCGGGGGCCTCATCATCGAGCGGAACGGTCGGGAGGTAGCCTCGGCGAGCCAGGCATATAAGATCCCGGCCTTCAACCCGGCGACGGACATCGCTCGGGCTCACACCGAGATCCAGAACATCGTCATCCCGCAGAGTGTTCTGGACATCAGCACCACGAAGCTGACCTCCTCTACGGTGAAGACCACGGTGATCCCGCAGAGCCTCCTGGACGCAAACGATTTCTTCAAGAACACGCCGGGGCTCTCTGCTATCTACGGAGCGGGGAAGTGGTTCGGAGAGGCCATAGGGTTCAAGCCCGAACTCCCGGGCTACCAGGTGGCGACGACCACGACCACCACGGTCGATAAGACAACCGGGCAGATCAACACGAAGATCACCCAGGTCCCGATCGCGCAGCCCGGCGCCTCCTACGACTGGTCGGATATCCCGGGGCTCGCCTCCGTCAACGCGGCGGGAAAGCAGTTCGGCGAGTGGACGGGATACAGCAAGACGGCCCGGGACCTCGGGGTAAAGGTGCCGAAGCTAAGCGATGAGGTCCACGGTTTCACGAGCGGATGGTACGACACCTTCCACGGCCCGGCGGACTGGTGGAACACCAACATATCAAAGCCATACGAGAGCTACGTGATGGGCCCCTTCAACACGGGGAAAGTCAACGAGAACGCACCGGGACCACTTGGGGCGGCGACGGCCGCGTGGAAGTGGTCGGCACGGGGATCCGTTGGCTTCGTGGGGGTCCCCGGGCTCGGGTCCGAGTTCGTGGGGATGATCCCGGGCGCAGCTGTGAAATTAACCGAGACGGCCGCCACGAACCCCGCCGCGGCGGTCGGCCTGATCGGTGTGCAGGGCTCGCAGATCGTCCAGGGCTTCCGGACCGACCCAGCAAAGATGGCCGCCCAGCTCGTCGGGTTCTATGCCGGGTTCGAGCTCCTAAGGGGCGGGGCAGAGTTCGCGGTGAACCGGGCGACGGTGAACGCATGGACGGCGGCCGGGGGGGAGGGGAAAATCCCGATCGAGAAGATCGGATACGGGCCGGAGTTGGGGTACGCGAAGGGGCCGCCCGGGATGAGCGTCTCAGATCTTCAGGCATCCTTCGAGGAGGGGACCCACATTCCCACCCCGCGGGAAATGTCCTTGACACCAGGGGAGAAGCCGCCCTACGTGCCAGAGAGCGCACGGATCCCGAGATCTACTGAAGGTCTGAAGATGTGGACAGCATGGGAAGGAACCCACGTAGGCAAAGTTCCGACAACCGGCGGTTCATCGGAGATCGATGCGATGTACGGGGCCTCGACTCTCCAGAGCTATTTCTCGAAGGTCGGTGGGCAAGCACCAGAGGGAATAGGGTTCTCCCTCATCAGAAGGCCGTCTGCGATTGTGACTGATCTAACAGGTGTCGAGCCCTTCCCCCGGGGCGTCGGCACGTACGACCAGATGACCGAGTTCATTCAGAGCTCCGAACAGGCGGGGACCGGCGTGGCGAGGCTTCCGATGACTAAGCCCGAGTATGAAGCAGTTCTCGGTGGGGAGATACGATCTGAGCCGACGGGATATTATACTGAAATTGGGGGCATCAAGATCGGCGGGCGCACTCTCTTCCCGATGCGTCTGCCGATTTACAAAGGCACTCCAATACCGGAAACGGTAGTCTCTACCGAAGCAGAGGCTGGCGGGGCTTCCTATTATAGGGGCTCCCCGTTAGTAAATGTCCCATCCCTCGGGGCGACCGCAGAGATTACCTCGCTCGCTCAAAAACAAACCGGATCCAGTGAGCAGGCCGCGATATCGTCTTACCTTCGGGCATTTTCTCCTCCACCTGAGGAAGAAATAGTACCCGGTGCCCATTCCCGTAGTCCTGGTAATGTGCGATTATCTCTCCCCGGAGGAACCGGAAGAACGTCCGCTTCGGGTGGAGCATCGCGTCCCATGCCCGGTGCATCTTTCGCCGAATCTTCCGTCCGAGTCGGGCCATCATATACAAAGATATGGGTGCCGGTAAATGATATTTATTCCGGTGGCAGCTCCTCTCCGAACACCCCGGCCGGTGCCTCAGCTGCGGACAGGGCGGGGAGCGTGATGGCCCAGGCCCTCGACCCGCCAGGATTCGGTACGCCTACCTCATACGCCCCGAAGCCGGAGTCCTCGCTCGCTGCGTACGTTGGTAGTGAGGTCCTGACCGGCTACCTGAAGGAGAAGTCCTCAAGGGCGGCAGCCTCGTCCAGGTCGGGGCTCTCCTCCATGGCGTCCCTAGGAGGGGCGTCCTCCCTTGGGGGATCCTCCTCGCCGAGCTACCAGGACCTTTCGAGCCTCCTGAACAGTTCCTCCCTCCTCCGGTCCTCTATCCTCTACAAGAGCGAGGGGTACGGATCTTCGGGCAGCGGGTCCGGTTCATCCGGCAGATCCGGGGGCTCGTATGGATCCGGCGGGTCCTATGGTGAGGAAGGCTCCTACGGTGGCAGCTACGGGTGGACTCCATCGCCCCCGAGCCCGCCGCCTTCCCTCCTCCTCCCCGGGTCGCAGCCATGGAAGATCAAGAGAAAATCTGGGGCCGTCGTGGGGTACGGAACTATCATCCATCCCATCGTCGATCCCATGGTGTTCCTCGGGCTCAAGAGGAAGGAGCCAGCCCGCCGCGTCGAGACCTACCACCTCACCAGGGCTGAGGGCACATTCGTCCCGGCCGCCGTGATCCGGTCTATCAGGACCTCGCAGAGGGGGATGAGATTTATAGTCCCAGCAGGGAGCACCAGCGGGAGGCCGCCGGCGACCATCTTCCCAGCGAGCTACTGGAAGACATTTGGCAGCGGGTGGGAGAACCCCTTCGGAGGGAAGAAGGGAAGGAGGAAGCCGAGGGGGATCTGATCATGGACCCAGCCCATCAGTTTACCCGGGAGGAGCTCGGCATCGTTGGGGATCTCCAGGCAATCTTCGACTCGGTTCTCATGATGAAGGCCGTGTTTCCCGGGCACACCACCACGGCCCACCTCGAGGGGTTTTATAGGCGCTCCCTCGTCCTTCACAAGGACCTCCTCCAGGCATGGCGAGAAGCGCAGGCACAAGAGAACAGCACGAAGTAAAAGGGAGGTGAAGACCACGTACAGACATCATCCCCAGCAGACCCTAACGGGGCATAAGCACGGCGAGCACGCGATCGGGAACGTGCTGGTGAATGCACACGCGACCATCATCGGCAGCCGCCCCGCCGGGAAGAAGGGGAAGCGGTAACCGGGGAACGGATCTTCCATGATGGTATTCGTGCCGCCGAACGGCCAGGCCCCGCCGGGCGTGAGGACCGCGAAGATCCCGCTGCGTGAGGCCCTGCGAGACGACCCGCTCCTGAAATCATCTTTCACTCGCCATGTGGGAATCGGGCGTGATATCATCCCCGGTTCGCCCGGCTTCAAAAATAGAGGTTAGATCAGGTTCCGGCTCACATCAATCGACGCCTCGAGCCAGAGCATATCCTCGGGGGAGAGAGGACCCTCCTCCTCGTCCCCGACGTAGATGAGAATGACATGTTCTTGTTCTTGGAATAGGTTCTCGAATGGTTCCATGTTCTTTCCTGACGTTCCTCTCCTCCCCTGTTAGGGAGGGCGCCACCGTCCAGGACAGGTCCTGGGCATGAGATGATAGGCCGGCGGCATGATAAAGAAAACGGGGTGAATCTCAAAAGGGTTCGACATAGTAAGGTGGATATCCTCGGCTGGACCCAGGAGGAGATCGGGGAGGCTGTGGGGAAGGACAAAGCCATCATCTCTCGGAGATTATGCGATTTAGAAGAACTTCTAAAAGTCATAAAGTCCGAGTATATAAAGGGCCAGACAATAGAGGAGATGAGTAAGGGTTCACCCCATGCACACAGACCATCCAGGATCCTCCACAATTCCCGGGCACCTTCCCGGACGGGATAACCCACCTATGGAGAAGGCTTAAATATAAAAAGTGGAGTTGTTTATAAATATTTCTCATAATGACAAACTAACGATAATTTGAAGGAATCGCCCCTAGAATCCCATGAGAAGATATCTATAACATAGTATCTTTAAGCAGGAGACGTCGATAATGGAAAGGACCTCCCCGCGAAAATGAACTTCAGGGAGGGAGGTGGTGCTCGTGTCTTCGGTGCCCGGTTCGACGGAGAATGGCAGAAAGAGCCGGCGGTGCGTGAAGGCGAAGGGGATACGGATCATCATGATCCCTGCCTCGAGGAGGGATGGAGCTGAGCGTGTGAGCTTCTCCCGTGAGATCGACCGGACTATCGCGGAGATCAGGCGTCGCGGAGAAGAGGTGGATCCCGGCCTTGTCCGGGCAAAGGAAGCCATCGAGGATGAGAAGAACCATCTCCTGATCGCCAGGTCACGGTGGGGGGAATTCCTCGGGAGCCTCTCCTATACCCTTCCGGATCCAGCCACCATCCGTATCGATTACATCGGGATGAAGATCCACCGCTGCGGCATCGGTACGAGGCTCATGGCTGCGGTTGCGGAGCTCGCCATTCAGGGGAACCTGAAGATCCATCTCACCGCCGAGAAGGGTGCAAAGGGGTTCTTCGAGAGGCTGGGGATGGAGAAGCTGGAGGAGTTCCCCGATGGGAACTGTTCCTTCGAGTTCACCGGAGATGGTATGAGGAGACTGGTGGAAGCGTCTCGCAGGAGACCTTGATCCCGAGGAGTTTTCTCCTGGCTTTCTAGGAATTAAAAGCTGATTGCAGGATTCCGGAAGAGGGTGGCAATTCAACCGGGGTATCTCTTATCCAGAACATGCCCATCCCTGCGGGCTCCAAAAAAGGAAGATTGAATGGAGGGTATTATCCTGGAGGGTTACTGGTTGGTTCCGATCTGGCTTACAGCCTGGGCATGCCCGGTGTGGTGACCGCGAGGCATCTCTCCCTTATGGGCATCAAAGTAGGATTTGAGCCATGTTTGCACTGAGGTGATATCCCCGTTCTGGAGATCGGTCTTCACCGTACTCACGTCAACCCCCTTCTTTTCCAGGTTGCTGACGATGAGCTGGAGCCTCTCGTTCCCGTTCTTCCCAGCTGTATCAGGCCTGTGGGTCTGGAAGTAGTTCTCCAGCCATGCCTTCACTGCAGCCGTGTCCCCTTTCTGGAGGTCAGCCTTCACTTCGGTTACATCAACTCCTCTCTCTTCGAGTTTTGTGATGGTCTCCTGTTGCTGGTTGGCATTGGTCAGATCAAAACGCTGGCGACCGGAACCTTGTGCTATCTCAGGCTTGTGGGTCTGGAAGTAGTTCTCCAGCCACGCCTTCACCGCGGCCTCATCTCCGTTCTGGAGGGCGGTCTTCACCCCGCTCACGTCCACTCCCTTCTGTTCAAGGGCGCTGATGATGGCATCGGGTGACAGGTGGTGATGGGCAGCTCCTGTACCTGTATCGGTGGATGTGATGACCGCGGCGCTGGCTGTTCCCATGACCAGCCCGATGATGCAGAGGATCGATAGGGGACCAGCCACGAATCTCTGGGTGTCCATGTATGTGCTCCCTTATATTCCTGGTGTGGCCATCACGGTGATGGGCCCGCACCATGTAAGGTATATGTTACAATTTGTTATATAAACATTTTTGTTTGTTTCTTTTAAAATACAATTTGAAGGTTTAAGAATGCCCCGCATCCGCACGCGAGTCCGATCCCCAACATTTTTCAGGACAGGGGAGCAAACGTCTCCTCATGCCCCTGACCCGGCGGGACCTCGCCATTGCAGTTGCAGCCCTGGTGGTGCTTGCAGGTCCCATCATCGCCTTCAGCCTCCTGGAAAAGACGGGTCAGGATTCGGGATACCTCGAGGGCACAGTGACCATAGGTCCGCTCTGTCCCGTGGAGCCTTGCCAGGTCTCCCCCGATGTGCTCGCGGAGGCCTACGAGGCGCGAAAGATCGTCGTCACAGCGGTGGGATCACCTTTGCCTGGGAAGGTTCTTGACCTGGACACGACGGGTTCCTTCGTGACCTCCCTCGCGCCGGGGACATACACCGTGGACATCAACAGGATCGGTATCGACAGGAGCCCGGACGTCCCGAAGACGGTGGAGATCAGGCCGGGAGAACAGGTCCGCCTCGAGATCCATATCGATACCGGCCTCCGTTGAGGAAGATTTCGAGACCTGGAGGAAATAAAGAGCCGATCCGCCAAGTAATTGCGGAAAGGGCCGGCCGGATGTGGGCTTTCTGCCTGCCCGCGACCACCTTATCTCTGGCCTCTGATCCTGGCGATCGCCCTTCCGGCAATCATCCGCAGCGGTTCATATCTGTCGCCCGCCGCCATCCGCTCTAAAAGCGGGAGAGCTCCTTCTTTCACAAGCTCGGAGGACGCCCCCAGCTCGGCGAACCGTTCCACGGCCTCCACCGCCTGTACCCTGCTCTTCTCGTCCTCCTCCGCGAGCCTCCCGACGAGCGCCGGGAGCCCCCCGAGTGCGATGAACTCCACCGGCTTCCACCCCGGGTACCAGGCGAATGTCATGACCGCATCGAGGGCGTTCCTTCTCGCCTCAGGGTCTTCGCAGGAGAGATCCCGGATCACTTCCTTCAGGAACTTGGTCTCGACAGGAACCTTCTGAGCCACAGATCACCACTCCTTCTGGCCTAATGCTCCCCTTTGCAGAGACGATATAAAAGGGTTCCGGAGATGGAGATCTTTTGAGAGCACGGACGTGAACACGGAAGTGAACACGGATACCGGAAAGGAGAAAAAATGGTATGGGCCCGCTGAGATTCGAACTCAGGATCTCCGCCATGTCAAGGCGACGTCATAGCCGACTAGACCACGAGCCCAAAGAGACGACTTTACTATTGGTTCGGCCCCGATATAAAAGAGTATGGAAGGGAGCGGGAATTCGGCGTCCTGCCCCTCTTTCCGCCCTAAATCTTCGCGAACTTGGCGGTGAAGATCCCGACCTTTTCCCGGATCTCATCCATTACGGGGGGCGGTACCTCGGAGTCGACGTTCAGGACCATGATGGCCTCCTCCCCCTGCTTGATCCTCCCTACCTGCATGCCGGCGATATTGATCTTTGCCTCGCCGAGGATGGTGGAGGCACGGCCAATGACGCCGGGCTTGTCCAGGTGCCGGGAGACGATGACGAACCCCTCAGGGATCATGTCCATGGTATAGCCCCCGATGGAGACGATCCGGATCCGGTCCCGGGTGAAGACGGTGCCGGCCGTCGTCTCTTCCATCCGGTCGGTCTTCACCCGGATGGTGATCAGGTTCCGGAAGCCGGCTGCATCGTCGGTGAGGGTCTCCCGGATCATGATCCCCCGCTCCTTTGCGATCACCTCCGCGTTGATGATATTTACCGGTACCTGCAGGATGGGGTCCATGAGGCCCTTCAGGGCGATCCGGGTGAGGAACCGGGTGTTCGGCCCCAGGGACGAGAGCTCTCCCCCGTAGGTGATCTCCAGGGACTCAAGCCTCCCCTCGACGAGCTGGATGAGGAACCGGCCCATCTTTTCGGTGAGGACCGCGAAGGGCTCCATCCTTTCGGCATACTCTGCCGGGACCATGGGGGCATTCACCGCGTACTTCGGCTGCTCTCCCCTGAAGAGTCCTACGACCTGGTTCGCGACCGAGACCGCCACGTTCAGCTGCGCCTCGACGGTGCTCGCCCCCAGGTGGGGAGTCACGATCACGTTCTCGAGGTCGAGGAGAGGAGATTTCAGGGGCGGTTCGTCCTCGAAGACGTCGAGGGCGGCACCGGCGACCTTCCCGGCCTTCAGGGCGGAATACAGGGCCTTCTCGTCGATGATCCCGCCCCGGGCACAGTTGATGACCCGCACACCCTTCTTCATGATCGCGAACTTCGCGTCATTGATGAGATGGGTGGTCTCGGGTGTCAGGGGGGTGTGGACGGTGATCACGTCGGCCTCGCGGAGAACGTCGTCGAGAGCCATGAGCTCGACCCCCATCTGGGCCGCCCGCTCCTTGGTGAGGAAGGGGTCATAGGCGATGCACCTCATATCCATCGCGTTCGCCCTCTTTGCGATCTCGCGCCCGATACGGCCGAGCCCGACGATCCCGAGGGTCTTCCCGTTCAGCTCGACCCCCATGAACTTCGAGCGCTTCCACTGCTTCTGCTTGAGGGATGCGTCGGCCTGGGGTATGTTCCGTGCAAGGGCGAGCATCATGGCCATGGTGTGCTCGGTGGCTGCGAGGGTGTTTCCCTCGGGGGAGTTCACCACGGGGATCCCCCTTCGGGTTGCCGCCTCGACGTCGATGTTGTCCACGCCGACACCCGCCCTGCCGATGATCTTCAGCCTCTTTCCTGCATCGATGATCCGGGCGGTGACCGTCGTACCGCTCCGGACGACCAGGGCATCGTAGTCCCCGATGATCCGGACGAGTTCATCCTCGGGGAGATCGGTGCGGACGTCCACATCGCAGTGTTCCCTGAGGATGGAGAGGCCTTCGTCGGCAAGGGGATCGCTCACGAGCACGTTCCACTTCACAGCACACCCATCTCACATTGTTCCGGATCCTATTCATGTTTTCCAAACAGGGATGGGCCGGATCCTGCCCTGCCCGTTCCCCAGATCTAACGAGAGGGAAATCCTTGCTCGGAAGACGTCCTGACATCCAGGGGAGGAGCAGGGGGGGTGCCACTGTTGCCCGGGGTATAACAGTCATCCTTTATCTGTCAGGAATGCAAGCTCGTATCAGAACCCGTTACGTGGGGTACTGGCCATGAAGAAGGTCCCTGAAATCCTTACCCTTGAGGAGATAAAGAAAGAGGACATCTCTTCCGTCGGAGGCAAGGGGGCATCCCTGGGAGAGATGTTCGGCATCGGCCTCCCGGTCCCCCGGGCCTTTGTGGTGACCGCCCAGGCCTTCAGGAGATTCCTGGGGGAGACCGGTATCGAGGACCGGCTCTTTGCAGGCCTCTCGAACCTGAACGTCGAGGATAATGCGGCTCTCGAGGAGGCCTCGAAGAGGGCGAAGGAGCTCGTCCTCTCGGTAGCGATCCCGCAGCACCTCCAGAGGAAGATCCGGGATGCATACGCCGCCCTCGGGAGCGATCCGGTCGTCGCGGTCCGGTCGAGCGCGACGGCGGAGGATCTTCCTGATGCCTCCTTTGCAGGGCAGCAGGAGACCTACCTGAACATCCAGGGGAACGGCGATCTCATCCTCTCGGTCCAGCGGTGCTGGGCATCCCTCTACGGGGCCCGGGCCATCTACTACCGGGCGAAGCAGGGCTTCGACGACAGGAGCGTGAACATCGCCGTGGTGGTCCAGGAGCTCGTGGACGCAAAGAAGGCAGGGGTGATGTTCACCTCGCACCCGGTCACCGGTGAACCCCTGACCATCATCGAGGGATCCTGGGGCCTCGGGGAGGCGGTGGTATCGGGCTCGGTATCACCGGACAAATATGTCTTTGACCACAGGTCCGGGCAGGTGGTGGACAGGCTCATCTCCGGGAAGCTCGAGATGGTGATCCCTGACGGGAGGAAGGGGACAAAGACCATCGAGGTTCCCGCCAACCTGCAGAAGGCTCCCGTGCTCTCGGATGCCGAGGTGAAGGAGCTCGCGAACTTCGGGGAGATCGCCCAGGGGCACTACGGAGTGCCCCAGGACCTGGAATGGGCCATCTCGGGGAAGGACTTCTATATCCTCCAGTCCCGGCCCATCACCACCATCAGGGCCCCGGTCCAGGAGAAACCCGCCGCCGCCACCGCGGGGAAGGTCCTCGTCGAGGGGCAGGGGGCATCGCCCGGGATAGGCTCCGGAAGGGTCGCCATCGTCCGTGACAACAAGGATGTGGGGAGCGTGAAGGAAGGCGATATCCTCGTCGCCAAGATGACGAACCCGGATATGGTCCCAGCCATGCGGAAGGTGGCAGCCATCGTCACCGACGAGGGGGGGATGACCTGCCATGCGGCCATCGTCTCCCGGGAGCTCGGGACCCCCGCGGTTGTCGGGACAAAGAAGGCAACGCTGGTCCTCCACCAGGGCCAGCTCGTGACCGTGGACGGGGAGAAGGGCCTTGTCTATGAAGGAAGGACGGAGGCCCCACCCCAGAAGGAGAAGGCAATCGCAGCTGTCGCGGCAGCTCCCCTCATCACCGCGACCTCGGTGAAGGTGAATGTCTCCCTCCCCGAGGCTGCTGCCCGTGCCGCGGCGACGGGTGCTGACGGGGTGGGCCTGCTGCGGATCGAGCACCTCATCCTGGGGCTGAACAAGACCCCCATGTGGTATATCCGGAACAGGAAGGAGGAGGAGTTCATCGACGAGCTCGCCGGAGGGATCCGGATCGTCCTCGATGCCTTCCCCGGGAAGCCCGTCTGGGTCCGGACCCTGGATGCTCCCACCGACGAGTTCAGGAACATGGCCGGGGGGGAGGACGAGCCCCACGAGCACAACCCCATGCTGGGCTGGCGCGGGATCCGGCGGGATCTCCAGAGCCCGGAGCAGTTCCGGCTCCAGGTAGAGGCCTTCAAACGCCTCTGGCAGGCCGGATACAGCAACCTGGGGATGATGTTCCCCATGGTCTCGCACCCCGATGAGTTCATCCAAGCGAAAAGGATGATGCAGGGGTGGGGGGTCGACGTGGAGAACGTCACCCTCGGCATCATGGTGGAGATCCCCGCGAGCGCAATCCTCATCGAGGACTTCATCAAAGCGGGGATTCGGTTCGCCTCCTTTGGCACGAACGACCTGGTCCAGTACACCATCGCGGTCGACCGGAATAACGAGAATGTTGCAACAATGTACAAGCCCAAGCACCCCGCGGTCCTGAGGATAATCGACGAGACCATCCAGGTCTGCCGCGACTACGGGGTGGAATGCTCCATCTGCGGCCAGGCAGGGTCAGACCCGGAGATGGCCGAGTGGCTCGTGGAGCACGGGATCTCGAGCCTCTCGGCGAATATCGATGCTGTGGCCAAGATCCGGGACCGGGTGGCCCGCACCGAGCAGCGGATGATCCTCGAGGCGGCAAGAAGGGTCCATGCGCGAGAAGGGGCGCAGTAGGGAGGAGCTCTTCTCCTTCCTCGCCCGCAGACGGGGGGAGGACCTGGAGTACGGGAGGATCCTCTCCTCCATGTGCACCCGCCCCCACCCGGTTGCTGTCGAGGCTGAGGCCATGTTCGCAGGGACAAACCTGGGAGATCCGGGCCTCTTCCCTGGCACGGCCGGTATCGAGCGCCTCCTGATCGAGAGCCTGGGGGACCTCCTCCATCACCCCGGGGCGTGTGGGTATGCCACCTCGGGGGGGACCGAGTCCAACATCCAGGTCCTCCGGATGGCACGCGGGCTCGCGGGAGTGCAGGATCCCAACGTGGTCGTTCCCGAGTCGGCCCACTTCTCCTTCGAGAAGGCCTGCGATCTCCTCTCGATCGAGATCCGCCCCGTACCCCTGGACAGAAATTTCAGAATGGATGCAGAGGCGGCAGAGGAGCAGGTCGACAGGAACACCACATGCCTGGTCGGGATAGCGGGGACCACCGAGTACGGGATGGTGGACCCTATCAGGATCCTCTCTGATATCGCGGTCGACCGCGGGGTCTTCTTCCACGTCGATGCCGCGTTCGGAGGCCTGGTCGTGCCGTTCCTCGAGGAGCCCATCCCCTTCGACTTCGCCCTCCCGGGGGTCTGTTCGATCTCGGTGGACCCCCACAAGATGGGCATGTCCCCGATACCCGCAGGTGCGCTCCTTGTCCGGGATGAGGGGATGCTCTCGCCCCTCTCGGTGGCCACCCCGTACCTCACCGTGAAGAAGGAGTATACCCTCACCGGGACCCGGCCCGGGGGGCCGGTTGCCGGGGCCTTTGCGGTACTCGAGTTCCTCGGGAGGGAAGGAATGCGCTCGATCGTGCAGGGGTGCATGGCCAACACGGCGAGGCTCATCGCCGGGCTCGAGACCTTCGGGTTAGAGAGGGCCGTGACCCCGGACGTGAACGTTGCGACCTTCACCTGTGACAGGACCCCACCCGGGTGGCAGATCTCCCGGACCAGAAAAGGGCATCTCAGGATCGTCTGCATGCCCCACGTGAGCCGGGACCAGGTGGAGGCCTTCATCAGCGCCATGGGTGAGATCCATGCTTGAAAGACTCGTTGAATCTCTTGAAAAGTGCCCCATCGTGAAGAGGGGGGACTACGACTACTTCATCCATCCCATCACCGACGGGGTACCGCGGGTGGAACCGGCCCTCCTCCGGGACGTGTGCACGGCCATGGTGAAGGTCCTGGACCTCCAGGACGTCAAGCTCTTCGTGGTCGCAGAGGCGATGGGGATCCATATCGGGACGACCCTCTCCCTGATGACCGACATCCCCTTCACCATCGTGCGGAAGCGGAAGTACGAGCTCCCCGGAGAGGTGGCGGTCCACCAGACCACCGGCTACTCGAAGGGCGAGCTCTACTTGAACGGCGTTGCACGGGGTGACCGCGTCGTCATCGTGGACGACGTGGTGAGCACCGGCGGCACCATGCGGGCCCTCATCCAGGCCCTGGAGTACACCGGCGCCGATATCGTGGATATCTGCGTCGCCATCCGTCGCGGGAGGGCCGATGTGGGGAGGCCCTTCAAGTCCCTCGTCGATATCGAGGTCGTCAACTCCCGGGTGCATATCATTGGAAGATCTCTCTAGGCTGATCAGGGATCTCAGGGAGCGGGGTGCGAAGAGTGTCGCCCTCCAGTTCCCGGAGGGGCTTAAAAGGAGGGCCCCGGAGCTCGCCCTCGGCCTCCGGGAGGCAGGCTTCGAGGTCATCGTGAGCGGGGATCCCTGCTATGGTGCCTGCGACCTCCCCCTCCCCGCCCTCGCCCTCGCCGATGTACTGGTACACGTGGGACATGCCCCCGTCGATGACCGGCCCGGTATCCTCTATGACCTCTATCCCATGGACTTTCCCGTGGAGGTCCTGGAAGAGGCGATCCCCCTCCTTTCAGGGAAACGGATCGGCCTTGTCACCACCTCCCAGCACCTTCATCTCATCCCCCGAATGGTGGAGTTCCTCAGGGATCGGGGGGTTGAAGCTGTTATATCCGGGGGTTCCGGCCGGGCGAGGTATCCCGGGCAGGTCCTCGGCTGCTCCTTCTCGGGGGCAAGGGAGACCGGATGCAGTGAAATTCTCTACGTCGGGACTGGCCTCTTCCATCCTGAAGGGATCCAGCTCGCGACCGGGGTGAGGGTGGTCGCCCTCGACCCGTATCTCGGGACGGCCAGCCGGGTGACTGCCGAGAGGCTGAAGCGGCGGCGTTTTGCCCTCATCGAGAAGGCGAAGGAAGCGGACCGGATCGGGGTCATCCTCTCGACCAAGAGCGGCCAGCAGCGCCTCGCCCTCGCCCGCCGGCTCGTTGCCCTATCGGAGAAGGCTGTCATCGTCGTGATATGCGAGGTCTCCCCCGAGGAGCTCCTGAACCTCGGTTTCGACTGCTACGTGAACACCGCCTGCCCCCGCCTCGCGTACGATGACCAGGTGAGGTACCCCGTGCCTTTCCTGTCGCCCCAGGAATTCGAGATCCTCTGCGGGGCCCGGGCATGGGAAGAGTATGCCATAGACGAGTGGGAGTGAGATGAAGCTCCGGACCCTCGAGATAGCCCTCGAAGGGCTGGAGGGGTTCGGGAGGCCGGATCCCCGCATCGAACAGTATAGTACCCCGGCGATCCTTGCTGCCCGGCTCCTCCACCATGCACACCTCCTCGGGGATATTGAAGGGAAGGCTGTCTGCGACCTCGGGTGCGGGACCGGGGTCCTCGCCTGCGGGGCAGCCCTCCTCGGTTCAGGGAGGGTGGTCGGGGTTGAGCTGGATCCCGGGGCCCTCGCGGTTGCCCGAAGGAACGCTGCCCGCTTTGAGGCAGCGATAGATCTCGTGCAGGGTGATGTGCGGGATCGCAGCCTGATCGACGGGCTGGGAACATTTGACACGGTGATCATGAATCCCCCCTTCGGCGCCCAGGATCCCCATGCAGACCGGCCCTTCGTGGATGCTGCCCTCGCCCTTGCACCGGTCGTGTACGGGATCTTCAACTCAGGGTCCATTCCATTCCTGGAGGCGTACACGGCAGGCAGGGCAGAGATCGAGTTTGCCGTCGGGGGGATCTTCCCCCTGAAGAGAACCTTCGCTTTCCACCGGCATGATGTGGTCGAGATCGAGGTCGAGATCCTGAGGATCAGGAGGCGGTAGTCCCATGCCGGTGTCCACCCGCACCGTCGCGGGCCTCTCCGTCGCCCACCTTGTCACCGATCTCTACGGCCCCGCACTTCCCGCGATCATCTCTCTTCTCATCCTCCGGTTCGGGTACTCGTACCTCGCGGCCGGCCTCCTGGTCACGGTGTATAATGCCGTATCCTCCCTTGCCCAGCCCGGCATCGGCTGGATTCACGACCGGAAGGGACTGCAACTCCCGCCATCCCTCTCCATCCTCGTCTGCGGCCTCTTCATCTCCCTCCTGGGGGTTGCCCCGGGTTTCGGGGTCATGCTCCTCTTCTGTGGCATCGCGGCCCTCGGGCATGCGGCCTTCCACCCCGTGGCCCTCTCCCTGACGGGCCGCGAGTCCACCGACGTGAACCGGGGCCGGGTCCTCTCCTACTTCGTGGTCGGGGGGAACCTGGGGTTCGCCCTCGGGCCCCTCGCCGCGGGGGCCGCCATCGAGGTCCTGGGGCAGGGGGGGATCCTCCTCATGTTCCTCCCCGCCCTCGCGATCGCCATGGCCCTCCTCGTCCTCCTCCCTCCCCGTCCGCCGCGCCCTGTAGAGGCTGTTACAGGGACCATGCCTGGGATACCCCCGGCGGTCTGGAAGCCGGTCGCCATCCTTGTCGCCGGGGCATCCCTCCGTGGCATGGTGATCTTCGGGTCCATCGCCTACTTACCCATCTTCCTCGCCGGGCAGGGATTCGACCTTCTCACGGCAAATACCCTCCTCACCCTCACGCTCCTCGCCGGGGTCGGTGGGCAGGTCCTGGGGGGAGCTGTCTCGGATCGGTCGGGCAGGAAGGAGACCATACTTGCCGGTATGGCCGCAACCGCCCTCTTCCTCGCCGGGTTCCTTCTTCTTCCAGGTCTTATTGGCCTCGCCTGCCTGATGCTCTTCGGCTTCTTCCTCTGGTCCAGCTTCTCGGTGACCCTCGCCATCGCCCACGAGCTCCTCCCCGGGAACCTCGGGCTCGCCTCGGGCCTCCTCCTCGGCCTCTCCATGGGGTTCGGGGGCCTCGGCGTGGCCCTCATCGGGGAGATAGGAGACACCGTCGGGCTCGCGGGGGCGTTCTGGGCCCTCTTTCTGATCACGGTCCTCGCCATCCCGCTCTTCATCATCCTGCCCTATCCATGGCGGGGAAGGAAAACTCCATCCGGCGAAGGCTGATTTGAACTTGTCCTCATCTTGCGGACGCTCCTGGGGGCGTCGCCTCCGGCTCGCCCCCGCCGCTGCGGCGTCCCCCTCCGTGAGGATAGGACCTTTCGCAGGGCATGAGATCATCCAGAGAAAACCGCCAACCATGTGTCTCTATACACGACGGGGGGTGCCCGCAGCGGGGGCGGAAGTCCCCCGAGAGCCCAATAATATATATCGCCTCCATAACCGTGAGCATCGAATTACCTGTATCAAAGAAGAGAGGAAACGGTTGAAACCCAACCTCTTTCATCCCCGACGTGCTCATGAAGTACGGCTTCGGGATCGCTATCGATGAGCTCGTCCCCGGGGTCCGGAAGTGGAAGTTCTTCCAGAAGCACTTCCCCGAGAAGAGGCCGGTCTACGAGCGCATGCGGCTCGCCATCGAGGAGCTGGGGCCGACCTTCATCATGTTCGGGCAGATCGCCTCCACCCGGACCGAGCTCCTCCCGCCGGAGCTCATCGAGGAGCTCCACAAGCTCCAGGACCGGGTGGCGCCCGTCCCCTTCTCCCAGGTGAAGCCCATCTTCGAGGAGTACTGCGGCTGCACCGAGGATGTCTTCTCGCACATAGACGAGGAGCCCATCGGCTCAGCCTCCATCGCGCTCGTCTACCGCGGGGAACTCCGGGACGGGACAAAGGTCGCCCTGAAGGTCCAGCGGCCGCACATCGCCGAGATCATCGAGAAGGACCTCGTCATCCTCCAATCCCTCGCAAAGCGGGTGGAGGCGGTCTTCCCCGACCTCAGGGTCTACAACCCCACCGGCATGGTCCAGGACTTCGCGAGCCAGATCCGGAAGGAGCTCGACTTTGTCCGGGACGGGAAGAACGCTGAGCGCCTCGGGCATAACATGCGCGGGATGCCGGGCGTCAGGTGCCCGAAGATCTACTGGAAATACTCGGGCGCACGGCTCCTCGTCATGGAGTACGTGGAAGGGGTCAGGGTCGACGACCTAGAGGGGATCCGTGCGTTCGGGCTCACTCCCCGGGAGATCGGGAAGAAGGGTTTCTATGCATACATGAAGCAGATCTTCGAGGACGGGTTCTTCCACGGCGATCCCCACCCCGGGAACCTCATCGTCACCCGGAAGGGGGACCTCGTCTTCCTCGACTTCGGGATCATGGGGATCATCAGGCCCGAAAAAAGGCATACCTTCATAAACCTCCTCCTCTCCATCCTCGAGAACGACGTGGACCTGATGATCCGGTCCCTCGAGCGGCTCGGCGTCCGGGTGAAGCCGGATCACCTGGACAGCCTCCGCGACGACCTGTTCATCACCCTCATAGACTACAGCGAGTTCGAGCTCAAGGATGTGAACTTCTCCCGGGTGATCCAGGAACTGACCACAGTGATGCGCCGCTACAACATGCAGGTCCCCATGACCCTCATGCTCATGCTCAAGGTGATCATGATGGTGGCCGACATCGGGAAGAGCCTTGACCCCGAGTTCAGTTTCAGCTCTTATGTCAGCCCCTACGTGGAAAAGCTCGAAGAGAAGGATTATGCCGGCAGGGAGCTCGTGAGGAGGGCGCGCCAGTCTGCTACCACGGCCCTCGAAGGGATGTTCGAGCTGCCCACGAACCTGAACAGCATCCTGAAGCGCTTCTCGACGGGCGCCATCAAGTTCGAGGTCGCGGACGCCGACCTCCAGCGGCTCCAGCACATCATGGACCGGTCGAGCGACAAGGTCCTCGTCGGGCTCATTGTGGCAGCCCTCGTCGTCGGTTCTTCCCTCGTCATCTTCGCCTCCCGGACAACCATCACCGGCCCCCTTCTCTTCCTCGCGTACCTCGGCTACGCCGTGGCGGTGATCATAGGTTTTATCGCCCTCTACTACAGCCTGGCGTGAAAAAGGGACGGGCTTTCATTCCTCGGCCTGAATTGCCGATCAGGGATGTTTTTCCCGGAACGGGGGGGGATCTCCCATCCTCTTCTCCCGATCCGGGGTAATTTGATTGTGGATCAAAACGATCCTCTTATATAGTACTTCAGGAATCTCCGACGGAGGCCAAGGAACGCAACCGTAAATGATTTATGGTGGAATGGGTGATACTCAAGGGCCATGCGCTGGCCTCTCCGCGTTCTCTTCATACTCCTTCTCGTAGGGCTTGTACTTCCGGCACTTGCGATCGATGAGAACAGGATCGGCTACGTGTCCTTTGAGGCGGTGAGGATCCAGCTCAACAACGGAGATGCCAGGGTCGAGGTGGATTACACCCTCGACCCCGGTATGAACCTGATCATCCTCCTCTTCGGCGTGGGCGATCTCCAGAAGAAGGTAGAGAGATCCCTCAATTTCCCCTCCCTGAAGGCCGGGGAGGTGGGCCCCTCCCATGCCGTCTTCACCATTGAGGGCGCCTCGGAAGACTACGGGAACAGGGCGTACTGGTTCCCGCCCCACAGCTTCGGGGTCACCTTCCCCCTGGTGAAGGTGAATGCGCCCGGCTATATGGTGGCCTTCACCAGGGCGCGTGCCATCCCGAAAGGCTTCGGGTACTTCGGGGATCTGCCCTGAAGGCAGGTTATTTCGCGGCCATCCCGATTTTTCCCCGTGTCCACCTGCCGATGACAGACTGGATATAGACCCCGATCAGCGCCACGAGGAGTCCCCCGACCACCGAAAGGGTGATGAGCTGGGACCCCTGGCTGGGCGTGTAGGAGAAGGTGAGCAGGTTCGAGACCGAGAGGGTATAGATGCTCGCCCCGTAGGTGATGAGACCGATGGCGCCCACGAAGAAGGGAAGGACGATTACCCTCTGGAGGGCTGCCGGATCGTTCATGTAGCCATCGATGACCATGCCAGCGGTGACGATGAGGGCGGAGGCCGTGAACCACCCGATAGACCCGTAGAGGAAGGAGATGACATAGAGGAAGATGCCCATCGAGAACTCGGAGGTATAGTTCTCAAAGACGGATGCCGAGCCGAGCACGATCCCGATGATGGCAAGGACGATGGCGAGGATGGAGGTGACAAAGGAGAACCGCCCCTTCTCGAGGGATGACTGGAGGGATGAGATCCTCGCGCCGAAGACGTCATCGATGCCGAAGACCCGGAAGAGGACATAGGAGCCGACGACCCCGAGCACGATGACCGTCGCCCCCTCGGGATACCCGAGGAGGGTTGCCACAGCGTAGAGGAGCATGGCAAGCCCGATGGGCGCAAGGAAGACCCGGGATACCTTCGGGTCGTTGATCAGCTTCTTGATGGTATAGTACGAGGATTCCAGGTTCGGCATCTGGGAGACGATCACCCTTCTGACGCTGGCCACCTGGATCCGTGACTGGATGATCGGGAGGACGAACTCGTCCTCGGCCCCATCGGAGACGAGGATGCACGAGGCTGTCCCCGTCGCCCGGATAACCTGTTCGAGGCCGGTCGCGATCTTCCGGTCCCCCTGGATCATATCGGTATGGTCCCCGGCAAGGATGGCGATGGAGACCTCCTCCCCTCTCCGGACGAGGTCGTCGTAGATCCGGATCCCCTGGAAGATGGCGTTCACATCGGAGTCCTCCGGGTCTGCGAGGGCGAGGGCAGTGGCTGCGGCGAGGGACGCCTCCCTCCCGATGACCGGGCTCGCGATCTGTGCCTTGTACCCGATATCATCGTCCCGGTCGACGCACAGGACCAGGGTCTTTTTCTCCTGCATTCTCTCATAAGTCATCGTCGCGGAACCTATATAGGCTTTGGGCAGGCCGGTTCGGGAAAAGGGATGGAAAGGGGGTATTAAATGAGTTTTGAACGCTGGAGGAGGAGGATATCATCGGTGGTGAGCTTCTCGCCGCCCCGGAAGAGGTTGAAGATCCGCTCGGCCTCCTTTCTCACCGCCTTCTGCTCCTTCGTGACCTTGGCCTTCGCCGTCTTCTTCCGGAGGCCGCTGATCACCTTATCGAAGTCACGGAGCTCCTTCTGGCAGGCGATGAAGAACTTGTGCTCTGCATCGGCCGCCTCCTGGGCCTCGACGAACTGGCGGTGGACCTCGTCGGCTGCCTCCCGGGACTTGTCCGCCTTCTTGTAGCACTCGACCATGGAGTCGTGGTGCTTCTGGGCGAGGTCGGCCATCTCGGTCACCTTGGCATGGAGGTCGGAGGCCTCCTTCCGGAACTCCCGGGCCTGGGTGAGCTTGGTCCGGATCTCCTTGTTCTGCTCGAGCTCGGCCTCCTGCTCCTTGATGGAATCCTTCATCTGCTTGATCTTCTCGATGAGCTCCCGTTCCTTGTCGGTGGTGAAGACCTCGGTCTGCTGCCTGAACTCCAGGAACTCGGCCTGCTTCTGGAGCTCCTTCAGGCCCCGGCTCCTGATGTTGCCATGCTCCTTCTTGTAGACCTCGAGCTCCTCGAAGAGCTCGTTCGCCTTCTTGTTCAGCTCGTTCCTCTGCTCTTTTAACGCCTGGACCTCGGTATTGAACTTGTCCCTCGCTTCCTTGTTCTGCTGGGCCTCCTCGACGAAGCCCCGGGTCTGGCCGTTCAACGCGTTCCGCTCGCCGGCGAACTTGCTCGCCTGGGCGTTCAGCTCGTTCCTCCGGTTCTTGTGCTGCTCGGATTCCGCAAGGGTCTTCTTCCTCTTCTCGATGAGATCGTTCAACATCTGGACCAATTCCTCAACTGTCGGTACCGGTTCTCGACCCCTCCGCAGGGACCGGTGACGTGATCCTCACAGATTCGCAGGCACAGGGAGTATACCGTGAAAAGAGCGTTATCGGCATGGACGGCTTCGGGGTGGCTGTCCCTCCGATGTTCGTCTGGCGGTACATGTGTTCGACTCCCGTTCCTGTGAGGTGCGAGGATCCCTTCCTGCACGTCAACCCCGATAATACGCTCAAATAAAGGGTATTACACCAGGGTTCTGTATATTCTAACGCTTTTTTGATTCTTAAGGATTTCGAAGGTGAAAAAGGGTGGGTTTCGGTTTCAGATGAAATCGATGAGGCCGCCGCTCTTCCGGTCCCCGCGGGTGTGCGCAGGCTCCCGTGCCGCAGCGGTTGTCTGGCTGGGGATGGGCGTGTGGGTGACCTTGGCCGCGGTGTCGGCATAGGGCCCGAGGACCTGGGCCGAACGGACGCCGGTCATGATCGCCATGACCCGGACCTTCCCCTCGAACTCGTTCCGGATCCGGGCGCCCCAGATGACATCGGCGTGGGGGTCGAGCTCGTAGGTGAGCGACGATGCGATCTCCTCGGCATCGGCCAGGGTGAGGTCGTTCCCGCCGGTGATGTGGATGAGCGAACCGGTGGCGCCGCGGTAGTCGATGTCAAGGAGCGGGTGGTTCAGGCACTCGTGGACCACGGACTCCGCCTTGTTCTGCTGCTTGGACTCGCCCACGAGCATGACGGCGACGCCGCCCTTGGACATGATGGCCCGGACATCAGCGTAGTCGAGCTGGATGAGGGACGGCTCGGTGATGGTCTCGGAGATCCCCTTGACGGTCTCGGCGATGAGCTGGTCCATGACCGAGAAGGCCTGCCCGATAGGGAGGTTGGGGACATAGGAGAGGAGCCGGTTGTTGTCAAGGACGATGACCGAGTCGGCTGCCTTCGAGAGCCCCTCGAGGCCTTCCTCGGCGCGGAGGAGGCGTGCCTTCTCCACCTGGAAGGGGTACGAGACCATGCCCACGACGATGGCGCCCTGGTCCTTTGCGATCTGTGCGATGACGGGGGCAGCCCCGGTCCCGGTACCGCCACCCATCCCGGCGGTCACGAAGACAAGGTCGGCCGATTCCATCAGGCTCTCGAGAGTCGGGCGGGCCATCTCTGCGGCACGCTTCCCGATGTCCGGGTACCCGCCTGCCCCGAGGCCCTTTGTCAGGGACTTGCCGATGAGGACGCGCTTTCCTGCCTGGATCATGTCCAGGTGCTGCTTGTCGGTGTTGACTGCGATGGTCTCGGCGCCCACGATCCCCATGTGGTAGAGGCGGTTGACGGTGTTGTTCCCTGCACCGCCGCACCCGACCACGAGGATCCTGGGGGCCCCGATGAAGTCATCAGCCTCGGTCGTCTTAGTATCGGTCTTCTCGATCTCTGCATTCTTTACGGCTTCATCTATCAGGCTCTGCATACCATTACCTCTCAGACATTGAATGAAACCTGGTCGCTCTCCTTGATGATCCGGCTTCCATGCTTCTCCACGAACTCCCTGACCGCGTATCTCACGGCCTCGGAGATGGTGGGGAACTCGCCTGCATTGACGAGTTTCTCGAGCATGTCCACCTGTTGCTTTGGTAAGCGGATGGTGACCCGTTCCATTTTCATCACGTTCTGACATTTAGCAGCTTTACGTCTGCTTTATGTCAGACATATGTTCTACAATTGTCCGTCAAGCGGATAAAGAACTGATTTGCCTGTGAGTATTTAAACCTTCTCCTCCGAGATCTTCCGCAATTCATAATTCTTTTAAGCCAGTATTTTCAAATATCTTCCCGTTTAGGGGAATGTCATGAAAAGGGAGATTCCCGGGAGGGTTGTTCATGGAGGCACCATTCTCTCGCACCTGAGGAGGTACGGCCGGCCCATCCTGGACTTCTCCGCGAACCTGAACCCCTTCCCGCCGGAGATACCCTGGGACCCCGATCCCTCCTCCCTTGCATCCTACCCCGATGACCGGTACGAGACCCTCAGGGAGGTGATCGGGAGGACGTTTCACCGTCCCCCCGAAGAGATCGCCGTGGGGAACGGCTCCATGGAGATCATCCGTATCTTCTGCCAGGCAGCCCTCTGCGACGGCGATTCTTTCCATGTCGAACATCCCACCTTCGGGGAGTACGAGCTCTCGGCGCGCCTCGCGGGGGCCAGCCCGGTGGAGGAACCCGCCCGCGCGCGGGTCAGGTTCATCTGCAACCCCAACAACCCGACGGGAACACTCCGTTCTGGTGACGAGCTGCGGAGCATCCTGCGGCATGTCGCTTCAGGGTCCGGCATCCTCTTCCTCGACGAGGCCTTCATCGAGCTCTCGGACCCCCGCCAGAGCCTTGTCACCGGACGGGACCCGGCCCTCTTCATCCTCCGCTCCCTTACCAAGGCTTTTGCTGTCCCCGGCCTCCGTTTCGGGTACGGGTTCGGGGATCCTTCCCTGATCGCACGGATGGAGGTTCTCCGGCCCCCGTGGTCCGTAAACACCTTTGCCGAGGAGTTCGCCATCCTTGCCTTCAGGAACTATCATCACCTGGAAGAGTCGCGGAGAAAGATCAGGGTTGAACATGAGTGGCTTGAGGAGAAAATCAGGGATCTGGGCCTCACCGCCCTTCCCTCCTCTGCGAACTTTCTCCTGGTGACCCTTGATGAGCCGGCATCTGAGCTTGCAGAACGTCTCCTGGTCAAGGGAGTCCTCATCCGCGACTGCACCTCCTTCGGCCTCCCCGATTCCATCCGTATCGCGGTCCGGAGAAGAGAGGAGAACCAGCAGCTCACAGAGGCCCTTGCCGCATGCTTGCCCTGATCCTGGCCGGAGGGGAGGGAACCCGGCTGGGGATGGGCGAGAAGCCCCTTGTCACCATATGTGGGAGGCCGATGGTCTCCTGGGTCATTGACGCATTCACCGCTACAGGGCTCGAGGTCACGGTGGTGTCATCCCATCGCACCCCCATGACCCTGAACTACTTCAGGGCACAGGGTATTCCTTTTTACCAAGCTACGGGCGGGGGCTACGTGGAGGATATTGTAGAAGTGGTCACCGAGCTCGGCATCAACGCCCCTCTTTTCACATCGGTGGCAGACATCCCATGCCTCCGGCCTGAGCATGTGAAGAAGATACAGGAAACCTACCTCGCGCAGGATATGCCCGCGCTCTCCTCTTGGGTTCCCCGGAGCCTCTGCCAGCCTACGGGCTGCAGGACGGATTACGCGGAATCCGTGGACGGGTTCCAGGCGGTTCCGATCGGTGTCAATATCCTCCTTGGGGAGCGGATCAGGGAACCACAGGAAGAATACCGGTTCCTCCTCCATGATCGGGCCCTTGGCCGGAACGTGAACACGAAGGAGGATCTCGAGGCGGTGAGGAGGGTGCTGTGCCGGGGAAAAGAAAAGAGGTTGATGTAATCGGGGATACTGTAGATCCAAGAAAACCTTTCATTCGTCGGACGCTCCTGGGGGATTCGCTCCGCTCACCCCGCCTCTTCGGCGTCCCCCGCGTGGGGATAGGACCTGTCTTGAAGCCATCGAACAAATCCTGGGCACCGTCCTCCACGAGTCCCAGTACACGACGGGGGATGCCCGCGGCGGGGGCGGAAGTCCCCCAAGAGCCCAACAGAAATAGCACACGTGAAATTAAGGGGGTCATCGTGTTGGAGATATTCGGATTGTTGGACGTTCATGGGTACGGCACAGAGAAATTGTCCGTAAACAGGTATAATCCGGGATTAACCATATTAACTATCCACACCGACGTCTAGTCATGGAAGCGTCCCGGGAGATCGAGCTCGAGGGGCATATCATCGACTCGGGTATCATGACCCAGGTCTTCGACCGGATCATGGACATGGAGGGGAACTTCGAGATCCTGGAGTTCGACGTGGGGAAACGGAAGACGGACCCGAGCTACGCGAAGCTCCGGGTCAAGGCCCGCGACGAGGCCAGCCTCGCCCTCATCATCTCCGAGCTCCACCGCTTCGGTGCACGGCCTGTGAAGATCGAGGATTGCCACCTGGTCGCTGCCGAGGGGAACCGGATCGCCCCCCGGGACTTCTACTCGACCACGAACCACCCGACTTTCATCCGCTATGACGGGAAGTGGATCCCCGTCGATGAGATGAAGATGGACAGCCTGGTGGTCCTCGATCCTGCGACCGGACGGGCGGTCTGCAAGACCCTCTCGAAGCTCCTCACCGGCGATCTCGTCGTCGTGGGTGAGGACGGGGTGAAGGTGGTCCCCCCGGCAAGGCCACGGAAGCAGTCCCTCTTTGAGTTCATGCACGGAACCGTCTCCCCGGAACGGCCGAGCGAGGCCATCATCGCGCAGATCGCAAAGGAGATGATCGAGCTCAAGAGGAAGGGCGGGAGGATCGTCCTTGTCGGGGGACCGGCCATCATCCATACCGGGGCTTCAACAGCCCTCGCGAAGATCGTCCGCATGGGTTATGTCGACGTCCTCTTCGCAGGGAACGCGCTTGCCGCCCATGACATCGAGTTCAACCTCATGGGCACCTCGCTGGGGATGGACCTCACAACCGGAAAGCCGGTGATCGGCGGCCACTGCCACCACCTCCAGGCGATCAGCGAAGTGATCCGCGCCGGATCCATCGGGGAAGCCGTGGAGAAGGGGGTCATCACAGGCGGGATCATGTACGAGTGCGTGAAGAAGGATATCCCCTACGTCCTCGCAGGCTCCATCAGGGATGACGGTCCCCTCCCGGATGTCATCACCGATGTTATCGCAGCCCAGGACGAGATGCGACTCCACCTCAAGGGGTGCGGGATGGTCCTCATGATCGCGACCCTCCTCCATTCGATTGCGGTGGGGAACTGTCTCCCGTCGTCGGTGAAGACGGTCTGCGTGGACATCAACCCGACTTCGGTGACCAAGCTCATGGACCGGGGGACCCAGCAGGTGATCGGTGTGGTCTCTGATGCAGGGACCTTCCTCCCGCTCCTTGCCAAGCAGCTCGAGATCCAGTCAGGAGAGGTCAGCCCGTAAGAGGCATGCACCAGGGGCGCTCCTCCCCGAGCACGAACTCCCACTCCTCTTTGCATCTGCAGTCAACGGCAAGGAGCGCTTCGAGGAGGGACCGGTCACCCGATAGGCTGTAATCCTTTATTCCCCTTACCAGGTCGCAGTCGCATGATGCACAGTTATGGGGCCCGCGCGGGGTGCCCCCGCCGACCGGGTCGCAGATGACCGTCTCTTCCGCCTTCGAGAGGGCGAGGATCACGGACCAGAGGTAGGGCGGCCGGTAGGCACGGGTCCTCCAGAGGCGTTCGACCTCCGTCCCCTTCTGGACGGTGCAGGGGTTGAGGGAGATGGCATCTGCATGGGGGCGGACGTCGTGGACCGATCGGATCACATCCTCGATTGCCTCCCGCTCGGTGAGGTAGGGTGGTTTCTGGAGAAGATAGGCCTTCACCCCTGCCCCGGCACGGCGGGCCGTACGGGACGCCGCCAGGAAATCACCGAAGCTGAACCCCTTGTCCACGCATTTCTCCCGTATCCCGTCGTCCGAGGTCTCGAGGCCGATGGCCACCGAGAAGGAGACCGGCCCGCTCCCGGTATCGAGGTCCTCCATGCATTCCCTGACCGCGTCGTCGGTGACAAACTCGGGCCTCGTCTCGACGATGACCCTCTTCCCCCGGAAAGAAGAGAGGATCTCCCGCCGCACCTCCACGGGTACCTCACGGGGATCGAGGAGGGATCCAGAGGTGAAGACCTTTACCACCCGGTATTCCTGGCCCGGGAACCTCTCGCTGACCCACCTGAGCTGGGACCGTATCAGGGCTGTAAGGGATGCCGCATCACCAAGATACCTGAAGTGCCTGTAGCCGCACATGAGGCAGCGGTTCCAGCCGCACCCGCCACTCTTGAGGATGAGGGTGAGGGAGGGGACGACCTCGTTCTCCAGGCGTTCACCATCGATCCAGGCTGCGACCGGCCGTTCGGGTCTACAAGAAACCATTTATTCCCGGTAGTTGGATGTGTACCTATGAAAAGGATTGCCTGGATCCTACTGGTGGGGGTGTTCCTCGTCGCTGCTGCACAGGCAGCTTATGTCGAGCTGAACGCTCCCGGGACGATCACGGTCGGGCAGACCCTGGAGGTGAGCGGATCCTCCCTGGGAACCATCAAACCCGGGTTCTCCACCGATCTCATCTTTTATAAGATGGCCTTCACAAAGACCGAGATCGCGCGGACGAGGATCGTTGTCCAAGAGGGCGGGGTCTTCTCGGCCAGCTTCCCCACTGCCGGTCTTGCGGCAGGGAACTACCTCCTGGAGCTGGTTGATCCCATGCCCGGCGGGAACGCCGCCTTTGGGGGGGAAGCCAAGAACCAGCTGTCGGTTATCCTCATCGACCGGCAGAACGAGATCACCATCACTTCCCCCGCCGCCCAGCCCTTCACCGGCCTTCTCTCCATACGGGGATCTGTGAGTACCGCGGGGAACAACGGGACCCAGCTCAGCGTGGAACATAATGGGGCCACCATCTTCGGCCCCCTCTTCATCGCCACCCAGAACGATGTCTTCTCGACGGATATCCAGATCACCGACGGAGGGACTTACACCGCCTCCTTCTCGGACTACAAGAGCTATATCGGCTCGGCGCAGTTCACCGTCTCGCAGCCCATCTCGACCACGGTGGTCACCACCACGTCGGTACCGGTTCAGCAGGCCTCTGCAACCGCCCAGGCCTCCCGGAACCAGCCCGCATATTTCGCCGTGGATACCAGGCCGGGCGCGGTCACCATCAGCACCTCGTCGGGGATCGACTGGGTGATGGAGTACATCGATGAGGACAACCTGCTCACAGTGGTGAACGAGAAAGGGACTATCGGTGGCGAGTCCGCGACGTTCGTTGGCAAGGGAGGGACGGTCTATGTCAAGGTGTATCCCTTCACGTTCAGCGACCAGGGGACGGTCACCCTCACGGCACAGAACGCGGATTCGGTGACCGCCTGCACGAGCTGCGTCGCCCTCTTCACCACGACACCGCCCCCCACCACCACCCAGAAGAGCCCCCTCCCGCTCTTCCTTGCCATCTTCGCTCTCGCCCTCCTCGTGATAGCCCGGCGGAGATAACCCAATCCTTTTTTACGCGGGAACGGCGAACCTTTAGAGAGAGCCGGGGTAGTCTAGTCCGGAAAGGCGGTGGCCTTGAAAGCCACTGGTGCTTGGCACCTCGGGAGTTCAAATCTCCTCCCCGGCGCTTTTCGGAGAGTGGGAGGGCAGAGAAGGATGTGCATTGCGATTCCGGCCGAGGTCGTTGAACTGAAGGAGAACAACGTCGGGGTGGTCGACTACGGCGACCTCAGGCAGGAGGTCCAGCTCGATCTCGTGGACGTGAAGGTCGGGGATTTCGTACTCGTCCACGTGGGGTTTGCCATCCAGAAGCTCTCACGCGAGGAGGCCCTCGAGACGAGGGAGATCTTCCGGCAGGTCTACGCAACCCTTGAGGAGTGATGCACGAATCCCCCATTCCTTTTACCGTCATTCCAGTGACCATAATTCCCGAGCCCTGAATCTTCCCTAGCTCCTGACTTGAACACCTGTTTTCCAATTCATTAGTTTCATTCAGTTGACAAATTCAAGAAGGTAATGAAATAAGCAAAATATATGACCTCTTGGGATTATAGTTCAAACCATGAAGATTAGTGCTCGTAACATCCTGAAAGGAAAAGTGAAGAAGATCACGCCGGGAAGCGTTAACTCAGAGGTCCTGATAGAGCTTCCCGGAGGGCTGGAGATCACCTCCATTATCACGAAGAAGTCCGTGGAGTCCCTCGGGCTTGCCGTCGGGAAACCGGCCTATGCGGTGATCAAGTCCTCAGAAGTGATGATCGCCGTGGACTGACGGATCCTCCCTCCTTTTCACCTCCCTTCCCTGACCGTAATTCCCCTTGCCATGGGTCTTCTCCGGCTCCTGTACTTGAATACCTGGTTTTCCTATCTATTAATATTATTCAATTAACAAGTCCAAAAAGGTAATGAAATAACCAAAACGTATATATCCCACTGCGATAATAGTTCACTTTTACTAAGGATGGGATTCTGGCTATGATCACACGGCATCACCTCGCGCTTGCCCCGATATGCACTCTCCTCATCTCCAGCTCTCTCCTGCCCTTTGATCCGGTTCTCCTGGTTGTGGTTATCGCCGGTTCCTGCGCTGGCGCAATTCTTCCCGATTTCCAGATGAAGAAACCGAAGAGCCCGGGCCTGCTCACTCTTCCCTGGCTTGCGGCTCAATTCAGCAGAATAATCTGTATTCCCATCATGTGCACTTTCTACTCGGTTATCCTTCCCGCCCCCCCGAATGCAATTGATAAACGCATGACCCATTCCCTCCCCGGCATCCTCTTCGTCTTTGCCGCGGTGGCCGGCATCTCCTCTCTCCCGCTTCTCTTCATCAGGAACGGGGTGGTTCTCTCCCTCGTGAAGATGTTTCTTCTCGGTGTCATCCTCGGGCTGGCCCTCCACCTCATGGAAGATCTCTGCACGCGGAAGGGGATCTCTCCCCTCTTCCCGTTCGGTTCTGTCTCCATCTCAGGATCCATCCGCCCTTGCAACAGGACGGACCCGAGGATAGCCCGGTTCCACGCCCAGCACTGCTCGGCCCTCATCGCCTTTCTCACGTTCCGGATGACAGGCCTCATGCCGGCATCCCTCTTTGAGGGGGTCGGCCTCCTCGTGCTGTGCGTTATCCTCGGATCGATGATCTACCTCTCCGATGTGTCTCTTACCGGCGTGCATACTCCGGTGAATATTCCCAGGCATCCATCTCCTACCCCGTATCCGTTTTCCCCCCGGGCTTCACCGTGAGACATGGCGATCCCCGGTAAGAGGTTCATTAAAGCCTCTCTATATGGCCGGTATTTCGAGAGCGCGCTCCGGAACGATCCCGGCGGTACACATTGCCAGGAGGTTCCATTCATCTTTTTATAGCCAATTATCTATACATGTGCTTATATACATTAACAATATGGAAAAAGAAATGAAAAGACTTATACAAGATCGGGAAGATCTATCTATGGATAACCATGAAATCACGCATCACCCTTTCCCTCATCGCAGGAATCGTCTGCATGCTCCTCTTCGCCACCGCATTCTCTGTCGGATGCACATCGGGAGCCCCGGAACAACCGGTGCCACCCCCGACTGTGGCTGCAACGACACCAGCAATACCCGCGGTGACCTCCCCTCCCATTATCACCGCCGCAGTACCCACACCGGTGATTGTCGCAACCACCCCTGCTCCCGCACCGGCCACAGAAATGGCGTCGGGCCTGGTTGTTGCCTACACCGCGGCCTCCCTCAAAGGGGCTTCGGGCAAACTCGGCCCTGCCTTCGAGAAGGCGTACCCCGGCACCCATGTCATCTTCGACCTGGACGGGACCCAGATCCTCAAGCACCAGGTGGAATCGGGGGCCTATGCGGATATTTTCATCTCTGCGAGCAACACGTACACCAGTGCCCTGACGAACGAAGGGTATTTCCTCAACGATACCGTGAAACCCCTGACGTCGAACTACATCATCGTCATCACACCTGCGGCCAACCCGGGCGGCATCTCCTCCCTAGCCGATCTCGGCGCAGCCGGGAAACTCCTTGCCATGGGGACAAAGGATGTGCCGGTGGGCATCAACACCCGGATCGTCATCAACAACCTGGCGAACAGCACCTACACCGCAGGCTGGAGAGATCAGCTCTTTCGGAATGTCAAAACCTACGAGACCACCGAACCGGGCATCGTCACCAAGGTCTCCCTCGGGGTAGTGGATGCAGGCTTTGTGTACGAATCCTCGTTCAGGGCAGCACCCAAGGGGACTCTCGCCGCCATTAATGTCCCGAAGGGGGACAACGCCCTCCAGACCTACTCCATCGGGGTCATGAGGATCAGCACCAACAAGCCTGCGGCCCGGGCCTTTGCGGAGTTCCTCCTCTCTACTAACGGCCAGAAGATCCTGACCGACTTCGGGTTCAGGCCGGTCTCATAAAATTTTTGAGGGAGCTCCTCACATCTTCCAGAACTGACGCCAAAAGGACGAGTTCTCCAATCCATGAACGCAACGGGAATGAGACCAGAAAGATTGCGCCACACCATCGCCATTGCCGGAGCAGCCGCCCTCCTCCTTTTGGTAACGCTCTACCTTGCCCTGCCGGTCGTGACCCTCTTCTTCCGGACCACCCCCGATCTCTTCCTCTCCTCCCTCGGTGATCCCGATGTCCTGAGCGCGCTGTGGCTCTCCCTCTTCACCTCCACGGTCACCATCTCCGTCGTGGTCCTCCTCGGCACCCCCTTTGCCTTCTTTCACTCGAGAAGCAGGTACCCGGGGAAGGTCCTGGTCGATACCCTCATCGACCTCCCCCTGGTCCTCCCTCCAGCGGTGGCGGGCCTCGGGCTCCTCCTCCTCTACGGGAGGACGGGGCTCATCGGCCGGTACCTGGACCTCTTTGGCATCACCATCGCCTTCACGACCCTTGCGGTGATCATGGCCCAGGTCTTCGTCGCCTCCCCCTTCTACATCCGGCAGGCGAAAGCCCTCTTCGAGCAGATGGACCCGGCTTACGAACAGACGGCAAGGACCCTGGGGGCCTCGCCGCTGCGCATCTTCCTCGGGATCACCATCCCGCTCACGGCAAACGGCCTCGTCTCCGGCGCGGTCATGACCTTTGCCCGGGCACTGGGGGAGTTTGGCGCGACCATCATGTTCGCAGGCAACCTCCCGGGGGTGACCCAGACCATGCCCCTCGCGGTGTACGGCGGCCTTGAGGGGAACTTCAATATCGGGATCACCATCGCCATTCTCCTCGTGATCCTCTCCTTTGCCATCATGATGGCATTCCGCTTCTTCGCGAGAAGGGAGGTTTCCCGTGCTTGAAGCAAGGGTGAAGAAGATACTCCGGGACTTCCCCCTTGACCTCGCGATCACGGTGAACCCCGGGGAGATCCTGGTGCTCATGGGTGAGAACGGGGCAGGGAAATCCATGACCCTCAACATGATCTCCGGAATCATCCCCCCGGACTCGGGGCTCATCCGGCTCAACGGGACGATCTTCTACGATCCTCATGGCGGGATCCATATTCCTGTCGAGGATCGCAGGATCGGGTACGTCTTCCAGAACCCGGCGGTCTTTCCCCACATGACGGTCCGGGAGAACATCGCCTTCGGCCTTCGCGCACGGCACACGCCGACGTCCACTATCGCAGGCCGGGTGGATCGCTGGCTCGACACGATGAACCTCTCCGACCTTGCCGGCGTGAAGGCGGGGATGCTCTCGGGCGGCCAGCAGCAGCGGGTTGCCCTTGCAAGAGCCCTCGCCCCCGGCCCGGTCCTCCTCATGCTCGACGAGCCCTTCAACGCCTTGGATGCCCGGAGCATGCAGGACGTGAAAGGATTCCTCAGGCAGTATGTCGCCGATGAAGGGATCCCCTGCATCCTGGTGATGCACCGGGTCAGGGATGCGAAGGACGTGGGCGACAGGGCCTGCATCCTTGACCAGGGCGTGAAGGTATGGGAGGGGCGGCCCGGGGACCTGCCCGGGATGTACCTGACCCAGGAGCGTGGGCATCCCGCACGCCAGTTGGAGACCCGGATCTCTTCCCTGACGGGAATTCCCTCCTCCATCACGGACTAATCCTTTGGGACGCCACCCGTGCATGCCCAATTGCCCCAGGTGATATCCATATCCTGAATATAGGAGCGGCTGATACCGAATCCGGGAAGACGAACGATGAAGGAAGAAAATAACCCCGCATTCTCGTACCGGCCCATTGGCATCATCCATTCTCCTTACCAGGACCCCGCCGGGATGCCCATCCAGCCCCAGGGGGCCCGCGGTGTTCAGGGGAGGGTGGAGATCTACGAGGAATACCGGCCTGGACTCTCCGATCTGGAGGGGTTCTCCAGGATATTTCTCATCTATTCCTTCCACCGCTCGGCCGGCTACGGCCTTGTCGTCATCCCCTTCCTCGATGCCAGGCCCCGGGGCGTCTTTTCAACCCGGGCCCCGAGAAGGCCGAATGCCATCGGCCTCTCCATCGTGAGACTGGAGAGGGTGAAGGACGGGGAGCTCGTCATCGCTGATGTCGATATCTTGGACGGGACACCGCTCTTCGATATCAAGCCCTATGTCCCGGCCTTTGACGCGTATCCTGATGAGAGGTCCGGGTGGCTCTCGGGATGCGATGAGAAGGTCGCGGAAGCACGATCAGACAGGAGATTCCTGGACAAAACCCTCGATTCCTGAGCTGGTCCCAGAAGGCCGGAGAAGGCGCTTTTCCCTGTTCAGTGCTGGTTTACAGGGGGGTCCCCCGGGCAGCCAGTTCTTCCCTGCAACGGGAGAAGGCCGCTTCAAGTGCGGAAGCAGCCGCTTCCCCTTTTCCTGCGGCAATTGCGATGAGCAGCTCATCGGACCTGCCGAAAAAAGTGCCATGCTGGATCGCCGCCCGCACCCCGATGACGCCCGGGAGATCCTTCACTGCCTCGGCAATACGGGGCAGCGCCCGTTCGAGGGCAGAAAGGGCAACCCCCTCGCTCCCGAAGGAGAGGGGGGTTGCGGAGGCGGCAAGGGTTACGGAGCCAGTTTCAGCCCTGCAGTTTGCCCCGAGCTCCCGCAAGATCTCCCCGATGGTGACGTAGTCGTGGAACTTATCGAGGCACCGGATCACGTCCGCCGGATCCGGGTTCCGGAGGATGCACCCTTCCAGGTCGATATCCCCGATGACGATCTTCGGCAGGGGACTGCTCTTGTACCCTTCCACGATTGCGGTAACGATCCCCCGCCCGGCTAAGATATCGAGGGCCTCGGCGAGGGAGGTGCTGCCGAGGGTGATGAGTGTCTTCTCGCTGTCGATCCCGGCCACCGCAGCTGCTCCTGCGCCGAACATGACCGTTGTGTCTTTTCCTGTCGGGAGTTCCATGGAGTGGTGTCCGGTGTGCTTCACTGTACCGACGGGGCCGAAGCGGGCGAGGAAGGGGATGAGGGTTCGGATGAATGTGGTCTTTCCCGATCCGGACAGACCGGTGACTAGGATGACTTTCACGGATGCACCTCTTGGGCCTGTACAGGATCCATTATCCCGGGCAGGTAATGAAACTGATATCGTTGAGACAAGGCAGAATCCATCTATCTCCACTCCGGTTGAACGACGCGAATCGTGGAGACACCCGTCACTCTGGTAATGCAGGCGCCCCTTCAATCCGTTCGGGGTGTGCATAGATATTCATCTTGCCTGCCCTGACAAAACCGACCACCGTGAGGCCGGTCTTTTCTGCAACATCAATCGAGAGGCTCGTGGTCGCACCACGGGAGACGATGACCGGGATATTCGCAACAAGGCTCTTTCTCACCATCTCGGAGGAGATCCGACCTGACAGGACAGCAAAGCTCTGCGAGAGATCGATCCCGTCCCTGAGGGCCCGCCCTATCACCCGGTCGAGGGCATTGTGCCGGCCGATATCCTCTGCCTTGCGGATGGTGCCGTCTGCACTCACGAGCCCGACCGTATGAATGCCCCCGGTGACCCGGTGGAGTTCAGATTCGAGCACCTGCCTGACCCCGTCGATCACGGTGGAGTAGGGAAGGATGAGGTCCGAGTGGATCCTGGGGAGCTTCGTTAGGTCGAGAAAAGACGCATCCCCGCCGCACCCGCTGAGAATAACCTTCTTCGGGCCGAGAACCCTCATGAGGTTCCTGGTGAGGACCGAGACGATGTTCTTCTCCACCCGGATCGATTCGATCTCGTCGAGACTTCTCACGATCTGCTCGGTATAGAGGTAACCGGTGATGAACTCCTCGAGGTTCACCGGGCTCGTCATAGCGGTCATCGCGTGCCTGCCGTTCACATTCAGGGTGACCGCGATCTCCTCGATGACCGGGTGGGTCCCCCGGGTAAATACACCTCCCTCACCCCTGATACAGGGAAACGTCCTGAACATATCAGCCGTGTTCACCGCCTCTCACCGATGGATGCCCGATGTGGATGCCTGGCATATGCCGGGGATCGATTGAAGAACCTGTTTCATCCCTGAATTCCAGATTATTTTGGCCGATCCCTATGTTCGGCGGATTGCCTGAAGCGATCAGAGATCCCGTTCCGTTTGGCCGACGGCAGCGACATAAACCGGCCACTGGGTATCGGGATCCAGATCTGCGAGTTTTACCATGTACTCGTCATGGAAGAGGTCGATCGCATGCACCTCGGACCCGATGCATGCTGCCGCGAAGATGAGCGCCTGGCAGATCTGTCCGGCCTCGATGAGCACGCTCCGGTATCCCCGGTTCCCCAGTGCCCAGGTCGAACGATACGGTATCCCCACCCAGAGGAAGGTCACGGCTGCGCGGGTGACTACCTTGAAGTTCATGCTGGCGGTGCCCATCTCGAACGGGAGATCGGAAGCCTCGCGTACTGTCACGATGCTGTGCGAGAGGGGCAGGTAGCGGTAGAGCCCTGTCGGGAGCCCTTCAACCTCTCCTGCCACAAAATATGTCTCGATCGGGAACCGGGAGCCGCTTGAAGGGACATTCCGGATCGCCTGCTGATCGGGTTCGGCCTCGCGGACTCCCTGGGTGCACCAGAGGAGGAAGGAGAGTTCCCCGAGCGTGAGGGAGGACCGCGAGAAGTAACATACCTGTTTCATTCCCTCGATGGCGTCCCGCACCGTTACGTCTCTTATCTTCACGCTCTTCGGATCCGGGAGCCTGGTCACCCGGGCTCCGTCCGCAACCGGGAGCTCGGCGGGTGGCTGGGGGACCCTCCTGATCATGTCAACTGTCGAAAAATCCGGGTACCGGGTCTTCCTCATAAATTCGATACCAATATCCTCCATAACTCCTCCTCGTTTGTATGCCCCTGCCGGTATCCTTCAGGAGCGAGGACAGGGGATTCAATTCATGCCGGGGATCGGCAGACCTCGAAAGAGGGGGGGGTTAAGTTGCCCGGACAAAGAGATTCGCATAGATCTCCTTGCCCTTGCTCTTTGGATGGCGCTCGCCGAGGTCACCGATATAGTGATCCAGCTTCACTTTTGCACCATCCACTTCTTTCTCGACCTGTTCGATCTTCTGGAACCCCGGGAGCATGTACTGCACCTCGCCGAGGACATAGATATCGCCCTTGACCATCTGGCCTCCGACACGCCCCTCTACATTGCCCTTGATGATGATGGTCCCTCCCTCTGCATGGGTCGAGACATGGATGAAGGCATTCTTCTCGATGATGATGGTACCGCCGAGCATGAATGTCCCGATATCGTTGCCGGCGCTTCCGCGGATCCGGATGGTGCCGCCACGCATGCCGCGCCAGTCCCCCCGGTAGGCACACCCGACGTAATTCTCAGCCTTCCCGTCAACCAGGATCTCGCCGCCCTCCATCGCGATACCGCAGAAGGAATGGACATTCCCCGTCACGTGGATCTTTCCGCCCTTCATCCACCCGCCGACATACATATCGGCGTTCCCGTTCACGGTGATAGCCCCGCCGGTCATCTTGAAGCCGATGTACTTCACCCGGGTGCAATCCCCCAGGATCTGGATCTCGGTCTCCTCCGGGGTCTTGCCAGCCTTCCCTTCAACATGGAAGTAGTCTCCCATCCTGAGCTTTGTCTTTCCTTCGCGGACCTCGAGCTCGGCGATCTCCTGGGGCGCCTTTCCGCAGAACGCATCGGGGGTGATGGTTGTGCATTCCAGGAACAGCTCGGGTGTCTTATAGGGTGTCAGCGTAACTGTCGCCATGATACACCTCAGGCCTCCACGTCAACGTCGATTACGAACGGGTTGGGAGCGAGATAGTCCCGTACCGGGTAGTTATCGAGGTTCACGGTGTAATCCTTGATGAACTTCTCGTGGATATCCCGGACTACCTGCGGGTTCTCCTTCACCTTCGCATTGACCCAGAGGGTTCTCTTGTTTCCATGGCTCGTGATCTCCCCGTCCTTCACCACGATCTCCCCTGATTTGATGAACCAGAGTGCCCGCTGGAATGCCTGCTCGATCTTCTCGGGATTGCTCGGCATCTTCTTGTAATCGAGGTTGAATACCGCGACGTTTGCATCCATACCCGGCGCGAGACTTCCGTACATGCCGGCGAGGCCCAGGGCCTTTGCCGGTCCAGCCCTCGTCATCTGGGCTATCTCGTACAGGGTCAGTTCGCGGTCGATGCCATGGATCTCCGTGGCATCGATCACCTTATCGCGGTGCTTGAAGGTCTCAAGGGTCGCTTCCCTCGCTTTCTGGCTCATCAGCCATTTTATGACCCTCGGGTAGCGGAAGAAGGGCCCGGCGTTTGGGTGATCGGTGGTGATGAACGTCCGCATACAGTCCTTGGTGAAGAGGCCGAGCTCGAGCCCGATCGCCCACTGGATCCCACAGACCTTGATGTCCTTATCATAGATGTACGGCACGACGCCGGCGGCAGTCTCGAGCTCCACATCGGTATTGGCCCATTTGAGATGGTTGAGCGCATTCAGGTGGTGCTCGAAGGGACCGTCCGCGGTCATGGTCGTGGTCTCGTCGAGGGTCACGCAGCCGAGGTCGATGGTGATGTTCTTCTGCTGGTTCACGTAATTCATGACATCCTTGGCCTTGGACTCGAAGTTCGCCCAGGAGTCCCCGCCATAGGAATGGAACTGGAGATGGGTCGAGTGCATCACCTGGGTCCGCCCGAATTTGTTCTTCGCCTTCATCCCTTTCGCGAGTTTGAGCGAGTCAAGGGTCACCGTGTAGTTGCCGGGATCGCCGAGGCTGTTCTGGTGGATGTGGATGGAATGGGGGAGCCCGAGGTATTCGTTGGTCTTCATGAGACCGGTGATGATCTCGGCGGGGGTGACGTCAAAGAACGGTACCGGGTCGTCCAGTTTCAGGCAGTTGAGCCCCCAGCCCCAGGCCTCGGTGCCGCCCGGGTTGACGAGCTTGATGCCGTACCCTTTCGTGGCCCTGATGAGCCATGCCACGTACGCGGCACTGTTCTCGATCTCCCCCTTCTTCAGGTACTCGAGGACGAACCAGTTGTTCGCAAAGACCGGGAGCGCAGCCTGGTCGATGATGGGGGTGTCGTGGATCTCCTCGTGCACGTGGGGCGAGTGGAGCGGCGGCATCGCGGCCTCCATGACAAAGGCGTAGCCCATCCGCGCATAGTCGTACCCTGTCTTGAAGGTGCTCGGGACGGAGAACCCCATCTCGACCCGGTAGTTCGGCTGGGCCTCGGGGCTCTTGAAGAGTTTGTCCTCGGGCCTGAAGAGGCGGCCGACGTTCACCTTGGGCCCCGCGACATGGGCATGGACATCGAGAGCCCCTGCCATGACAACCTTGCCCCGGGCATCGATCACCCTGGCGCCGGAACTCACAGATTCGACGATCTTATCGTCCCTGATTGCGACATCGGCCACGTCGCCATCGATCTTTTGTGCGGGATCGATGACATAGCCGTTCTTTACGAGTATCTCTGCCATGTTACTGCCCCGCGGTTACAGGTGCTTTCGCATGCCCTTTCGCCGGTATCCAGGTGGGTTCGGTCTCGGTCAGCTCGCATATCCTAAGATAGACCCTGTCAAAGAGTTGCTCGTCGCTGATCACTCCCTCCGGAGGGTCGACCACCTTCTTGAACTGGATCGGGACATTGTCCATGCGATAGACGACCCCTGCCTCTTCGACACCCACGACCGCCACCGGGATATGGAGATCCGAGATCTCGCTCGCCATGCAGATGTTCGGGTCGATGGTGATGAAGGGGTGCTTGCGCAGGTGCTTGACCGCATCGATGGGGAAGTGCGCCCCCGCGTCGGTGCCGATATTGATGAAAGCGTCGACCTCGTCCCGCATGGCGAGATCGATGGAGCTAGTCTCCCCCGGGTTCATGTGGGCGTGCGTCCCCTTCGTGAGATCGATGCAGTACGGGAACCCGAACTGCCAGGACCATACCTGGCCCGGACCTGCGATGTTATAGTGCCCGCGCATCGCCATGATCGAGTACTTGGCGACGGTGTTGAGATCCCGCGTGAGGCTGATCGCGATATCGACGTTGTGATTCCGTCCGTCGGTATGGGTACATCCCATGCCGAAGAAGATCATGCCGAACCGGGCGTTCTTCATGATCCCGGCGGCCTCCAGGATCGCCTCCTTCCTGATCCCGGCCACCTCGTCCGGGATATCGTGCCCCCTGAGCACCGTCCTGAATGCATCAAAGAGCTCGTAATCATGGCCCTGCTGGACCATGAGGTGGATATCCGCGAGCTTCGCCGTCTCGGTCTCCCTGGGATCTATGGAGATCATTTTCCGCTGCCGCTGGCCTTTCTCGGTGAAGAAGCCGCGGGGGAAGATCGAGTAACGCGAGGTGTGCCTCGGGTGGGCGTGCATCGGGTTGCACCCCCAGAATACGACAACATCGGCACGGTTCTTCACCTCGCCGAGGGTGCAGGAGGGATATCCGTTATCGAAGATCGCAAGGAAGGAGGGCCCGTGGCAGATCGATGCGCAGTTGTCGAGTACCGCCCCGGACTTCTCGGCAACCCGTCCGACCGCGCTCATGGCCTCGCAGTTTGTCGAGCCGAAGCCGTAGATCAGGGGTTTCTTCGCCTTCAGCAACACTTTTGCCGTATAGTCCACCGCCTCGTCGTAGGAGATCTCCTGGTACGTCCCGTCCGGCTGGCGTAACCGCGGTCTTTTCAGCCGGTCGGGGCTGGATGCATGGTGGAAGACCTCATTTCCTATCGCGCAGGCATTGTAGACCTCGAGTATCTTCTTGCCGTCATCTGAGACAAGGATCTCAAGATCGTCGCAGGATGCCCCGCAGTAAGGGCACCCGACATCAGTAACGATTTTTGGCATTTTACTTCCCTCCTCTCCACAACCCGACCGCCCCCTGGACCAGCTCGAGGGCGCCTTTCCTCTTCTCGCTGGGCACGGGCTCGATGGTTACCGGGAAACCGCTGTACTGGGGAACCCCGGTAGACTGGGTCCGCGGTGGCACGACCTGGTTTGCCCAGACGCCCTGGCGGATATGGGCGAGACCCGGGGGGCAGTACTGGGTTGGTTCAATCGCTTTCACGATGACACTCCCGACCTCGCTCGTCACCCGGACGTTTGTGTTCCTCCAGATGCCAAGCGCCTTCATGTCTTCGGGGTTCATCTCAACAACCGAGCAGGCCTCGAAGTACTCCGGAGTGGTCTTCCCTTTCTCCATGGCCACGCCTTCTTCGATTGACCGCTGGGTAATCATGTTCAACACGATCTTTTCTGTCACAAGTCACCTCACAGGGCTAATTCCTGTCTCGACACGCATCTTTGTCACCAATCGACGGATTAACATACGAGATCTCCTTCCAGGTGCCGTAGGACCCCCGCACCCGATTCGACATCAACGAGTCCCTCTTCACGGTCAGGTCAGCGCCGTTCCTTGCCTGACGGAGAGGCTGATCACGTCCATGGCGCAAGCCTCGATACACACGCCACAGCCTGCACAGAGCTCTGCCTTGAGGTCAAGGTTGATGGACAATCCGTCACGAATGGCGTAGATCTTCTGGTTGGTCACCGGATCGAGCGAGTAGAGCTCGAGGGCATTGACCGGGCACGCGGCAACGCAGTTGCCGCAGCCTGTGCATCGTTCCATGCTGACATGTACTGCAAACGCCATGGGAATCCCCAACAGATGTGCTGAATTCAGTATATTATGAGGAAATGTTATTGTAGTTAAATTTAAAGCTTATCAATTCAGAAGTTGGTTAAACCCTGTTCATTAACATAATTTTTCTTGTCAGATAGATCATTAACCTGTGAAAAAGAAAGAGGATTCCTCTGACGGTGCGTTCTCAACCGATCCCATGCTCTCTCATTTCCAATTACCTTTTGCATTCATGTTCTGAATGCTCCCGGCACGTAGTCGGCCGAACTGCAATGATGAATTCCATGCCTGCATCTGCTGCCCCGGAACATGGATATTCTCTGCACTCTTAAAAAGAAAAAGAACTTATTTATGTGGCTCTCAACCACCCATTCGTACCGGCAACGGGTCCCTGAACGCGTGTAATGAGTCAAAAATTGAAGGATTAAAACGGGAGACCCGCAAAATCCGGAAACAGGCGAATCATCATGGCATCCTATTTCCTGCTGGCCGGCCCCGTCTCCCGTGAACGTCTCTCCTGGTTGGTTGATTGTCTCAAATTCTTCTACGTGACGCTCGCGCCTGAAGCATTTCTCCGTCCTGCCACAGACGGGGAGACCGCGTTTATCTTTTTTATCACCGGGGATGCACTCTACAGTCTCGTTGACAAGTCGGTTCTCCTTGTCTGGGAGATCATCCTCTTGCTTCCGTCCACGAGGATCGTCATCGACCGGGAGGAGCTTGATCTCCGGGGCCTGTCTCTGGAACCATTGAAGATGAAATATCCCGGACAAATTGTTGATCAGGTCGGTGGGCATAAGAGCCATCCGCTCTCTTTCTGGAGAGAGGTTGTGGGAGCGTTCAGGAAAAATGAGCCTGGATCAGGTACTATCGGGTACCTTCACCTGAAATCACCTTATATGAATCGTCCCTCCCTGTACGCAATCTCATGCCTTCGGGCCGCACTCGAAGAAAAGCTATCGGTGGAACTGTATGCCTATCTCGACGGAGTGCATACCGGGCATAGAAACCAGAGACCGACTGGATCCGAAAACATCGGCCAGGGATTCGAGGATCTCAAAGAATCAGCCCGGGAGAGAGGACTCCAGTTCCTCATCCTTGCCAGCGAAGCCTGCGCAAAAGCACGGGGTTATGCTGCCTGGGACGATGGAAACGGTGTTGTGATATCGACCTGCAGCATCAAACCCTTCAAGATCAGGGATCTCAGGGCAATCGTGGACCGGTTTGCACTCAATCATATCATCCTTGGTGAATCGGTATCTTCCGTACGGATCAGGAAAGAGCAGAAGATCCATCCTGAGGACTGGCTATCAAGAGGGAGCGAATCTCCCCCGATAGTCATACTCATCACCGGGAGTCCTTATGATACCGAGAACACCTCCGGGGGCCTCTCCCTTGCCATCGCATGCGCACACCGTGGGATCGAGACCCGGATTGTCTTTCTGGAGGATGGGATCTATGCCCTTACCGGCACCCATATCACGGAAGGGGAGGCCTCCTTTTTCAATATCCAGGACGTGATCAATGCTGCAGCAGAGAGCAACAATATCCAGCTCTTCGCATTCTACCCATCATTCCACCAGAGAGGGGTGCAGAAAAATCCAAAACTCGAAGCAGTCTTCGAGATCGGCATCAAGGAACTGGGGGAGATCCTCTTCAATCCACCAAAGGGTGTTCGGGCGAATCATCAGAGGATACTCTTCTTCTGATGGAGGTGATGGGGGGCCTGGCCGGGAAGAAGATATATTCAGCTGGAATTAAACAGAAATACTTTAAAACATAATAAAAACAATGATCTATTGATAACTATCCTTATCGAGAGAATGATGATGACCTTACCCGATTGCCGTCAAGTTGATTCAATGCACAAGGCTTGTTCTTTATGGTGAAGCGCTATCTCTCTCTCATCTCCCTGGAAGAAGCCCTCCATCTCATGAAAACCTCTTTTCCGGCGCCCGGGAGGACGGAGACGATCCCCCTGTTGCAGTCCTTGGGGCGTGTCGTCGCAGCACCTGTCCATGCGGGATACTCCGTCCCCGAGGTGAATATCGCTGCCATGGATGGCATCGCGGTGAGGAGCCGGGACACAGCCGGCGCCCGGGAGCAGGCGCCCGTAACCCTTGAGGATGCAGTACGGGTGAACACCGGAAATGTCATACCGCCCGGATTCGACGCCGTGGTCATGATCGAGGAGACCTGGGAGCAGGGGGGCCGGTTCCAGGTCCGGAGACCGGTCGCTCCCTGGCAGTACGTACGACCAGCAGGGGAAGACATCCGGGAGAACCAGCTGGTCCTCCCCAGGGGCCATGTGATCAGGGCGTTTGACATCGGGGCCCTCGCAACTTACGGGATCACGCAGGTGGAAGTCCGGTCGGTCAGGGTCGGGATCATCCCCACGGGAAGCGAGCTGGTCCCCCTCGGTGTCCGACCCGGGCCAGGGCAGGTGGTGGAGAGCAACACCATCATGGCAGAGGTGTTTCTCACCGCAATGGGCGCCTCCTGCACCCGGTACTCCATCGTGCCCGACGACCCCGGGCTGATCCGTGATACCCTCGCGCAGGCAGTGGAGTCCAACGACCTGGTCGTCATCTCTGCGGGTTCCTCGGCCGGAACCCGGGATTTCACCGCCACGGTCATCGGTTCCCTCGGTGAGCTGATCTTCCATGGCATTGCGGTGAAGCCGGGAAAACCGGCGATGCTCGGGAGGATCCAGGGCCGGCCGGTCCTCGGGCTTCCCGGGTACCCTCTCGCCGCCCAGACCACCCTCCGTGAGTTAGCCGGGCCGCTCCTCGAGTCCTGGGGCCTGCCGCCGGCACCCCGGCACACGGTGCAGGTGAAGCTCTCCCAGTCCCTCACCTCGGACCTCGGGTTCGATGAATTCGTCCCGGTCTCGATCGGGCGCATCGGCGAGGATTACTGGGGCATCCCTCATTCCCGGGGATCAGCCGTCCAGATGGCGACGATCAAGGCGAATGGGTATGTCCATATCACGGCACTGGTGGAGGGATACGAGGCCTGCCAGGAGCTCGATGCCTGCCTGACCACCGATCCTGGAAGTATCGAACGTACCCTTCTCCTCGCAGGGAGCCTCGACCCTGCCCTCGAGGAGCTGGCAGATCTTGCCCGGAGCCGGGGGCTCTTTCTCCACACGAGCAATGCAGGGAACATGGGCGCCCTCCTCGCTCTGAAACGCGGTTCCTGCCATGCAGCTCCCCTGAGCCTCCCTCCCCTCTCCATCCTCCCCGTCTGCCCGTCCCTCGTCCAGCACCTCCCGTCCGCTGGCCTCGTCTTTGTCCATATCGCCACAATCGGGCAGGGGATCGCCTCGCGTGAGGGGCTGACCCTGGGAGACCTGGCAGGAATGCGCTATGTGAACACGAACCAAGATTCTGCCACCTCCCTGATCTTTGATATTGTTCTCAGCTCCCGCGGCGTCGAGCCCGTCCGTATCGATCGCGGTCTTCACCAGATCGCCACCCCCCAGGCTGCAGCCGCAGCCATCAGGGCTGATCTCGCAGATGCCACCCTCTGCACATCACGGGTGGCAGGGGCGGCCGGCCTCCACTTCATGCCGTTTGCCTGGGAGGACTACGAGCTGGCCATCCGGAGGGAAATGCTTGAGGACCCGAGGCTCGGTGCCCTCGTGACGCTCATAAACTCTCCTGACTTTAAACAGAGGCTTGCACAATCCGGTGGGTATGACACGTCGCAGACAGGGCGAGTCCGGAACCTCACCCTCCCCGGATCAGGGATCGATATTCACAGGGAGCCTGCAACGTAGGCCCCACATCAGGGGATATCGAAAAAACAAGGATTATTTTTTGAATACGAGCCCGAAGGGCGAGTCGAAAGAAGGAGGGCGTAAGCCCTACTTCTTGAATATATCATAGATCTGGTCGCTCCCGGTTGACGAGAGCCGTGCCCGCTCGGTCGGTTCCTCGACAAGGGCGAGGACCGGCAGGGACATGTCGACCCCCGGCACATGCCCGAACATCTTCTCGAGATCCGACTGGAGGGCATGCATGTACAGGGAGTTCCTGATCTCCATGGGGCATGCCTCTTCGCACTGACCACAGTTGACGCATGAATCTGATATATGGACAAACCGGATCATGTGGAACATGAAGGGAACGGGCAGCTCGCCCGGCGGAACCAGGTACGGCTTCTTCGTGCTGCACTCGACGCAATAGCAGATCGGGCACTGGTCGATGCACGAGTAGCACTTGATGCACCGGGAGGTGTCCACCATGATGGTCTTGAGCCGTGCTGCTCCCTCCCCCAGGCCCTTGAAGTCCTTCTCACGCCACTTGTCGGCGAGCTTGAACATTGCCTTCTCTACCTTCCCCCGCACCGCTATCCCGGCATCGGGGGCCTTCTCGGCCTGGAGGGCGCCCGACTGGACGGCCCTGTTGAAGAGGTCCGCGCCCTTCTCGCTGCAGATCTCGACGAAGGTGGCCTTCCCGGCCTTCTCACCGATGACACCCCAGTTGCCGCACGCGATATCGGCCTGGCGGGGTACCTTCATCTTGCACCGGCGGCAGTTGGTCCTCCGACCAAAGCCATGTTCCTCGAGCTCGTCCATGGAGATGCCCTTGTGGCCACCCTCGTACTCGATGATGAACTGCCCCTTGTCGATCTCCTCCTTGTGGACCTTGTCCGGGTCGACCCCGAACTTCTCGGCGATCATCTTCCGTGCCGGGACAGGGGACACAGAACCCCCGCAGTTCACCCCGATCATGACCAGGTTGTCAAGGTTCACCTGCTTGCGCTTGGCGAGCTCGTAGAGGCCCATCGCATCGCAGCCCTTGATGGTGATCCCGAGCTTCATGGTATTCGCGCCGTTGAAGTACTTCTTGACGAGCTTGGACATGAGCAGGGTGCCGCAGTGGAGGGATCCGGCGGTCTGGTCCATGTCCTTGGGGTCGGTGATGATTGTGGGGACTGCGTCGTAGAGATCCTTCCCCTTCTTCACGGCGAGGACGGCGTCGACGATCTTGTTCTCCAGGGCATACTTCAGGAGGCCCGTCACCGCCCCCCCGCACTCGGCCTTCTCTGCGAGGCCCTTGTTGGTCGTCCAGGCGTAGAACATCTCGCCCTTTGCCGCCATCTAGCTCGCCTCCTGGATCTTCTCGACCTTTATGGCACAGTGCTTCAGCTCCGGCATCTTGGACATCGGGTCCAGCGCCGTGTTGGTGAGGGTGTTTGCTCCCTTGTCGAAGTGCATTGACATGTACAGCACTTTTGGAGCGACGTCATCAGTCACGCGGGCAAGCGTCGTGATCTCGCCACGCCGGCTGGCCACCTTTATCCTTTCGCCGTGCTGGATGTTGAGCTGGCGGGCGTCTTCCGTGTTGATCTGGATGTAGGACTCGGGCACCTCGTAATGCAACGTCGCACAACGGTCGGTCTGGGTACGGGTATGGTAATGGAAAATCAGCCGTCCGGTCATGAGCGTGAACGGGTATTCGGCATCCGCCACCTCTGCCGGTGGCCGGTACTCGATCCCGAAGAAGGTGCCGAGGCCATCGGGAGCCGAGAACTTCTCCTTGTGCAGGATCGGCGTCCCCGGGTGCTCCTCGGTCGGGCAGGGCCAGTGGACGGATTCCGGTTTCTCCATCTTGGCATAGATCGCCCCGAACATCGACGGGGTGCATGCCCGCATGTCGTTCCAGACGTCCTCGGCGGACTTGAAGTCAAAGCCCTTGAGACCCATCTTCTTCGCGAGGAGGACAAAGACCTCCCAGTCGGCCTTCGCTTCGCCGGGCGGGTCGACGGCCTTGCGGACCCGGTTGATCCGGCGCTCGCCTGAGGTGAACGTCCCGTCCTTCTCGGCGAAACAGGCGCCCGGGAGCACGACATCCGCATACTCGCAGCTCTCTGTCCAGAAGATGTCCTGGATGACGAGGAAGTCGAGTTTGTCAAGCGACCGCATCACGTGGTTCGAGTCGGGGTAGGACACGACCGGGTTCAGGCCGAGGATATACATCGCCTTGATGGGATCGCCGCACTGGTTGATCTGCTCGGTCAGGGTAACGCCGTACCAGTCAGGAAGGCCGGTAATGCCCCACGCCTTCTCCATCTTCGCCCGGTTCTCCGGGACCTCGCACTTCTGGTACCCGGAGTAGACGTTCGGGTACGCGCCCATATCACAGGCACCCTGCACGTTGTTCTGGCCGCGGAGTGGGTTTACGCCAACACCTGGACGACCGATATTGCCGCAGAGCATCGACAGGTTGCCCAGCGACCTGACATTATCGGTACCGGTCGTCAGTTCGGTGATACCGAGGCAGTAGATGATCACCGCGTTCTTTGCAGCGGCATACTTGGAGGCGATCTCCTTGACCTTCTCGGTTGGCACTCCGGTGATGGATTCGACATCCGCATACTTCTCCACGGTCTTCTTGAGATCCTCGAAACCCTTCGTCCGCTTCTCGATGAACTCCTTGTCTTGCTTGCCCTCCTTGATGATCCAGTACATCATGGAGTTGGCGAGCGCGATATGGGTGGACGGGTTGAACCGGAGCCAGGTATCCGCAAGCCTCGCTGTCGGGCTGTACCGCGGGTCGATGACGATGATCGGGATACCCTTCTTTTTTGCCTGCGCGATGCGCCTCCCCGCAAGCGGGTGTGCCTCGACAGCGTTCGAGCCCCAGATGAGAATGAGATCGGAGTTCAGGACGTCCTCGAACGGGTTGGTCGCTGCTCCTGACCCGAAAGAGAGGGAGAGACCGGCAACAGACGGCCCGTGGCAGATACGCGCACAGTTGTCGATGTTGTTCGTCTTGAAGGCCACCCGGGCCCATTTCTGCATGATATAGCAGTCTTCATTGGGGGTCCGGCACGAGACCTGGAAACCCATGGATTTCGGCCCGAACTTCTCGGAGGTCTCCCTGAACTTCTTTGCGATCAGGTCGAGTGCTTCATCCCACGAGGCCTCCTCGAACTTGTCGCCCTTCCTGATCAGCGGTTTTGTCAGCCGGTCCGGGCTCTGGACGAACTCCCAGCAGGATACGCCCTTGGGGCAGAGTTTGCCCTCGTTCACCGGGGTCCGCCTGTAGGGCTCAACCCCGACCAATTTCTCATCCTGGACAACCAGGTTAAGCCCGCACCCTACGCCGCAGTACGGGCACGTGGTGGGGACATATTTCAGTGAAGGTGGTTTTGCTTCTCCCATGGAAACACTCCCGAAAAGCTCCCAGGTTCATTACCGGGAGCTGTTTTTTTCGATTTTTATACCACCTCAACTTAACAGCATTCCTGATATATATAGAGGATCAATTTACTTACGTCTGAAGTTCATTCTTCTTCTCTTGCATTCCACCGATAATAATCATTTCTCCTCCAGGAGGGCATTGCGCTCCCCGTCGGGGAGCGGGGGGATGCGCACCATGCCCCCTCCCCTCACGCGGGTGAAAAGGAAAATCGTTAACCTCTCGCCCGTTCCATGCTTTTCCATGCCCCCGGCATCCTCCCGATCAACGGAAGAGAAGATGACTGCCCTCATGGAACGCTTGGGTGTGGACCCCAGGATCCAGGATTATGTGACCCGATCCATCCGGTTCCATACCCACCCGGCCCCGGGGATCCTCATATCGGTCTTCATGGTGGACTATGCTCTCGAGCTTCTCGGAGCGAGTCCCGGCGAACGGCTCTATGCCGTCTGCGAGACCCGGAAGTGCGCCCCTGACCCGATCCAGGTGATCCTCGGCTGCACCGCCGGGAACAAAGGCCTCCAGGTCCTGCCCATCGGCCGGTTCGCCCTGACCCTGAATAGGCCTTCGGAAGGGCCGACCTCCGACGGAGTCAGGGTCTATGTGGACCCCGCCAAGGTGGCAGAGTACCCCGCGATCAGGGCATGGTACACGAACGCCCCGGGCTTTGACAAGAGGGAGCAGGAGGGGCCCCTGTTTGACGAGATCTTCCGGGCAGGGAGGAGGATACTCTCGCACAAACGGGTGCGGGTGAAGGTGCCCGGGAAGGAGAAGTGGGAGGCTGCCCTCTGCTCATGCTGCGGGGAGATGGTCCCGGGAGATCTCCTGGAGGACGGCGCCTGCATGGGATGCGGATCCCTGGCCTATTACGAGGAGATATCACCTTGATACTTTGTTTCCCGGGAGGTTCTGGGGCATCTGCGGGACTTCTTAAGTATTAGACAGGTATCGATTACGAAGAAGTCATTTTCTTTGAGCCCCATGAACGCACGAGAACCGAGGAAACATAAGTTAATTTTTTTAAAAGTCACAAATTTATGTCTCTTCCTGCAGGAGATGGCATGGGCCTATCCAACCGCCACGATATCAACCGGATCGGGTGTGATCACGGGTCAACAGGGTGTTACCTGTTTCCCTGTGCGGCAATTGCAGCCCCCAGGGCCCCGGTGATCTGAGGTTCGAAAGGGACGTAAAGGGTGACACCCAGCTCCTTCTCGAGTGCTGCCCTCATCCCACCGTTTTTCGCCACTCCACCGACGAATGCGACATCCTCCTTCAATCCCATCCGCTTCGCCATCACCGCGACCCGCTGCGCGATGCCCGCGATCAGGCCTGCCGCGATGTCCTCCTTTGTGATGCCCCTCGCCCGGAGCGAGATCACCTCTGATTCTGCAAATACCGTGCACATACTGGTAATGCCGGCAGGGTGACGGGACGCGAGCGCGAGCTCGCCAAGGTCGTTGATCGGGACCTCCAGCGCCTTTGCCGTGTACTCCAGGAATTTCCCGGTCCCTGCAGCGCACTTATCGTTCATGAGGAATTCCACGACTTTCCCGTCCTCTATCGCGATGACCTTGGAGTCCTGCCCTCCCACATCGATGATCCCCCGCACCTCGGGAAAGAGAAATGATACTCCCCTCGCGTGTGCTGTAATCTCGCTTATCGATTTATCTGCGAACGAAATGGAATTTCGGCCATACCCCGTAGCATACACGTTCCCGACCTCCTTTTTCCCGATATTACAGCTTGCGAGGATCGCCTCGAACATTTTCCCGGCCGCGGTGACGAAGTCAAACGCGGTGCTGGCGATCCGGTACCCCATGATCTCCCCGTCCTGGAACAGGAGCACCTTCGTCGTGGCCGCACCCGCGTCGATCCCCACAGAGATCACGCGATCATCTCCATGAACGCATCGACCCGGATCCCAATCTGTTCCAGGTCCGAATCCCCGTAATCGGACTCGATCGCAAGCAATGGAATCTTCTCCTTCTTCAGGGCCTTCTGCACCCGGAGACGTTCGATATTGTACGCGTGGCAGAACTGCAGGGTGTAATACACCACGCCCCGGACATCATACTGTTTCGCGAGATCCACGATACGGGCGACCCGCTGGTCATTGGGGGTCATGCATGCGCAGGGGATCTCCAGGTACCGCTCCGCGAGGGCCTTCCAGGGGTCTGCATCCTCGTCAACGAGGTCCCAGAACGACCTCGTTCCGGTGCAGCTCTCTTCAACCACGATTACCCCGCCCTTCTGTTCGATAATGTCCGCAACTTTCGTATTCCCTGCCGCCATCGGGCACCCCGAGATCATGATCCTCGGCCCGGTCCGGGTGTCCGGTGTGGCGTGCTTCATCTCGTCGCAGAGCCGGCTGACACCCTGCCTGAACTGATCGGGAGAGAGAAAGAACTGTTTCTGCATCACCCGGAGGACTTCGGACCCCCTGATCGGGGGCGGGTCCCGCCTCCTCAGCTCGAAGAGCCGGTGGAGGAGCCGCCTTGTCTCATTGGCCGACCCGATTTCGCGCTTCAGAGCATCGTTGCTCACGACGTTTCCCGTCAGGCGCTCCATGAACTTCCCGAACTTCCGGAGCTCTGAGAGGAAGTAGTCCAGGGCCTCAGGGCTCCCTGGTTTCTGCGGGAGGTCCAGGACATACGTGGGGAGGTAATCAGGGAGGATCTCGTACATCTTCTTCTTCCCGTCGCATGTCGCTTCTGCAACCACCACGTCGACCAGGGGGACATGGGAGCACGCCAGGTTTCCCCCGCAGTATGCGTCGACCACCGCCCCGAACGAGGATTTGATCAGCGGGCATATGTTTCTTGGAAGCGATTGCTCTGCCACGGAGATCGTATCGGCTTTGCCGCCACAGAGCACGATCCGGTCAGCACCCGCAGCAAAGATGATCTCATCCGGAACATAGAGGCAGAAGGTCCCCACGATTTTTATTCCCTTTCCTCTCTCTTCTTTCAGCTGGGCGATACGGAGCTCGTATGAGTCCTGAAAAAAGTCGAGGCTCTGAAGAGAGGATGGCATGGAGTTCTATTATTCATTTTTATTCTGGCTCTATTCAAATGTGCCGTACCCACGAACTCCCCGAGACCGGCAACTGAAGCCGATACCACCCGAAGGCTAACCCTTTTTTATTCTCCCCTCCAACGTATGAGTGAGATTGATGGGCCTCCCTCAATCATGGTCAGAAGTTGGGGAAAATAGGAAAGAATCAATCCTGGTGTCCGAATGCACGAGTACAGCATCGCCTACGACATCTATACAACCGCGAGGCGTGCTGCACTGGAGAACAAAGCGAACCTGGTGAAGAGGATCCACGTGGATATCGGCGAGATGGCGCTCGTCAACCCCGAGCAGGTCGAGTTCCTTTTTTTGGCGATCAGCGAGGACGACCCCCTCTTCAAGGGGGCTACTCTCGACTGCCGGCCGGTGGTCCCGAAGGCCCGCTGCGTCTGCGGGTACGAGGGGGACGAGGTCTTCGTCTGCCCGACGTGCGGGGCGATGCCGGAGCTCACGCAGGGCCGGGAGATCGTGGTCACCTCCCTCGAGATAGACGTGGACGGGGCATGAAGGTGAACCTTGCCCACGGGGCCGGCGGGGAGACGATGGGGGAGCTCCTGAGGACCCTCACGAACGTGAAGAACCGGAACGCCGGCGGGATCGGCCTCGAGTCCCTGGATGACGGCGCGGTGATCCCCGTCGGGGACAAGAACGTCGTCTTCACCACCGACTCCCATGTGGTCAGGCCCATCTTCTTCCCGGGCGGGGACATCGGAAGGATCGCCATCTGTGGCACGGTGAACGACCTCGCGGTCATGGGCGGCCGGCCCCTCGCCCTCTCCTGCGGGATGATCATCGAGGAGGGCTTCGAGATCATCGACCTGGAGCGGATCGTCAGGTCCATGGATGAAGCCCTCACCGAGTCGGGTGCCCACCTGGTCACAGGTGACACCAAGGTCGTGGAACGCGGGGCTCTCGATAAGATCGCCATTAACACCGCAGGGATCGGTATCGCCGAGAAGGTTGTCAGGGACAACGGCTTCCGGCCCGGCGACCGGATTATCGTTACCGGGACTCTGGGCGACCACGGGCTCGCCGTCCTCACCCACAGGGAGGGGTTCGAATTCGGGGAGCAGATCCGCTCGGACGTTGCCCCGGTCTGGGGGCTCGTTGAGCTCGCCCTTGCGGCGGGGGACGTCCATGCCATGAAGGACCCGACCCGTGGAGGGTTCGCCCATGCCATCAACGACATGGCGAGGAAGAGCCGGACAGGGGTTATCATAGAAGAGGACGCCCTCCCTGTAAGGAGGTCGGTCCGGAGCGCCTCCGAGATGCTCGGGATCGATCCCCTAGAGGTGGCGAACGAGGGGAAGATCGTGATGGCGGTAGCCCCCGGCGACGCAGAGTCCGTCCTCTCGGCCCTCCGCACCCATAAGTATGGAAAGGAGGCCGCCATCGTGGGGAAGGTGGTGGAAGGGAACCGGGTTATCATGAGAACCAGGATCGGCGGCGAGCGGTTCATCGAGCCACCTCTCGGCGACCCGGTGCCGAGGGTATGCTAGACCTTTTCCTGAAGAACGTCAAGCTCCCTGAAGGGAGAGTTGTTGATATATCTGTGTCCCGGGGCCTGGTGGTCCACGCCGGCGCGGGCGGAAGGGCCGGCAAGACCATCGACTGCTCGGGCCTCCTCGTCCTTCCGGGCGGGGTGGACATGCACGTCCACATGCGGGGAGGGTCCCGCGAATCCCGCAAGGAGGACTGGGGGACCGGTAGCCGGGCTGCCCTTGCAGGCGGGGTGACCCTTGTCGTCGACCAGCCGAACACCGACCCTCCCCTCACCACGGTGGAGGCCTTTCGGGCACGGGTAAAAGAAGCAGAAAGGGACTCCCTCTGCCATTTCGCGGTGAACGCCGGGGCCGTTCCTGGAGCGCCCTTGCAGGACCTCTGGAGGTCCGGGGCGATGGCATTTGGGGAGATCTTCCTCTCCCCCTCAACGGGCATCGGCGGAGTCTCCCCCGATGGGATGAGTGGGCTTCTCGGGGAGATCCATGCTCTGGGGGTGCTTGCCACCATCCATGCAGAGAAGATCCTGGAGACCCGGTCCCCTGACCTCGCTACACATAGTGTGAGCCGGTCACCTGAAGGGGAGGTCAGGGCGGTAGAGGATGTGAAGGGGATGGCTCCGACAGGAATGCGCCTCCACTTCTGCCACCTTTCAACATCTGAGGCCGTTGATGCCACGGTCCCGTATACCTCGGAGGTCACTCCCCACCACCTCCTCCTCTCGCAGATAGATTTCCGGCTGAACGATCCGAGGGGGAAGGTGAACCCTCCTCTCCGTAAAGCTGCTGACCGTGCGAGGCTCTTTGCTTCATGGGACAGGATATCCGTCCTCGCCTCTGACCATGCACCTCATACCTCCAAGGAGAAGTCGCTTGACTTTGCCGCTGCGCCGGCGGGCGTGCCGGGTGTCGAGACCATGATTCCCCTTCTCCTCCCGAAGGTTCTTTCAGGGGAGATCACCCTGGGGCCCCTCATCGCGAAGACATCTGCGAACCCATGTTCCCTCCTGGGGATCCCTGCCCCGGGGTTCTCACCGGGAGACCGTGCTGATTTCGCCCTGTATCCACGTGAGGTAACCACGGTACAGGCCGAGAACCTTCACAGCAGGTGCGGGTGGACGCCGTTCGAGGGGAAGAAGGCGGTATTTCCGGAGACCGTAATACTCGCTGGAAGAATCGTATTCCAGAGCGGCGATTTCTCCAGGGGTGAGAACAGGTGGTTCCCGGGAAGGGGTTATATCCCCTGAGATACAACACCGGATCGTGCCGATATGCCGCGCCCATAGGTCCCCGGGTGAGGATGGGTATATGCCTTCCGTGATCCACGGGACAACCCGGGCGCGCGACAGGCACCGCCCGGCATGAGGCGTTAAACGGGTGAAGAGGGGCAGAATGCCGCTTGTGATCCATGTTTGTTAATGCCGGGCGACACCTTCCTTTTCCAAGAGACCCTGGAGCCCCCATGAACTCCTTTGGTGATGCCGTGACAGAGAGCGGGACAGGGGTGATCCTTGCCATCGAGGTATCGCCTTCGAGCGGCAGGGAGAAGTTTATCTCGGGCTACGATCCCTGGAGGAAGAGTCTCCGCTGCGCTGTCCGGTCCCCTCCGGTTCAGGGGAAGGCAAACCGTGAGGTAGCTGAGTCCATTGCCCGGATCCTGGGAGTCCCGAGCAGCTCGGTGCAGGTCGTCTCGGGCGCCACGCAATCCCGGAAACGGGTGAGGATTGATGGGATCACGAGGGAGGAAGTTCTGGAGAGGCTCGGACAGTTTCTCTGACAAAGTTGCTCGAATGGGAGATCTGCGGTCCCCATGCACATGCCCGGTCCATACATCTGTTTTAAATAATTCCAAAAAATATATAATATTATACCTATGTTCACGCTCTGTTCATCCTGCATGAATCATGGGGGAACCTTCCCTGAGGGGGAGGGTGGTTTAACGTGTACTCATCTGACACTACCAAGTATCTCATTCGTATCAACCTTCACGCAGAGGGGGTGGTCGAGAAATCCGACGTAGTCGGGGCCATCTTCGGCCAGACTGAAGGATTACTCGGCGAAGACCTGGATCTGCGTGATCTCCAGAGGACCGGTCGCGTCGGACGGATCGATGTCCAGATCGCGAGCAAGAAGGGCGAGACCAAGGGAGAGATCCTCATAGCTTCATCTCTCGACCGGGCAGAGACCGCCATCCTTGCGGCATCCCTCGAGACCATCGACCGCGTGGGCCCGTGCGTCGCCCATGTCTCGGTCGAGAAGATCGAGGACATCCGGGTCACGAAGCGGAAGATGATCGTGGACCGGGCGAAGGAGCTCCTCATCGACAGGTTCGACGAGGGGTCCATCGACAGCACCGTGCTCCTCGATGACGTGCGGGATTCCCTCCGGATCGAGAAGGTGAGCGAGATCGGGCCCGACCGGATCCCGGCCGGCCCGAATGTCCTTGACTCGGATGCCATCATCATCGTGGAGGGGCGTGCCGATGTCATCACCCTCCTCAGATACGGCATCAAGAATGCCGTCGCCGTCGAAGGGACCAAGGTCCCGGCCACCATCGTGGACCTCTGCCAGACGAAGACCGCGACCTCGTTCCTGGACGGCGACCGGGGTGGCGAGCTCATCCTCCGGGAGCTCCTCCAGGTGGCGGATATCGATTATGCGGCCTTTGCCCCGCGCGGGAGATCGGTCGAGGATCTCTCCCGGAAAGAGGTGACGAAATCCCTGAGGAACAAGGTGCCCGTCGAGTTCGTCAGGGAGCAGCTCGCCGAGAAGCCTCTCGAGGGAAGGCTCCCGAAGGCGCCAACCCCGGAACCCGCGCAGCCCGTGCGCGAGCGTGAGGGGCCGTCCAGGAAGCGGGAGGCCCCCGTGAGAGGCGGCTACAGCCTGAGGGACCATGTAAACGAGGTCTCCGGCCAGGGCCTGGCCCGGTTCATCTCTCCGGACTTCTCCGTTCTTGCGGAGGTCCGTGCAGGGGATATGGAGAGGGGCCTCTCGGCCGTGAAGGGCGATGTAACGGGGATCGTTGCAGACCAGGTCGTTGACCAGAGGCTCATCGACCAGATCGCCCAGAAGGGGATCGAGTTCATCCTCGCCCGGGACTTCAAAGGCATTATAAAACGCCCTTTACCCTTAAAACTCCTTAAATTTGCCCAGATCTCCTGATTGACCAAATCTTTTTATGATCAAATCCACCATTCTCTTACGCGAGGCCGGACGATGCACAAGGAAGAGCTCATCACCCTTCACCAGATGATGGTGGAGATCAAGGACTTCTTCGAGAAGATCAACCCGGAACTCAAGTTCTCCCAGTACTACGCCCTCAAGATCGATCCCTCCCAGGTCCACCGCTCGAAGATGGAGCACAAGTACGCCATCTTCATCCTCGGGACTGAGCTTGCCAACGCAATGAGGGACGTGGAGTTCGGCGCCTCGGGCAGGATCTCGGCGAGGATGCGGGAGCTCGCCGAGAAGACGTTAAAAGAGATCGAGAACCTGAAGTAAAACCGGCTGGAATTATTCTATTTTTTCAATTACTGCGATTCTTCCCTTTGCGTACTTTCATCTCGCATTGTCTCTGTTAACCTCGTAGCAAGGCTATCGCAATTCGGGGGACGCCGCAGCGGCGGGGGCAAGCGAAGCGCAGCCCCCAGGAGCGTCCGGAAATCGGCTGCAAAGTCAGCCGATGAGCGGGAATCAGTTATCTGCATCTTCCTTTTTCTGGGTGCTCTTAGGGGGCTCACCCGCCCCCCGCCGCACGGGCATCCCCCCCATTTCCGGGTACCTCCTGATCCGGTGGTTCCCCGAATACATGGCCTATCACAATCGGGGATGATGAGGCCCCGGGCTTGAAGCCACCGAACGCGTCCACGTAATGCAGGCAAGCTTCTTCTGATCACGAACCACCCTCCAAAAGTATCTTTTCTCATGAGAGCGGAGGATACGGCTATGCGCTATTACCATGACAGCGATGAGACCCTCAACTATGAGCAGGTCAACCGGGCCGTGGAGGCGGTCTTCCGGGAGCATGCGAGGGGGCATGTCCAGATGCCCCCGAAGGTGTACATCACCTTCGATCACGGGGACTTCAGGACCATGCCCGCCTATGTTCCTTCTCTCGGAATTGCGGGGGTCAAGATCGTGAACGTCCACCCCGATAACCGCGCGGCAGGGCTCCCCACGGTCATGGCCCTCACGGTTATCCTTGACGTGGATACCGGGATCCCGAAAGCCATCATCAATGCGACGCGCCTGACCGATATGCGGACCGGTGCAGCCGGCGCGATCGCAGCGAAATACCTCTCCCCGAAGAAGGAGGTGATCCTCGGGGTCATCGGGAGCGGGAAACAGGCGGAGTCCCAGGTGGAGGCGATCTCGAAGGAGCTCACGATAACCGGGATACGGGTCTGGTCCCGTGAGGAGAAGAATGCCCTCGCCTTCGCCGCCAGGTTCAGGGACTACTCCTGCACCTCTACCTCCATCGAGAAGGCCTGCGATGCCGACGTGGTGGTCACCACGACGCCGTCAAGGAAACCCATCGTGATGCACGAGTGGATTCATGAGGGGACCCATATCAACGCCATCGGGGCGGATGCCCCCGGGAAGGAGGAGCTCGATCCCCTCATCCTGAAGAGGGCGAAGGTCTTTGTGGACGACCGGCCTCAGGCTATCCACTCTGGAGAGATCAACGTCCCCATCACAAAGGGGCTCTTCCATGCCCATGACATCGCCGGGACCCTGGGCGAGGTGGTCGTCGGGGTGAAGGGGAGGAAGAAGCCGGACGAGATAACAGTCTTTGACTCGACCGGGCTCGCGATCCAGGACCTCGCAATAGCAGGGCTCGCGATGGCCGGGGGGAAGTGGGTCGAGCTGCCCTTCCCCTGACGTCAGTCTTCTTTCCGGAGCGGCCTCGAGTGCTTGCGCCAGATCTCGTCCCTGTACACGGGGCCGCTGTTGTATGTGCAGAATGGGATGATCCTTCCTTCGGGAGTGGCATAGTGGATGCAGCACCGCTGGACCCGGGAGAGGTCATAGTTGTACCGGTCCATGAAGTGCATGGTGCCGATGAAGAGCGAGTTCCAGTGGAAGTCCCGCAGGGCGTCGAAGTTCTGGAAGAGGAGGGCGCCTGCGAGGACCTTCCAGATCTTGGGAAACCCCGCGTTGTCCGCCTTCTTCACCGAGTTCCGGAGGTTGTTGACACCCTCGAGGAGGGTCAGGTACTTGTTGATCTGCCCGCCCTTCTTCAGGTTCTCGGTCATCTTTTTCACGGCCGAGAAGAACTTGTCGACGTCCACCATCCTGTTGATGGGGACCATACCTTTGTCTGTGACAAACACGTAGGTGGCGGCACCGCAGTGCTGGTGGGCGGTGAATCGGATCTGGGGCTTACCGGTGTATGCCTCGACAAGGTCCGAGATGGGCACCACGCAGGGGACCGGATAAAAGTCGTCCTTCCGGATCACGCCCGTGGTCTGTGACTCGATGCACTCCAGGAGCTCGGGGATGGTGATCCGGGCCTTCCTGACGTCGTCGTCGCTCGCAGCGCCGGTGAAGGCCACGGGCTGGAAGTTCACCCCCCGCACCACGGAGATATGGTCTGCCGCGAACCGGATGATCTCCCCCACCTGGTGATCATTTCGTCCCTTGATGATGGTGGGGACGAGGACCACCCCGAGGTGGACCGAGTCAAGCACCTTCACTGCTTTCCGGTGCTTCTCGATCTGGGGGTCGGTCTCCTTTGTCACCCCGTCGAAGTGCAGGTAGACGGTGGAGAGCCCGGCCTCCTTGAGGGACTTCGCGTACCCGGGGTCCCGGGCGATCTTCACACCGTTTGTTGCGATCTGGACCAGGTTGAACCCGAGTTCTTTCGCCTTCCGGATGATATCCAGGAGATCCTCCCGGAGGGTGGGTTCACCGCCGGAGAACTGGACCGCGGGGGTGGGGACGGGCTTCTCATTCCGAAGGAGGGTGAGCATCTCCACGATCTGGTCAAAACTGGGTTCATAAACATATCCGCAGGCCCTGGCATTCACGAAACAGAAGTCGCAGTTCAGGTTGCAGCGGTTCGTGAGGTCGATGTTCGCAAGAAGGGTCCCCGAACGGTGGTTCGTGCAGACGCCGCAGTACCGGGGGCAGCCGTCCTTGGGGGCGATATTCTGGGGGTTCTCGAGGCCCGATCCGACCGATTCGAACTCGTCGAACCGCCGGTAGAGCGCGGCATCCGACCAGTAGAGATCCCGGAAATGCCCGTCCTCCGGGCAGGTCCGCTCGAAGAAGACCTTTCCATCCTCCTCGACGATCTCCGCGGCGATGGTCTTACCGCAGACAGGGCAGAGAGTCCGTGTCGTCTTGAGAAGCATCAGGTAAAGCTCCAGGGAACCCCGAAGTATTGTCTTTTTCGATACCTTAATCTTTTTTGCGACGCTCTATACTAAACTGTTGGCTGACATACTTAATATCGACTCCTGGTTCTTCGCCCTCGTTTCCGCGCTCTGGATCATGCTTCCGGCCTATGTGCCGAATCCGGCCGCGGTGATCTTCGGCGGGGGACCTCCCATCGACGGGGGCGCAAGCTGGAGCGACGGGCGCAGGCTCTTCGGCGACGGGAAGACCGTCAGGGGTTTCATCCTGGGGGTCCTTGCAGGGGTCGCTGTCGGAGGGGTTGAGCTCTGGGTGCAGACGCTCGCCGGCTGGAACCTCAACTGGTACTTCCTTCCCGTCCATACCGTCCTCACCGTCATCACATTCGCCGCGGGAGCCCTTCTCGGGGATCTCGCAAAGAGCTTTGTCAAGCGCAGGATCGGGAAGGGGCAGGGGGACCCGTGGCCGGTTGCTGACCAGTACGACCTGGTCGCCGGGGCCTTTCTCCTCACGGCCCTCCTCGCACCCTGGTGGCTCCTCCAGAATATCACCCTCCCCGTCCTCATCTGGATCCTGGTGCTCACGCCCGTTCTTCACCGGGTCACGAATATCGCGGGGCACCGTATGGGGGTGAAGCGGGTCCCATGGTGAAGATCCTCGCGAGCCTCCTCGCGGTACACGGGGCGGTCCGGCGCGGGGATTTCCTCCTCGCCTCCGGCATCCGGTCGAATGTATACGTCGATATAAAGTCTGCCCTGACCGATCCCGGGGTACTCTCGGCCATCGCCCTCGAGATCGCCGGGCGGTGCAGCTTCGAGACGGTGGCCGGGGTCGCCGTCGGTGGAATTCCCATCGCGGTCGCGGTGTCCCTCGCGGCGGGGAAGCCCTATGCCATCGTGAGAAGGGAGGAGAAGGGGCATGGGACCGGGGGCAGGATCATCGGCGAGGTGGCTGGGCTCCCGACGCTCCTCGTGGAGGACGTCACCACCGCCGGCGGCTCGGTCCTCTCGGCGGTGAGAATCCTCAGGGAGGCCGGGGCGAAGGTGGAGACGGTGATCACGATCGTGGACAGGGAGGAGGGGGCGGCGGGATCCCTTGCAGCCGAGGGAGTGAACCTCATCGCCCTCGTCACGTTAAAAGAGCTCCTGGGCGAGGACTAACCTTTTAAAAAGCGAGGACGATACGATGGTGATGAAGATCCTCCTGGTCGGAAGCGGGGGAAGGGAGCATGCCATGGCAGAGGCGATCACCCGGGAGGGGGAGGTCTCCCTCTACGCCTTTATGGCCAGGAAGAACCCTGGCATCGCCCGGGTGGCAAAGGGCATCCTCCTCGGGAGAGAGACCGACGCGAAGAAGGTCCGGGACTTCGCGGTCAAGGAAGGGGTGGACTATGCCATCGTCGGCCCTGAAGCACCCCTGGAGGCCGGGATCGTCGATCTCCTGGAGGAGTCAGGGATACCGTGTGCCGGCCCGACCCGGGCTGCAGCACGCCTGGAGACCGACAAGGCCTTCTGCCGGGACATGATGGCAGCCCATGGCATAGCCGGGTGCCCGAGATACCGGGTCTTCCACGATACCGGTGAGGCGGTTGCCTTTATCGAGGAATCCGACGGGGACCTCGCGGTGAAGCCCATCGGTCTCACGGGAGGGAAAGGGGTCAGGGTCATGGGAGAGCAGGTCGACCGGAATGGGGCGATCGCGTACGTGAGATCCCTCTCGGGGAACGTCGTGCTGGAAGAGCGGCTCATCGGCGAGGAGTTCACCCTCCAGGCCTTTGTGGACGGTTCCCACCTGGTCCCCGCCCCCCTTGTCCAGGACCATAAACGGGCCTTTGAGGGGGATACCGGCCCGAATACCGGGGGGATGGGCTCCTACTCCATGCCCGATCACCGCCTGCCTTTCGTCTCGGAGGAGGACTACCAGAAGGCCCTCCGGATCATGGAAGATGCGATCCGTGCCCTAGCGAGGGACGGCTTCCCCTACCGGGGGATCCTCTACGGCCAGTTCATGAACACGAGGGAGGGCCCCCGGGTGGTGGAGTTCAATGCCCGGTTCGGGGACCCCGAGGCGATGAACGTCCTCCCGATCATGACGACAAGCCTCGCGGACGTGGTCTGCAGTATCGTCGAGGGCACACTCTCCGGGGCGAAGGCCGGGTTCGGGAAGAAGGCGACGGTGTGCAAGTATGTGGTCCCCGAGGGCTATCCCGAGAGGCCCCGGAGCGGCGAATCCATCGCCGTGGGCGATACTGGCATGGCGCGACTCTATTACGCAAACGTCGAGGAGCGGGACGGGTCGCTTGCAACCCAGACCTCCCGAACCCTCGCTTTCGTCGGCATCGCCGATACCCTTGAGCTGGCGGAGGGGATGGCAGAGGGTGCCGCCGCCTCGGTGAAGGGCCGGGTGTACCACCGCCGGGACATCGGCACCCGGGAACTCCTTGCAAGACGCTCTGCCCACATGGAGGCCATCCGATGAGAAGAGACTTTATCTCGGTGCTGGATGCCGATCCCCATGACCTCACCCTCCTCCTCGACAGTGCGGCCCGGATGAAACGGGCGAGGGGAGAGGCAGGCGATCGCCGCATCCTTGCAGGAAAATGCCTCGCCATGGTCTTTGAGAAGGCCTCGACCCGGACGCGGGTCTCCTTCGAGGTCGGGATGGAGGAGCTCGGCGGGCATGCCATCTTCCTCAACCCGAATGACCTGCAGCTTGGACGCGGCGAGGAGATCCGGGACACGGCGAGAGTGCTGTCACGGTACGCGGCCGCCGTCATGATCCGTGCCTTCAAACACGGGACCATTGAGGAGTTCGCCCGGTACTCCACGATCCCTGTGATCAACGGCCTCTCGGACCGGGAGCACCCCTGCCAGACCCTTGGCGACCTCCTCACCCTCCGGGAGCACTTCGGCTCCACAGACGGTCTCTCGGTGGCCTGGATCGGGGATGGGAACAACGTCTGCCACTCCCTCATCCTCGCGGCGGCCATGGCAGGGGTGGATCTCGCCGTTGCCTCACCGGCGCGTTACCGGCCGGATCGTGGGATCGTCGAGGCTGCACGGGCTGCGGGGGCGAAGATCCGGGTGATCGGCGATCCCCGGGAAGCCGCACGCGATGCCGATGCCCTCTACACCGACGTCTGGGTCTCCATGGGGGAGGAGGCAGAGCGGGCGGAGCGGCTCGCGGCCTTCCGGGGCTACACCATCGATGCGAGCCTCCTCTCCCTCGCCTCTCCCGATGCCATCGTGCTCCACTGCCTCCCCGCCCACCGGGGGGAGGAGATCACCGACGAGGTCCTGGAAGGACCCCAGAGCATCGTCTGGGACCAGGCAGAGAACCGGCTCCATACCGAGAAGGCCCTCCTCGCAACCCTCCTCGGTTAGGGGATCCTATTTCTCCGTCCCCTTTTCCGAGCCCTTCTCCGGGCGCGGCATGAACCCCCCGGCATCGATGAACTTTGTGAGCTCCGCCTTCATGTACTTCTCCACCTCCTCCACGACCCCGCGCTTCCCCCGGAAGGCGAGGATCTCCCGCTCGGTCCCGTCCATGTTCGCGAAGTGGAGGGGCATCTTCCGCTCCACGATCTGGACATCGAACTTCTTCATGATATCGATGATGATGGTCTTCGGCATCCCGGGCGGGATGATCACGTCGAACAGCTCCTCTTCTGCCATGGCAAACCTCAACCGTTATTTTCCTATCTTCATCCTTCTCTTCATAATACATGGCCCTCCCCGGACGCCGCCGAGGGGATTCCTCGGCTTCCCCAGGGAGCACATGCACCGGCCCATGAGGGCCGCCCCCCGGCCGAGGCCGTCATCGACGAAGACCAGGTGGTCGATGGGATCGTCGTAGATCCCCCTCTCGGTTATCCCGTCGACGATCAGGTATGGTTTATTCCCCGAGATGGCGGCACGCCCGGTGAACCCGATGGATGAGTTGGGCGGGACCAGGTTCTCGTGCACGGCGGTGTCAACGAGCCGGAGGGCCATCTCTGCACAGACCCGGTCCACCACCTCATTTATCGTGGAGAGCCCGTGATTCTCGTAGATCTCGGCCCCGATCTCAACGAGCTTCGGGATGTCGCTCCCGTTCTCCCCGCAGTCGCACCCGATGAGGGCAACCCCGGACTTCGCCGCGACATCGGCATAGACCGGCACCCTCCCGAAGCGCCTCCGGTCCGGGGGAACCATCCGGATGTCGACATGCCTGCGGGACCGCTCCACGTAGTCCTCGACAACCGAGGACTCCCTGACCCGGAATATCCCGGTGGAGGAGGCCTCGCCAAAGACGTCCAGGGCGCAGCCCGTCCTCGGGTCGACGAGGCCGGTCCCCCGCACCAGGGCATCAGGGATGGCACCCGCGAGGCCACAGAAGTTCCCGATCGTCTTCGCGAAGGGGTTCTCAGCATCCCGGGGGACATCGCTCGTGATCCTCCCGTCGAGGGTGGTCCCGAAGTCGATGGTGATGCAGGGGTTCCTGAAGTCTACCGGCGTCCACTTTGCCCCCTCCTTGATCCCGGCCATGGCGAGCTCCCCCTCCATCTCGTTTGCCACCATTTCCACCCCCGTGGACCCGAGAGGCGGCAGCACTCCGGCAACCGCCCCGACAAAGACCACCTTGTCGGTGAAGCTGAACGGCTGGAGCTTGGGGGAGAGGTTCTCCTTCGCCATCGGGGGTGTCATCTTCCGGGGGGGGACACCGGCGATCAGGCAGCCGTTTGCAAGGGCGATGACGAAATCCCCCACCTGGTCGGGGGACTCCATCTCCGCCACGACGCCCGTCGACCTGACCACGAAGTCGAGGTCGCAGCTGATGTCCAGGTGGACCTCCCGATGGCACTCGATGATGATGTCCCGGACGAGCTCGGTCACCGACTGGCGGGTGATCTGGGTCCCGTCAATGGTCTCGCCGAAGATCTCCTCTCCGGGCTTCGGCTTCCGTATGTCCCTGCTCATCCGCACCGTCTTGTTGATGATATAGGCGAAGCCCGTTTCGAGGTTCGTTCCCGTGAGGATGCACTTGGTCGTGGTATTCCCCATCTCCACCGAGGCGCAGATGAAGTAGGGCTTGACCCGGTACTCGGGGATGTTCATCCCTGCCCCGTGGGCGATGGAGGGGGGGCGGGGACTCTCGACAATATGGGGTTTGGGCTTGAGGAAACGGTCCAAAAAACGGGCAGGCATCGGTGTAAAAACTCTTCTTCCCGATTGTGTTAAGGTTTTCTATACAGCCGGTGGTGAGATTCGAACGAAGGGTGGGACGGGGAACACTCCAGATGCACCAGTCCTGGAACTTGAAAGGCGATCCCTGTCCGCGGGGGCGGGATGGGATCAGCTGCTCGCCCGGTCGTCGTCCTTCCCATTCTTCGCCGGGACCTTCAGGATGGCATATCCGGATCCGATCACGACGAGGGCCATTCCGAGCCCGATGACCACCGGGTCGAGCCTGGTGAGAAGGGCCACCGATGCGGCCACTCCTGCGACAGGGAGGAGGGGGATTCCCCGGAGGGAGCCCGGCACCCTGAAGGGGCGATGGACGCAGGGATGCCTGATCCTGAGGAGGATCACCGAGGCATTGATCACCAAGAAGGTGAGGAAGAGGGTGAAGTTCGTGAGTTCGGCTGCAAAGCCGATGTCCCCGAAGAGGGTGAAGATGCAGGCACCTGCCCCGATGACGAGGGTGGCCCAGACGGGTGTTCCCTGTGTCTCGTGCACGTACCCGAGGATGGCGGGGAGGTGCCCTGCATCCGCCATCCCATAGCTGATCCTCGAGGAGGCAAGGAGCATAAGGAGGACCGTGTTCGCCGTGGCGAAGAGGGCTATCGCCGAGAGGAGGAGGGATGCGCCGCCCCCGAGGGCCCGGCCCGCGACGGCGGCAAAGGGGGCTTCCGAGGCGGCCAGGGCCTCCCAGCCGATCACCGAGACCGCTGAGATCGAGACGAGAATGTAGAGGACGATGGAGACGGCCATCGCCGCAAGGAGGCCCCTTGGGATGTTCCTCTCCGGTTCCCTTGTCTCCTCGGCGAGCTTCACCACGCCCTCGAACCCGATGTACGCGAAGAAGACGAGGGATGCGGCGGTGAGAACCCCTGACAGGCCAAGAGGCATCTCCAGGTAATCCACCCTGCCATAGGAGGGGATCCCGATGAGGATGATGAGGACGAGCCCCGCCACCTCAATGAGGGTGAAGAGGATGGCAAAGAGGGCCGATAGCTTGATTCCCCTCGTGAGAAGGAGGGTGAGGCCGATGATGAGGCCTAGAGAGAGGACCGCACGGTCGATCCCCGAGAGGGCCGAGGCATAGCCCGCGAAACCAAGGGCGACCGTGGAGGCCCCGATGACCCCCGAGAGGATGATGAGCCAGCCGATGACAAAAGCCGGCCGCCTCCCAAGGGAGCCTTTCACGTACTCGTACTCGGCCCCTGCCCTGGGGAACATGGCGGAGAGCTCGGCGTACGAGAGGCCCGTAAAGATCGCGATCGCGGCAGAGATGGCAAAGGAGAGCCAGAGGGCATTCCCCGCGAGGCCGGCCCCTCTCCCGATGAGGGCGTAGATCCCCGCCCCGATGATGATCCCGATCCCCGAGAGGGTCACCTCGAAGAGCCCGAGTTCACGTTTGAGGGGTATCTTCGCACCCATGGCCGACCACTCCCACCGGGGAGCCTCTCCCGCCCTTCGGAGATGAGGGGATCTTCCCGTCCGGAGGCTTCGGATTCAGACGAACCTAGGTCTCACCGAGAGGAGGCGGGAGGTGTAGAGGGGCCGGAAGGGCTTTCCGGCTGTCTCTTCCCTGACTGCGGCAATGAGGGCCGCCTCCTTCATCTTCTCGCGGTGGAGCTTCTCGGGTGTAGAGAGGCGCCGGATGGTGACGGTGAGATCCCCGCTCGTGATCTCCTGGTCCCCGATCACAACAATATAGGGCACCCACTCCATCCCGGCCGCCCGGACCTTCTTGTTCATGCTCTCCTCACGGTCGTCCATGTCGGCCCTGATCCCCTGCTCGTTCAGTCGTGTGCAGAGGGCTTTTGCCGAGTCCTGGTGGCGATCCGCGACAGGGATGACCCGGACCTGGGTTGCCGAGAGCCAGGTCGGGAACTGGGGGACCTCCTCGCCTGCCATAGTCTCAAGCATGGCGCAGATGACCCGCTCCACCGAGCCGGTGGGTGAACAATGGAGGATCGGCGGATGGACCTCCTTTCCATCCAAATGGTACCGGATCCCGAACCGGGTGGAGGACTCGACATCGATCTGGACCGTCGGGTTCTCGATGGGCCGCCCCTGGGCGTCGATGGCCGCGAGGTCGATCTTCGCCACCCAGTAGTGGACCCGCTCGGAGAGGATCTCGATCAGGCAGGGCTCGCCGATGATGCCAACGACCTTCTTCACCCACCCCTCGTGCTCCTGGTAGAAGTCCCGGGTGCACCTGAAGGCCGAGTAATACCTCACCGCGAGGTCGGTCCCGCTCTTCTGTCCCATCACGAGCTGCTCCTCGAAGCAGCGGAGGGCCTCGTCCATGTCGGTGCAGAGGGTGTGCATGTCGGGCATGGTGAATGCCCGGAGGCGCTTTAACCCGATGACCTCCCCCTTCTGTTCGTGCCGGAAGGAGTAGGTGGAGAGCTCGTACATCTTCATCGGGAGGGTGTTCGGTGAGATGTGCATCCCGCTCATGAAGGAGAACATGCCGAAGCAGGCGGCGAACCGGAGCATCATGGACCGGTTGCCGCTCCTGAACCGGTACTGCCGCTCCCCGAACTTGGCGGCATGCTCGCAGATGGCCTTGTTGTCCAGGTCGTACATAACCGGCGTCTCGACGGGCATGGCGCCGTAGGGGAGGACCAGGGAGAGGACGTAATCGGCGATGAGATCGCGAAGGAGCTTCCCTTTCGGCATCCACCTCAGGTGCCCGACGTCGCTTGCGGGCTCGTAATCGACGAGCTCCTTGGAGCGCATCAGTTCCACGTGGGGGGGCTCGCCGGCCGCAGCGACAGGGACCCCGAGCTCCTTCTTCACCAGGCACCCGAAGGGGGAGTCGTCCATGAACTCCTGGACATCCTTGCGCTTCCCCTCGGGGGTTAGGACGAACCACTCGTGCTCAACCGTCTTCTTCTCGGGGGCCGCTTCCTCCCTCTCGCCGCCGGGGACGATGGAACGGGAGAGCTCGGAGAGGGGGTGGCCCTTGCAGGTGAGGGTGAAGGCCTTGTACCACCCGAAGGGGGCCCTCTTCACCTCGAGGCCCAGCCCCGCCAGGCCCTCGCGGAGTGCTTCGAGGGCCCCGACCGCAGCGGCCGGCGTGGCGAGGTCGCTCGCGAGGTGGGCGTAGGGATAGACCATGACCCTTGCCACGTCGAGCTGGGACGCGGTCTTCGCGATATCCGCGATCGCCCGTGCCACCACGTCCCCCATGTCATCCTCGTCGGCCGCTTCAACGGCACAGAAGGCGACGAGGGCCTCGTCCATGGAGTCCTTGAGGATCTCCCTGTCCTCGGCCATGGAGGTGGGTTTCTTTGCCTCGTAATCGATGTGATCGGAATGGATGAGGAGAAGGCGCATCTTCTGGCTCCCTTTTCACTGGAATGCTACCAGTGTTCGCGCTGCCGGCTTATATATCACCCCTTCGGGTTCCATGGAACCGAATGAGTGTCGGCTGGGGCCGGGTCACTCCTTCGAGTTCCCGCGGAACCTGAAGAGTGACGGCGGAGCCGGTCACCGCTTCGGGTTCTCGTGGTACCGGGAGAGGGTCGCCTGGTGCTGGTGGAGGTACTTGGCAGCCTTCCTGATATTGTAAGGCTCCTCGGCATGTTCGGTGGTGTAGAATACGAGCTGTCCGATTGGCATCGCGGCGTACACGCGGACCGGCCGCTGGTTCACGTTGCACATCTCAAGGGTGATGGTCCCCGAGAAGCCCGCGTCGATCCACCCCCCGGTCTGGTGGAGCTCAATCCCGAGGCGGGCGATGGAGGACTTCCCCTCGATGGAGGCGACAATATCGTCGGGGAGTGTGATCTCCTCCAGGGTCTCTGCGAGGATGAAGCGGCCCGGCCCGATGACGAAGGACTCCGCATGGATCTCACCCACCCTCGCGGTGATGCTCTTCCGGTCGTACGGGTCGATGACCTCGTCTCCTTCCTCGTACCAGACGAAGTGGTCCCCGAGGCGGATGTCCAGGGAGTTGGGCTGGACGAACTTCTGATCGTACGGTTTCACACCGATGTGGCCTGATGATATGGCCTCGCGGATCTGCCAGTCGACGAGAATCACGAGGGATCGACCCCCCCTCTATATGGTCTGAAATGGGATGAGCACGGCATTCCACATACTTGTGCACCAGATACTTCTTAAGGTTCACACAAGAGCGAGAAACGTCATTCCATTCCCCTAATCCTCGTCATGGTGTGCTCTTGGGGGAGGGAGGTTTCGTAAAAAACCGACCTCGAGCGACGAAGTTGCGAGGCTACGCCACCCCGCCGCACGGGCATCCCCCGGAGTATGGGGTTTGTGCACGAGGTTTTCGAGATCCCACTAGGAACTGCCAGGCTCCCGGACAGGCCTATCCCCACGCGGGGGACGCCGCAGCGGCGGGGGCGAGCAGAGCGAGTCCCCCAGGAGCGTTGTGGAATCCTTAAGATCCTCTTCTAAAGGAATAAAAAAATATTTACTCCTCCACCCCCTTCTTCTCCTCCGGATTCTCCTCCTCCATATGCCACTCCGCCCTTCTGAGTATCCCGTGAATGGTGGAGACCTCCCGGGTGGTGAGGCGCGTCCTCCCCAGGATCCTCCTGGCCATGAGGAGGGTATTCCTCCGCTTGAAATCGGGGTGATCGATCCGGTCCAGGAACGTATCGAGGTGCTCGTAGAGGCGTTCCATCTCCTCGCGTTCCGCGAGCTGGTAGAGCCCACGGGGAAGATCCGCGAGTTCGTAGCAGACGATCCCCACGGCATGGGAGATATTCAGGATAGGATAGTCAGGAGATGCGGGGATGGTGCAGATGAGGTCACACCTCCTGACTTCCTCGTTGGAGAGCCCCCTGTTCTCCCGGCCGAAGAGGATGGCAACCCTGCCATCGACAGTCCGGATCTGTTCCCTGATCTCCCTGGGGGAGTAGTAGGGCATCCGCGTTGATCGGCATACGGACTTGGAGTACGCGCCGGTAGCTGCGACGATGAGCTGGTATTCGGAGAACACCTCCTCCATGGTCAGGTTTCGCGCATTCTCCAGCACGTCCGAGGCATGCATGGCGCATGCCAGGGCAAGGTCTCCCAGAGGACAGGGGTCCACGAGGACGAGGTCGGAGAACCCGAAGTTCTTCATCACCCGGGCGGCGAAGCCCACGTTTCCCTCGTGGAGGGGCTCGACGAGGACGATTGCGATCTCGGGCATCAGGATGCCGCCGGCAGGTTACTGGACGGCGTCCACGGTCTCTTTCAGCACGCCGATCCCGCGATCGTACACCGCGTTTCCCACGACGATAGTATCGGCGTACTGCGCCATCTCGGCGGCCCGTTTCCCCGAGTCGATCCCGCCGCCGTAGTAGAGGATGGCGTCCTGGAGGGCCTCCGAGCAGGCCTTCACCACCGAGGGGTTGCCATACATGCCGCTGTACTCGATGTAGATGATGGGGAATCGGAAGTACCGCTCGGCGCAGATGGCATAGGCCGCCACCTCTCTGGGGCCTATCCCGCAGTCCGCACGGGTGACCTTCCCCACCGCGGAGTCCGGGTTGAGGACGATGTACGCCTCGGGGACGACCTTCTCCCACCGCACCTGCTGCTTCATCACCCAGTCATGGTGCTTCCCGACGATCCATTGCGTATCCCTGCTGTTCAGCACCGAGGGGACGAAGAGGAGGTCGATCCCCTCGAACCGGACCGCCTCCGGACCCGCCGGCTCGACGACAAGGGGGAGGCCGTGGTCCTTCACCGTCGAGAGAAGCCGGCTCAGGTTCTCCTGGGTGACGTTCAGGGTACCAGAGAGCATGAGAGCATCTGTGCCACTCTTCACGACCCCTTCCACCAGTTCGGGGGTGAAGGGCCGGTCGGGGTCGAGCTTGGTCACATGGACCCAGGATCTCCAGGGAGGCTGCATGCTTCTTCAGTAGGTTCTCCTGGGGAGGGTTATCTCTTTCCTTTCTTCGCGAAGTGGCCCACGAACCGGCGGATGTCCCCGGCGGGGATACCGGTCTTCTTTGCGAGCTGGTCCGGGTCGGCGACAGAGAGGCTGTCGCGGTCAAGTATCCCGGCGCGGTGGAGCTTCTCAAGGGTCGCCTCCCCGAGACCCGGGAGGGCCATGAGCTCCTGCCGCCCCTTCTCGACCCGGGCCCTCTGGACCTTCTCCGGCACCCGTGCACCCATGGCCTCGCAGACCTGGGTCACGTGCCGGTACACCGTCTCCAGGGACAGGCCGGTTTTATCTGCGAGAAAGACGGGGTGGAGGAAGCAGAAGTCCTCGGGCCGTGCGAACCCGGCCTCCTGGTACCGCTTCAGGCTCGCGGCGGGGATCCCGGCATCACGGAGGATCCGGGTGTCCATGGTGGACCGGGCCTCGGTGAGGAGGGCTGCCGATTCCTTTGGCCCGATACCGGCCTTCTCCAGGGTCGCGGCATCAGCCCGGGAGATGGAGGGGAGGTCCTCTACCCCCAGCTCTGCCAGGCGCTTCATCAGCTCTGCCCGGCTCCGGCCCTTCCTGGGCGGGAGGTGGGCTCTCAAGAACCTGCGGAGCTCGGATCTCCTGCGGAGGAGGGCAAGGGCATCCCCTGCCCCTGCAAGGAGACGCTGCGCGTCCTGAACGGGAACCCCCAGGATACCGGCAAGGCTCTCCGGCTCCCGTTCGGCTAATTCGAATACCGTGTAGATGTGGTGGTCCCGGAGCCGCTTCATGATCTCCGGGGTTATCGACCGTATGAGGCCCATGGACTCCTCGCTCGCCTTGATGTGGGAGCAGAAGGGGCAGCCGATGTCCCACGGCCGGGCTCCCTTCCTGATAAGGCGGATGTGCCTCAGGTTATGGTCCGGGCAGCATGTCTCGGTTTTTATTGCCTTCCCCCACTGTGCTGAAGGGAGGTTGATGTTAAATGTGCATTCGGGATAGCGGCTGCACCCGATGAACTGGCTCTGGCCGCCGGTCCGGATCCTGAGGTCAGCACCGCAGGCCGGGCAGGGCCCGATGACCCTCTCCTCGTCGGCCCGTTCCATGATCTCCCTCCCGATCTCCTCCCCGTGGACCTCCAGCGCGTCGAAGACCTTATGGAGCATCTCCCTGGACTCGCCGATGACGAAGTCCCGGGTCCGGTTCCGGACCTTGATCTCCTGCATATCGGCCTCGAGGGTCCGGGTCATCTCGGGCTTGGTGATGGCATCGGCATGGTCCTCGAGGGACTCGATGACCCCCCTCCCAACGGGGGTGGGCCTGAGCGGGTTCCCCTCCACATAGCGCCGCCCCATGAGCTTTGCGATCACCTCGTGCCGGGTGCTCTTCGTCCCGAGGCCGAGCTCCTCCATCCGCTGGATGAGCTTCGACTGGGTGTAGCGGGACGGGGGCTGGGTCTCCTTCTCCTGGAGGAGCACCTCGTTCACGGGCAGGCGGTCTCCCACCGTAAGCGGAGGGAGGACGTGGTCCTCGGCTTCCTGGTAGGTGTAGACCTTCCGCCAGCCGGGGCTGACGAGCCGCGCGCCGTTCGCCACGTAGGGTTCACCGCCTGCCTCAAGGGTGCACCGCACGGTCTTCCAGACAGCGTCCGGCGAGAGGGTCGCGAGGAACCGCCGGACCACCAGTTCGTAGACCCTCCACCGCTCCTCGCTGAGCAGCTCCCGGGTCGCGGACCCGGTGGGATGGATCGGGGGGTGGTCGGTGGAGACCTTCTTCCCCCGGGTCGGCTCCTTCCGGCGGTTCTCCCTCACCCACGCTGCTTCTCTCCCGAACGGGGATCCCTGGAGCACCGCGAGGATGGACTCGAGGGAGAGGCTCTTCGGGTACACGGTGTTGTCGGTCCTCGGGTAGGAGATGAAACCGTGCATGTAGAGGTCCTCGGCGATACGCATCGCGTTCGACGCCGAGTACCCGAGCCTCCCGGCGGCCACGATGAACCCGGTGGTGTCGAAGGGGGCAGGGGGCCGGTCCACCTTCTCCCCCTCCTTCACATCGAGGACGACGAGGGGCGGGCGTGTCCTGTCCCGTGCGGCCTCCGCCGCTTCCTCGTCTGTGAACCTTGCCGTCGTATGCCGGGCAGTGAACGCCTCACCTGCCTTCTCGGAAGTCACCTCCAGGGTCCAGTACTTCTCGGGGACGAATGCCTCGATCTCCTTCTCCCTGTCCACGATCATGGCAAGGGTCGGGGACTGGACCCTTCCCACCGAGAGGATGTTCTTGCCCCCGCGGCGTGCGGCGATGGAGATGAACCTTGTCAGGGACGCACCCCAGACGAGGTCGATCACCTGGCGGGCCTCGCCTGCCGCGGCGAGCGCGACGTCGAGCTCCTTCAGGTCAGAGAATGCCCCGTGGATCTCCTGGGGGGTGATGGCAGAGAACCTGGCCCTCTTCACCGGAACCTGGTGGTTCACCTCCCTGATCAGGTCCACGGCCTCCTTGCCGATGAGCTCTCCCTCGGTATCGAAGTCGGTGGCGATGATGACCTCCCGGGCCTTCTTTGCCAGCCGCTGGAGGGTGGCGATGATCTTCTTCTCGGTGGGGATCTTCCGGGTTCCTGCATCGATGAGGGACCGGGGGGTGTGCTCCTCGCTCCTCCAGTCGTCATAGCCAGGGACGAAGTCCACCTCCACCACGTGCCCCTTCAGGCCCACGACCACGGTGTCGTCGAAAGAGTAGGTGGAGATCCCGGTCTCTCTCCTGGTCGCGACCTTCCCCTTCCCTGCGAGGATATGCGCGATCCTCTCCGCCGAGATGTTCTTCTCGGCGACGATCATGTTCACCCCGTCACCCCCGAACCCCCGATGGCCTCCCGGATCATCCGGGCGAGCTCCTTCGGGTCAGCCCTGCCCCGGGTACGCTTCATGGCCTGGCCCACCAGGTAGTTGAGGGCCTCGGGCTTCCCGTTCCTGAAGTCCTGGACCGCCGCAGGGCAGGACTCGACCACCTCGCGGATGACCGGCCCGAAGGCATCCCCGGCAGCCTTCCCGAGGTTCAGCCGGGCGACGATCGTTGCAGGGGTCTCGGGGACCTCGCCCCTGGCACTCTGGTCGAGGATGGCCCTCAGCACCTCTACCCCTCCTTTGTCCGTGATCTCTTTCTTCTTCAGGAGCCGGAGGAGCTCCACGAAGTGACCGGCCGGAACCCGCGCGATCTCCATATCCCGGTAGTACACCTCCCCGAGGAGGGTGTCTGCGACCCAGGTGGCAGCGAGGATCGGATCCCCGCAGACGACCACCTCCTCGAAGAAGTCTGCGAGCTTCAGGTCTCCGCACAGGGTGCGGGCATGAGATGGCGAGACGCCGAAAGAGTCTGCAAAGCGCACCCGCCGTGCAGCGGGGAGCTCGGGGAGCACGATGGCATCGCACCACTCCCTGACCCTGAGGGGCCGGAGATCGGGTTCGGGGAAGTAGCGGTAGTCATGCTCCTCCTCCTTGGATCTTGCAGAGGTCGTGACCCCCCGTGCCTCCAGGAAGTGGCGGGTCTCGCGCTCGACCGAGAGGCCCCGCCGGATAACGTTCCGCTGCCTCGTGATCTCGAAAGTGAGGGCCTTCTCAACACCCTTGTAAGACGAGATGTTCTTCACCTCCACCCGGGATCCCCTCTCCATGGAGATGTTGGCATCCACCCTGAGGCCCCCCTCCCGATCGCCGTCGAACACCCCGAGGTACTCGAGGGTCGTGCGCAGGGTGTTGATGAACCGCCTGGCCTCCTTCGGGGACCGGAGGTCGGGGTCGGTCACGATCTCGATGAGAGGGATGCCGCTCCGGTTGTAATCCACGAGGGAGTACCGTGGACGGTCCCCGCTCCCGACGTGGACGAGCCTGCCCGGGTCCTCTTCCATATGGACCCGGGTGATGCGGATCCTCTTCTCGGTGCCGTTGTCTGCCTCGATCTCCAGGTGCCCGTCCACGGCGAGGGGCCGGTCGTACATGGTGATCTGGAACCCCTTGGGGAGGTCGGGGTAGAAGTAGTTCTTCCGCGCGAACTCGGCCTCCTCGAGGACGGTGCAGTTGAGGGCCTTTGCCACCCTCAGAGCGTATTCGACTGCCTTCCGGTTGAGGCATGGGAGGGTGCCGGGGAGGCCAAGGCAGATGGGGCAGGTGTGGGTGTTCGGGGGATCGTTCCGGTAATCGGTGGAGCAGCCGCAGAAGAGCTTCGTCCTCGTGGTGAGCTGGCAGTGGATCTCGAGCCCGATGATGACCGTCATCGCCCCGCCCCCTGCTCGTAGGCATAAGCCACATCGAGAACCCGCTCGTCTTCGAGTGGCTTCCCCATGATCTGGAGGCCGACGGGGAGGCCGTTCACCTTCCCGCACGGGACCGACACGGCAGGGATGCCCGCGAGATTCGCGGGAACGGTCAGGATGTCGGAGAGGTACATGGAGAGGGGATCGGTCTTCTCCCCGATCCGGAAGGCAACCGTGGGCATAGTGGGCCCTGCGATGACGTCCACATCCCGGAAGATGCGTGCGAAGTCCGCGCTGACGTTCCTCCGCGCAGCCTGGGCCTTTGCATAGTACTTCCCGTAATAGCCTGCCGAGAGGGCGAAGGTCCCGAGGAGGATCCTCCGGCGGACCTCCTCGCCGAACCCCTTTGCCCGGACCTCCCGGAAGGCATCGTGCCAGGGCTTCCGGATATCGTCAGGAGTCCCGTAGCGGACCCCGTCGAACCGTGCGAGGTTCGAGGATGCCTCGCTCGTGCAGGTGACATAGTACGCCGCGAGGGCATACGCCATCGAGGGCATCGAGCAGGGGACCACGCATGCTCCCGACTGCTCCAGAAGCCCGATTGCCTCCCGCACACTCTCCCCGACAGCAGGGTCCACACCGGCCCCGAAGAACTCGGCAGGGGCCCCGATCCGGAGACCCTTCACCTCACCGGTGAGCCGGGGTGTAAAAGGCCGGTCCCCCATGGTACTGTCCCGGGGGTCATACCGGCTGATCACCTCCATGAGGAGGGAGACCTCGCGAACTGTCCTCGCGAGCGGACCGATCTGCTCCAGGGAGTTGGCATAGGCGACGAGCCCGTACCGTGAGACCCGGCCATAGCTGGGTTTCAGGCCGACGATCCCGCAGAAGGCGGCCGGGCACCGGATGGACCCGCCGGTGTCGGACCCGAGGGCCATGGGGACCATCCCCGCGGCGACGGCGGCTGCCGAGCCCCCCGAGGATCCCCCGGGAACCCGTGAGGGATCGGCAGGGTTCTTCGTGGGGCCAAAGGCGCTGTTCTCGGTGGAGGAGCCCATGCCGAACTCGTCCATATTGGTCTTCCCGGCGATCCCGGCTCCCTCGCGGAGGATGAGATCCACGACATGGGCGTTGTACGGGGGAGTATAGCCCTCGAGGATCCTCGAGCCGCAGGACGTGGGGATCCCGCGGGTGGAGATGTTGTCCTTCACCGCGACCATGATCCCCGCGAGCATTCCCTTCCCGCCGGGTTTCCATTCGCAGCGCGTGATGAAGGCGTTGAACGGGTCTTCCCCGGTGACAGGGCCCTGGGCCTTCACTCCATCACCCTCGGTGCCCTGATGAATCCTTCCTCGGAATCCCGGGGGAGGGCGAGGACCTCGCCCTGGGGGAGGGACGGGGTGACCTCGTCTTCGCGCATGATATTGAACTCACCCCTCTTCTCTCCTGCCTCCTCAGCGACGGTGTCCAGGATGTCGAAGTACTCGAGGATGGCGTTGAACTCCCGGGTGAACTCGCCGAGCCGATCCCCGGAAAGTCGGATATCCGCAAGGTTCGCGATCTTCTCCACGTCGTCAGGTGAGACCATCTCTGCCCCCGGAAATCTGGATTATGTACCCTTGCACCGACCTTTTATAACCGTTTTTACGTGCGAGCCCGCGGATGGCTCCCGCGATCCCGCTCCCGTACTGCATCGCCTTCTTCGGGGCGAAGGCAATATCCGGCGGGAGGATACGCGCTGCCACCTCCCTCAGCGGGATCTTCCCGGTATCGGCCGATACCAGACCCTCTGCCGGTAGGGACCGGGCAGCGCGCACCACCCGCAGGTCCAGGTAGGGGAGGGAGAAACAGGTCCCGTGGATCCGTGCAACCGCCTGGTCCCGCAGGGCCTGGTCCCTGAGGCCCGCAAAGTCCCTGGCGAGCATCGGGGGGAGGTCAATGGCCATGCGGTGCCGGGCGTATCCCCCGAAGAGCTCGTCCGCTCCCTGGCCGACGAGGATACGCCGATGCCCCTCCTCCCCGGCCCATCGGGCCACAAAGAAGAGGCCGGTTGCGACGGCAACGTCCAGAGGCGTCGCCCTCGGGATCGCCGATATCACCTGCGGGAGGGCGGTCTCCACGTCATCGGAGGTGACGATCACTCCCTCCCAGGAGAGACCAAGGGTACGAGCCACCTCCGATCCTCTCTCCAGGTCGCGGGACTCTGCCATCCCCACGGTTACGCACGGGAGCCCTGCGAGTGAGGCGATGAGGGCGGAGTCCACACCGCCCGAGAGGGCGACTGCCCCCTCGTCTGCCCTGAGCCTGACCGCGGTGCGTATGGCTTCTTCGAGGCCGAGGACCGGTGGATCCGGGTTGACCTCCCCGACAACCTTTCCTCGGCAGGTGATGACCCCGTGAGGTCCCGGAAGGCCGAGGACGCCGAGGCGATCGGTTGCCGTGCAGCCGTTCCACGAGAGGGAGAACTCGCCCCCGAAGCGAGCGACCTTTCGCGGGTCCTCGCCGATAATTCCTTCTATCTCGGGGCTGATGAGTCTCTTCCCACCCGACTCTACCCAGCCTAGGAGACGCATAGGGGCGAGAGTAGGAGAATGACCCGATCCACCTGCTCAGGGGCGGTGCCGATATACTTCGAGGGGTCGAGGAGGCTCGCGAGTTCCCTGCGGGTGAGGAACCTCTTCACCTGCGGGTTCCCTGCGAGGATGATGGCAAGGTCCTCCTTCTTCCGGATGGCCTCCATGCTCGCCACCCGCACCGCCTCGTGGGCGTCCTGCCGGCTCATCCCCCGCTTCGTCAGCTCCACCATGACGGATTCAGACATGGGGATGCCGTCCAGGATGGTGAGGTTCTTCCTGACGTTCTCCCTGTTGATGGTGAGCCCGTCGAGCACCCAGGTCATCACCTGGAGGATATGGTCGGTGAGGATGGTCGCCTCGGGAAAGATGACCCGCTCGCAGGAGGAGTTGGTGAGATCCCTCTCGTCCCAGAGGGTATTGTTCTGGAGGGCAGGCTCCACCGCGGTGCGGACGATGCGCGCGAGACCCGAGACCTGCTCCGACTTGATCGGGTTCCTCTTGTGGGGCATGGTGCTCGAACCCACCTGTTTCGATCCAAAGGGCTCCTCCAGCTCCCCGATCTCGGTCCTCTGGAGTGTCCGGATCACTATGGCGATGCGATCGAGGGTCGTCGCGAGGCCGGCGAGGAACATGAAATACTCGGCGTACCGGTCTCTCGGCACGATCTGGTTGGTGATGTCGACGGTGCAGAGGCCGAGATCCTCCATCAGCCTCTCCTGCACGGCGAACCCGTCCTTCCCGAGCGCGGCCATTGTTCCCACCGCTCCTGTGAGCTTCCCCACCTCCACCCTGGGGCGGATCTCTCGGAGCCGCTCAAGGTGTCGTGCCACCTCCGACGCCCATAGGGCGAACCGCATCCCGTAGGTGGTGGGGATCCCAATCTGGCCATGCGTACGGGCTGCGCAGACCAGGCCCCGGGTCTCCCCTGCCCTCCGGAGGAGGACGGAGAGGAGGCGGACGAGCTTCGCCTCGAGGAGGGCGAGGCTCTCCTTCAGCTGGAGACCGGTGGCCGTGTCCAGGATGTCGTTCGAGGTCGCTCCGAAGTGGACCCACCGGCCGGCCTCGCCGGAGACCTCGGAGAGGGCCTTCACCACCGCCATCATGTCATGGTGGATCTCGCCCTCGATCTCCTTCGCCCGCCCGAGGGATGCCCGCTTCGCCCCCCTTGCTATCTTCTTCGCATCCTCCCCGGGGATGAGCCCGCACGCGGCCTCGGCCCTCGCAAGGGAAACCTCTGCGAGGACGATACATGAGAAACGGTGCTCCTCGGTCCAGACCGCGCGCATCTCCGGGGTCCCGTAGCGCGAGTCGATGGGGTGGATCGCCATGAAGAGGTGTGATCCTGCAAGAGTAAAAAGGAGTTGGGGTCGAAAGAATAGCTGTACATGGACGCCATCTCCGCCTACTTCCCGTACGAGACCTACCGCCCCTACCAGCGGCAGATGCTCGATGCCGTCGCAGAAACGGCGAGGAATGGCGGGATCGCAATGATCGACGCCCCGACGGGGAGCGGCAAATCGAGCGTCGTATCGGCGCTCCTTGCCGAGCGGAGGGGGCGGACCGTCGTCATCGCCGTACGGACCGTGAGCCAGCTCGCCACCTTCGTGCGCGAGCTCACCCTCGTCAGGAAACGCCAGCCCGACCTCAGGTTCGCCTACCTCATCGGCAAGGGCCAGATGTGCAGGCTCGGGGGCGGGGGGGATATCTACCGGCGGTGCGAGGGGCTGAAGTCCCTCTCCACCGCCCTCATGCGGGAACGCGCCGAGGCGGGATGCCTCGTCCCGTCCAAGGACCGGTTTATCAGGCAGCAGATCAGGAAGGCCGCGGCGGAACATGCCCTCATCTGCCCCGCCTTCATCCACAGCCGGGCCTTCTCCTCCGAGGAGGGGGCCGGCCTCCGGATGATCCCGTCGGCCTATCTCCGCACCCGGGCCGAACGGGTGAGCCGGGAGACGGTCTGGCCCGAGGACCTCCCGGCCGCCTCGGGGGACTGCTGCCCGTACGAGGTGATGCTCCATGCCGCACGGGGGGCGGATGTCATCCTCCTGAACTTCTACCATGTCTTTGACTCGAGCATCCGCGAGCAGCTCTACCTCCAGCTCGGCATCGAGGCTGCGGAGGTCCTCCTCCTCATAGACGAGGCCCACAACCTCGGGGACGCGGTCCAGTCCGTCCAGTCGGTCTCCCTCGGCTACAGGGACCTGGAGGGCGCAGAATCAGAGCTCCTCAGGCTCAGGGGCAAGGTCCCCGCCGTCGAGGCCGTGGGGAGAGTCTTCCCCCAGGTGCGGCGCTTCATGGAGCTCCTCAGGGCATCCCGGGAGGGCGAGGACTGGTTCGACCCCGCCATCTTCGAGCGGATGGTGGTCCAGGGGTCCCTGTACGCGAACATGGAAGCCATCGTCGACGACATACTCTCGGTCTCCGAGGCCGTCCGTGAGAGGAACATGAAGGCCGGTGAGTTCCGGGAGAGCGCCGTAGAACGGCTCACGACCTTCCTCTACCGGATCTTCCTCTCTGCCCATGATCCCGCCTACCTGACCGTGTACAGACGGGACGACGAAGAGGTGATCCTTGAGGTCCGGAACATCGACCCCCAGGAGAAGATCCTGGAGCTGGCCCGCTCCCACGCATGCACCGTCCTCATCAGCGGGACACTCTCCCCCGTGGAATCCTTCCGGCGCCTCTACTTCGGGGAAGAGAAGGTCTCGACCCTCACCCTCCCGAATGCATTCCCGAAGGATCGCCGGATGGTCGTTGGTGCAAAAGACGTGACAACCCTGTACAGCATGCGGGACCAGGCGGGGAACATCCAGAAGATCGATCGCTATATCAAGGAGTTCGCCCGCCTTCCGGGGAACCTTGCCGTCTACTTCCCCTCGTACCAGGTCCTCTCCTCCTTCGCGGACCGGTGCGCGGGGGCGATCAGGGGCAAGGAGGTCATCGTCGAACCCAGGGACTCGGTGGACGCATCTGCCGCGCTCCGCGCCTTCCTCCGGCTGCCCGAACAGGGCAAGGCCGGCGTGATCTTCGCCGTCTGCGGGGGCAAGTGGAGCGAGGGGCTCGACTACCGCGGGGAGCTCCTGACCGGCGCCATGGTGGTGGGCCTCCCTCTCGCGCCTTACACCCGGGTCCGGGCCATGGTCATTGATTACTTCAGGAGGAAGTTCGGGGACGAGGGGGAGTTCCTCTCCTATACGCTCCCGGCGATGAACCGTGCGCTGCAGGCCCTGGGGAGGGTGATCCGGTCCCCCGAGGACCGTGGGTTCCTTGTTCTCTGCGAGCAGAGGTTTCTTGATCCGCAGATCCGAAGGGCTCTCCCCGCCTGGATCCGTGAGGAGATAATGGAGACCGGGCTGGAAGGGTTCGGGGAGCTGGTGAAGAGATGGCGGTGATAACCGGATCCCACCCGTTCGGGCTCTGGGTGGTGACGGTGAGCTGGCAGGGCGATGCCGTGTACCGGGTTCATTTCGGGAGGACGGGCCCGTCCGGGCCCATTCATCCCCTGATACGCAGGTATCTCATGGGCCAGGAGGTGGACCTCACGGGCATTGCCTCCCCTGCCGATGAGGGTGATGGGAAGACTGCGGCCATCTACCGCGCCGTGCGGAAGGTCGGGTACGGCGAGGTGGCCACCTACGGGGAGATCGCGGAGACGGTGGGGACCGCCCCGAGGGCCGTCGGCCAGGCCATGGCGCGGAACCCGACCCCCCTCGTCATCCCGTGCCACCGGATCGTCTCGAAGCACGGGATCGGGGGGTTCACCCCGCCGATCGAGATCAAGAAGGACCTCCTCGCGATGGAGCGGGCTGTCTGCAGCGGGAGAAAGGGAAGAATTTAACCTGAAAAAAACACCTGATACATCAGGGAACTCATGATCACCCTCCGCCCTGTCGCCGAAAACCGAGGTTCCATCAGGGATCTCCACCCCGCCAGGCCCGGGGACCTCGCGGGGGAATGTGCATGAGGTCGGCCATCGTCCTCGTCGGGGGTGAGGCCAGGCGGGCAGGAGGGCAGGAGAAGTACTTCTTCAGGTATGATGGGAAGCCCTTCATCGAGCATATCCTCGACGCCCTTCGGGAGGTGGTGGACGAGATCGTCCTTGCGGCGAAGGACCCGGCCCAGTGCGAGCGGTTCAGCCACCTCGCGGGTGTGAAGTGCGTCTCGGACATCCGGAAGGGGATCGGGCCGATGGGCGGGCTTCACGCCGGGGTCCTCGAGGTCCGGGGTAACCTCGTTGTCGTGGTCGCCTGCGACATGCCCTGCATCAACCCCCGGGTTATCGAGCACCTCTTCACCTTCATGGACGAGTACGACGCGGTCATCCCGTCGTGGAAGCCGGGTATGATCGAGCCGCTCCATGCGATTTACCGGCGGTCGGCCCTCCTCGCGTACCTGGAGCAGCCCGAGCATGACTCGCTCCACGAGATGGTGGGGTCCATGCGGGTCCGTTTCGTGGAGATCGACGAGCTGAGAAGGCTGGACCCGGACTTGAAGACCTTCACGAATGTGAACAAGATCGAGGAGCTGGAGAGGATGAAGCGGGGGTGAAGCAGGACCCGGGAATGTGAACCTTCTCAATCTTCGGTTCAATGTGCTTCAGTCAGCTGAACTCCTTCTTCCGATCAATTGCCCTCAGGTGCCCCATCACCGTCCTCGATATCACCGGCAGTGCCGCCTCGGGGAGCCCGAGGGTTTCCACGACACGGCGGGTGACGCTGGCCGGGTCAGGATCACTCTTCGCGGCCTTGACCACGGCAGCGTGAATTGTGTGGATGATCTCCTTCCCGTCTGCCATGGCCTTTGGGATCTCCCCGCCCCTCTTCGGGCTGTCCCACGAGGAAAGGAGGACCTTCACCCCCGATAGTCTTTCCAGCTTCTCGATGGACCTGATGGAGGCGAAGGGATCGTCGTATACCGGGATCTCTCCTTTTACGGGGATAGCGTCGCCGGAGATGAGGACACCCTCATCCTCGAGGAAGAGGGAGATCGAGCCCGGGGAGTGGCCGGGCGTATGGACGACAGCGAGGGAACGGCCTCCGCCGATCCCGATCCGGTCGCCGTCTGAAAGGAGCCTGTCGATCCGCACCGCCCCCTCCACCAGGGTTGAGAAGCCGGGGATCGGTCTCTCTCGCGCCTGGAGATCCGTATCCTCTATCCATGCCCTCTCGGCCGGGTGAGCGGCGACAATGCATTCTGTGGCCCCCTGGATCGCCGATGCCCCGCCGATATGGTCCGGGTGGGAGTGGGTGAGGATCAGGAATGAGACCTCACCCGGGTCCCTTCCCGTATCCCTCACCATGGCAAAGACGGGACCTGCGGATCCGGCTACACAAGCGTCGACGAGACAGATCCCTTTGTCCGCGACCATGAAGGCGTTCACGGATCGGTCCAGGAACCGTCCACCGGCGGCCGGGATCCGGAAGGGGATCTTGAGGGAGGAGACCGAATCAGAGATCTTCATCGCGCCTTCCACTCCTTACAGGTCTCGAAATCCGTCAGCCTTTCAGGTCCCGCCCGATGGAGAAGGCCTTCCCGATGGACCTCCCGATGGCGTAGTACTCCTGTTTCGCCGAGTCGTAGATGAATGGCCGGACCCTCGCCATATCCGGCCTCCCGTCAGGGCTGAGGACGCCCTCGTCCACCTTCACGTCCAGGATCTCGCCGACGAACTGGGTGTGGACGCCGATCTCGAAACTCTTGAGGAGCCGGCATTCAAGAACCACCGGGAACTGCTTCACGTACGGGGCGTTCACAAACGTCCCTTTCACCGGGGTGAGCCCGGATGCGGCAAACTTGTCGGTATCCTTTCCCGAGACCATCCCGAAGTAATCGGCCTCTCCTACGTAGTCTTCAGAGGGGATATTCACCGTGAAGGCCTTCTTCTCCATGATGTTCCCGTAGGTGTATCTCGGTTTCTGGAGTGAGACGGCGACGCAGGGGGGGCTCGAGCAGCAGATCCCTGCCCAGGCGGCCGTCATAACGTTTGGCTTCCCGTCCCGGTCATATGTCCCGATGACAACCACCGGGTGGGTGTAGAGGAGCGTGCGGGCCCCGAGTGATTGCTTCATGCTGGACCTGTTTGCAGGCCCGGGGGATGAAGGTGCGGGTGGAACGGTACCTCAGGATCCTCGTCTGACTTCCTTCTTCCCGAAGAGACCCAGGCGTTCCTCGAGCGCGGTCGCAATTTCGCCGATCCGTGCCCGGATCCCCTCGCCTCCGGGAAGGTCGTAGACCGGCGCACCCTCCTCATCTGCCTGCTGGACAGCGGGGTCGAAGGAGATGATCCCAAGGGGCGACACTCCGAGGGTTGCGAGCCGGGAGAGGAAAGGCTCCCCCTTCCCGTCCGTCACCTTGTTTACTACCCCGAAGATGCGGGTGATCCCCAGGTCATGGGCAAGCCTCGCGATCTGGCCGGCTGCATCCACCGATTTCACAGTTGGTTCGGCGATCACGAGAAGTGCTTCGACGGTCCGCGTCGTTCCGCGCCCCAAGTGCTCCACACCGGCCTCCATGTCCATGATGAGGAGATCGGTCGTGCCCGAGAGATGGTCCACGAGCCTCCGGGCGAGGGCGTTTGCGGGGCAGAAGCAGCCGCCTCCACCCGTGCGGATGGACCCGAGGACCAGGAGGCGCACGCCGTCACGGCAGCTGATGCCGAACCGGCCGGGGATATCATCCACCTTCGGGTTGATCTTGAAGACCATACCTCCGCCCTCCGGCGGGGCGCCGGTCCTCTCCAGGATGAGGTCCTCCATCTCCACGAGCGGGGTGATAGCTGCCGCCTCCGCAGGTTTGCAGGAGAGGGAGGATGCCAGGTTCGGGGAAGGGTCCATGTCAAGGGCGATGACCCGGTAGCCCCGGGAACCGAAGGTCCGGGCAAGGCCCGCTGCGATGGTGGTCTTCCCGACCCCTCCCTTCCCGGTAACCGCGATCTTGGCCATCCTTTTATCCCATACCATGATGAGCCTCGGATATAAATTCAAGGTATCCACGGCCCGGCCGGCCCCGGGGCAGAATCGGCCTCGTCCGGTGGTGGCCGTTCTTCGGAGAACCGGATGGGTGAGATGATCATCCTCCCCGATGGGAGAAGGATTCCACTGGAGACGGGAAGGACGATCCTCCACCACCTCATGCAGACGGGATCCCCCCTGACAGCCCACTGCGGGGGCAGGGGAGAGTGCCGTGCCTGTGCGATCCGAATCGACAGGCCGGATCTCCTCTCCCCGAAGACCGGGGCGGAAGAGTCCCTCCTGGGCGATCCCCTGCTGCGCCTCGCGTGCCAGGCGACCATCACGAGGGCAGACGGGATTCTCAGGGTGGAACTTCCCCTGTACCCGAGGTACTCCATCGTTGAAAAAGGGGTGCGCCCTGCAGTTCCGATCTCCCCCCTCGTGAAGCGGGCAGGGAAGGAGGGTCCCTTCAGGGTCTCCTGGGGTGGCAGGGTCCTCGGCCCCTATGAGGGGGAGATCTTCGGGGTGGCTCTCGATATAGGGACAACCACCCTCGCCATGCGCTGGCTGGATCTTGAGGACGGGCAGAACCCCGACAGGTTCTCGGCATCGGTCCTGAACCCCCAGATAAGGTTCGGGGACAATGTCATCGACCGCATCCGGTATGCGATGAAGACTCGCCGGGGGGCACAACACCTCCAGAATGCGGTCATCGGCGCCGTCAACAACCTCCTCTCCTGCGGTGCGGTCCGCCCGGATCATATCTACGAGATGACGGTTGCGGGGAACAGCGTGATGCGGGACCTCTTCCTCGGGCGGCAGGTGGAAGGGCTGGGTGCGTTCCCCTTTGAACCGGTCTCCACGGGCGCGGTGGACACCGGAGCATCCGAGCTCGGGATCGCCATCAATCCGGCGGGGAATATCCATGCCCTCCCCCTCATCGGCCATTTCGTCGGGGCCGACACCCTGGCCATGATCCTTGCGACCGAAATGCACGCGAGAAAGGAGGTGACCATGGCCATCGATATCGGGACGAATACAGAGATCGCGATCGGGAACCGTGATGGCATCATGGTCGCCTCCTGCGCCTCGGGCCCGGCCTTCGAGGGATCCGGGATCGGATGCGGCACCGGATCGGTGGAGGGGGCGATCCAGCGCCTGGCCATAGAACCCGGTGGACGGATCGCGTATGAGACCATCGGAGATGTCCCGCCCATCGGGATCTGCGGATCCGGGCTCATCGACGTGCTCGCGGAGCTCCTGGAGCATGGCATCGTCGACTGGACCGGGAAGTTCACCGGCGGGATCGGGCGGTTCTCCGTGGTAGAAGGGGAGAGGGGCGTATACCTCGACGGGAGCGATCTCGATAACCTGAAGCTCGCCAAGGCAGCGGTAGCGGCAGGTGCCCGGGTCCTCCTTGAGAGGGCGGGGATCGAGGCAGGGGAACTCTCCCGCCTCTTCCTCGCGGGAGCTTTCGGGACCTACATAGACGTGGTCAATGCGGGGAGGATCGGGATGCTCCCCGGTATCCCTCCCGAAAGGGTTGAGAAGGTGGGAAATGCTTCAATCGAGGGGGCCGCCCTGACCCTTCTCTCGCGCGAGTGCCGCAGGCGGGCCGGGGAGCTGGCCGGAGAGATCAGCCACGTGAGCCTCGAGCAGGACCCGGGCTTCCAGGACCTTTTCGTGGAGGAGCTCTGCTTCACGGAGTATCGGAAAAATGGGCATCCCGCCGCGGAATAAATAGGTAAAAAACCATTTACGAGACTCATCTTCGAATTCGAATACTGTTGGGCTCTCGGGGGACTTCCGCCCCCGCCGCGGGCACCCCCCGTCGTGTACCGGGGCATGTGCAGGCGGTTTTTCCACAGGATCTTCTGCCTCTTGAAGGGCACCCCGAGCAGGATAAGGGGGTATTCTCGGGGAGATCAATCCATTCGAAGCGAGGTTGAACAGGCTATCGCAATGGGGGATGCCAGAGCGGCGGGGGCGAAGCCCCCAAGAGCGTTCAGCAAGGCTTTTTGTTTATTTTAGTCCTCACTCTCCCACCCCCAGTCCTCTCCACCTTACCTTCCTCGGCGAGCTCATCCAGGTAGAGGTCCACGGTCCGCCCGGCAGTGCATCCCGTCTCCTCCCCTTGCCGCCGGGCTTGTGTCGAGACGACCCTCGCCTTCAGGTCCTCGACGGTGATCTCCCCGTCATCGGCCAGGATGCCGAGGATGAGATCCCTCGTCGTTGGGAGGCCGCAGGCAGAGAAGACCGCATCCTTCAGGAGATCGCCTGCCTCCTGCATGACCGGATAGAGGGGATCCATCTCTGCGAGGCAGCAGTGATCTGCTCCCTCGTTGTGATGCTCCTCGTAGCATCGCCGGAGGATGAGGTCAGGATCACAGGGGAGTCCTTCGAGCTTCTTCGCCGTGGAGGAACCGGTGCCGCAGGGGGTATCGCGCAGGACCGTGATCGCCGTGATGCGGTGCGAGGATGGATCGACCATTGCCCGGAAGTGCGGCCTTCCAAACCTCCCGGCAAATTCCCTGACGAGGCCATTCCTGCTCCCGGCAAGGACGCAGAACGGCTCCGGGAACTCGACGTGGATCCCGACTTCGCAGAGCTCGTCTTCTATGGATCTCCTTGCATCGGGGACCATTCCCCGATCATCGATGGCAAAGACAACCGCACGGGCCCCCCAGCGTTTCGCAACTCCCGGAACAAGCACCCCCAGCGATCCCTGGACTCCCAGGACGAGGAGGAGGTCACATCGGGCCTCCGGCAGATCTGCGGGAAGGAACTCTTCCGGGCTCTCCCAGATGTCTCCCGACCGCCCTCCCCCGGGAACCTTCTCCGGCGTGAGCTCGTACACGGCCACAATCCGATCGCCGAAACCCGAGAGGGAGATGTGGTTGATCATCTGCTCGCCGAATGGGCCGGCGTAGAGGATACCGATCCTCATGTACCCGCCCCGACGAAGGCAAGGCACTTCTTCAGCCCGTCGATGGCGTCCCTGCCATACGCATCTGCCCCGATCTCGCGGGCGAACTCCTCTGTGACGGCGTGGCCTCCGACGATGACCTTCACATCCTCGCGGAGCCCGCGGCGTTTCAGCTCCTCGATCACCTCCCCCATCGCAGGGAGGGTGGAGGAGAGGAGAGCCGAGAGTGAGAGGATATCCGGCCTCTGGCTGGCCACACTCCCGGCGAAGATGGCCCGGTCCACGTCCACGCCGAGGTCGATGCAGGAGAAGCCATTTGACTCGAGCGTCACGGAGAAGATCATCTTCCCGATGTCATGGACATCTCCCTTCACGGTCCCCAGGATGACGAGCCCCCGACCCTTCCCGCCCTTCGGGAAATGGGGCCTGAGGATCGCAAGCGCCCGCTTCATGTTCCGGCCCGAGACGATGAGATCGGAGGTGAAGTACCGGGTCCCGCCCTTCCCCTCGAATCCCCTTCCTATCTCGTCGAGACCTGCCGAGAGCTCCGCGAAGATCCCATGCGGGGTGATCCTGTCCCTGATCCTTCTCTCGCAGAACTCCTTCACCCGCTCCCCCTTGAAATCGAGGAGGATGGAGAGGATCTCCTTCGGATCTGCAGTCTCCATGCCGGACCTGTTCCCCCTACCGGGCCGACCACCCGGGGGTGTGGTCCTGCCCGTACCACTTCGCCTTGACGTACCCGGGTATCGACGAGGAGTCCCTCGGCCCGACGACGACGTCCCAGCCGGTCGCGTCCTCGATATCGCCCTTCAGGCGTGCCGCGAGCCCGGGGATGATCAGGGTGCGGTGGGAGACCTTCTCCGCGATCCCCGAGGATGCCACCACCTCGGCGACCTTCGCGCCCGTGAACTTCCTCCCCGCGACAGCCGAGTCGACACTCATCCCCTCGGTGTCCACCACGAGGAGGTGGCAGTCGAGCTTCTCGATGTCCGAGAGTACCGTGTAGTAGGTGAGGGCGAAGTTCGAGGTGATGAATACGGGGGCTTCCTTCGGATCCGGTTCCCCGAAGGTCCTCAGGCCCGGCTCCACGCTCACGGGTTTCCTCGGATCATTGTAGATGTTGTTCCTGAGCACGACGAGGGGCAGGGTTGACCACTTCGAGGCCGAGGAGACCATCAGGAGGTCCACGTATCGCACGACCATCATCGCGGAGAGGCATGCCTCCTTCCACCTGACGACGTCCTTCCCTTCTGCGTAGAGCTTCTCCCAGAGGGTTGCCGGGGCACCCGCCAGGGGGTAGCCGAGGAGGTCGTCCTCGTCCCGGATGGCCGCGATCCGGATCTGGGTGAGGGCGCTCACGGTCTCCATGAGGTCGCCGCGGAACCCGCAACCGGGGTCGAGCACCAGGTCGTCGACGCCCATGACCCTCAGGGTCTTCACGATGGACCTGAGCATACGGATCTCGTGGTCGTAGACACCGAGGGGGCAGCGGTAGTGGAGGGCGAGCTCGCCCATCTGCTTCCAGTTCTCCCGGGTCGCCGCATAGAGGAGCGGCCTCCGGGCATGGACGACCTTCACCCCCGCCTCGATGACCGCGGGGTTGTGGGACCAGAGGATGAGCGGGAGCTGGGTCGACTTTGCCACGATCTCGACGAGCCGCGCGTATCTCTCGGGGTGTTCGTTCGCCGACCGGATGGCGATGGCATCGAGGGTGAGGATCTTCCCGATGTACTTGTAGTGGAAGTAGTTCGTCTCCTGCACCCTTTTTGTCACGGTCTCGTCCGTCATGCTGTCGTCGACGACGACCGCGATGGCGGGCGGGTTCGTATACCGGAGCTCGTGGCGCATGAGGACAAGGGCACCGCCGATGGTCACCTTATGGTCGCCGCTCCCGATCACCACCTCCCGTATAGGCGGGGTAAAGATCTCCCTGAGCCTTACTAGGTTCTCCCGGTACTTCTCTTCGAGGAGGGGGGGGCACTCATCGACGGTGAAATTCCGCTCGCAGAGCTGGACCGCAAAACCCATGCAGGTCTTCGGCTCGCAGACCCCGCAGTTCGTCTTGGGGAGGAGCGGGTAGACCTTCATCGGGCCGATCTGCTTCATCCCGCCCTCACTTCCCCACCCCGATGAGTTCCCTGAAGGTCGGCGGTGCCGATCCCCCGGAGAGCCATCCCACGATGTCCTTCACCGTACGCGCCGCGCCCGGGTGGAGCATGATGAAGAGGTCGACACCGGCGAGGAGGTAGGCGAGGCTCCCGGTCAGCTCCCACATGGGGCCGCGAAGCTCCCTCGGACCGAGTGTGGGATCCGTTTTCCAGGCCTCCCGTGCGCCCCAGGAGTTCGCGGTCCCTGCCGCCTGGGGGGACTGGAGCTCCTTATCGCCCATGAGGGCGGCATGCCGTATGCGCTCGATGACCGAGTAGGCGTACTCGAGGCCATACCCGAGGGCTGCAGAGGTCGGGTCCATGATGATCTGGGCGGGGGTGATGTAGCCGGTGAGGTTCCGGTTCAGCTCCTTGGCCTGGTTGATATCGATGGGCGACCAGGCGAGGACCACCTGCCCGTGCCTCTTGGCCGCCTCTGCGACGGGCTTCCACATGTCCAGGGTCGCCGAGGAGAGGAGCACCCGTTCACCCTCGCAGACCTCGGCGATCTTCGGGAGGACCTGGGCGTCCTTCTGGGGGTTCCCCGAGCCCCCGATGATGATCGGGACGTCCACCGCCTGGAGGAGGTCTTCGACGAGCCGCGCCGCATCCTGCACGGGGGTATCCTTGATGTAGGGATCGGTGCTCGTCAGGTCGAGGTCGACGAGGTCGGCGCCGAACTTGTTCACCCAGAGGCGGGCCCACTCGCACGGGTCCTGGAGGGCGTCGCCGAAGAAGGCCCTCACCGGGGCAGGGAGAGGGGGTGCACTGTCGAAGATCGATCCCGCGATGACCGGCGGGTGAAGGGGGATCTCCTGGAAAGTATGGAAGGCAGGGGCTCTCTCGCCCCCGATGGTGACCGGATGCCTCCGGGTCCCTCCCTCTGCACGACCGGCCCCGAGGGTCACCTCCACGATGGAGCCCGGGTAGGTGCGGACCGGTGGATGGTACTCGGCCTCGAGGAGGGTCTCGGGGGAGACGACGGCGAGCTCCTCGGCAAGGAGGCGCGAGAGGGCGGCCTTTCCCTCGAAGGTCACGGTGAGCTCCTCCGCGGCGATCGCGATATCCTGGAGCTCGACCTCCCCCGAGGCAGAGATCAGCTCCAGGAGGATCCTCACCAGGTCCCCGTCGTCCTCTCCCATACGCGTCTCACTCCTGTTTCTTCCGGATGATCATCCGTTCGGCATGGATCTTCACGTTCTTCAGGGTGAGGCTGACGCTTCCTCCCGGGATGGTCACCGTGTTCTGGGAGGCCGTCTGGGGCCGCCTGACCTCCGTCCCGGGATTCTCAGCCGCAGGAACGGGTTCCGGCGCTTTTATCCGATCCATGATCGGGTGGTGGTGCTCCCGAAGGAAGGCGACGAGGGCATCGACAGTCGTCACGTCCTTCTCGGTCGCGATGGCATCCTTGAGCTCGGGGGGGATCTGGTCCTTCATCCTCTCCTTCACCTCAGACGGGACCCAGACGACCCGCTTCCACCCGCCGCTCGCCGAGAGAAACCTCGGGGACCTCATGTACTCGAAGGCGAGGCCGTGGAACCCGTCGACCTGCCTCCCTCCCGCCGTCGAATCGGCGATGGCGCCGAAGGAGAGGCCGGTGGGGGTTTTCCCCTTATAGTCGCGGTGGACGATGCCGAGGCCGTCGCACTCGGGGACGTAGAAGGTGGTGCACTCGAAGCAGCCGCAGGAGGTGTGGGGGTACCCGAAGGCCGAGTAGAGCTGCACCCGCTCGACGTTCCCCAGGGACTTCTCCTTCACGACAGCGTTCACCCCCGTGTACTCCCCGGTGCCTGCGTCCAGGCACTCACCCTTCGCGATCTCGAAGATGGGCCCCTTCGGGTCGACCCGGGAGGCAGCCCTCCCGTCCATCCAGGAGATGGCCCCGCAGTTCGCGTACCGCTGGGGCGTGATGACACAGACGTGGGAGGGGGCGAAGGACTGGCAGAGGGTGCAGCCGAAGAAGACATCCACGTCACTGTCGGTCATGCCCCGGGTGCGGGCATCCCGCTCCTCGAAGATCCCCTGCACCCTCCCGATCCGGCGGTGGACCTCCTCCGGATCGGTGATGAAGGTCACCTCGACGGCCTCGATGAGGGGAATGGCGCTCCTGAGCAGCCGGGCGAGGACAACGCCGATGTGCCTGAGCGTGAGCCCCTTCTTCACCGATCTCTTGTCGACCCGGAGCCAGATGGCATCCCGCTGGTTCAGGTGCATGTATCCCTCGATCCAGTTGGAGAAGTCGTGGACCCGCCGCTCCATCACCCCGGCCATGTCGGGCTCGATCCCTTTCCCTGCGACGGCGATCTCGGTGCCGAAGGGATGGCTCGAGCCCTCTGGCATCTGGGGAAGGTCAGGGCCGATGATCTTGATCTTCCCGTCCTCCACCTCCCCGGGTCCCTTCACCTCCAGGATCTCGAACTTCTCCTCCACGTTCGGGCCGCCCAGCTCGGCATGCATCTGCTGCTTCCGGATCCGCTCGCCCTCGAAGACGACCCCGACCTCGACGGGGATATCCGCGAACATCCCCTCGCCCGTCATGTCTTCTCCACCTCCCGGGCGATGGTCTCGAGGTTCTTCTCCCACTCCTCCCGGGACTGGTTCGGGAGGGAGAGATCGCAGTGCGGATGGTAGAGCCGGTCCAGGGAGATGATCTTCAGGTGGTCCCGGGCAAAGGACGCGAGGCCTGCCTCGATGACCGAGGCGATGGCAAAGGGCACGCCGAGGATAAATGCATAATCCGGCGGGCTGCGATCAGGGGCCGGCCGCCATGCCGGGTCCAGGAGGCGATCCCCCGCCTCCATGGCTGACATCACGATCACCGGGGCGAATCTCCTCCTCCCGAATTCCGCGGAGACTCCCCCGGTAGCAACGACGGGTGCGCCGGTCGCCCGGGCGATCCGGGCAATCGGGTCCAGGATCCCGGATCCTTCTCCCTCCGCGACCTCGTGGCCGACGACGATGACCGGGCTCTTCGCCCTCTTCAGGAGCTTTGCGGCCACCCCCGGCTTCTCGATGAGAGTTGCCCTGACGATCGCAGGGGTCTCTGCCCGCAGCCAGGCCTCGCCCTTCACGGGGGGTTCTCCCCCCTCTTCGCGAGCCTGGGAAGCATGGTGGGATCGGGGATGGGCAGCTCGTTCTCTTTCCAGCCATGCGCAGCAAGGAACCTGACCACCTCGTCTTTCATGGTGATGGGGATATCCGCCCTCGTCCTGACAAGAAGCGGGAGATCATCCGGCATCCCCCCGAAGAACTTCCGGTGGAGGTCGATGTAATGGTTCAACTTGATCGATCTCCCTCTGGCCGTGTCGTTCGGCCTCATGCAGAGCTTGGGCACGAGCACCATGGCTTCCTCCCTCGTCTCTGCGACGGTGAAGAGGTGCTCGGGGACGGGGCCCGCGTAGACCCGCTCGCCGCTCCGGGCATCCAGGACATACCAGTCCTCCTCCCGGTCCTTTCTCCCGAGGAGCATGCGCCGGTACTTTGCGCCGTGGGGGCCGGCGATGACCGGGATGCCGAGCCTCCAGAACCCGGCGGCGATGGCCGCGGCCTTCTGGGACATGGCGCCCCAGGCGATACCGACCGCCCCGACCCGGTGGTGGACATAGTCGGCTATCTCCTCGTAGTTCGAGTTGAGCTTCCTCTTCGCAAAGATGCTTGCGATCTTCACCGCTGCGCCGGAGATGTGGGCATTGGAGACACAGGACCCGCAGTTGACGAGGCCGCCTGCATCGAACCGGCCCGGGTAGATGTCGTAGAGGCCCTCCCCGTTCTCGTTTTTGTACATCCCGATGGAGATGGCGGTGCACCCTGAGGTCACCACAATGTAGCGCCGCTTCAGGAACTCCTCGGCCATCGAACCGACATCGTTCCAGCTCCCCGGGTAGTTGGAGCATCCTATGGTGGCAACAACCCCGGGGATCTCCCCCATGACGATCGGCCCGCCCACCGCCCGGATCTCGGTGTCCTGGATGGGGCCCCGCCCGGCCCTGATATGGTATCTTTCGGGAGGGCAGAGGGCGCGGGAGGCCCCGGCGATCAGATCATGGGGAGAGAGGCCGGAGGGGCAGGCATCCTCGCACCTGGCACAGCCGATGCACGAGTCATAGAGGGCAGCGAGAGGTGCGAGATCCCCCGTGGAGGCAGCGTTCATGGCGGCGGTTATCTCACGGTTATTCGGGCAGGCCCGCATGCAGCTGAAACAGCCTGTACATGCTCCGGCAGCTTCGATGATGGAGGCCTGGTCCGGGAGGTTCCTGAACTTCCTCCTCTTCGGGGAGAGCTCCATGGCCACCCGCACAGCCACCTCCCCGACCTTATCAGGGTCCAGGATGGCCGCCCCGGCCTCCTGGCCTTCTACGAGAGACCGGACGATCTCGTCAGGATCGTCGCCGGTCCTGTCAGGGAGCCCCTGGAGGTTCTTGGCATTGGTCACGATAAGGGGGGCGTGGGTCTTCATCGCCTCGTGGAGGACATCGGAGCGGATGCACTGCTCATCGACCACGATGACGTCAGCCATGCCGGATCGGATGAACCTGAGCTGGTGGGAGAGTGCACCCACGATCCGTGCACCCGCATTGTACCGGGTGAGGTCGAGGGCCGTGCAGCAGATCCCGGCGACCTCGATCTTATCGTCGAGGCCCAGGTCATGCATGGTGTCGGCGATGGCGATGGCGGGCGGGACGTTGTGGCCGATGACGAGGATGACCGGCTTCCCCGGATCGATGCATCCTGCCCCGCAGTCAATAAGGCATGCCTCCGGGTCCCCTTTCGGGAACGAGTAGGCAGAGATCTGGGCGATGTCGCTCCCCTCGAGGGCGACGTGGTCGATCATACCGGCATGGAGGACCTTTGACTCAAGGTCGAGGGGATCCCCCTCCTGGCCGGTATGGCAGCAGGAGAGGAGCTGGGTGATCTCCTGTTCGCAGTACTCGACCACGTCCTCGAGATCCCCGAGGGTCTTCGGCTTTATCCCGGTCACCAGCCTGGCATGGGGGGCCTCGAGGAGGACCGACGAGCCGACATCGATGGGATGATCCCGGCCGAAGGAGCCGATGAGCTCGGTGAGGAGGTGGCGCATGTGGCCGGTATGGGTGGCGGCCCCCATGGTACAGGCGAGGAGGACGATCCGGGACTGCTGCGCGGCCATGTCGATCCCGCAGGCCCCCCTCTTACCCCCCGAGAGGTCGCATTTCCCCATGGTGCAGAGGCAGCAGAGGTCGCAGAAAGGGAGGTAGAACGGGTGGTACTTCGAGAGGAGGGCACGGTCCCAGGACCGGAGGGTCGCGATGCCGGGCATCGGGGTGGGGCCCGGTTCCTCGTCCCAGGACTCGATGACCCTCCCGACGTTGAACTCGACGCCCTTTGCCCTCAGCCGGTCCGTGATGAGCTCGTCGATGGTGACCTTCAGTTTCATTCGCGGCTGACTGAGCATCAGCTCCCGCGCAGATAAAGATTCTGACCCAGAATGGCCATAAAAAGCATTCGGAAAGTCTATTCGGGGATTTTCCTGCCCATCCGGGCATCAGGGGACGGGCCTTCGCCGGCCGCTTCCGTCCCTCGAATACGCACCGAACTCGCTCCCGGTGAGCCGGTCACCCCGGATGACCGGTCCCTCCCGGCATACCCGGATACCGTCGGGGTCGATGGCGCATGATCCGCAGAGCCCGACGCCGCACTTCATGTACCGGTGGAGGGAGAAGAGCCCTCTTTCCGCGATCCCTGCATCGTGAAGGTGTTTGAGCACCGCCCGCATCATCGGCTCAGGCCCACAGACGCAGATATGATCGAAGGCCCGGATATCCAGATCCTTCAGGTGAGCCGTGACGGGTCCGTGGATTCCCGAGGAACCATCATCGGTCGCGATCCTCAAATCTGTTTTCCCTGAAAGAGCCTTCCGGAAAGGGAGATCCTTTTCTGTTCCCGCCCCCAGGAGGAAGACCTTGACCTTCCCCCCCATTGCGAGAGGGAGGAGGGGAACAGCGCCGATCCCGCCAGCCACGGCGAGTACTCTCCCCCGAACCGTGAACCCCTCGCCGTAGGGACCCCGTATCCCCAGGAGGTCGCCTCTCTTCAGGGAGAACATGGCGGAGGTTGCATCCCCCACCTCCTGGACCGAGATGGAGTTCTCCCCCGAGAGGGCCATGGGGATCTCGTCCACCCCGGGCACCCAGACCATGACAAACTGCCCGGGTGTGAAGCTGAACGCCTCCGAGAAGCTGAACGTGCGGATCTTCGGGGTCTCTCTCACGATCCCCCTGATGGAGACGGTCCGGGGAAGCCCCTCATCCATGGGCGCACCCCACGATCTCATCGGGCTCTCTTCCATCCGGCGAGTAGAGATCGCGGGAGATCTTCGCGAAGATTCCGATATCCTCAAGAACAGCGCTCCCTATCTCCACGGCACTCGCGCCGGCCATCATCATCTCCACCACGTCCTCCGCGGTGGAGATGCCGCCGCACCCGATGACGGGCACCTCGCTTGCCTCGTAGAGCTCGTACACGCAGCGGATCGCGATCGGGAAGATGGCCTTCCCCGACAGGCCCCCGAACCGGTTCCCGAGGACCGGCCTGCCCATCGGCACCGAGATGCGCATGGCCTTCACCGTGTTGATGGCAACGATGGCATCTGCACCCCCGCGCTCGGCCGCGGCGCCGATCTCGGTGATATCGGTCACGTTCGGGGTGACCTTCACCCAGGTTGGCCTCCCCAGCGCCTTCACCGCCCGGGTGCACTCCTCGACCAGGGCGGGGTCGGTACCGAGGGCCGATCCGAACCCCTCTGCATGGGGGCAGGAGAGGTTCAGCTCGAAGCCCGCGGCACTCCCCGCGAACCAGGATGCCACCTCGGCGAACTCATCGGGATCCCCGCCGAAGATACTCACCACGACGGGCTCTCCCGAGAGGGGCGCGAGCTCCTGCACGAAGTCGCGGGACGGGTTCGGGAGGCCCATGGCATTCAGCACCCCGTCATCCAGGACTACCAGGCAGGGGCCCGGGTGGCCGTCGAGGGGCCCGGGGCCGATGGACTTGGTCACCACCCCGCCAGCGCCGGAATTGAGGATCCGCGCGAGGGAGGCACCGGTTGTCCCGAGGATGCCAGCCGCGAGCACGAGGTGATTCCTGAGTTCGACCCCCCCTATGCTGACTGGCCCGGCCGGTGACCTGATCATCCGAAGAGATTCTGCAGTTATTTATTATTAGGATACCCATAGTGTAGCAGATGAGCAGCGTCGCGGTCATCGGGGTTGGCAGGATCGGTGGGGAGATCGCATTTGTCTCGGCAATCGAGGGGCTCGTGGACGACCTGGTCCTCTACGACGTGAACCTCCCCCTCCTCGCGGCCCAGGTCCTCGATATCCAGGACTGCGGCCTCGATATCAGCGTCTCCGCCGATGCGGCAGCCATCCGGGATGCCGATATCTGCATCTATGCGGCAGGGATCTCCCGGAGCCCCACCGTCAAGACACGGGCAGACCTGCTCGGGGTGAACCTCCCCATTGCCGAATCCTGCCTTCCGCTCCTCAAGGGGTTCTCGGGTATCCTTGTCACGGTGGCAAACCCCATGGACCTGATGAACTACTTCTTTGCGAAGAAGGCCGGGATTCCCAGGGAGCGGTGCATCGGTTTCGGCGGGCAGCTGGACAGCGCAAGGTTCAGGCGCATCCTCCACGAGAGCGGGATCACCGGTTCCGCATATGTCCTGGGGGAGCATGGCGAGCACCAGGTCCCCCTTTTCCACCCCCTCAGGAATCCCGTTGACACACCGGCCAGGGAGAATATCCTCACTACCCTCAGGGGTGCCTCCATGGAGATCATAAAAGGGAAGGGGGGTACCATCTTCGGGCCGGCCTGGCACCTGACCCGGCTCGTGAAGGCGATCCTCAAAGGAGGGAAGGAACCCGTTCCCTGTTCCTGCATGCTCGACGGAGAGTACGACCTCTCGGGGTGTTCCCTGGGGGTTCCGGCACGCCTCGGGAGGGAGGGGATCGTGAGGATCGAGGAATGGCCCCTGGACTCCTGGGAGGAGGCCCATCTCCGTGAGGCCGCCGCATTCCTCGCCGATCTCTCCCGGGGGCTCAATGGGTGAGGGAGCGGCTCTGACCGTCGTTCCGGGCTTTGAGAAGCGTACCATAACCCGCACCCTTGCCGATTACTCCGGCATCCGCATCGCCATCAACCAGGTGGAGTACACGAACAGCCCCCAGGGGCCGGTCATCCACATCTTCGGGAGGGACGGGAACGGCTCGGCGGTCCACCTCGAGGTGACCGGTTTCCGCCCGTACTTCTATGCCCCCGCGGAGCAGGTCACGGCGACACCCATCCCTTCCGGGGTCGAGGTCGATCCGGACCATGCATACCGCTCGATCCGGGGCGAGACCCTCTGCAGGCTCTATACCAGGAGACCGACCGACGTCAGGGATTACCGTGAACGATACAGGCACTACGAGGCCGATATCCCGTTTGCGACACGGTTCCTCATCGACAATGGGCTTACCGGTGGCGTCGAAGCCCCGTCCCTCCAGGCAGATTACCACACCCTCCGCGCGGCCGAGGTGAACGCACCGGCCCGCACCTGCATGATGGACATCGAATGCGAGGACGAGCGCGGGTTCCCCGAGCCGGAGCGGGATAAGATCATCGCCATCACATGCTGGGACTCCTTCCAGGACGATTACACGAGCTTCCTCCTTGCGGCCTCCGGCACGGTCCCGGTCATTTCCCCAGCAGACGAGAGGATCACGGTCGAGGTGTTCAAGGACGAGAAGGAGATGCTCCTCGGCCTCGCCCGCTACATGAGGGAACGCGACCCCGACGTCCTTTCGGGCTGGAACTTCCTCGAATTCGATATCCCGTACATCATCGCCCGGATGGAGCGCCTCGGGGTGAACCCGACCTGCCTCGCGCGGCTGGAGGAGCGGACCGAGCGGACCGCGCTTCGTGGACGCGCCCTCTTCGACCTCCTGGACGCGTACAAGAAGATGCACGGGAGCCAGCGGGAGTCCTACCGGCTGGACGCCGTAGCCGAGGAGGAGGTCGGGGAGACAAAGATCCGGTTCACGGGGACCCTCTCCTCCCTCTGGAGGGAGGACCCGGCCCGGCTCGTGGACTACAACAGGAAGGACGTGGAGCTCTGCGTGGCCATCAACCGGAAGAACCACATCATCGAGTTCTACCGGGAGATCGCCCGCTACGTCGGGTGCCCCCTGGACCGCACCCTCAACTCCTCCCAGGTGATAGACATCTACATCCTCCGGAAGGCCTTCGGCCGGTTTGTCCTCCCGTCGAAGGGCTTCGCCGCCGCCGAGGAGTTCGAGGGAGCGACGGTCTTTGACCCGTCGAAGGGGGTGAAGGAGAACGTCGTCGTTCTTGACCTGAAGTCCCTGTACCCCATGGCGATGATGACCATCAACGCCTCGCCCGAGACCAAGGACCCGAACGGGGAGTTCCGGGCCCCGAACGGGGTCCGCTTCCGGCGCGAGCCCGACGGGCTCACCCGGTCCATCATCGCCGAGCTCCTGAAGGAGCGGGAGCAGAAGAAGACTCTCCGCAACGGATACCCGTTCGGGTCCCCTGATTTCATCCTCTACGACCTCCAGCAGAACGTCCTGAAGGTCATCATGAACACCTACTACGGGGTCTCGGGCTATGCCCGGTTCAGGCTCTATGACCGGGAAATCGGGGCAGCGGTCACCTCGGTGGGGCGGGCCATCATCGAGCACACGAGAACGGTCATCGAGTCCCTGGGCTACCATGTCATCTACGGCGACACCGACTCCTGCATGGTCCAGATTCCCCCGATGGAGGAGGCCCTGACCATCGAGACTGCCCGGAAGATCGAGGCCGCGCTGAACGCGAGCTATTGTGAGTTCGCGAAGAAGACACTTTCCGCCGACTCCCACTACTTCTCCATCAAGTTTGAGAAGATCTACCGGCGGTTCTTCCAGGCGGGGAAGAAGAAGCGCTACGCCGGGCACCTCGTCTGGAAGGAGGGGAAGGACGTGGACGAGATCGATATTGTTGGCTTCGAGCTCAGACGCTCAGACTACCCGCAGATCACGAAAGAGGTCCAGCGGACCGTCATCGAGAAGATCCTGAAGGGAGAAGGCCTCCCCGAGGTGAAGGCGTACCTTGGGGCTATCATCACGAAATTCCGGGCTGGGAAGTACAGCCTTGACGAGGTGGGAATCCCCGGCGGGATCCAGAAGGCCCTCGACCAGTACGAGACGAACGATGCCCACAGGCGGGGTGCCGAGTACGCGAACATGCACCTCAAAGCAGACTTCAAAAAAGGGTCCAAGCCGAAGCGTATCTACATCAGGAACGTGAAAGCCAAATACCCGAAGACCGATGTCCTCTGCTTCGAGTACGGCGACCAGGTGCCCCCCGAGTTCGTCGTCGACTGGGAGACGATGCTCGAGAAGACAATCCGGCAGCCCATCAGCCGGATCATCGAGGCACTGGGATGGGACTGGCACGACGTTGACCCGTCCCGGACGACGCTCGCGCAGTTCGGGATGGGGTAAAAGAGAGATCTCCGCCTCCGGGATCTCCTGATAGATATTTTATAACGTGACCCATCCCATCTTCCCATGAGCATGCCAGGCTGGAAAACCCCTGAAAAAATCGAGATACTCGCCATCGTCGGGATCCTTCTCATCACAATCCTATTGACCTTCCTTCTTGCCGGGCCTGAATTGTTGACCGGAGACGGTTTGTTCTTCAATCCCCTCCTGGGTCTTCTGTTCGTTTTCGGTGCTGCAATCTACCTTCTGCATCGGGGGTGGAAGAAGAGGCTCGCCATGGATGCTATCGGGGGAGCGGGAGTAGCAATAACCACGAAGCACTCGCTCACCGACATGAAGGGGTGGACCATACCGGCCCCTGTTCAACCTGATGCTCCCTCAATACGGGGATGGAACAGGAAGAGTAACGCCATCAGGTGGCGAATAGCGATGATCCCCTCGTCCCTCGTGGTGATATTCGGCCTGGGGATTCCGATTCTTCTCAGTGCCGGCCTCGTTGGGACTATTATGTATCTCATCGCGATAAGCGCGGTTGATCAGGAAATGAAAGACTGGGGGCTTGCGGTATGCCTGGGAGTTCTCGTCGCCTACATGTTGAACGCAGGCAGGATGTTCTACACCATCAGGGAGGCTGCCGATGGATCCGGCCTCGCGGAATACTGGGTGGACGAAGATGGGGTATCCTTCAGGAATTTCCTAACGGTAGCCCAGCAGTGGGGCCTTTACCTGATGGCCTGGGGGGAGATGTCTGATTCGCTGGCATTTCTCACCAGGGAGTCCACCCACATCCCATGGAGTGCTATCAGGGCTGTAGAGGTTCACCCCGATTCTCTGACAATACGGATCGGAACGGAACCGTGGCTCACGCCAATAAGCAAATCCATATCGCCGATTATCCTCCTTATCTGCACCGAAGAGAATTTCGCGGCTGTCAAGGAATACATAGGGAGATCTGTGGCAACACCTTTGCAGGGGATCGAACCTTCATAAGGAGTAATTCTGGAGCGGACTCGCAATCCGCATACCCGTCGCAGACGACGCTCGCGCAGTGGGGGATGGGATAGACAGATTCAAGGCGGCCCGAGCATAATAGCATATTGAAAGTGTACCTGAAAACCCGACCCAGTGGTTCATTGTGTCTTCCTCAAGGAACGTCATATTAGCCATTCTTGCGGCAGTCCTCCTTGTACTCATCCTTTGGATCCTCTCCTCCGTGATTTTTGGTTACGCATTCTTCGTCCTCATGCCACTGTTGCCAAGCAATGAGGTATTTCCTGAATTTCTATCCAAGGGTTTTGAATACGATCTGTATATTCAGAACTATGGTCCCCTTCAAAATGCCACTTTTTATATTCCGCTCCCGGTGAAGAATGGCAGACCTATGATAGGAAACCGGTCGATCGTGCCCGAAGACTTCGAGAAAGAGGGATTATTAATTTCTTTCACCACGTCCCCTCCTGAATGGAATTTGAGCTATATAAATGGGAAGCAAATCTTTTCCAACCCTAATGAACTCTGGTTTGTCCGCATTCATGCAGATTCCTGGCCGAATGAGACCTACCGAGTCGAGCTACACGATAATGCGCATAACCTTCAATCACCGTCTTATTACGCAAATACGCTTTATCCTGTTGGCAATGAATCCATCATCCTTCCAAAGTTTTCTTTTTCCCCACCCAGCCCAGTTGAGGAAACGACCGCATGGCAGGGCTCAGAATTGAAGAAATACACGAATACTTCAAGCATGCAATTTACCTGGATCTATGCGGATTTAACGGGGGATCATGGGTACTATCCGGGCACCCAGGATTCGGTCTCTATTCTGCTTCGAATTCAAGTCCAGAACGGATGGCTTGACGGCTATGATACTTGGAGATGGAACTACTACGAAGACTACTTTTTTGATTCCGTGATCGCCCCAAGTCATGGTGGGCATTTCATCGCCGGAAACTTTAAGGCAGGAGAAGGATATTTTCCGGATCTCTCGAGCGCCAAATGGCAGCAGTTCATGTTGAAGAGTCAACAGGATTCTAAGGGGCAATAACCAATATCGATCTTTTTATGGGAAAAGATCCCATCACAGGAAAGTCGTCGGCAGCATGCATTTCATTCGAATGTCGAATAACCTGATTTCCCGGATCATCGAGGCCCTCGGGTGGGACTGGCACGACGTGGCCCCGTCCCGGACGACGCTCGCGCAGTGGGGGATGGGGTAAAACGTACAACGGAATTGTGCCCCGTTAACCGTTAAAGAATGAACCGACAAGTCTCCTTCAATGATATCATCAGGATAAGGGGGGATGAAGTGGAAGGCTTGGCGGGGTAATGGCTAAAGTGAGGGGTGGTCTGGAAAATATCTTTAAACGTCAATTAACGATATAAATGCTTAAAAAGATGATTAAACGTTTTTTAGAGATTAACAATGATAGAATGTTATATATATTATTAAGATGAAAAACATAAATACACGAGAGATATTTCAAGGGGTGAAATACGGCTGACGCGGGACATTTTTGGCATGAGTTCCACGTAGCTGCCCTTCGCGAATGACTCCCGAGGATATCATCCAGCTCATCATCCAGAAGGTGGAGGAAGGGGATCCCGAGGTTCTTTCCCGGATTTCCCTTGTCATGAAGAACCGGGTCCTGCAAAAGAAAGAGGATTTAAAGGAGATTGAAAAAATCCTCCTCGCGAATGTGCCCCGGCGATGAGTCACGGCGAAGTTGTGAATTATCCCGGTGATATTGGATTGTTGCTCCTGCTGGGGACCATTCCTGGATCATCAAGGCCCTCGAGTGGGACTGGCACGACGTGGACCCGTCCCGCACGACGTTGGCGCAGTGGGGGATGGGGTGACCGGGATATTTTTCTTTGTTCGCCATTATATATCGATATTATTCGAGTAGATCGCAAGTGTCAACTTGGACATAGTCCAGCTCTATGCTAGGTTTGAGAGTGCCAATATCGATTAACGGTTGGTGATCATCCGAGGATATAAATTAAATCTCCCTTCTTCTAATAGTATCATAATGCTATACGGACCAGAACACTTTATTGTTAAAGGAGAATACTTTCTTCAACTTAAATCACCTGTAGAACAAATTGAAAATATCATTCGAAGAGTTAAATCCGAATTGGATTCAAATGGATATTACTTGGAAAATGAGAATCCTTTTGTAAACTTACAGCTATCGTTAACGTTTCACCACAAAAAATTTCATCCAAATCTTTATTTCGATGACCCCTCAACATTTTTAGACCGATTAGTAAATAGAGGGGTTCGAAAAAAAGCAAGTGACAAATATTTAGACGAAATAAGCATTACTACAGATGATTTACCATTTGAAATTAATATATTCGTCTCATTACATAAATTAAATGAATTCGACGGACTTTTAATTGAAATTTCAATTAAATCAATTTATTATTGGAAGATCATGAGATTTGGAAAAAGTCCTGATTTACCCCATTCAAGGGTTAATTTTATTAATTACGGGTCAATCGACTTCGCAAAAAAGATTGGAACTGGAGTGGGAGGGATTGAAGTAAAACCACCAAAACCCATTCTGACTTCTGATTCTTATCTCCAAATAATTCCTAAAGAAATTCAAGATAGTTTATCATTATTCAAAGAAGAGTTCAAAAATCCTGAAATAATTGCATTTATAATGATGAGATTCGATAAAAATCCTCATAACGATGAAATATTTCTTAGAATAAACGAAGTATTAAAAAAACATAATTTGATAGGAATACGTGCTGATTATCGGGTTTTTAACGGTGATGTATATAATAATATAATAACTTATCTATATGGTTCTAAATTTGGTATCGCCGTTATTGATCCACCAAGTATGTCATCGAGTGAGGTTGAAATTGATCCGAATATAGTATTAGAAGTTGGCCTCATGTTTGGTTTAAATAAAAAAGTGTGCATCTTAAAAGATAATAGAATTAAAAATCAAATTTATCCAACTGATATTATCGGAAAACTCTACAAAGAATTCGATTCAAAGAATATTTCGAAAGACATTCCAAATTTAATCGATAATTGGATTGAGGAGAATCAAATAATCGCCAAATAATTAATTACCCCTAATCGTAGGATTCAGCCGGAAAAATAGCATAACAATACCGGCATTCCCAGATCTCCGGATCCTCCTGGGAGTGAAGTGAGAGCCGACCCGAAGGTAAGGCAGCTGACCAGAAGATCTTTTGCTAGTCCTTCTTTTTCTCCTCTCTTTACCTCGCCGTCGTCTCGTTGCACGTCCCCCGGTAGAAGGCCCACTCCTCGCACTCGGTCTTGTCGGGGAAGATGCAGACCCCGTACTCGCTCCCGTCGGGGTTCGTCCGTATCTCGTACCGGTAGTTCTTTTCCTCGCAGAACTTGGCCGCCGGGTTCGCCAGGGCTGAACTCGTTGTGACGGAGGGGGTGGTCTCGCCCGCAGCTGGCCCTGGTCCCGTCGATTGCTGAGTACAGCCTGCCACAATGAGCGTCATGCCGAGGAGGATTGAGATGATGAGGTGGATGGTCTTCATAGTGTCCCTTAAGAGAGTTTGGTCATTCATCCCTATAATCATGGAGAGTGGCCCTCCCGGACACCGATGTGTGGAAGGGAGACGTTGACGACGTGCCCTATATTCTCACCCCTTCAGCGCCTCGATGACCCGCTCGGTGCTTTCCTGGGGAGTCCCTTCCTTCTTCTCCGGTATTCCGCCGCCCAGAACGCGGAAGATCTCGCCGATGGCAGCCCCGTGGGAGGGGCCGTAACCGCCTTCGAGGACCAGGGCCAGGGGGAGTCCGCCGGCCTTCATGAGCCGCAAGGTGAGGAGGCCGAGGTCGGCGGGGTACAGCTCCATCCCCCCGAGGGGATCATCAGAGAGGATATCCTGGCCTGCCGAGACGAGGAGCAGCTCGGGGCGGAATTTGCGGATGGCCGGAACAAAGACCTCCTCGAAGACTGCATCGTAATCTGCGATGGTCGATCCGGCTTCAAGAGGGGCGTTCAGGTTGAAACCCTGACCCGCACCGGATCCCCGTTCATCTGTCCTGCCCGAGTAGGGATAATAGTGACCCCTGTGGACGGAGCAGTAGAGGACCCGGTCGGATGCATAGAATGCCTGCTGGGTGCCGTTCCCATGGTGCACATCCCAGTCCACGATGGCAACCCGCTCGACCTTCCCGAGGGCCCTGGCCGCGGCGATAGCCACGTTGTTGAGCAGGCAGAATCCCATCGCACGATCTCTCTCGGCATGGTGGCCGGGTGGCCTGACGAGCGCGAAACAGTGCTCCCCCGAGAGCGCCCGATCCGCGGCCCCGATGGCGCCCCCGGCAGCATAGAGCGCCACGTCGAACGAGGAATGGGTGACGTAGGTGTCCGGATCCAGCATGGTGAAGGTCCGGGTGCCGGCACATGCCTCTTCGAGCCCGCTCACGTACTCGGGGATGTGAATCCTCTCAACGTCCTCGCGCAGGGCTTTCACCGGCTGATAACGGGGAATATCACGGGGAACCCCGGAGAGGGCCCCGATCAGGCGTGCGTTGCACTCGGGGTGACCCGGCATATCATGGACCGAGAAGAGATCTGCCGTGATGACCGAGCAGCCTGGCATCCCTCCCCCTTACCATTCCTCACTGACGGGCTCTCTCATCGTGTTCGGGGAACCGGATCGGGAGGCGGATGATCATCTTCATCTTCTCGGGACTCAGGGTTCTCGGGTCAGAGATATAGATCTCATGGTGTCTGCCCCTGACTTGGTAGCCCTTCTTCTCGATGAAGGCCCGGAGCCGGTTGATGGTGGTCCATTTCTCGGCCCTCGGCCCGTTGTGGAGGGTCTGGACCGAGAGCCCTTCGGTGAAGACCCCGTAGCGGACCTTCGAGATGCCGGGAAGGAACTTTTCCCGGTCCATGGTGCTGAGGGCCTCCCGTGCCAGGGCGCTCGTGACGTAATTGGGCTGGACCACCATGAGGATCCATCTCCATTCATCCCGGTTATCGGGGGTGTACTCACCCGTGCCTCTCACCCACCAGAGGCATTCAAGGGGCATGACGGTATACTCGAACCCGATGTGTATCCTCGCAATGGCGGCTTTCATCGCGTGGGAGAGGGCGAAGAGGCCTTCGATCCCGAGCCGGAACTCATCGAAATTGCTCCCGTTGCAGGACCCGTCCACCATCAGGAACTTCATCGCCGGCACATCCACCTCGTCTATCCTCCGGATGGTCGCACGGTAGAGCCGGTTGAACTCCTTCATCGAGTCCTGCGTTTCCATCTCTCTCCTTACTATGAGTTATGAATGGAGAGAGATAAACAAACCGTTCGCCCGGTGCCCGGATTCCCTCAGCACCCTCCGGTAGCCCGGATCCCCTTCATCACCCCCACGGTGCCCGGATTCCCTCAGCACCCCACGGTGCCCGGATCCCCTACAGCACCCCACGGTGCCCGGATCCATTCTGCACTCCCGTCCAGGTGAAACGGGACTCAGGCTTACCCTGCTCTCCTACGCGGGTTCCCTGGGGCCCGGCTCTTTTCCCTGCGAGGGGTGTGAAAGGGGGCATAACGTTGGAGGGGTGGCTTTCCCCTTGAAGATGTCAGAACAGATGGTCCCTGAACCATTCCATGGTCTCACGAAGTCCGTCAACGAGGTGAACCCTGGGCCGGTAGCCCATCACGTCCCTTGCCCGGGAGATGTCGGCTACCGATTCCCGGATATCTCCCGGACGGGGCTTCTCGAAGACCGGTTCGCGCGACAGCCCTCCGATCTCCGTGATGACCCTCGCGAGATCTCGTATAGTCACCCCGTCTCCGGTCCCGATATTGAAGGTGCCTACCGCGTCCCGCTGCATGGCAAGTATGTTCGCCCTGACGACATCCTTCACCGAAATAAAGTCCCGGACCTGGTTCCCGTCCCCGAATATGACGGGCGGCCTTCTCCTGAGGACATTCATGATGAAACTGGGTATAACCGCTGCACACTCGCCGCGGGGATCCTGGGCAGGGCCGTAGACATTGAAGCAGCGGAGCGAGGCTGTCGGGAGGCCGTAAGAACGCCGGTACACATCGCAGTAGAACTCTCCGGCGAGTTTCGAGGCAGCATATGGGGAGAGGGGTTCGGGGTAAGTACTCTCTGATCTCGGGGAGACCGGGCTGGCTCCATAGACAGCTGCCGATGATGAGAAGACCAGCTTTTTCACCCCGGACTCCCTGGCTGCTGCGAGGACCGAGAGGGTCCCGGTAGCATTCACTTCATGAACCTCCAGCGGTCGTTCCATGGAATGGCTCACGGAGACATCTGCGGCAAGATGGAAGATGCAGTCGACCTCCCTGCAAAGGTCAAGAAGAAGGTTCCTGTGCAGGATGCTCCCGCGGACCAACTGCACCTTCCCATGGTCAAGGATGTCCAGGATGCGCCCTGTCTGCCCTGAGGAGAGATCGTCAAGGACGGTCACCTCGCCCAGGTTCGCGAGCTCACGTGTCAGATGCGAACCGATGAAGCCCGCCCCGCCGGTCACAAGAAACTTCATCATTCCCCCTCGTTCTCTCCCTTCTCCATGGTACGTGAATAGCATAATGGCTCAAAAGAACCTTTCTCTTTCAGGGATCTGGAAGGCCGTTTCTCGGGATCCCCCTGAACGAGCCTGGGACACTCATCTGTAACCCCGATCGCCTGAGCACTCTTCTCCTTTTCCTTGATCCCGGGCATGACATCGAAGTCATGCGGTGCAACCCTTCACTCTCACGAGGGTCGCTAACATCGGATCCTGCCCCCTGACCGTTCTATGAACCCATCCCTTTCCAGTCCCTTGAGGATTCGTTCCAGCCGTCCGGGCTCGACGCGTGCGAGGTCTCTCAGTTCCTCTTCACGGGCTCCGTTTCCTGCCAGGAGATGGCGGAGGAGGATCCCCCGCACCTGGCGATCCGACCCCTGGAACGTGCTCTGCCTCGAGTAGGAGGCGCTCCTCGTGTTCGGGTTCATGGCTCCTCTCTTCAGGAGCGATCCGTTCGGGTCCCCTATGCCCTTTTTGAGGGCAGACCCGTAGTCCATCAGGGCGTAATAGAACTCCCGGGGTTGTTTCTTTATCATCGTCTTCCCGAGGATCGGTTCAATCTCACGGTCATGGACCTTTACGGCATCGGGGAAGAAGAGGTGGATATACACACGCCGGATGTTTGTCTCGATGAAGATCTCCGGCCGGTTCGTGGAAAACACCACGATTGCCCCCGCGGTCGCCCCCCCGATACCGGGGAGAGAGTCGAGGAGGGTCCGGTCGAGCGGGACCGATCCATGGTACTCGTCCACGACCCTCCGGGCCGTCTCGTGGAGGGAAAGGGCCCGCCGGTTGTAGCCGAGGCCCTGCCAGGCGAGGAGCACCTCGTGCCTCGGGGCGCGGGCGAGCACCTCGATGTCGGGGAAACGTCCGAGGAATTCCGGATACTTTACAAGGACCCGCTCCACCTGTGTCTGCTGGAGCATGAACTCCGAGACGAGGATCCGGTAGGGATCGGTCGTTCTTCGCCACGGGAGATCCCTGCCACAGGAGTTATAGAAGAGCATCAGAAATTTCTGGAAAAGCCGGACAAGGCCGGTGGTGAGACCGTCGCTCCGGTAGCGGGCCCTGATGGACTCCTCCATGGCTGATAATTCCCGCTGGATATCCCTCTCCCGATCCATCTCTGTCTCTTCAGCATGGGAACCCTTATGGGATAAATAGGGGAGCAGCGACCGATACGGTCTCGTGCTCTCCTTCCCCGCTGGGTGAGTTCAAGGAGTATGCAGGTGAGACCCGCTCTGGATCTCCCGGTGACGCATCAGAACCTTTATAAAACGGGATGCGGTATTCAAGCTGTTGGTCGCCATGGAGATCGTCAAAATCCCCAGGATGGAGAAGCAGGATTACGACGCGCTTATCACCGAAGGCTATGTCTCGAGGATCGCATTCTTGGGCGAGAAGTACCCCTACATCGCGCCATTCCTCTATGTCTTCGACGGCAACTTCATGTATTTCCTCTCCACCCGCTACGGGAAGAAGATCCGGTACTTCCGGTCCAACCCCTATGTCTCGGTGGAGGTCGAGCGCTACAGCCAGGACCTGTCCTGCTACATGTTCGTCACCCTCCAGGGGAGGCTCGAGGAGGTCGAGGATGCCATCGAGAAGAAGAAGATCCGGGGGAAGTTCGTGAACATGATCAAGTTGAAGAAGCTCTCGAAGAATATCCTTGCCGCCCTCGGCATCCTGCCCCAGGAACCCATCGAGACGATAGCCGCCGAGGAGCGATCCATCCTCTGGCGCCTCACCGGCGTGACCGACATCGTGGCCCTTCAGAACATGTAACGGGATCCGAAAAGATGCCCGAGCGATGATCCCCGGCCCCGGCCGCGCCTATGTCCATGGTTACACACGGCGCGAATCGAAACGCCTCCTGGACCAGGCAGGGGCACTCACCCGTCTCCTCCACCGCGACACCGGGTATCCGGCGGGAAGCCAGGTGCTGGAAGCAGGCTGCGGAATCGGTGCCCAGACAGTCACCCTTGCTGGGAAGAGCCCGGGGGCCGTGATCACCTCCATCGATCTCTCGGAACCCTCCCTTGCCCAGGCAGAAGCCCGGGTGAATGCGTCGGGAAGCAGAAACGTCAGATTCCTGCAGGCTGATATCTGCGCCCTGCCGTTCGCAGACGGGACCTTTGATCACGTCTTTGTCTGCTTCGTCCTCGAACACCTCCCCGACCCGGTTTCTGCCCTTACCTGCCTCAGACGGGTCCTGAAACCCGGCGGTACCATCACGGTCATCGAGGGTGACCATGGATCAGCATATTTCTCCCCGGACAGCGAGGCGGCAAGGAAGGCCATATCCTGCCTTGTTGCCCTCCAGCGGGAGAAGGGCGGGAACGCCCTGATCGGCCGGGAAGTCTACCCGCTCCTCTCCGAGGCAGGGTTCCGGGATGTCGCCGTCTCTCCCCGGATGGTGTACGTGGATGCCTCGCACCCGGAGCTGGTCGAAGGGTTCACGAAGCAGACCTTCACCGCGATGGTAGAGGGCGTCCAGGATGAGGCCTTGGGACAGGGCCTGGCCAGCAGAGAGGAATGGAACCAGGGGATCAGGGATCTTTACCGGACCTGCGAACCCGACGGGACGTTCTGTTATACCTTCTTCAAGGGGATGGGGGTGAAGTAGGCACCCCATTTGGTTGGCGGTCCTCGGGATAAGCATCCCCGTCTGTTCTTACCCTATGCCCAGGAAGAACCAGTAGATGAGGGCCTGGAGCACGGTGAGGGGAAGCCCGATCTTCACGAACTCCAGGAAGGATAGGGTCTCGCCCTCCTTCTCGGCGTTCTGGATGATGATGACATTGGAGGCCGCCCCGAGAATTGATAGGTTCCCCGCGATGGTGCTCCCAGCCGCAAGGGCCATGAGGCCAGCCATGGATTGCCCTGACCTCGTGATGGCGGGGAGGTAGAGGGCGACCCAGGGTACATTGGAGATGAACTGGCTGACCACAACGGAGAGCCCGAGAATTACGGGGACGCGAGAGATCTCCCCGCCGATGAGCAGGATGAAGGACTGGAAGAACCCCGACTCCCAGACGCTCTCCATGAGGACGAACATGGCGGCAAAGAAGACCAGGGTCTCCCAGTCGACCTTCCTCACGATCTCGACCCGCCTTCCCGAGAGGGCGAGGATCGGGAACGCTGAGAGGAGGGCGATGGCCGAAAGGGAGACCCAGGTATCCAGGCCGACGAAGAATCCCCCGATCTTGACGAGGATGAGGGTAACGAGGACCCCGAGGGAGACCCGGGAGAGGAGTGCGAGCCTCTCGTCCTTCACCGGCTCATGGCTGAACTCGAGCTCCTTCCCCCAGGGCTCCTTCCGGAACACGAGCCTGAGGAAGAGATAGATAAGGACGAGGCTGATCACCGTAGGGATAGCAAGGAACCGTGCAAAGGTGATGAAGGGGTTCCCGACAGAGCCATGGAGGGCGACGAGGAGGTTCTGGGGGTTCCCTATCGGGCTCATGACGCTCCCCGTGGTGATGGAGAAGGCGAGGGCCAGGAGGAGGAGCCTGGGGGAGATCCGGTTTGCGCGGGCGAAATAGAGGGCGAGAGGTGTCCCGATGATGGCAAGGGTATCGTTCATCAGGAGGGCCGAGAGGATCCCGAAGGAGAAGATGAGAAGGAGGATGAGCTGGTCGGGGCTCTTCGCCCTGCGGAAGATCCGGCTGGAGAGATGCAGGAGGTAGCCGCTCTCGTGGAGCGCCACCCCCACCACGAACATCCCGAAGAGGAAGATCATGACGTCCGGGTTGATTGCCCCGACGGCCGATGCGGGCGATATCTGGCCGGTGACGAGAACGGCCACCGCGCCGATGAGCATGATCTGCCAGATCTTGAGGGTGAACCTCCCGATCCTGCGGATCGCGATCCCGAGAAAGACGAGGACCAGGACGATGACGGGGATGGCCGGTGCAAACGCCATGGGATCTCATCGGACAGGGCCGGACCCTGCGGGAGCCTCCCCGTCGCCGAGGAGGTGGCCGATGATCTTCCTGTAGAGGCCGGGCGAGTGCTCGTCCTCCCCCGCCTCGAGGGAAGGGTTGTCGTTCACCTCGATGACAAAGGGGGTGCCGTCTTTATCCTTGATATCGACCCCATAGAAGCCTCCCCCGATGGCGTTCGCGGCCTGGACGGCGGTATCGAGGATGGGTAAGGGAACCTCGCCGAGGGGGGCGCTCTTCACCGCGCAGTACACGACATGGCCGTTCACCGTGGCCTGGATCTTGAAGGTCTCCTGGGGGATGATGTACTGACAGGCATAGAGGGGCTCCCCGCCGAGCACCCCTACCCTCCAGTCGAAATCACTCTCGATGAACCTCTGGGCCACGATCCAGTCCGACATCTTGATGAACCTCTTCGCCGTCTTCAGGAACTCGGGGACGGTGTGCACCTTCTCGACCCTGAGGGAGAATGAGGTGGAGGGTTCCTTGAGGATGAGGGGCGATCCCAGCTCTGAAAAGAGGTCCCCTGCGTCCTTCTCGGTCAGCTCCCCCTTCCTGACGAAGACGGTCTCGGGGATCCTCACCCCCTCCTGCATGAGGTGGAGGTACATGTTCACCTTGTCCGAGCAGATCTGGATGGATGCCGGGTCATCGATGACCGGGATGCCCCTGAGCTCCGCCATCTTCGCGGCCACGAAGCTGATGTTCATCGGGTCCGTCCGGCTCCTGATGAAGAGTCCGTCGACCTTCCCGATCTTTGCGATCTCGACAGGAAAGATGAAGTAGACCGTGTGCCCCATCGACTCGGCAGAGTCCCTGAGCTTTATCAGGGCCGTGAGCTGCTCCGAGTTCCCCAGCGTCTGCCGGTCAACAAAGAGCCCGAGCCTACCCATTGCACTCACCTGCAAGGATCTCCTCGAGGATACCCTTCTCGCCGCGGGAGAGCTTGGAGTAGCGGACCGGGGTGATGGACGAGAGCCGGTAGGTATCGGTGAAGACCGAGATGACCTCCATGAGGGGGATCCTGAAGAGCCGGTACGCCCGGGCTGCAAGGTCCGCGAGGGGCTCCGGGGCATCTGCTGTCCGCCCGAAGACGGCGACGCAGGGTACTATCTCTGCGGACTCGGGGACAGGCTGGTAGCAGAAGGGGTACTTCCCGTTGCCGGTGATATACTTGATGACCGGATCAGCGGTCTCGAGGTCCCGCACCAGGCTGTACTCCGAGGGATCCGCGAAGTAGGAGATCCCGTAGAGGATAGAGGGGACGGGCACGCGCTCGTCAGAGATACCCCACTCGCAGACAGGGATACCGGCCCCTTTCGCGCGGGTGAGGCAGACCGGCACCACATACGCCTCGAGGAGATCCCGGGTGGAGGGGACGGTCTCCTTGCCTTCCATCTCGAGGGTGAGGATCCGGTAGTAGGCCTCCGTCTTGTACGAGTAATCCTCGCTGATGATGTAGGTGAGGCCGCCCCGCACCCTCTCGTGGATGAGGTCCCGCCGGAGAAGCCTGCCCGTGTTCTTTATCAGAGGAGATCCCCCCGGGTATGCGAGGGGTTCTTCCTGAAAGGGATCTCGCAGAACGGGCATCCATCCCCCGGGGGGCTATCCATGACTCCTGCCCAGGGAGAGGGATCATGGCGAAGGGATCGTACCTGTGTCAATTGCATCGGTGGCAGAAGAGCTGAAATACCTGACACACCCTCCCGGTGTCCATGATGTAGTATGGGAATCCCGTTATTTCATTCTATCGCGGGGCCGGAACCCTGCGCCGGCGGGAGCAGGCGGGTCTCCATCCCGATGAGACCCGGTATCACTCGATGGTGATCCGCTCGCCGGTGACCATGTAGTGGACCTTCTCGGCCATCTTGCAGGCATGGTCCCCGCAGCGCTCCAGGTAGCGGGCGACAAGTATGTAGTTCGTACAGATGGGGATCTTCTCCGGATCCCCGGTCATCGCTGCGATGCACTCCTGGAAGGTTGAAAAGAAGAGGGCATCGACCTCGTCGTCCCGCTTCCCGATGGACTCTATGGGGGAGATGCTGTCGGTCGCGTATGCCTTGAGGCCTGCCTCGACCATGCTCGTGACGATCTCGGTCATACGGGGGATGGAGAAGAGGCCGGGAACGGGTGGCATCTCCGAGACCTTGTTCAGGCCCACCACGATGTCCCTGCCGTAGATCCCGATCCGGGTGAGGTAGGTGATCATCTTCAGGGTACAAGCGATGGTGCGGAGGTCCGATGCCATGGGCTGGTAGAGGGCCATGAGCCTGAGGGCCTCCTCCTCGATGGAGTCATCCCACCGGGTGAGATCCTCTCTCCGGTTCAGCACCCAGGCTGCACACTCCAGGTCCCGGTTCTTCAATGCGCGGACCGCTATCTTGAGCATGGTCCGCGAGAGGAAACCCATCTCAAGGGTGTGCTCCTTCATCATGTCCAGTTCAAGATGGAACTTCTCGACCATTCTGTCACCTACCCGAACCGGCCTGTCACGTAGTTCGCAGTGAGCTCTTCTCTGGGGTTCTCGAAGATCTGAGTTGTCTCTCCAAACTCAATGAGCTTTCCGAGGTACATGAACCCGGTGAAGTCCGAGACCCTGGCCGCCTGCTGCATGTTGTGGGTGACGATGACCACGGTGTAACTCCGCTTGAGGATATCGATGAGGTTCTCGATCTTTGCGGTTGCGATGGGATCGAGGGCCGAGCAGGGCTCGTCCATGAGGATGATCTCGGGCTCGACCGCAAGGCAGCGGGCGATGCAGAGCCGCTGCTGCTGCCCGCCCGAGAGCCCGGTCGCCGGATCATGGAGCCGGTCCTTCACCTCGTTCCAGAGGGCCGCGTTGTGCAGGCTCTCCTCCACGATCCGGTCCAGCTCCTTCTTCTCCGTGATCCCATGGATCCTCGGGCCATAGGCGACGTTGTCGTAGATGGACTTGGGGAACGGGTTGGGCTTCTGGAAGACCATACCCACCCTCTTCCTGATGGTCACGACATCGGCCGAGGGGCTGTAGATATCCTCACCATCGATGAGGACGCTGCCCTCGACCCTGCAGGTATCGATCAGGTCGTTCATCCGGTTGAAGACGCGGATGAGGGTGGACTTCCCGCACCCCGAGGGGCCGATAAGCGCCGTAACCCGGTTCCTCTCGACGTCCATGGTGATATCGGCAAGGGCCTGCTTCTCCGCGTACCAGAGGTTCAGGTTCTTTGTCGTGATGATAGATGGGCGCTTCTCCATGGGTTTACCACCTCACGGTCTTCTGGTAATGGTTCCGCAGGAGGATCGCCATGCTGTAGATCCCGATGACGAGGGCCAGGAGGACAAGGGCGGTGCCGTACTGGTTCGTCTTTGCACCCGGCACATTCGTGGCAAGGATAAAAAGGTGGTAGGGGAGGGCCATGACCGGGTCGAGGAGGGATGCAGGGAGGAACCGCTGGGAGAACACTACCGCGGTGAACATGATGGGGGCGGTCTCCCCCGCCGCCCTCCCGATGGCAAGGATGGCGCCGGTGAGGACCCCTGGCATTGCGGGGGGGAGCACCACCCGGCTCACGGTCTGCCACCCGGTTGCGCCGAGTGCCAGGCTCCCTTCCCTGAGGCCCTGGGGGACGCACTTCAATGCCTCCTCGGTGGTCCGGATGATAGTCGGGAGGACCATGAGCCCCAGGGTGACCTGCCCCGCGAGGAGGGACACCCCGAGGCGGAGGTAGAGGACGAGGAATGCGAAGCCGAAGAGGCCGAAGACGATGGAGGGTGTCCCGTTCAGGAGGTCCACACCGGTCCTCGCGAGCCTGACCAGGCGCCCCTCCCGGGTGTACTCGACCAGGTAGATGGCGGCACCGATACCGACAGGAAGGGCCATGCCGATGGCCCCTGCCACCAGGTACACGGTGCCCACGATAGCCGGGAAGATCCCCCCGCTCCTCCCCAGGTCCCGTGGCACTCCGGTGAGGAATTCCCAGGAGATGGCAGGGAGGCCGTTTGCGACGATATTCCAGAGGATGACCCCCAGGATGAGAACCACGAGGAGGGTTGCGCAGGTCAGGAGGGAGAAGGCGATCTTCTCGGCGATTCGTGGCGATACCTTCCTCCGGAGCAGGATGAAACTGACAGTCGCAGCGAGGATGGCTGCAGCCGCCAGGTGCCCGGCGGAGAGATCGATGGCGAAGAGCACGAGGCCTCCCAGGAGAACGGTTGCCGGGAGCCGGAGCCATGAGAAGATACCCCTCAGGCTGCGGGTGATCCTGTTCCGGAAGGGGACGCTCCTCCCGGTCTCGCACCTGGCAACCGGCACGGGTCCGCTCCGGATCCTCCCGATGACCACCGTCGCCACCATGTTCACGAGGAGGGTGATGGCGAGGAGGAGGAGGGCGACCCCGAAGAGGGCATGGTAATGCGCGCTCCCGGAGGAGACTTCCCCCATCTCGATCCCCAGGGTGCCGGTGAGGGTCCGGATGGGGGAGAAGACGTTCGTGATGGGACGGGGGATGATGGCTGCGTTCCCCGTGACCATGAGCACCGCCATCGTCTCCCCGAGGGCTCTCCCCGTGCCCAGGATGACAGCCGCGGTGATCCCCGAGAAGGCCGAGGGGATCACCACCCGGCTCATGGTCTGCCACCGGGTGGCTCCTACGGCCAGGCTGCCTTCCCGGAACTCGTGCGGAACAGCCCTGATGGCATCCTCGGATACGGAGGTGATGGTGGGGAGGGCCATGATGGCGAGGAGGATGGAACCGGCGAGCCAGGTAAGCCCCGACTCCAGGCTGAAGGTGACCCGGAGGACCTCTGTCAGGATGACCAGGCCGAAGAAACCGTACACAACGGACGGGATCCCTGCCAGGAGCTCGATGGCAGGCTTGAGGACGCTTCTCATCCGGGAAGAGGCGATCTCGGCGGTGAAGACGGCGCATCCCAGCGAGAGGGGGATGGCGATGACCATGGCGCCGAGAGTAACGAGGATGGTGCCAACGATGAGGGGAAGGGTGCCGTACTCCGGCGGGGTCCCGGTCGGATTCCAGGTACCTCCGGTGATGAAGTTCCAGATCCCCGCCAGCGGGAAGATGGGGGAAGCCTCGAGGAAGAGGTAGGCGAGGATGAAGAGTACTGAGATGATGGCGGCGAGGGATGCAAGGAGGAGGAGCGCCTGGATCGCCCCCTCCTTCTTCAAAGGCCGCGGGAACGCGGGTATGCCGAGGGGTGCCGGATGGGCGGGAGGAGAGCAGGTGGCCTGGGGGCTCTGCAGATCCGGGCCGGGATGGGATACATCCCCGGTGGATTGTCTCCCGATGAACACTGGGGGGTTCACTCTGTCTCTCCGATCATCCCTCCGAGAAAGGGTGAGGTTCAGGACTGGAGGGGCACGAAGCCCTGGTCCTGGACGATCTTCTGCCCGTCAGGGGAGAGGATGAAGTCGATGTAGTCCTTCGCGAGCCCTGTCGGCTGGCCCCGGGTGATCATGTACAGGGGCCGGGAGATGGGATACTGGTGGGCGAGGACTGTCGTGACGGTCGGGGTGATCGCCTGGCCGTTCGAGTAGAGCTTCAGGGCCTTGACGCTGGGATCGACAAAGCCGAGCCCCACGTAGCCGATGGCCGCCGGGGTCTGGGCCACGGTCTGCGCCACTGCACCGTTCGAGTTCATCTCCCGCATGTCGGACCTGTACTTCTCGCCCTTCATCACGAAATCGCTGAAGTAGACCCGTGTCCCTGAGGCGCTGTCCCGTCCGATGACCACCGGGTAGGTGAGGGTGCCGCCCACAGAGTTCCAGCCCTGGAAGGTGCCGTTGTAAATCCCCCGGACCTGGTCAAGGGTCAGCGCTGTCACCGGGTTGGAGGGGTTGACGATGAGGACGACGGCGTCGGTCGCAACATCAGTTGGTACAAGGCTCGGGTACTTGGCCATCTCGGCACCGGTGATATCCCGGGAGGACATCCCGATATCGGTGGTGCCCGCCCCGATGGCCTGCACCCCTACGCCCGACCCTCCGCCGGAGACCAGGATGTCAGCCCTGGGGTTCTTCTCCATATAGGCGTCGGCTGCTGCCTGGGCGATGGGGAAGAGCGTGGTCGAACCGGTGACACTCAGCTTCCCCGCAATCTGCTGGACGACGTACGTGCCCGACGGTGCAGGGCTGACAGTTGGGGAGGGTGTCATTGTTCCCGTCGGCTGAACCGGTGGAATTGTGGCCGGAACCGTGGTCGCCGGGGCCGGTGCACCGGTGGTCACTACCGTCTGGGGGGTGGTCTGCGGTGCTCCGCCGCCGGTGCAACCCGCGGCAATAATGGCAAGGAGCAGGGCTCCCGCCACGAGAAGGGTTACGATGCAATGCTGCTTCTGAAAAGGTGCCATTCCGTCACCGCTCAGGTACTCGGCGGGCTCGTTATATAGTGATGCCCGATGTAAAATCTATATCTATATATATCTCCAATAGATACATAGAGGTATAAAGAGTTCCCGGAGCTGTCGGCATGGAGATGCGGAAGGTTCAGGTCACGGGCGGGGCGTCGTACATCATCTCCCTCCCCAAGGACTGGGCCAGGGCCCAGAAGATCAAGAAGAACGACCCCATCGGGGTGCTCGTACAGCCCGACGGGACCCTCCTCATATCTCCAAAGCTTACGGAAGAGAAAGCGCGGAGGGAGCGCACCTTCGAGGTCCCCCGGGACATGGACCCGGTCTACCTCTTCAGGCTTCTCATCGCCACCTATATCGCGGGCTACTCCGTCATCCGGCTCCGGTCGGCCTCCACGCTGCCGCCCTTTGTCAGGACCGCTGTCAGGGATTTCACCCAGATGACGATAGGCCAGGAGGTATCCGAGGAGACAGATTCCTCCATCACCATCAAGGACCTCCTCAACCCCATGGAGATGCCCCTGGACCGGACCCTGAGCCGGATGGCGGTCATCGTCCGCTCCATGCACCTGGACGCCATAAACGCTCTTATCGCCACCAATGAAACTCTTGCTGCCGATGTCATCAAGCGGGACAACGACGTGGACAGGCTCCACTGGCTCGTTGCCCGCCAGTACAACCTGATCCTCTCGGACCCGAACCTCGGCCGGTCCATGAAGATCACCCCGGGCACGGCATCGACCTGCTACGTCCTCTCGCGGATCATCGAGCGGATCGGGGATCACGGGGTCAGGATCGCAAAGAACGCCGAGAAGCTCATGGAACGGAGGCTCGAGACCTCGGAGAAGACCTCCCTCGCGGAGTCCATGGATATCGCCCTCGACCTCTTCTCCCGGGGCATGGACGCCTTCTCTGCAGCTGACCTCGAGGCCTCCCACCGTATCATCGGGATGACCGCCCCCCTCGAGGAGCGGTGTGCCGGGATGGAGACCATGGCCCAACACCACAAGGGCGAGATCGCCACTGCCCTCGTTGCCGTCATCAGCTCTATCCGGCGCATCGGGGAGTACACCGAGGATATCTGCGAGAACACCATGAACCACCTTGTGGCCGAGGGGATGCCCGAACCTGCAACGGGACCCGGGACCTGATGACGGGGAATGGACTCCCCTATCCTCAAACGCCGGGAAGGTACTCATTCAGCCAGATAAAAACACAGTGTGCCCCGGTTTCACCAGGCTTCCTCATCCTGCCTGGCCGATGCTTCCGGGACCTGCGAAAGACCCACCAGCTGCGCGGCCTTTGCCCGCCCCCTGCAGCAGCATCACCTCCCTTTATCATGGCAATCCCGTTTCCGGCCATGCTTATGAACTGATCTGCACCCGCTCCTTCTGCCACGCCCATCCCCCGAGCCTGCCCTGTTCGGTGCAGCGGACCAGCCTGGAGGTGAACTTCACGTCTGCCCGCGGGAAATGGGAGATATCCTCGATGTAGTTCTTCAGATCTCCGATGAGATGGAGATCCCAGGTCTTCACAGTGAACTTCCAGCCGCCTACCTGAAAACTGGGGTAGGTTCCCGATTCACCGGATACCGATTTTGGACCAGTTTCGGGAGGAAGACACTCATGATCCTCCTCCCTGTCGAACCAATGAAGGAGGGTGCCCTCTCCGGTGTCCTTCCGTTTCGGCCCCGGGTCCACCACCATGCGCTCAAGGACAGCAGCACTGCAGCCATCCGAGTTCTCACAACCTGTGTTCCTCACCATGAAAGAGAGATCACACAGAAAGTATATAAACAATCTGTCTGTATATATATATCTATATATATAGTTATACCTCTCAATTCTATATATAAGACCGGAGCACCGGCTGACGTGCGGGGGTACCAATTTGAGCCTGTCCTCAAAGATGTACCGGGGAAAAATATCCGAAAGGGTCATCTGTTCTCCGGGGCGGCCGATGTCTGCTCCGGGTTCCAGAAACTATAACATGATCCGCGGATCAAGGAGTAATCCGGGGTGGTGCAGTGGAGGGTTCCCCTGTGATCGAGGTCGATGACCGCACGTTCCATGACCAGGTGGAGAAGGCGAAGCTGCCTGTGGCGGTGATGTTCTATACCCCGACATGCGTTCATTGCCGTGCCATGGCGCCCTACTATGCCCAGTACGCCCAGGAATACCGGGACAAGGTCCTCTTCGCCCGCGTCGATGTCTCGGTGAACCTCTTCACGGGCGAGCGCTACGGGGTGAAAGGTACCCCGACCTTTAAGTTCTTCTGCCAGGGCCGCCCGGTCACCGAGCTCGTCGGGGCGGTCTATCCTGCGATCCTGAAGCGGACGGTGGACGAGGTCCTCGTCCACGGGAAGGACTGCATCAGCACGTCCACCGAGATCGACTACGATATCACCGGCTACGCGTGAACGTATCCCTTCTCCCTGAAACAGGCTGGCTCCCCCCATGTACCCATTATATCAGGATTGCGGAGGAAATATTTTCAATAAGGGCTTCTTTTTCGCTATCGTGAAAGGGAGAGCGAAACCCTCTTTACCCTCCAGAGAGTATGGCTAGCTATGGATCTGATCGGTGTTCTCGTCCTCTTCCTGGTCATCATTGTCTTTGCGGCGGTCGTGTACTTTGTCATCAGGAATATCGGCCACCTGGTGATCAACTCCATCGTCGGGCTCCTGACCCTTTTTGCCGTCAACTACTTCCACCTGATGCAGTATTTAGGGAAACCCGATATCGGGATTGACTGGATCACGGTCATCATCTGCGCCCTCGCCGGGCTGCCCGGGGCGATTCTCCTGATAATCCTCGCCTTCTTCGGGATCACCCTCTGATCCCGGGGGTTCCGGATTTTTGACTTCTCCCTCCGGAAGGTCAGGGATCCGCCGTCACCGGTTCAGTATTCATCCTGGGTCTTTGACGCCACCACGTCCTCGACCTCGGGGGTGAGGAGCCAGAGCGCCTCGTGGACCTTCTCCCGGATCAGGGGATCTTTATGGTCCTGTATCCGGTCGAGCCTTTCGATCACCCCGTGGCTGACCAGGGCTTCTTCTTCTCCAGCGGTTGCGATGGCGATGATGATCGCAATCGCCGATCGGACGATGTGAATATTTCTGTCTCCGAGGAGGTCGGTGATGATCCCGATACCCTCCCCGAGAATCAGGTCGTCCGGCCTCCAGTCCTCATCCTCGGTGCTCACCGCAAGGGCCTCTGCCGCTGTCTCCCGCACATTCTCCCTCGGATCCACGAGCCGGGCGAGCAGGTCCTCTGTGAGCTCGCGTTGTGCCTCCAGTTCTTCTGACATCTTTCCTCCTGCCTCTTCAGGTCAATGGTCGGGGAGGGTACGCACGGGATGGGTTAAAAACCTGATGGTCCCCTCTCGATCCCCGCCGGTGAATGGGGTCGGTTCCATGGCGGCAGGAAAAAGGTTGATCTCCTATTTCTTCAGGGAGTCCCTGATCTCGGTCAGCAGCTGGACTTCCTTGCTGGGCGGGGCCGGTGGAGCCTCCTTCTCCTCTTTCTTCATCATGTGGGTAATCATCCGCACAATGAGGAAGACGACGAGGGCGATGATGATGAAGTTGATGATGGTGTTGATGAAGGCGCCGTAGGCGATCACGGGTGCACCTGCCACCTTGGCAGCGGCGAGGCTGGCATACCCCTTTCCCGAGAGATCGATAAAGAGGTCAGAGAAGTTCACTTTCCCCAGCAGGAGACCGATGGGAGGCATGATGACATCGTTCACGAAGGAAGTGACGATCTGCCCGAAGGCGATACCGATGATGATACCCACGGCGAGGTCGACAACACTCCCCCGCATGGCGAACGCCTTGAACTCGGAGACAATACCCATACAGAAAACACCTCGGACAAAGGAAGGAGAAAACCCCTATTTATCCGTTGTGGAATGGTGGGAGAAACGACGGGCCGATCCCGCGCCTGCCCTCTCTGCCTCATCTTTTGCAAGGTGAGAGAAAGCGTATATAATCCATCTGCTCACGCTGGTATCATGAAACCGATCCAGGTTCTCGGGATCCTGCTCGTCATCTCCCTCGCGGCGAACCTGTACCTGGCATTCTTCCCGATACAGGGAAGCCAGGCAAATCTCACGGATTTTTCAGGCCAGATGAATATGCTTGAATCCGAGAACGCACGCCTCTCCATGCAGGTGGACAGGGACAATGCCACCATCGGGGGGTACCAGAGCCAGCTCGGCCTCTACCGGCTCCAGCTCCAGGAGCTGACCGGCCTCATCAACGTATCCCCGTCGGGGACGGGGCCGGTCGGGTCGGCGGTCCTCCAGGGCCCGGCAGTCCTCCAGCAGATCCAGTACAACGGGAACAGCCCCTATGCCCAGGGACAGGTCGTCCAGTCGGGGGTCATGCTGAACATCACGGCCGAGGTGAAGCCCGGGAAGGGCCGGGTCCTCGTGGATACGCAGCCTCTCATGGGGGTCGTCTTCCAGGACGCGGCCAACACCGCGGTCTTCGTCGCCCAGAACAGGACCGGGGTCTCCCTCGTGGGAAGCGACGTCATCTTCTCCATCAATGCACCGGGCCAGGTCCCTTCCGTCGACGGGCCGAGTGCAGGTGCGCTCATGACCCTGCTCGTCATCTCCGCGGTCGAAAACAAGCCCCTCCGTGAGGACGTGACCCTCACCGGGACCATCGACCAGGACGGGAATGTCGGGGCCATCGGCGGGGTCGTCGAGAAGGCCCAGGCCGCAAAGGACTCCGGGAAGGCCCTCTTCCTCCTCCCGCGGGCGAACGCGAACCTCCTCCTCTACACCCAGCAGACCAGGCAGCTCTACGGCTTCACCGTCATCCAGCAGGTCCCGAAGAGCGTGGACGCGAAGACCTATGTCGAGGCAAATATCGGGGTGCCGGTCCAGTACGTCGATACCATCGATGACGTCCTGAGGATCGCCACCGCAACGGGCTAGGGACCCGATGCCAGATCACGACCGGTTCCCAACCGGTCGGATCGGGGCCCATATCGCGACAGAGGTCGCTCCGGGTCGGTTTCATTGAAACCTCTGTATCGCGACTGCGGTCGCTCAGGGTCGGTTTCATTGAAACCTCCCCAACCCAAAATCATATTGCCCCCCACCCCCATCACTCTCTGGTTTCGGACTCCGAAGCCTCTCACGAGGAGTTGTCATGCCGCAGGAAAAGACATACCCGTACCCGTCCGGTGACGGGGAGGTGAAGTGGGTCTCCACAGGATGGCTCGCGGATCACCTGAAGGACAGGAACCTCCAGATCATCGATTCCCAGCCGAATATCCACGACTACCTGAGGGGGCATATCCCGGGCGCCCTCTACGTCGAAGAGAACCATTTCAGGATAGCAAAGGAGAGGCCCGGGATCTTCCTGCCTCCCGAGATGGCCGAGCTCCTCTTCCGGAGGCTGGGCATCCGGCCCGATCTCCCGTTGGTGGTCTCTTCGAGCTCCGGCCCCCTCTCGGCCTGCACCACCTTCATCGGCGACGGCCTCGAGCAGACGATGCTTGCCTACACCCTGGCGCGGTACGGCCACAGGAAGGTCCACATCCTTGACGGCGGTGTCGATAAGTGGCAGGAGGAGGGGAGGCCGCTCTCGCAGACCTTCCCGAAGGTCGTGGAATCGGACTTCAGGGTCCAGCTCAGACCCGAATTCATCGCGGATTACGGCGAGGTGAAGGCCATGAAGGACCGGCCCGACGTCATCCTCCTGGATGCCCGGCCCTCGCCCGTGTACGAGGGACAGGGGCCCTGGATCAAGCCGGGGCATATCCCGGGCGCGGTCAGCCTCCCCTGGAAGAGCCTCATGGACGACAGGAACAAGAAGCTCCTGAAACCCGACGACCAGATACAGGCCATCCTTGCCGAGAAGAAGATCACCCCCGACAAGAATATCATCTGCTCCTGCGGGACAGGGAGGGAGGCGACCAACGAGTTCTGCCTCTTCAAGTTTTACCTCAAGTTCCCGAAGGTGAAGATCTACGAGGGGTCCTTCACCGAATGGTCCATGTACCCCGACAATCCCACCGTGACCGGGAAGAACCCGCGGTAGCTCTCTTCAGGAAATGATTTCATGGAGGATGCGGAGCAGGTTTGCGAGGAACCGCCGCTGCCTCTCCATCCTCCGAACAAAGATGGCCTCTTCTGAGATGAAGAGCTCTTTTAAGTGGTAGATATCCGTCTTCGGCGAGAAGAATACGTAGATGGGTACCCCCGCGAGGATGACGAGCCCGCCCACGAGCTTGTCGAAGAAGGACGTGGAGATGAGGAGATAGATGCAGATGGCGATCCCGATCCAGGGCAGGATCCTCTGGCCATGGAGCGTATCCTTCTTTCCCAGGGAGAGGATGGTGAGGGCGAGGCATGTGACGAGGAAGGAGAAGGCCAGGTTGAAGACCGCGAAGGAGATGAGGCCCGAGATCCCGGCGACCAGGGAGAGGAAGAACGCGATGACCCCCTCGATGACGAGGGCGGCGAACGGGGTCCCGTACCGGGGGTGGACGAGGGAGAAGACCTTCGGGAAGAGGCCGTCGATGGCCATGGCGTACGAGAGCCTGGCGGTCCCGAGGATCCCGCTCTCGTCCGATCCCGAGACCGATACGAGGGCCCCTGCTGTCATGAAGGCTGCCCCGACGCCCCCGAACAGTGCCGCCCCGACCAGGACGAGGGGGGTGTTGGTCCCGGCGAGGGTCTCCCAGGGCACCGTGCCGAAGACCACGAAGTTTGTTGCGAGATAGAACGCCGTAACGATGACCATGCCCGAGATGATGGCCTTCGGGATGTTCCTCTTCGGGTCCTTCACCTCGCTCGCAGGAAACGTCCCCAGCTCGAAGCCGACGTAGGCCCAGAAGATGAGCACGAGCGCGGTGCCGAAATTCGCGAACCCGAGGGGCGCGAGGGGGGTATAGTTCGCGACAAATCTCCCCGGGCCGAGGGCGAAGGTGCCGAGGCCCACGACCACCAGGGCGAGGAGGGGGAGGAGCTTCACCATGGTCAGGAGATCGTTCACCCTCCCTGCAGCCTTCACCCCGAAGATGTTCACGAGGGTAAGCGCGGCGAGGAAGAGCCCCTTGACAAGGATCTGCTGGAGGGTGGAGAGGGGGATGAAGAACCCCAGGTACTGGGTGAAGGCGATGGCAAAGACCGGGAGGGAGAGGATCTCAGCGATCCAGAGGGACCAGCCCGCGATGAAGCCGTAGAAGTCATCGAATGCCTCCGAGACGTAGGCAAAGGGGCCTCCCACGAGGGGGAGGTAGTAGCTGCAGTAGGCGAAGACCAGGGCGAGGACCGTGGCGCAGACCGCGGCGGCGATCCAGACCATGATGGCGAAGGGTCCGATGAGCCCCGCCGTGAGGGCCGAGGCGACGTAGATGTCAGCCCCGATGATGGACCCGACGACGATGTTCGTCAGGTCGAAGAGGGAGAGGTCCCGCCTGAGTTCCATGCCCGTGGAGGGTATGTGACCATCTCCTTCATGAGAGTATTGATCCGGGGACCGTGGTGAGGACGATGAGGGCCACCCCCGCTATCATGATGAGGGCGCCGAGGATCCTGTACCGGATCCCCTCCTCCCTGAAGACGAACCCGCCGATGAGGACCGAGAAGAGGATCGAGAGCCTCTTCACCGCGATGACATAGGGGACGATCTGGAGGGTGTACGCGAGGTTGATGGCAACGGTCTCACCCGCGAGCGCGAGGCCGAGGGCGAGTGCCGCGGAGACGGCCGCGCCCCGAGGGACCCGCCGAAAGCTCCCCCTGGCGAGGGCGATCCCGGCAAAGACGCCACCGATATAGAGGTTCACGAGCGCCGACCCGAAGACGGTGTCCGACGCGAGGACCACCGCCTTGTCATAGGGGAGGGAGAGGCTGTAGAGGAACGCCACCCCGAGCATGGTCACGATCCCCTCCCAGCGTGTCCCGTTCCGCGGAGGTGAGGCGCCAGGTCTGCCCGGGGATAGCTGGATGCAGAATGCACCTGCGACGATGAGGAGGATCCCCGCCATCCCGGCAGCCGTCGGGATCTCGCCCAGGACCAGGTACGAGGTGCCCATGAGAAAGACCAGGGTGAAGGTGATGAGGGGAACGGAGAGGGAGAGGTCGGTCCTCCGCAGGGTGATGAAGACGAGGGCGGCGGCGATGATGTTGATGGTCCCCGTGACAAGGACCGGCTGGACGAGGGCGGGGGAGATCTCCGGTACGCCCTTTGCGAAGGATATGAGGAAGAGAAGCGCCGAGGTCGCAAGGAAGGCGCCCGCAGCGAGCACCTCGTTTGCTACCGACGGGAGGAACCGCTTCGCAAGGGCGTAGTACCCCGCGTCCAGGGCGGCTCCCACGAAGGCGAGGATCGCCCAGAGCATACCGGATCATCTCTCCATGTCGGGTAATAAGATACCGGCCAGTTCGATCCGGTATGTCCGCCGCCCGAAAAGAATTATCCTCTCTCGGATCAGCAGCAAAGACTCAATTATGCTTTAATATCATTATATCTGAGTAATATTAATAATGTTCAAAGTAGAAACATTTTTATTGAAGAGGTGAGATCAGCATGTTTCTGCTGATCATAGCGTGCAAGGGTAGATGTCTCTCCCGTCGGAGCGGATCCCATCAATCCACCGTCATGGGGGACGTGCTATCCCGTGGAGCGTCTCCCTCCCTCCATCCTCTCTCCCGGGGTGAGCTTTCGTGACGAGGGGCCGGATTGTCCTCGTGCTCCTCCTCCTTGCCGCTCTCAGCCCTGGGTGCCTTCATGCCGGAAGGTACGGTTCACCGGCGGCCGCCCCGGACCTCCCTGCTCCTTCACCCCCTCCCGCCCCACCGGTCCTGCCTGCGGCGCCAACCCTACAGGCACCCGTGACGGAGACCCCCGCTGTGGCAGTGCCAACCCCCCTTCCGGTCCAGGGAGACCAGGCGGCACTCCGGCTCGCCTTCAACTTCACCTCCGGCCGGTCCGCGTCCGTGGTCACCGCAACCCTGGATCCCGCAGCCCCCCTTCCGACCGGGGGGGGCGGGGACTGCCCCCTTGCATCCTGGCAGCCGGGCGAGGAGGGGGCCCTTGCCTCTTATTATACCGGCATCTTCAAGGACCCCAGTGAGGATGGCCTCTTTTCCAGCCTTCTTTCCGATCTCCGCAGGATCCGGAGGATGGAGGGGCTGAATGATGACCAGTACCTCGAGCTCATGGTCAACTTCGTCCAGCAGATCCCCTACGATCCCCAGGCACCGGTCTGCCCGAGGACACCTGCCGGGGTCATCCTGGACGGGAAGGGCGACTGCGACGAGAAGAGCCTCCTCCTCCTCGGGCTCCTGTACCGGGAGGGCTACGATGCCGCGATCCTCCTCTTCCCCGATAAGCACCATGCCACCGCGGGGATCCGGATCGAGACCGAAGGGATTCCGTCCTTCCGGGTCTATGTATACGGGGGGCGGAAGTACGTGTACATCGAGACCACCCGGCCCTCCTTCATCGGCCTCTACCCCGACGACTTCGCGAACGAGGACCCGGTCATCATCCCGACCGGGGACGGGGGCATCACCTACCATGCCATTAACGACGTGATGCATATCGTCTCCACCCAGAAGAGGATGGAGGAGAAGATGAAATGGCTCGCAGGGGCCTGCGCGGAGATGCTCCCTGAGATCCGGTCCCTCGAGAGCAGGCTCACTGCCAGTACCTCGTATACAACCCAGGACGAGTACGATGCCGATTATTCCCGGTACACCACCCTTGGCACCCGGTACAACAACAATGTCGAGGAATTCCGGCAGATCAACGAGGTGTACCAGTACATCCTGGACCACCAGTCCGACCGCGAAGGGGTGAGCGGGAGGATCGCGAACAGCAAGGTGGAGAACCTGCTGTAGGGCAGCCCTCCCCGGTTCCGGATTCGACGGAAGGGAGGGCAACGGGAAGATTTGATCTCCTCGCCGCATGCTCTTCCGCCGGGGACTGTCCGGGGGGTCCTTCTTTGGCCGGGAGCCCGCTCCTCCCCTACCCGGCGCGTCGCCTCATAGGCTGCACCTGCGCCATCCCGAGATCCCCCATAGCGAAAGAGTAGCGTTCGGCGATGGCAGGCGGCAACTCCTCTTCAGGGATGGACTCAAAACCGAAGGTGCGGTAGAAGGGTTCGAGCTCGACCGTGGAGTGCATGTACAGGTCCTCGCTCCCGCAGGCGGGGACCAGGGCTGCGAGGAGCCTCCTCGCATACCCCCTGTTCCTGAACTCCTCCAGGACAAAGACCCCGTCAACCTCCAGGCCGTCCGGGTGCCTGCGGCACCGGGCCACCCCTGCCGGGACCCCGTCGGCGAAAGTAACAAAGATGCGGTCGGTCTTTTGGTCAGTCTTCAGCTGGTGGTAGTGGAGCCAGATCCCGTCAGCGATGAAGAACTCAGGTGGCTTGAGCTCCCGGGCCACTACCTCGTAGTGGAGGTGCGGGTAGCGGACCAGGACAGGGCATCCCGCCTTCCCTGCGATGGCTGCGGCGGTGGACCCGATACCGACGGCCTGCACGTAGTCCCGCTTCCCGAACCGGGTGAGAAGGATCATAGAGACGTCCTCCTCCTCCGCCACCCTGAGAACCTCGGCGGCTGGCTCCCCGATGGCAAGGATGGTGCGGGCCTGGAACCCCGCCTTCTCCAGCTCCCCCTTCATCTCCTCAAGGCGCTTCCCGGCGTTCCCCCGGGCGATGGGGAAGTCCCAGCCGTGGATATCCCCCCCGAGGACGTGGAGGAGGAGCACCCCGCCGCCTTTCATGAGGCCGGGGAGGGACCCCACCGTATCGAGGGAGGGCTTCGAGAAGTCCACCGGGCAGAGGACCTTTGCGAAGGCCGAGCGGCAGTACTTCCCGAATGCCTCTCCCGCGTCGAGAGCCCTGTCGTGGACGACCAGGACCCCTGTTTTTGCATCCCTGAGGACCGCGGCCGAGACCGAACCCAGGACGAGGTTTTTCAGGGTCCTTCCCCGGGCGCCCAGGGCGATGAGGTCGGCCTTCTCTTTCGCCGCGACCGAGAGGATGGTCTCCGCCACGTCGTCATGGATGCGCTCGTGGACGAGGATCCTCACCGGGAGGTCCGGCCGCTCCGTCCATTTCTTTATCCCTTCCAGGTGGAGGAGCGACTCCCTGATCCGGGTCTCGACGGTGTGCTGGCCGTACGCCGTGGTCCGGTCCGGCCCCGGCTCCAGGACATGGAGGAGGATGAGGTCCTCGATCCCCGGGACCTCGGCGATGCAGTGGACGGTCCGCTCTGCATGGGGCGAGAAGTCCGTGGGGAGGAGGACCCGGGGGAACATGATACCATGGTGGGCACCCGGTTTCTTAAACCCGCTGGTATCTCCATGCCGCTGATCCCGGGATGATCCAGTCCAGGTACCCCGACCCGGCCTGTCGCCGGATTTGAGGGGGACAGTATCATTTTAATCGATCACGCCCCATTCTCTATCTCACAAGAGAGAAAGGAACGATAGACATGGCCAAACCCCCCAAGAACGACTTGAAAAACTCCCCCTCCCAGGTCTTCGCCAAAAAAGGAGTTATCGCTGGATTGATCCTCGTTGCCGCGATCATTTTTCTCGCTGCAATCGTCATCGCTACCGGGAACATGGGCGCATCCCCCGCTGTGCCACCGCAGGCCTGCGGCGGGACCGTGCTCACCTTCGTGAACGCTAACCTCGCACAGGCAGGTTCCACCGCAACGCTCGTGAATGTCACTGAGAAGAGCGGGATCTACGAGATCAATGTACAGTACCTGGGACGCGACATCCCCCTGTTTGCGACAAAGGACTGCACCCTTCTTTTCCCGAACTCACTCGCGCTCACGGGAACCCAGCCAACCGCCGCACAGCCCCAGGCAACCGCCGCGCCGGTGGCGTCCGCCAGCCCGGTGGTTGACCTCTACGTGATGGCCTTCTGCCCGTACGGGACCCAGGCCGAGGCCGCGATGCAGCCGGTCGCGAACCTCCTGGGTACGAAGGCGAATATCACGGTCCGGTACATTGTGAGCGTCCAGGGAACAACCGCCGCTTCTGTCAGCTCCCTGCACGGCCCATCCGAGGCGATGGAGGACCTGCGGCAACTCTGCATCAACCGGGACTATCCCCAGCAGCTCTGGCCTTATCTGACCGCTTACGACCGGGACTGCTACCCGAACTGGCAGAACGCCACCCAGCTCGATGCCTGCCGGGCGAAGACCATGCAGGCGCTGGGGATCGATGCCCAGGGGGTAGAGACCTGCGCCAACAGCCCGGGCGCGCTGGCATTGCTCTCGGCCGACGAGACGCTTTCGAATACCAATAATGTCCAGGCATCCCCGACAGTGATCATCAACGGGGAGGTCTACAACGGCGAAAGGACCCCCGATGCATACAAGCAGGCGATCTGCGCCCACTTCGCTACTGCGCCGGCGGAGTGCAGCGTCAACCTCTCCACCACGGGCACTGCTGCCACGGGTGGCTGCGGATAATCACTTTTTTCTGGACCCATTCTATCTTTTTCTCTGGCTGCACTGCTGTGTGACGGGCGGGAAATCTCCCTCCGCGGCAATCATGGAAGGCTGGATGATGCCTTCGTTAAAGGAGCCTCTTCCTCCAGCATATCAGGACCGATAATCCTGCAATTGCCCAGAGAGCTTCGAACCCAGGTGAACTGGTACCTGCTGGAGCGGCGGGGATCCCCATTCCTGAAACAGATGGAGCGGGAGTTGTTTCCCCTTCAGGAACAGATGGAGTGGGAGTTGTCTCACTTTCAGTAACCGGGGCAGGAGTTGATATTACCGTCGGAAGAGACGGCGGGGATCCTCCACCGATTCTTATGTAGCTGCGGTAATGAGCCTGAGTTGGGGCCATCGTGGTTGGAATTGGGGGTATGACACTGATATAGTCGGTCTCCGTTTTGCTGTTTGTACTTGAGGGGTTTGTGACCGATAGCATGACGGTATAGGTGCCGGGACTTGTGTAAGTATGCGTGGCATTCCTTGCACCTGCTGAGCTGGTATTAAACCAGCCCGTGTCGCCGAAGGACCAGTTCCATGACGTGGGATTGTTCGTGGAGAGATCCGTGAAGGTTACGGGGAGAGGGGCGGTGCCGGAAGTGGGAGTGGCGGTGAAGTCGGCAACGGGTGGCGGTACAGTCACCGTGATAGTCGTGCCCGGTGATGTGTTACTCCCCCCGGCATTCAAGGCCGTGAGGGTCACCGTGTAGGTCCCTGCTGAAGCGTACGTGTGGACCGTATTCTGCGTCTCGTTGAAAGTTCCGTCACCGAAAGACCAGTTCCATGACGTGGGATTGTTCGTGGAGAGATCCGTGAAGGTGACGGTTAGAGGGACGGTGCCGGAAGTGGGGGTGGCTGTGAAGTTGGCAACGGGTGGCAGGAAGCCGATGGCGTAGACTTTGTCATCATAGCTCCCAACGTAGACCACGCCGTCAACCACTGCAGGAGAGGATAACACATAGGATCCTGTAGTGAAGGCCCACTTCTGGGTGCCGTTTGCCGCATAAATGGCATAAACCATATTATCGTAGCTCCCAACGTAGACCACGCCGTCCACCACTGCAGGCGAAGAATCCACGAAAGATCCTGTAGTGAAGGCCCACTTCTATAGGATCCTGTAGTGAAGTTCCACTTCTGGGTGCCGGTTGTTGCATCTATGGCATAGACCTTCCCATTACCGCTTCCTACGTAGACCACGCCGTCCGCAATTGCAGGGGAGGACCAAACATAGGATCCTGTAGTGAAGTTCCACTTCTGGGTGCCGGTCGCTGCATCTATGGCATAGACCTTCCCATTACCGCTTCCTACGTAGACCACGCCGTCCGCAACTGCAGGGGATGAATCCACCCACGATCCTGTTGTGAAGTTCCACTTCTGGGTGCCGGTCGCTGCATCTATGGCATAGACCTTCCCATTACCGCTTCCTACGTAGACCACGCCATCCACCAGAGCAGGGGAGGAAAACATATCAATTGACCCGATTCCTGTCGGGAAGACCCATTTCAGAACGTTATTTGGGTGGATTCCACCGGAGATGCTGCTGTAATTCCCGGTGTGCTCAGGGTTCATCCGGAACATCATTGAAGAGCCGGCAGCGGCCGGGATGGTCGCCAGGCCGGCAAGAAGGAGTATCATGAATAAGATGCTCGCAAGATGTGATCCCATACTACCTCTTAATAGCGTATGCTCCCTCTATACTATATATAATTGTTTCCAATTTATAATATCTTTCATATTAGTCTTTTTTCATAAATTGTTGATTTTTCACTGGCCTCATAGGAATTCTTCCATCACAATGAGAATAGAAACAGAAGACACCATCTTTGAGATCTTGTGGAGGTGTAGTGGATCACTTTGAGTCCCATTTTTCAGGGAGATGTCTGGAGGGCATCCGGTACTGTCCGGGGGGGCAGGGAATGGGAACCGAAGGAGGGTTCCCGCCACGAGGACGATTTCCGCACGATTATCAGGGATGAGGTTGTAATCACCTATAAGGGATCCCCATGGAGAGAAGACACGATCTCATCTTCCTCGCTTTCATCCTCGCCACGATCGCCGTTGTCCTTGTTCTGGCCACCATATTCACGGGGATCCCTCTGGCTCCGGGTGAGCCAGCATCAGTCCCACCTCCCCCGGCCAACCTCTCGCCGCTGGCCAGGGAATACTGCAATGACCTGAACTTCACCTACGAGGTCCGGACGAATCCGGACGGGAACCGGTACGGGGTGTGCATCCTTCCCGACGGCACCGTCTGCGATTCCTGGGAATTTTACCGGGGCAACTGCGTTGCCGCCTCCGGCTCCAGTGAGACTTCAACTGACCCCTGGGGTGACTTCTGTCTTGCAGAGAACCTTACGTACACCATCAGGGAGAACCCGGACGGGGGCGTGGACCATGTCTGCGTCTTCACGGACGGGAGTGAATGCGATGCCCAGGCATACTACCTAGGGAACTGCAATGAGACAACGGCAAGGATGCCCTGATTCAAAATATCTATTTTTTCGATGAAAGAATCCAAAATTCTCTTATTCTGAGATCTGCCTCCCTAGGGGTGGCCTTGTTTCCTGAGAAAATGTGGGTTATTATAAAGGTCCTGCCTGGTACTGCAAGTTTATGGAATATGAGCCAGCTGGATCGGTATCCCCGTAATACTGCCTGATGTACAGAGTATTTGTGAACGTGCCCGGTGATCTCCCTGTCCAGATCGTGAGGGGTGGATTGACACCAGCAAAACTTGAAGTATCAATGCTTTTCACCAATAGCGGCTTCGCCAGATGCTTCGAAGGATCCTTTACGTTTATCATACAACCCGGGCTTGCACTCTCCGTGTCATCTGATATCTTCACGTACCAGGATGAATAGCTGGTGTTCACCGTTATCCCTGTAGACCAGTCGTTATCGCCGATATGAAATTTATTAAAAACTGCGGTGTCACTGGCAAATGTAATAGTAATTTCACCTGGTGTTGTTTCCTGAGGCGTCACATTCTGGTCCGGGACCGGGGTTTCGGCAGGCGTTACATTGGTAGCCACCGGTGTTTCCGTAACCGTCACATTCTGGTCCGGGACCGGGGTTTCAGCAGGCGTTACAGTGGTAACCACCGGTGTTTCCGCAACCGTCACATTCTGGTCCGGGACCGGGGTTTCAGCAGGCGTTACAGTGGTAACCACCGGTGTTTCCGTAACCGTCACATTCTCAGCTGCCACCGGCAACGGTATGATCCCTGGCATGATCAGCAAAACAAAAGTGAGCATGCCTAAAAGCAGAAATATGTGCATCCTCATTCTTCATCCACCTCTGTACATCCCCTTCAAATCCACCGCAGGACCCTTGTGCCTATCGGGCAGGCACCAAGTTTTATTTCGACGGACCGTGAAAGACAGAAATGTTACTTTTATTCACATATGATAAATCTTTCGATTTTTTCGCCGGTTAAGAGAGGATAGTTACAAAAACCGGGTTTCCAGAGAAAGAGGTAAGTACATATCGTTTCCTGTTTGATCTCAGGTGACGGCTGATCTTATACCACCAGAAAAAGGAAACGCGGCAGGGAGGCGGAAACGGTATATCGTCGTAAAAAGGGATTTGAAAAAGTGCCCTATCTTCGCCGTTTCGCGGACCAGAGGAGGAGGGCTGCGGATACTACTCCGACAGTCATAAGAGCATCCGGCCCAGGTGTATAAATTGGCAGGAATGGGATCTTATTCGGCCCGGTGGTCCCTGCCGGTGCAGGCACGGTATAAGAAGGAATCGGCGTTCCCCCAGCTACGGTGACGGTAGCCTGCGGGGTTGGGGTCGGCGGGACGTAGGGGGTCTGGATGGTGAAGGAGGCAGTCTTCGAATCAAGAAGGACCATCCCGTCGGCGAGTTTCGCGTCGGCCTTCACCGTGTAGGTGCCTGGGGACAGGGTTGCAGTAATGGGCGTAACGAATGTTATTGCATATCCAGGGATTATGGCAGGGCGCGACGGGTCTGTCGAAGTCGTGGCAACCACCTTCCCAGCTGCGTCAGTTACGGTAACATTCACAAAAGCCCCGTAATAGTGGTAGTTACCGGTGTTCTTAAGGGTCGTCAGAATCTTGATAGGCTCCCCGGTAACCATCTCACCCGTCGCCAAATTGGTGATAGATCCGGTCTGGGTCAGAGTGCTTCCCGCTATGGTGAGCATGACCGGGATCTGGACAGCAGTGGAGATTCCAGATCCTGCACCACCTGCTGCGGGAGCCGGATGGACGAGAATAAGCGCATACCGTCCACCGTCTGGAGCGTTCGCCGGAACACGAATTGTTATGTTAGAATATTCTCGTTCTCCCGGATTGAGGTGGACCGTCGGTTGATTGACCGTGATGTATGGTCGGGCCGAGAATGAGCTGGTATCATTGGAGGCGGGGAGAGATTGATAGATTCCGTCAGGTGTCTCCCCGAAGCCGCCCACATCGATGGCATAATCGCCCGCCGACTCCTGCGATCCGATGGAGACGGCAATGGGAATGGTGTACGTGTCTCCTTTCGACACCGCGATTCTAAAATCCCCACTTTCCACTCTCAGCGAAGCAACCGGTTGGATGGCCAGAATAGCGATAAAAAATACTGTCAGGAGTATCAGGATTAATCGGATACGATGGTTCACAGAAAGCATACGTTCCCTCCTGATTGAATTATTTTCTCATCTAAAAAGGTTTTTGGGTTTGCTACTCTATTGGGATGTAGTCTGCTTCTTTTGAATCTCAATATGATCCGATCGTGAAGACTACATTAAGCACATAACTACCGGGATTATCCGTGTTCTCTACTTTTTGTGAGAACCAGGTTGCACCAACGCCACCGAGCCCAGGGGTAACAGGATACCAACCTGAGTAACCTGGGGTGGTTGTTGAACCATAATAGAATTCAACTGCAGTAGTACCGCTCAAAGACTCGAGGCCTTCGCCACTAAGTCCCTGTATCTGAAGAGCATCAATCAGTTTTTGGGCACCGTCGCCATTTTTGTACATGTGTCCATTATTGTCGTCGGTCGCCACAACATGCCAGCGTGGCACATTCGAAGACACCTGTACGTCCACATAGTCAGTAGTGACCGTGGTACCGGGGATTAAAGTGGGAAGTGCTATGGTAGCTGGAGTGACTTGAATTTCCTGATCTACTGTGGAAGATCCTGTCACCTGAACGTTGCCCGTCGCGGGCGCCGCCGCCACTGCCATCGGAATCGCAACCAGCATGATGGCGAGCACTCCCAAAAGTACGTACTTCTTCATGTTTCTTTTCACCTCTGTGCATAATCCCTCACGCCCGCCATGTGGAGCCCGTGACTTCGGGGCCCCCACGAGCTTCGTTCAAGCAGGTCGGAAAGGACAAGAACACTAATTTCATTAACACATGATAAATGTTTCGATTTTTTTTCCAGTTAATAGGGGATAATTACTAAATCCCGCGATTTATAAAAAATGATAAGGGGATTCCCTTTACTCTTTTGAGTGGCCGTGATTTCGCCCCTTTCATCGCAGGCGGAGCATATGCGGCAGGTCGGCGGAAGGCCTGCCGTTACGCCCCGTATGCATGGTTTTCAGGCAAACCGGGCCAGTCTCATCCGCGAAGGTTCCTGGTAACATGTGGATGGGTTAAGCATTTTCATTGAATTAATGGGAAGTGGTTTTTTGCTCATTTTTAGCGATCACTTATTCAATGCATCTAAAAAGTCATTCACAGTTTTAGAGACGATTTCCTGAAGACCGTAAGGTTTATTAGAAAAAATAGGTTTTATAAAATTCTTCTTAACTTTTCGATTGAGCGGCCAGGGTGCAAAGCGATCCGGTATTGAGGAAGGGCTGTTCCGGAATTTTCCCTCACGGTCACAGGATGATTCAGCCGAGGGATATCTTCACCGGGTTCCCGTCTGGTTAAAACGTGAAATGGAAGACGCAATATTTTAGGGGGAGTACCACCGCATTTGCCGGGTATTCAGGAAAAGAAGGAGATTCCCCCCGTTCCATGACCGTGAGATTGGCCGCCCTCCCCGGGGCACCTTCCCGAAATCACCGGGGAAAGACCCGGAAAGATCACTTGTTTACGGTTATGGAGATGGTCTTTGTGCTCGTGCAGCAGTCATTCTTCACGGTCAGTTTCGCCGTGACGGTCTTGGTTTTCGTTGTAGTATAGATATGAGGGATCTTATCAGCTCTCTGCGTCGCATGAGTTGTGCTGTCACCGAAATCCAGATCCCAGGAGGTGTAAGGACCGCTGGTTGTATCGGAGAAGGTGACGGTGGACCCGGTTTTCACGGAGGTCGGGCTCGCGGACATGCCAGCCGTCACGGTCGGGCACGTCACGGTGATGGTCTGGGTTCCGCTGGTCTTACTTGTACCACAGGCGTTCGATACCGTGAGCCTTATCGAATAGGTACCTGTTGCTGTAAAGGTAAAGGTCGAGTCCACAGCCCTCAGATAGAACTGCTTCCAGGAGCTGCTTGACGAGGTTTTGTTCTCCCACTTCTCTGAAGTGATACAGGAGCCTGTGCTCGTATCCTTGAATTTCACGGTGAGCGGTTTGGGTCCGCTCGTCGGGGTTGCGGTAAAGGAAGCAGTGAGCGGAGATGAAGAACTGATCACGATGATATAGCCGGGCTTGATCAACTGGTAAGACACGCTTCCTGAAACTACGGTGAGCCGGATATCATACGTTCCGGCGGCGGAAAATGAGGCAGATAGTGGATTGCCCGTCCCCGTAGTACCTAATGTCTTCCAGGTTGAGCTGCCGCTCGCTTCGTATGCCCATGCCCAGGAAGTGATGGTGGTCACACCCGTTTGCGTGCAGGTGAATTTCACCGTGTTACTCGTGCAGGGACAGGGCTTATCGGCAGTAAAGTCGAAGGTCGGGGCGGGGTTTGTGACCGTGATGGATTGTGTAGACGTCAATATTACCTGCGCACCGCATGGGCCGTAGAGGGTGAGTTTTGGATAATAGGGGCCCCCTGGTGTAGTATAGGTATGTTGCGGGTTCGCATCCGTCGATGTACCCCCGTCGCCAAACTCCCAGTAATACGAGGTGATGACTCCTGTGGATGATGTGGAGCTGAACATCACGAGAAGGGGGGCAGTTCCTGAAACTGGTGAGAAAGAGAAGCTGGGAGTCGGCGGGACCTTCACGCAACCACCGACCGTCACGCTGGCTGCTTTTCCAGCCGCGGCGCAAGGGGTAACGGCGAGGACTGCGACGGCGAGAATAAGAAATGCACCGATAACCTTCAGCTTCATCGGCATTCTATCGAACGAGGATGTATATAAATATATTCATTCTTCATTAACTGCCATGAGATCCCGGCATACCATGAATCGATAGAAAAGGCATTATTATTTCGTATATGGCTTTTAAATGGTTTTAAATGGGCTTTAGAACGTATTCAACGAACATTACAGGGATTGAAATTCAATTTGATTGAATCATTTTTGAAAAAGTTAAGAGAAGTTAATTACTTTTATCTGAATAAGGAGGTAAAAGGTAACGTAATCCTGTTATCGGATCTGTTTGCTGAGTTGAAAAGGTCTAAAAAGAAGTTCCACGCAGGGTAGTTATTCCATATAGTTCCATCTGGAAAAGGAGTGGAGACCCGGTAAACGGGGGGGGAGGAGTCTCCTCACTTAAGGGGGATCCCTGCGGGGTTCCCCATGGCGGGGATGGGTATCACGACCCGGTCGAACCGGAGGACGTGGACGATGAGGTTCAGACCGATGACAGTGGTGACCAGAAAGACCGGTTCCTGGAGAGGCCCACCCTCGGTATAGATAAAGGAAGCCCAGAGGACACCGGTCATGCTGATCAGGTACAGGGTGATCCAGGTCTGGTACCGGGCGATCTGGTCCCTCCGGGTATAGGCGTAGAGGCCGGCGAGGGCAATGAGGAGGGTGGTGAAGGCCGCCGAGAGGTTCGCGGTGGCGTACGCGAGGAGACCGGCAAGGGCATTCAGAATGGGATTCTGTACCGGCTGCCCCTGGACTTCGACCGTCCCGGCCGGGATCGGCTGGATGGGAAGGGGTGGTGTGGGAATCGGCACCGGTTCGCCGAAGAGTCCGAAGATGCCCAGCTGGGAGACCGGGCCGGAAAGAGTATGGGAACCGGGGATCAGGCTGGCGGGGAAGGTCACCCACGAATTGGTATTCACATCAAAGACGCGGATGGAGAACCGGGTATCTCCGGACCACAGGGAATCAGGGATGATCATGGTGAGGGTAGCAGGTGGATTGAAGTGCGCGCCATCCGGGGCCACGTCGTAGGATATCCCGGTGAAACCGGGGACAACCCCTCCGGCTGAAACGGGGCTCACGCTCACCTGGGTGAGGGGAATATTCGACCCGTCAAGGGCCTGGATGCCTCCCGGGATGTAGAGGCTCGCCCCGTGGTCCAGGGAGGTTATCGTTACGCCATCCCGGGTGGTTCCCGACGGGGTGGTATCAACCGGCCCCTGCCCGTAGAAGGTCGGGACCGCAGGGATAACTGCCGGGCCCGGTGGCCCCGAGGGCGGGATATACCCGGGCCCGCCCCCTCCTCCTCCGCCACCCCCTCCACCGCCTCCGCCACCTGTCGAGGGGCCGGGACGGATCAATGTCCCTGAGATAACGACCGTGGCACTCGCTGAGGCAGACACACCCAACGGTATTGTGGACGCGATGAAGAGTACCAGGAGGAGCAGGGGACAGATTCGCATTATTCTTCCCCTTTATAGCGCCCTGAATCGAATAAAGATTTCTCTTCTCTGCCTGAGCCGTGTCTTCTCAGAATTTTGGTCCCGGTGATTGCCTGGTGATCGTGTGCGCTAAGTCGAAGGGACCTGGAAAGAAGACCTCACGCAGGAGGTATATTTCCATTAGAAACGGGGTGGGGTCCAGTTGAGCAGCGGGTTGGGAGCTTCGCTATTTTGTTCCAGGGTGATCCCGGCCGACTCCCCCTCGCTCGGGGAATATATCTGGATCCGGTCGAACCGGAGGATGTGAACGATGAGGTTCAGCCCGACGACCGTGGTGAGGATGAAGGTTACCTCCGAGAGGGAGCCGCCGTTGTTCATGAGGAAGAGGGACCAGACGATACCGGTCAGGCTGACGAGGTAAAGGTAGATCCAGGTGTGGTACGGGGCGAACCTGGCCAGGCTGGCGTAGGCATAGAGGCCGAAGATGAACATGAGGACGACGGTGAAGGCAATGGACAGGTTTGTGAGAATGGTGGAGATGAGAAGCCCCGGGAAGGCACCGGTGTAGGCTGCAGTGCCTGCGGCCCCGGCTGCGCCCACGGGAATAAGTACCAGGGACACGGGGAGAACCAGGGGCAGGACAGGCATTTTTTTCATGATCGGCAGGGAATAGCGTCTTTGACGTGATAAAAGTTTCTATATACTATCCTTCCCATCCGGGCCTCCGGGAGAACTCCCGGTCCCGTAATGCCATGGAACCGTGGGAGATAACCCGGATGGCCCGCGATCCGGGAAAGCAGGGATTGACGGGGAGTGCGGTGAGAGAGACCTGCAGGAAAACGATTGGATAGGACGCTTCCGCTCTCCTCCGGGGGCCCGGGGGAGGTCTGGATCTCCGGGCCGGAGCAGCCACCTCTCGTCGAAGAGTTACCTTCATCTCGGTTCGCATCCAGATCTGGAAGGGAACAATTCATGGTCTGCTACCAGTGCCTCGAATGCGCCTATATCTACGACCCGGCAAAGGGCGATCCAAAGCATGGGATGCCGCCGGGCACACCCTTCGAGAAGCTTCCCCCGACCTGGCGGTGCCCGGAGTGCAACATCAGCATCCTGAAGCACGGGGTATTCAGGCGGCTCGAGGACTGAGGCGGCCGGTGAATCAGCTTCTTTAACTGGATCTCAGGTATCCCGGATTGCCCCGGATAACGGGCCGGGATGCACGAATTCCCATCTTTTAGTTATATCATAATATTATTAAAGTAAGAAGTTAATCTTACTATACAATGAATAAGGATTACCTCATCCGCCTCATCGCCGAATATAACCCCCAGCTCAGGGGTGAGGCCATCGCGGTGCCGGAGTTCCGACGGGATCTCTATGCTGAAGTCCAGGAATGGATGGGCAGGAAGGAGGCTATCGCCATCGTTGGCCTCCGGAGGACCGGTAAGACGACCATCATGCGCCAGCTGATGAAGGACCTCGGGCAGGGGGTGCTCTTCTTCTCCTTTGACGAGGAGGAGACCCAGAACAAGGAGACCCTCACCTTCATCATCGATTACGCGCTCCATGTCACCGGGGCAACCCATATCTTCCTCGACGAGATCCAGTATGTCGGCGACTGGGAGGGGGTGCTGAAGCGTTATTATGACCAGAAGGAGGTCAAGTGCATCGTCTCGGGCTCTGAGTCCCTGGAACTGAGCAGGGCAAAGGCGGCCCTTGCAGGACGGATCATCAGCTTCCGGCTGGACCCGCTCAGCTTCGGCGAATACCTCCGGATGAAAGGCATGGCAATCGGGAAAGGGCCCGCCTCCCCTGAGGACTACCCGGCCATGGAGGCTCTCTACCGGAGGCATGTTGCAGGGAAAGAGCTGCTGGAGCACGAGTTCCTGGAATACCTGTATAAGGGTGCGTTTCCGGAGCTTGTCAGCGAAGAAAATCCGGCGGTGATCCGCCGGTATATTCAGGAGCTGGTGGTGAAGAAGATCATCTACCGCGACATCCCGGCAATCTTTGAGATCCGGAGGCGGGATCTTCTCTATGAACTCTTCCGGTATGCATGTGCCAATTCTGCGGGCCTCTTCGATATCAGGAACCTCTGCACCCTCTTCAGTGCGAATTACGAGACCGTGGGCAACTATCTCTTCTACCTGAAAGCTGCATTCCTGGTAACATCAGCTGAGTCATATTCGGGGAGTCCTGCGACACGGTTGCGGAGGAATAAGAAGCTCTATGTTGTCCACCCTGCCATCGCCTTTGCGGTCCTGGGGATGGAGAGGGAGATGCTCTCCGAGGAGATGCTCGGGCAGTTCGTTGAGACTATCTGTGCCGGCAGATATTTCTGGAGGGATAAGCAGAAACGCGAGGTTGATGGTGTGCATGACACGGGCCACCTCCTTCCGGTGGAGGTGAAGTACCGGAACCGGATTGCACCAGATGACCTGAGGGGCCTGCTGGCATTCATGGGGAAGTTCAGGGTTGACCGGGGTATTATGGTAACGAAGGATACCATGGACCGGAGAACCCTTCCCGCTGGAGAGATCCTCTTCTACCCGTGCTGGCTCTACCTGCTGGGGCAGAGGATCTCACTCCCCGCCCCTCATCCCCCGGCGTGAGCTTCCATACGGAGGCGTCTCCCTCCCGTCTCATAGAGCCCGGGCCCGTGATCCTCAGCTCCTTGATATCGACGAGAGCCAGGCGCGGGGTCCCTCGGCCCGGGTGCGGCTCTCGAAGGTCGCCGGCCTGATGTAATTGATGGTCCACCCGTCCCGGAAGCTCTCCCGTATCTCCCTCTCCGTTATCCTCCTCGGGCCGTATCCGGCGGGCTCCAGGTCGCTGAAGCAGAGCATGAAATATCTCCCGCCCGGGGACAGGACGGCTGCAAGGGCATCCACGAAGACCGGCCGGTCTTCGTCGGACAGGGTATGGAAGAGCCCCGAATCGGTGGCGGTATCGAACTTCCGGTTGAGCCTGGTGAGTTCCAGCGCGTTCATGACGAGGAAATGCACCGAAAGTCCTCTCCCGGCAGCCTTCTCCCTCGCCTTCTGGATGGCGAGAGGGGCGGAGTCGATCCCCCACACCTCGTACCCTTCCCCCGCAAAGAAGAGGGCATGCTCCCCGGTCCCGCATCCGATGTCAAGGACAGATCCCGATATCTCTCCGTCCCGCATCAGCTCAACGAACACCTTCTGGGGCCGGCCGATGTCCCAGGGGGGTGTTCCCTTGTACGCCGAGTCAAAGAAATCCATGCTCACACTCACTCCCCTGGCCTTACTCGCCTTCCTTCATCCATCCCATCTGGACATACCAGTCGTACTCGTGGGCAAACCGGTCCTTATGGGACTTCACAAGCTCGCAGAAGAATTCCCTCCGCTGCCTGCGGGCCTCGTCCTGTTCGGGGTACTGGATTTCACCCCGGATCGACCGGGCGAGCTTCTTCCCCAGCTCGTGTGCCTCCTTCTCGGCCGCCGGGAGCGCGGATGGATTCCTGCCGATGGCAACACCGACCCCCCCGACCACCGTAGCACCGAGATTCGTGAGGACATGGTTCATGTACCCCACAACCTCGTCCTGCCCGCTCCCGCCCGCAGTGCACACCGAACAGCCGTACTTTCCCGTGAACATCTGGCAGTGGATGGCATCTGCAACCCGGTCGATGACCGCTTTCAGGGGCGCAGGCACGGAGTCGATGTAGTTGGGGGCGCCAAGGACGATCCCGTCTGCAGCCATCAGCCTGTCAAAGAGTTCCGGGAAGTCATCGACCAGGGTGCACTCGCCGGTTGCATAGCAGGTGCCACAGGCGGTACAGTACTCGATGCGCAGCCGGTAGAGATCCACGAGTTCTGTCTGTGCTCCCTCGGCTGCTGCACCTATGAGCGCGGCGTTCACGAGCTTCAGGGTGTTGCTCTCTTTTCCCTTTGGGCTTGCAATGAGTCCGATAACCTTCATGAATCAGGCCTCCTTTGCGAGGATTGGCTCAGCTGCCTGCCCAGCAGTTTCGAGGGTCCTGAGCAGCCAGGCCATGTTCTTCCCGAGGTTCTTTGCCCTCTCTATCCCTTCAGCGTCATCCTCGACGTCGCCGATGTTCCTCCCTATCCCGATACCCGGGAACCCGGGGATGATCATGTCGCCAGCGAGGAGGAAATGCAGCATCGTGTCAGCGGTGCGGCTGGCACCGGTTCTCCGCACCGCAACGACAGCGGATCCGACCTTGTGCCGGTACAGGCCTCCGTTCGCCATGGAGACAAAGCCGCACCGGTCGATGAGGGCCTTCATCTCCGGGGAAACGTCCAGGAAATAGACCGGTGAACCGAGGATGATCCCGTCGGCATCGATCATCTTCCGGATGCACCGGTTCACGATGTCATTCTTGATGATGCACCTCTGATCCCGGGTCTCAAAGCATTTCATGCAGGCCGTGCATCCCCGGATCCTCTTTCCCGCGAGCTGCACCAGCTCGGTATCGATCCCCTCCTTCTCGAGTTCCTTCAGCGCATACCTGATCAGGATGGCGGTGTTGCCATTCTTCCTGGCACTCCCGTTGAATGCAACAACCTTCATACGCATCCTCCTTCTCGTGTGAGCCCTCTTGAAATTATCCATCTCCGCGCTCCATGGGGAGGGAATTCATTGCTGTTTCCTCCCGCGTATTCCCGCGTAAGCGATGGCAGCAATCCCCATCGCCATCACCGCAGCCAGCGGGGACAGCGGGGTACTGGAAGCCGGGGAGAGCACGGTTATCTTATCGGTGCCTGTCGAGGTGCTGCTGCCTGCCGAATTGGCATCGGTCAGGGTGACGGTGTAGGAACCCGGGGTCGTGTAGGTGTAGGAGGGGTTCTGATCGGTGCTGGTGCCGCCATCCCCGAAGTCCCAGTGCCACGAGGTGGGGGAGCCGTCCGACAGATCGGTGAACTGGACGGTGAGCGGGGCGGAGCCGAGGATGGGGTCGTCGATGAAGGAAGCAACCGGCGCCGATGGAGGGGGTGCTGTGGTTGGTACGAGTGTCAAAACCAGTATTGGAGCCGCTGTCGGCACGGCGCCGACGGTGATGTAATTCTCCTCGGTGGAGGTATTGCTGCCTTCATCATTCGTGGCGATCAAAAAGACGGTATAGGTGCCGGGGGTCGTGTAGGTGTAGGAGGGGTTCTGATCGGTGCTGGACCCGCCATCCCCGAAGTCCCAGTTCCAGGAGGTAGGGGATCCGCTGGAGGTATCGGTGAACTGGACAAAGAGCGGTGGACTGCCGGAGGTGGGTGATCCGGTGAAGGAGGCGACCGGTGCCGAACTCACGGTGATATACTCATCCTCGGTGGCGGTATCGCTGCCTTCCGCATCGGTGGCGGTCAGGGAGACGGTGTAATTACCGCCGGTTGTGTAGGTATACCCGGGGTTCTGGTCCGTGCTGGACCCGCCATCCCCGAAGTCCCAGCTCCACGAGGTAGGGGATCCGCTGGAGGTATCGGTGAACTGGACGGTGAGCGGGGCGATGCCGGACGTGGGCGTTCCGGTGAAAGAGGCGACCAGAGCCGAAGACGCCGAACTCACCGTGATATATTCGTCCTCGGTGGAGATATCGCTGCCCGCCGCATTTATGGCGGTCATGGAGACGGTGTAGGAACCTGCGGCTGAATACGTGTAGGAGGGATTCTCAGACGTGCTGGACCCCCCGTCACCGAAGGACCAGGCCCAGGAAGCCGGGGATCCGCTGGAAGTATCGGTGAACTGGACGGTGAGCGGGGCGGTGCCGGACGTGGGCGTTCCGGTGAAGGATGCGACCGGTGCAGGCATCGCCGTCGTGGGGACCGCAGTTGTTGTGGTCACCGGGACGGTGGTCGTGGTGGTTGTTGCAACTGTTGTTGCCGTCGTTGTCGGGACCGTGGTCGTGGTGGTTGTTGCGACTGTTGTTGCTGTCGTTGTCGGGACTGCAGTTGTTGTGGTCACCGGGACGGTAGTCGTGGAAGTTGTTGCCACCGTTGTTGCTGTCGTTGTCGGGACAGCGGTTGTCGTGGTCACCGGGACAGTAGTCGTGGCAGTTGTTGCGACTGTTGTTGCTGTCGTTGTCGGGACCGTGGTGGCTGTCGTTGCGGGGGTGGCGTTCTGGTCATCTGCCAGAACAGGGAGTGAAAGAAGTGCCATCAAGGCAAGAAAAAGAAGGCATGTGAAGATCTTCGTCATGAGGATATCCTTCTGCATTGTTGAATGGACGTATCCCGGGTTTTATCCCGGTGTCGCACCGGGACCGGGCCGCTGCCTCGAGGCATTGAAGTGGAACCCGAGCGCATCGGAGAGCTCCTGCGTGGTCACTCCCAGCTGCTCTGCCGCGTAGGTGAGGTTCATGCGCCCCTGGAACGTCGTGTTCAGGACGTTCTCCAGCTGCTGCTGGGTGACGCCCAGTGTCTCTGCTGCGGCGGTGAGGTTCGGGTGAAACCTCGTACCGTTGTACTGGAACGGTGAGCCCGACGGGGGTACCTGGCCACCGGTAGATTGTGACGAACTCCCGTTGTCCTGCACGCATCCTGCAACGATCATTGCGGTCACGAGTAGTAACGATCCAACGATGAGAAATATGCTGTCTCTCTGCATGGAATTCATCTCCTGGTCTCTCGGGATCTTCCCTCTGGTCTGGGTGCGGCCCGGGGCCGCACAATATGTAATCTATATGTTACATTTTGTTTTATAAATCTTTCTTATGGTCCGTTATGAATAACAGAGGTTATATTCCTCCCATACCGATACTTCCTGCAGGGAACGACTGTTCAGGGAGGCAATCCCACGGGAGCCATTGAAGCAGATCATCTCTTTAAATCCTTTGGACCGGTCGCTGCGGTCAACGACGTGAGTATCGACGTCAGGGAAGGGGGGATCTTCGGTTTCCTGGGGCCGAACGGTGCCGGGAAGACCACGACCATCCGGCTCCTGACCGGTGTGCTCTCCCCCGATTCCGGGTCGGTGCGGATCGGCGGGGTGGACATCCATACGGATCCCCTCGCCGCCAAGCTGAAGATGGGCGTGATCCCGGAGAACAGCACCGTGTACGGCGACCTCACCGCCGAACAGAACATCCTCTGGACGGCAAAGTTCTATGGCCTGGACAGCGCCACCCGCGAGATGCGGGCGCGTGATATCCTCGCGCGGCTGGGGCTCACCGGTCGGAAGGATGACCTGGTCCGCACCTTCTCGAAGGGGATGAAGCAGCGGATCAGCATCGCGTGCGCGATAGTCCCGTCTCCGGAGGTCCTGATCCTCGACGAGCCGACCGTGGGGCTGGATGTCCAGAGCCGGCGCCTCGTGATCGAGACCGTCCGGCAGATGAACGAGGAGGGGTCCACGGTCTTTCTCACGACCCACAACATCGAGGAGGCCAATGCACTCTGCACCACCGTGAGCATCATCAAGCAGGGAAAGATCATCGCAACAGGCAGCCCGGAGGGGCTCAAGAAGAGCTTCGACACCACGCAGTACGTCGAGATCTCCTTCGGGCAGCCCGTGGAGAAGGAGCTCTTCGTGCACGAGGGGGTCTACCGGGTCGAACGCCGGGGAGACAAGTGGCGGCTCTACACGGATAACCCGGACCATGTGGTGAAGTACCTCGGCGCCCTCGCGGAACGGGAGAACCTGGTCATCCTCTCCATCGCGACCTCCGGCCCGACGCTCGAGGAGGCCTTCGTCCGGCTCACGGAAGGTGCATGATGGATCCGGCCGTCTTCGCCCGGAGCGTCCTCGTCATCGCCGAGAAGAACATGCGGATCTACTACTTCAAGGGGCCGGTGGTGGTCTTCGGGCTCCTCTTCCCCCTGATCATGTTCTTCACCTTCTTCATCGGCCGGGACCTCGATATCGTGCTCTTCTTCCCGGGTTTCCTCGCGATGATGCTCTTTTTCACCGCGTCCTCCGTCGGGCCCCTCATCACGCCGTGGGAGAAACGGGAGAAGACCTACGAACGGCTCCTCTCCCTCCCCGTGACCCTCGACAGCCTCATCCTCGGCGATATCGCGGCCGGCTCCGTCTTCGGGGTGCTCATCACGGCCCTCGTCTGGGGTGTGTGCGCTGTGTACCTGCACCTGGCCCTCGCGAGCGCGGCAGCGCTCCTCGCGGGGCTCATCCTCGGGGCGCTCGCATTCGCTGCCCTCGGCACCCTCCTTGCCTCGACGGCAACGGATACCCCCTCCACCGTCATGATGCTCTCCAGCCTGATCCGGCTCCCCCTCATCTTCGTCTCCGGCATCTTCATCCCCCTCGGGCAGATGACGGGATGGGAACTGGTGCTCACCTCCCTCTCGCCCCTCACCTATCTCGTGGACCTGTTCCATGCCGCGCTCAACGGCGACGCGGTCTACCCGCCGGCTCTCGACGGGGCCGTGCTGGTGCTGATCCTCCTCATCTTCATCTATGGCGCCAAGATCATCCAGAGGAGGAACCTGGTGAAGGGGCTCTAGAAACCGTGATAGTGTTCCCTGTCTGTGCGGCTTCGGGTTGCCGCCAGGCAGGGGCGAGTCGAGTCCCTTCATTTTTTGACAATATCAATATAATTTATCATCCGGTGGAATCACTCCTCAGCTGGTGTCGTCCATGGACAAATTTGAACAGACCATGCAGAATATGGCGAAGATGCCCCTCCAGGAAGGGATGAAGACGCTCCAGGAAGAGATGGACAAGTGCATGTGCGGCCAGTGCCCGACGTACACGAACGCCGCCAGGGCATCGGGCGAGAGTTTCTTCTGCGGGACAGGGAAGAGCTTCCGGCACATCACCACCCAGGTCAATTGCCTCTGCGCCGGATGCCCGGTGAAGAGCGACCTTGGTCTCAAGTATGTCTCCTTCTGCATGAGGGGTTCAGAGAAGACCCAGCGGTACGACCAGACGGCAAAGAAGACCTGAGAAGTCTTAAGGGATGGAGGGATCCGTCATCCCGTTCTTCCTCGGGCCGGCGGTTCCGGATCTGTATCCTCCCGGACGCCGGGCCAGACTGTTCCCATACCTTCAGGTCGCCCGGTCGTTTTCGATCATGATGGTTCCTATCTGTCTTCCACGACCGTGAGGGATATTCTCGCGTTCTGCCACGGGCACTCCGGTATCACCCAAACAGGCCGACAGCCCCACCGGTGTTTCGGTGCAGGAATCCGCAGACAAGAAAAGACTATATAGTCATTTTCTCCATCCTTAAGTGCAGTTTTGGGAAGACTGCACAGGCAAAACAATGGAAGACAGAAGAATGAGAGGCCCGAGGAGCTTTGGGCCCAGGGAAATGACAAAAACCATCTGTTCGGACTGTGGAAAAGAGTGCGAGGTCCCCTTCAAGCCAACCGAGGGAAGGCCCGTCTACTGTCGCGAGTGCCTTCCGAAGCACCGGAAGCCGCGATTCTAATCATCCCTATCTTCTCAACTTCCTTTTTCCGGAGCTTGCGATCTTCACGGGACACCGGAGGATGCCGTTCACCCTGCCCGGGTGAGAGAGGATCCGATCCCGTCCTGCATTCCGTCGGTGGTCCAGCCTCCAGCGGCCCGCCCATGAAGGAATTTATAGCTTGCCACCCAACCGGTGAGCATTCATGATACCTGAGTTCATCAGCTTTTTACTCCATATCGACACCAACCTGGCATCCCTCGTCCTTGCCTACGGCCTGTGGATCTACCTCATCCTCTTCCTCATCATCTTCATCGAGACCGGGCTCGTCGTGACCCCCTTCCTCCCGGGGGACTCCCTCCTCTTTGTCGCGGGCGCCCTTGCATCCGGGGGGATGCTCGATATCCTCACCCTCTGCATCCTCCTCTCCATCGCGGCTGTCGCCGGAGACTCCCTGAACTACTGGATCGGGAAGTACTGCGGCATCGACCAGCTTCATTGCCGGTACCCGCGCCTCTTCCGGAAGGAGTACTTCGAGATGACCAGCCGCTTCTACGGGAAGTACGGGGGAAAGACCATCGTCATCGCCCGTTTCGTCCCCTACATCAGGACCTTCGCCCCCTTCATGGCAGGTGTCGGGCGGATGAGCTACCCGAGGTTCCTGTTCTACAACATCATGGGGGGGCTTGCCTGGATCCTCTCCTTCCTGCTCGCGGGGTACTTCTTCGGCGGCATTCCCGTCGTCCGTGAGCACTTCGACCTCGTGGTCTGGGCCATCATCATCATCTCGCTCGTTGCTGTCGTCTCCATCCTTGCCGGTGTCATCCAGTTCGCGAGGAACCGGGACTCCCCGGAGTAGCCAACCCCGAAGTGCAGGGAGAGCGGGTTACTAAAAAAAGAGGGAGAATCAGGGGCCGGGCTCCCGCCCGGCCCCGGACCGGTTCAGCGGTTACCCTGCTGGATCAGGGAAAGGACTGAATCCCTGCGTTCCCGGATCTCCTTTGCATCCGAGAACCGCATGGCCTGCTCGTAGCAGTCGAAGGCATCGCGGCAGCGTTCGAGGGCCTCGCAGCTCATCCCCTTGTGGTACCAGGCGAGGGCATGGGCGGGATCGAGCTTCAGGACCTTCTCGAAGCAGGAGAGGGCCTGCTCATGCCGTCCGAGCCGGGCGAGGGAGATGCCCTTCCTGAACCAGCCCCGCCCCATTTGCGGAGCGAGCCGGAGGGCGTAGTCAAAGAACTCCATCGCCTTCCGGTCGTCCCCAAGAGAGGAGAGGGCTATCCCCCTCCCGAGCCACCCGAGGGGGTCCTTCGGCTCCTTCTCGAGGCCCTGTGCGAAGGTCTCGAGCGCCTCGCCGTGCTTCTTCATCATGAGGAGGTCGAAGCCCTTCCTGACCCAGGGGGCTTCTTCCCCCTTGAAGAGGTTCATCATCTTGATCACCCCGGTCCCTTCGGGTTTTTATAGAGAGGGTGCATCCGGGGCGGTGAAATATTTTCTCCCCCCCGGGCCCGGATCCCATCACGCCCCCAGGAGCCCGTGCAAGGCCCGGATTCTTCCCATCCCAACAGGAAGGCTTATCGGGGGTGAACACGACCCAAGGATGGTTTCAGGGAGGATCGTCTCATGCCTCGCGTCATACACTTTGAGATCCCTTCAGGGGATCCGGAACAGCTCGCAGAGTTCTACCGCCGCCTGTTCGGGTGGAAGATCACAAACTGGGGAGGGCCGGTCGAGTACTGGCTCGTCGCCACCGGCCCGGAGAGCGAACCGGGTATCCACGGGGCCATCGCGAGAAGGGACGTGCGGGAAGGGACCAGGAATACCGTCAGCGTAGCCTCGGCGGACGAGACCCTGAAAAGGGTGGTCGAGATCGGCGGGAAGGCCCTCAGCCCGAAGATGGCGGTCCCCGGTGTCGGGTACAATGCTCTCTGCCAGGATCCCGAAGGGAACATCTTCGGGATCATGGAGCTGGACCCGACAGCGAAATGGACACCCGATGAAGAACGGCTGGCGAGACGGGGGCAGCTCTAGGATCCGGCCGTTCCCGCCGGCCCCTCCCGGACCCGGTCCAGGGTGAAGGCCACCTCGTCCCATGCCTTCTCGAGGAGGTGCTCGTAGTACGGCACGTCGAACTCCGTCGCCTCCCCCTCGACCTCCACGAGCCAGCGGGAGGCGTCCCGCACCACGTAGCCGATCTCCATCCCCGGGGCGAGGGGCGCCCCCAGGACCTGGAGGGCTGCAACGGCAGAGGCCTCGGGAGACCTCCGGCTGTAGGAGAGCCGGCTCACGCGCCGCCGGATGACCATCTCCCCCGGGTCGGCTCCGGCGATTCCCCGGGCATACCGGAGGTGGATCCGCCTGATCTCCGGGTCGAGCCCCCGGAGCCCCTCCAGATCCGCCGCCTTCTCCATCACCCCGAACATCTCCTCCTGCATCCGCCGGATGTAGGCAGGGGTATCGCCCCTCCGTGCCGCGACCCCCCGCACCTTCATCCCGCCCCCGGCCATCCTCCCGTAGTAGCGGTTGTAGGCGCCGTTCCCGTCCGCGAGGGGGAGGAAGGTGAGCCAGCCGTAGGTCTCGAGCTCGGTGGGGATGTCAATCGCCTCCTCGACCCGCTCCTTGAACATGCCGATCCCCTCGCCCTGCACCCAGACGCAGTCCACCATCCCGTGGAGGACCGAGAGATCCATCACCTCGGCGATCTCCTTTGTCGCGAGGAGGATCTCCCGGGAGCGGGAGGTGATCCCCTCGTGGACCTCGATCCTCCCGAACTTGGCGTTCCTGTAGCCCGTGTACCCGAAGCAGGTGACGAGCATCCACTTGAGGACCGAGTCCACCCCCGCGTACGCGGGCGACGACTTCTTCAGCCGCTTCGACCGGATCCGCATCCCGAGGAGGGGCGCAAGCACGGCTGGGAGGAACCCCTCCCTCCCCTTCCCGTCGGGCACCTCCGGCGAGAGGTTGTACTTCACGATCACGGCCGGGTAGAGGGAGGTGAAGTCGATTTCATGGACGTCCGCGTACACCCCCGGCTCCGGCTGGAAGATCATCCCCCCCTTATCGCACGCGGCGAGCTCGGAGGACCCCCTCGCCACTTCGGGGTCCCTCTTCCGGAAGGGGACCGCGATCCCCCTCCGGAGCGCCTCGTAGATCTCGTACGAGGAGATGAGGGTCCCTGGCGTGAACCGGGCGGTGAGGTTCGGGGGGAGGCCCGAGAGCCGGGACGCCATGAGCACGCCGGGGATCCCCCCTTCCCGGTACACGAAGGACCGCTCGGTGTCGATGAGGACCCTCCCCTCGGGGATGAGGGCCGGGTCCTTGTGGTACACCCGCCCGTAGCTCCAGTAGGACTTCCCCGCGAGGGGCCGGAACCGCCCGCTCCGGCTGAGGGTCTGTTCAATGCCGAGTTCCCTCGCCCGGCCCACGATCCGCGGGATCCAGATATCGGCGCAGGGCATCAGGATCACATCGGGGTCGAGGCTCCCGATGAGGGAGAAGAGGTCGTCGAGCAGGATCTGTTCGGTCCCCTCGAGCACCTCCCCCCTCTCGCCCTTTACCTCGATGGAGGGCAGGGGGCCGTCGCGGTAGGGGTTCCCCAGTGCCTCCAGCTCCGCAATGGCGAGGGGCACGGGGAAGTCGAGGGCGAACCGCGACTCGCCGGGGTAGCTGCAGGGGACAAGGCCGGCCTCGGCCATGGCCCGCTGGTCGAGCCTGATGTCCACGTTGTAGAGGTCCGCGGCGCAGTGCGTCTGCCCCTCGATCCGTTCAGCGACCTCCCTCCCCGCCGCGACCCGGTACCCGTCGAGGGGGCCGTAGACCGTGGAGAACCTGCACTCCTCCACCGGGTAGCTGTCCGCAAGCCCCTCGAGGAGGTCCTGGTGCTCGTTGGGATCGGGAAGGTGGAGGAGGAAGGACGGGATGGCGGGGAGGGTCCGGCTCCCCTCCCCCCGGCATCCCCAGGTGAGGACCGGACTCCTGGGGGACGAGTCAAGGATCCACATCGTCCGCGTCCAGCTTTTTCAGGATCTCGATGAGCACCGAGAAGACGGCGGCCTCGAGAGGGTCGTCGAAGGTGTAGAACCCCTCGCTCGCGTGGCGCTTCGCCATCTCCGCCAGGTTCTCGGCATAGGCCTGGTCCTCCTTCGGGAGGGCCCGCCTCGCCCGGAGCCAGCGCCCGGAGAGCTCCTTCACCCCCATCCTCACGCTCTCGAAGGAGCGGCCCATCCGAACACCTCCAGGGTGGTCTGGTCCCCTCCCGGCGGGAGGCCGCCGCGGCCGGCCCGGGCCGCACGGAGCCCCTTCTCCCCTGCCTCGACGCAGAAGACCCGGTCGGCCCGGCGTGCGAGGACCGAGAGTGTCGGGTCCTGCCTGGGGGCGTAGAGGACTACGAGGGCCGTCCGCGCCGCCTCGGCGAGGGCCCCGGCGACCTCGGGGAGGAGGGATCCTGCGTCCTCGTACAGGCCCGGATCATGCTCCACGAAGAGGACGGTGTGGTGCGCCTCCCTGAGGATGGTGAGGAGCTGGAAGAGGGTGAAGGCACGCCGGACCTCGAAGTGGGCGGAACGGCGGCGGATCCCGGTGAGGAGCCGGGAGTAGTTCCCGCAGACGTAGAGGAAGAGGAAGCGGGAGAGGGCCGGTGTCCCGTTCAGCCCCCGGAGCACGAGCTCCTCCGGTGCCGTCACGACCGAGAAGGTGCCGCTCTCGAGGGTGACCGACGGGTGAAGCTCGAACTCCATGGTCAAGGGTGAAGGGAAGCGGTCACATAAAGCTCTGAGAGCGGGAGGGGCGAAAGTGCCGGGGGTCAGGGAATGAATATCGATGGAATGCGGGTATCCTGGTTTTTAACGCCCTGAAACAGGTTTTTGCGGGACACGGTACTCCGGGGATGGCGGATCGCCTCCGGCAGGGCTCGCTGGAGGACCGGATACGGCTTCCCTTCACATCTCGGGCATCCTTCCGGCCAGGTACCATGCATGGGCGGCGAGGATGACGTAGAGGGGGAGGAGGAGGCCGTAGGTGGGCTGGTCCCCCACCGTGGCAAAGAGCCAGAGGGTCGCGGTGATGTCGACCTGGAAGACGAGGACCCCCCACCACCGCCCGAGGTAGAGGTAGCCCTGCCCCGGGAGGATGAGGTTCAGGAGGGCTGCGACAGAGGGGGTCTTCCTCACCCGGGGGCGCTGCGAGAGGCTGCGGGGGAGGTGCATGGGAGCAATCCCGCACCTCGGCCCTGCCAGGACGGCACGCCAGCGCACCCCGTCATCGGGGTCCCGGAGGGCGCGGATGATCGCCGGGATCGCCCCTGTATCCCCGATCTCGCCGAGGATCTCCACCGCCCTCCTCCGCACCGTCCTCTCCCGGTCCTTCAGGGCGAAGCTGAGGGCAGGTATAGCCGAAGGCCCGAGGGCAGCTAGCCCTGGCCAGTCCTGGAGGCCGAGGAGCCGGTAGGCCTGCTCCTCATCGTTCGCCGGCTTCCACCCCAGCTTCGGGAGGGCAAGGGCAGCCCCGTAGCGGACGTAGCGATCCGGGTCCCGGAGGCAGGGAAGGAGGGGGCCGATCGCCCGTTCATCCCGGATCTCCCCGAGGGCAAGGGCAGCCTCCCACCTGACCTCCGCGCTCGGGTCCCGGAGGTTCTTTATGAGGGGTTCGACTGCCTGGGGGTCCCGGATCTCCCCGAGGGCCTCGATGATCCCGAGCTTCGCCGCCCTGTTCCTGGTCGCGAGCCCCCTGATCAGGTGGCTGATGGCATCCGGGCCGAGGGAGCCGAGGGCTGCTGCAGCCTTCCACTGGGTATCGGTATCCTGGTGCCGGAGAGCTGCGATCAGGCCCGGGATATCCCTTCGGCTCTTCATTGCGTCGATATCGGGGGTCCCGGGCCGGAAGATCGAAGAGAGATTCATGAAGGTACCTCCCTCATCCCGGCTCCTGTTCCTGCATTCCCCGTGCCTGGTACCAGGTCTGCACGGCGATGGGCGCCGAGAGGGTATATGAGACGGCGTAGGGGAGGAGCGGGCCCCATACGAGGGATGCGAGGACGATCGCGGTCAGGTTCAGCTGGAAGAGGAGGAACCCGTACCACCTGCCCAGGTAGTTGTATCCGAGGCCGAGGAAGAGGAGGTTCAGGAAGGCTGCGACCACCGGGCTCTTCCCCGGCCTGGGCCGCCGGGCAAGGCCCATGGGGAGGTGCATCAGGGGGATACCGCACCTCGGGAATGCGAGGGTCGCCCTCCAGCGGACCTCGCCATCCGGGTCCCTGAGAATGGGACCGCACGCCTCCCCTGCCCCCTGTCCGCCAATCTCCCCGAGGATCTCGACAGCCCGGGCGCGGATGGCGGGATCCCGGTCCCGCGTTGCCCGGAGCAGGGGCCCGACAGCCTGCGAACCCAGAGGCGGGAGGGGGGGCCACTCCTGCCTCGCGATGAGGGAGAGGGCCCTCTCCTCGCCGCTGCCAGGTTCCCATGCGAGCCTCCCGAGAGCTGTGGCTGCACCGAACCGGACGTATTTGTCCGGATCCCCGAGGGCCTTCACCAGGGAGGGGATGGCGCCGGCACCGCCCAGGTTCCCCAGGGCGAGGGCGGCAGCCCAGCGGATCTCGCTGCTCTTGTCCCCTGCAAGGATCACCTGGAGGGGCCGGGCGGCCCTGGCATCCCCGATCTCCCCGAGAGCCTCGAGGATCCCGAGCCGCACACGCACATCAGGGTGATCGAGGCCCCTGACGAGGTCTTCGAGGGCGGGATCCCCGAGGGTCCCCAGGGCCGCGGCCGCCTTCCACTGGGTATCAGGGTCGGGATGGGTGAGGAGCCGGATGAGCCCCCGGGTATCCTTCGCCTCCTGCAGCGAGGTGATATCAGGAGGGCGCCGGATCAGGAAGGGGAGGGGCATCGCGATGCTACCACCGGTGGGTTGCCCTGCAGGTGGTCTTTAAGGTTGTGTTAAGATCCAGGGCAACCCGGGGGGTTCCTCTGCGCGGTGCGGAGATGGGTCTTCCTCCCCGATGCTTCAGCGGCGTCCAATCTCGACATAGCCGCGACGGGCACGGGAGGAGAGATCGATCCGATCGAACCGGAGAATATGGACGATAAGGTTCAGCCCGGTGACGGTGATGAGGATCCAGGCCGACTCCCACGGCGGGCCATCAGAGGCGGCGAGGAAGAGCGCCCAGAGGAGGCCGGTCAGGCTGATGAGGTAGAGGGTGATCCATGTCCGGTTCCGGGAGAGCCATGCCCTCCGGGTGGAGGCATAGATGGCAGCAAGGCCCGAGAGAACGATGGTGAAGGAGACCGGAATATTCGATATGGCAGCGGCATAGATCCATCCCAGCAAGCCGGTGAAGGTGCCCATGGGGGTCCGCGGGAGGGGCTTTGGCTGTGCTTGGGGCAGTCCGGCTGAGGCCCTGACGGGGGGAGCCGGGGTTGCGGGACCAGCCAGGGGAGCGGTGAAGAGCCCGAAGAGGCAGAGGTGGGAGACCTGGCCGCTCACGGTCCGGGTACCGGGATCCGCCATCGTGGAAATGCCATCCCAGGATCCGGTCTTTGTTGAGTAGCTGCGGATAGCGTACTGAGTGTTCGTGTCCCACAGGTTGTCTGGAACGGTGAAGCTGATGGTGGCAGGCGGGTTGAAGGTGGCACCGTCAGGCCCGATATCATACGCCATCCCCGTGAACTGGATGCCTGCCCCCCCGGGCATCGCCGGGATCGACCCGGTTGTGACCGCCCTTGCGGTGGCAAGGGTAAGGGGCACGTGCATGCTGTCAAAGGCCGCTGTCCCTGCATCGATGGCGAGGCTTGCGCCATGGTCAGTGGAGGTGATGATGACAGGGTCCCGGACGATGCCTGCAGGGGTGGTGTCGATTTTCCCCTCCCCGTAAAATGTCGCCGCCGGGCGTTCGGCCGGCGCCTTCGCCGGCTGTGGGGGCTTCTCCTGGGGAGGGGCCTCCCCCCCGGAGGATCCGCCGCTGGTATACCCGATACCCGAGCCTTGGATCAGCTGGGTGGCAAGCCTGGTCCCTATCTGGATCAGGTTGGAGGAGCCTGTGGCAGAGACGAGGGCGAACCTCGAGAGGCCGTTCGGTGATGGGATGACAAAGTAATCGAGGTTGTTCGCGGTATCGGTGAAGGTGGCGGAGGGGTTCAGGGTCTGGTTCACCAGATCATCGCCGAGCCGGATGACGGTGATGTTGTTCTGGTTTCCGTTCCTTGTAACCCAATCCGAACTTACGGAGAGGTTTAGGGTCGCTGTCGCACCCGTGATGTTCGTGGTAAAATTAAGGGTATATGCCGTGGCCATGATGCTCGTGAACTGCGTGCTCGTGGTAACGAGGGTATGCCAGAATGGATATTTATCGGCATTCATCACCCCCTCCCATATGGTCGCATTCACCTCGCCGAGGAGGGGGTATGTGGCGAGCTGGAGCTGGTAGGATATGGGGAGGTTGTTTCCGACGCCTGTCCCGAAGGTGGTGGGGACAATCTCCCGGCTCTCAAGGGTGCATGAAGTATAGTTTCCCGTGATGTTCCCGCTGGCATCTCTCGCAAAGCCGATCCCGTCCGTTGAGGAGAAGGTGATCCTCTGCCAGCCGCTCGAAGCCGGAGGGGTGAAGGAGAAGGAGGAGGGGCTGTTCGGGTCAAAAGTATAACCGGGATTCTCCGTGGTGTCCAGGGTGACCACATCCCTGCTGCCAAGAGTAGCGCCCTGGAGTCCATCGATAGCCGTGGTTGCAGTGAGGCTGGTCCCGTTGAGAACCTGGATGAGACCCGGCATGCTCGCCGTGCCGGTCCCGTTGATATTCGTCGCAGCGAGGCTCACGGTGTAGTTTCCCCATTTCGGATACGTGTAGATCGGATTCTGGGCCGAGGAGGTATTCCCGTCACCGAAGTCCCACGACCAGCTGGTTGGATTTCCGGACGAGGTATCGGTGAACTGAACGGGAAGAGGTGCGATCCCATAGGTCTGGTTCGCCAAGAAGGATACGATAGGGACAGGCCCGACCCTGATATAATCTGTTCTTGTGGTGTAATCCCTCCCCACCATGTTGCTCACCGTGAGAGAGACGGAGTAGGTGCCATCGGTCCCATAGGTGTGGACCGGGTTCTGCCCATCGGCGGTGGTCCCATCGCCGAACTCCCAGGACCAGTGGGTTGTATTCGGGTCTCCCGAGATGTCACTGAACTGGACCGCAAGGGGGGCCATACCGGAGGTTGCATTTGCCATAAAAGTGGCAACAGGACAGGGTTCCGGGGAGTTGATGGTATGGAGGTAGATGTCGTAGTGGCCTCCGGCATACTTCTGCCATACCACCCGGTCCGAGGAGATCCTCGGGAGGTCGTTCACGCCCCCGGAACCGATGACCGACCGGGGGGAGGCGAGGCCTGCCATGTTCAGGCCGAGGTATATTGCAGAGTCAGAGGTATTCACCCAGGCGACCCGTGTCCCGTCGATGGAAGGGGCAATCTGTTCTGCTTGATCCGCTGTTATCTTCGTCTCCATCCCTGATGTAAGATCATAGAGATAGATCTCGGAGACCCCGTTCCGGTTATCAGCCCACGCGATGCGATTCCTGGATATAGCCGGGGGAGACATTGGGCTGGCTGTCCCGGTAACGATGGAACCGTTGGTGAACCCAAGTGCACTACCCGAAGGGGTGGCATTGAAGTAGAGATCGGCCGGTCCGTATAAATAAGTGACAGGGTCTATTGAGGTATTCAACCAGACAATGCCATATTCTCCGACGGCCGGGTTTATCTGCTGCAGACCGGGTTCGCTGGTGATGGGGGCCTCCTCTCCTTCGGTGGTATTATACAGGTAAATATGTGAATCTCCGTCTCGAGTGTCGGCCCAGACAACCATGTCACCATAGGTCGCCGGGGTAAATCCGCTTGATGCCAGCGGAGCCTCGACGAGGTTGGGAAGCCGAAGGAATGCGATGCCAAGGTTCTCTTCCCATGCAACGAGGGATCCGCTGATGGCAGGTAAGGTATGCTCAAAAGAATCTTGGGTTATCCGGGTCTCTTTCCCGGTGGCAATATCGTAGAGATAGATATCGGGATTTCCATTGCGGTAATCCTGCCAAGCGATGAGATCCCCGGAGATGGCAGGTGCGATTTGATCCGATCCTGAGGTATTGACGGTGATGAGGCACTCATGCGCCTCTGAAGGAGAGAATAGAACAAAAGATAAGAGAATAAAGAGGAGGATGAAGCGCGCGATATGCACCTCCAGTCCTCCTCGTTGCATGAGCATGGCACTTCTCGTCTTTCCTGGAGAGCAGGAAATGCTCATGTGACGTACCCGAAGGCCTCGAAGTATTTGATGAATTCATCTGAGTCGAATGCAAAGACTCCATCGGCTAAGGTGAGATCAAGGGTTCTTTTCACCGGGATTGTAATTCTTACCCCCCCCTGTCTGAAGTAGGCAAGGTTGTATGTCCAGGTCCCTGATAGTACTCCGGGAACGTTCGGGTCTCCCATGTTGGGGCCGAAGGGGTTTCGGAGGACGATACACTTCTTGCTCGTTGCCGGATCGATATAGGTTCCAAGGATGGAGTAGGAATGGTTCGCCACGATCTGATCGCTTGTAAAAGAGATGCCGCTCCCATCTGGAGCGGTCGGGTGGGTCCACCCGACCATGGGGAATTTGCACTTGGACCCTTCGGTGAGACTGCTCAAAGCGACGAAAAGATCACTGCCCGAGTTAAACTCCTGAGTAAGGTGAGCAACAGCTCCCAGGCCGGTGAGATTGACCAGGGCGGTGAGGGGGTTCCCGGAGCACATCTGGGAGATGTCCGGCTTGTCTCCATCCCCATCTATGACCGGGCATCCCCAGAATTTCGCATACGCCTTCTCGTATACCGATGGCCAGATCTCGTTCTGGGTATAGGATGTTGCATAGACCAGCTCTTCGTTCGCATTCACCGGGAGCTGCTCCGTGACCGTGACAGAGGTGGGTTGAGCGCCACCGGAAGGGTAGAATTTATACTGGTCGAAGGGGACATTGTTCGAGTCCCTCCCTGTAACCCTGGGCATGAGGCCGGGACAGACCCAGGCAAGGGAGGAGAGGGCAGATATCAGGAAGCAGTTCGCAACGCAACCCTGGATAGGATCAAACCAGTCCAGGGTGGGATTGTAGTAGATCCATTCATCCCTTCTCTTCCATGCAGAGAGGAGATTTGTACAGTCCGTCTTTGCCCCAACGTGGGCTTGGACAGCAGTGCCGAATACCCCGGGAAGTCCATGGTATAGAGGGGAGTCGTTGATAGGATCAAAGAGTTTCTCGAAGGGCTTGTTGAACTTCTTCTGAAAATCTTTCTTCGCATCCTCAAGGCTCTTCGCCCTCCACCAGCCCTTCTTCAATGAACTCTTCAGGGCCATGAGGGCATACGGGTTTCTCACACCTACATTCTGGCGGATTTCAACGTCCATAACGAGCAACCTCACTTCGTTCCACTTTTATGTCTGTTGATCTCGGGCTCCAAGGATAATCAGATTCTTCCCGCTCGAATTCCGGGGGTGATGAGAGTTATGAGGCCGGTAATCCTGATAAGACCCCACTGGATGACTGAATGACCAACCAGATGGGTTGAACTGTATGGCTGAATAGCGCCTTTATCCGGAATCCCTACTTGGTAGAAAGAACCAATATCATTCATAAAGGTTTCGACAGGTTCTGCAACACTTTCTATATTTTTAATCGATACGTGGTGATTCATAGGGGAGGAAGTTCGGCTAATATGTTCGATTTTCTTGAAATATCAGTTTCCCATTCCTCGGATACTATCTGTGTCGGAGATGATATTTTACTCTACATCAAATAATTCTAAACCTGTTTTTCCAGATGAATTAACCTATGGTCTTCCCGAGGGACTTACCATCATAAATGTGAGAACTGATCTCATCCTGTGATAATGACGATAATCTGCTAAGCTCTGGCAGGATTAACAACCCGTGCCAACACCTGCTAATTCAAGTGGTAATGCATTTTTTTAAATAACACACAATTGGCTGTGTATTTTCCAGATTGAGGGTAATGTGGACTGTTCTTTTTTTTGCAGTCGGTGATTTACTTTATTCTTTTTTAGATTAGAGGAAGGGCGAGATTTTTATAATTTTTTAAAAAAATTAAATCCAAATTGTGTTTTTTCAGCAATTTGAACTGAATAATACTCAAACGTTAGGATTGTTTATGTATATTAATAAGTAAATGAGCGCGCTTCACCCAAGGTTCTGTCTGTGAATCATTAGCTCCGATCTTTAAAACCTTCTCGAAATCTTTTAAAGCTGCCTCAATGTTCCCTGACAGAATCTGCGACTCACCCCGATAAACGTAACTTACAATGTCCGCCTCATCATTGGCGATGGCCATATTGTAAGCAGCAATCGCTTCAGCGTAGTTTTTCATCTGTTGGTTCACCGCTCCAAGGGCACGCCAATAGAAAGCTGTGTAGGGAGCAATGGCCGTCAGACGGACGAAAATGTCTTTGGCAGCTTGGTATTTACCGTAGGTGAAAAAGTTGTATCCAAGGGCGTAGAGCGTCTCCAAATCCTCGTCGCTAAGATCTTCTAAATCCAGCAAAGCCATGAGGCGATTATAGTAGTCATTTACCATAAACTCTAAATAACGAGCGGCTGCTGTTTCCATTTACATAGCTCCAATTCTTCTGTCCCATGTAATTCGAGCGATCGGTTGAATATTTAAATCGGGCCCAAGTTCCTGATAGCACAACACAAAAATTCTGGGAAATTCTTTTTCAATTAGATTCTTGAGCTTTTTTCTAACCCCTAAAGTTGTCAAGATAATTGGATTTTGGGATGCTACAGGCAAAACTCCAAACTCGCCGAAGAAAGCTTTTATCAATCGATCACGTTCTTCATCGTTCAATAACCGTTCCTGCATAATTCTCTTCTCTATCAGTTTATCTAAAAGATATACAACCAAGGTGTTGTCTCTGGTTTTACATTTATTTGAAATATATCGATCAAGGGATTTCCGCAATAAGCTGAGAATATGGGGGGAGGACACTAGATTTTTACTCTGATCATCGATGGATGAACCACTGACTTCTAGCAACGCTTCGAGGATCCCTCGAAGATCCCTGATGGAGAGCTCTTCATCTAACAAATCTCTCAAAATCCGGGTCAGTATCACTTCATCAAAACGCTTCAGCGTTGTGTCCACAAGATCAGGAAAAGCCTCATTCAGCCGATCCAGACTGAATTTGAGGATCTCAGTTGTCAGGAAGTTACCAGCATTTCTCCTGACATTAGAACTGAGTGCAAGGATGACAAAGCCGGCCGGTCCCCACGAAGTCAACCCTGCTTTTTCACATATTTTTAAGGCTGTATTTCTATCTTGAACAAGAGCGCCTTCAGTCCCATTTGCAGGATTCACGGCCTTTTTGCCGGTTAAATTTAAGAGGAACAGTCTATCAGATGTATCATTCACCAAAAACTCATCTTGTGCAGGACCTTGATCGGGTGGAGATCGGAGATCATTCAGTTGTATTCTGAATTCATTCTCGTCCAAGCTCTCATCAGTATCGATCTTCACCCCTGGAAGGATAATCCCTAACTCATAAAAGAGGCCGTCCTGCATAAGGTCAAACATCTCTTCGAGTGAGTTTTTGTCGGCTGGGGACTGTATTTTTGCACCCTCCTGGTTGAAGAAAACTTTTATTGTTGTATCAAATCCGGAAACCGCTTCTTCAAAACATTCCTCAGCGCTCCATATATTTTGCCCCGTATCTTTAGATTTCTGAACAATTGCCTTCCCTCGATCAATCCTGAATCCACGACGAACGAGCTCCGATAGAAATTCGGGAAAACCTTTCTCTGGCCAAACCATCAAATCCGTTTCACCACTAACAGATGACCACTCCTTCCGAATCTTCTCAGCTAATGGTATCGTGATGAACAAATCGCGATTTTGATGAATGACCTTTACTATAGATCCGGCCAGTTCTTTGGCTTGCACATCTTGACCCAAGATAGTTGGGAGTTGTAACCTGCATTTACTATCGTTAACGGATACCTGATAGGAGTTTATACCAAACCTATTTTTGTCGTCACCGAGTTTTACGTGTAATGAGATTTCTACGGGAATCCTAAGATCCGCTATGAGATCATTCAGCAGTTGCAGAAGATATTGTTTCAAGGCATTACTATCACTACTTTCTGGATCGGTAAAGCGTTCCAGTGAAGGAGTCAATTCAACAACGACTTTTCCTTGTCCCAAAATATCTGGTATTCCTTCCATGTTTTCGAACTCCCCCTCCATTACTCCAATTCAATCTCCCCTGTTATTTTACCTTCAAGATCCGGTAGCAACTCCATTCTGGATAAAACGGGAACAAGCGGAAACTCAATCTCGATCAATTGTCTGACGAATGGTCTTAATTCTGCATTTTCAACGAACAGGGCCACATTCCGGTTAGATCCGATCTTCCGTCTCACGGCTGTAAGGGCCTTCTGAATAATTAATGGTTTTGTGGCCAAGAAAGGCAGGTAATCCTCAATGGATACAGACTTTTTAACCTCTTCTTCAAATCGCTGCCCGAGCCGATAAAAAGAATATTGATCATTATTCCCTGGTAATGTTGTTTTGACTTCAGGCAGGGAACGAATCGTATCGATAATGGTTAAAAGATTCTTTTTATCCTTCCTTGACTCATTGAATCTTTCGACGAGTTTTTCGAACTCGATAATTGGCACGCCCTCGTTTAATAAACCTTTCATAACCATGGTACATGCAGTAAGATCTGCCGGAGTATCCTGCATATTCTTGTAAATATCATCATAGGGAGATAATTTAGTCATAATCTCTTGATGACCGAAGAACTCGTCCAAGTTTCTTCGAATAACAGCCTCCAGGTGTCGTACCATGTACTCGATAACTTCCCAAAGGGCTTGCTTCGATAGTTCCACTTTTTTCCAGTCCTCTCGTTTGATCCAAACTGCTTTATCTCCCGTTAAAGGATTATCTGTCTCCTCTCCGAAAACACCCAATGGTGTCAAATTTGCCATGGGACCTGGGAATAATCTCTTCTCCTCCAAAATAGTTCCACTGACGAGAGGAATCTCATTCATGATAATATTGTAAGTACCAGCTGGAAGGTCTTCATTACCCCGGAACCTTATACCAGGGATACTAATTCCGCTTGTATTGTTGATGTCTTTACGCATTATACCGATTAAGCGATTTAAAGTCGGATGCAGTCCTGATTCAGTTTCTGATTCCACGCAAGGTATCAGGTTGCCGGCGACCTCAACTGCAATTGGGGTTACAACGAGGAATCTATCGAGAGCTTTTTCGCCAAAATGCTCCGCTATGCTCTTCTTTCTCTGCAATCTGGAGATCTTTTCGATATAATCACGGTCATCTGGATTCAGCTCATGAGCCTGCTGTAAAGCTGATATCGCATTGCCAAGGGCATCAACCTTTTTTCCAGGATCACTGAGCTTTTCCCAGGCGCCAGCAAGATTAGAGTGAAAAATTTCATCTTTTGGATTAAATTCTATTGCTCTCTCATATTTTTCAATGGCTTTGCCATAATCAGTTTGAGAGTAACACTCGTTACCCTCAGCATTGAAAATAGTTGCCATCGTCCTTCGATATACATCTTCATTCTTATCAACTTGATATGCTAATGCAATCTCCTCTCGAGCTTCTTCATATTTCCCTTGCTTCAATTTAATTTCGCCTATCTTGCCTCGGATAATCCCTTCCCAGTTTGGCCGTTTTGGCAGACTTAGCTCGTACCACTGCAAAGCGTCCTCCAATGACCCCTTCCGCTCATAGAGCCAAGCCATTCCCCAGTAGCCATCGAATGCTTCAGGGGCTAATTTGATGGCCCTTTGAAAGGAGTCGCATGCCCCGTCGTAGTTTTTCTCTTCCAAATATGAATACCCTTTACTGGTATAGCCTCCAATGCGAGTACCATCAAGCTTGATAGCTCTATCGTACCAGTCGTGACCTTTCGGATATTGCCGATTTTGCTGGTAAATGTGACCCATATCAATATACGCATTGTATTCTCTTGCTGGGTCTACAGAAATGGCTCGATTAAGAAGAGGCATTAGGTCCGCTTCATGGGCTGCAAACATCTCAGGACGCCCATAAAGGCGCAACAGCCCAAGGTATCCATCCGAATCGCCGCTTTTTTTACTTATAGCTTTGCGATACCATTCCTCAGCATTATCAAGCTTATTCTGCCGATCATACGAGTCACCCATTAATGTATAACTCGTTGTTAGGAGTGGGTCCCGGCTGATGGCTTCTTGGGAATACTCTTTGACTTTATCAAATTCGTTTTGTTGCAACGAGTACTTTCCAAAGCCACAAATGACCCTGCTATTCCCTGGGTCAAGTTCCTCGCCGCGTTTCAACAAATCCTTCGCATCATCCAGCTTATAAAAATAATAAAGTTGAATCTCAGCAGCTACAACAAGCAGGCTGGTACGCAGCGATTTGGGGATACACTCTTGATCTGCAAGGTAGATAATAGTGTCATACACTTCTGGCCATCGATCATGTACCGCATATCGTGTTGACTGGCGGATTCTCTCTACTACCGGTGCGACATCAGCCTGAAATGGAAAGTGCTCTTCAGAAAGTTTCAGACAACATTTTAATCGCCCAAAGGAAAAAGCCTCGGCATAGGCTCGCAACCATTCTATCCACCCCTCATCAGGGCTGGTGCTAAACGCCTCACGCAAGCGAACAGTCTCGTTCGTTAGAAATTGCTGTCGAAAACGACTGCGGAATTCAATAAATACCTTCCGAAAGCTCTCATTCTCTGCCTGTCCGATATACTGGTCAATCGAATCCCATATTTTAAATTTATTCTCTCTCTTTACAATAGCGGAGCGAATGGTTTCTAGCGCTTCTGTCACGTCTCGCATGTCTGCATTTTGCAATGCCGCTTCATAATACACCTGTGCAATTAATTGAATAAATTCATCGGAAATTGCCATAAACTCTACCTGCTTTTGGCAGATTTCTCACTTGTGGAGGGCTGTTTCAACATACCATTCTGAGGCTGAGTTAATCCTGCCCCTTTAGCACCTAATTCATATTCTTTATCTTTTGTCCGATCTATTTGCTTGCTGTCTTCTCTGGCCGGGATCTCACTCAGTTTATATCCGCAACTGCAAAACCCCCGTTTTTTAGCCATTACTTGGTGGCAAGCCGGACATTCCATAATTTCCCGCCCACATGCACTGCAGGCTTTGTCCCGAGGTGATAATTTCTTAGGCACGCTTCCAGTACAATTATCGGGAGGGGGATAGTAAAAATAAGGACATCGGACAGTATCCTCGATTTCACCATCTTGCTTTCTGGGTTCAAAAAGTGGGGTTTCACTTCCCGACTGTAAGTAGACGACAGGAGTACCGAAACTACGATCATCCCAAGCTTGCCGGCCGACAATGGTGCCTAATGCATAGCGTGCCTCGCTTACGGCTTCGTCTATACATTTGCCTATACTAATCTGTTGGTAAAACTTTATAGCAAAAATACTCGCATCATTTTCCGAGATCTCATACTGCATCGCCACTACAACCGGTATCTTGGAATGGACTAACTCTCTCGCGGTATCCTTAAAACTGTCCCACGAATCTTGCTCGGCCCCTTTGCAGGCATGCAAAAAGACGAAATAGGGATGATGAACTCTGAAAAGCTCGACCACTGTCTTGTTATCAATCCAAAAATAATCCTTTACCTCCTCGTTGCTCTTTTTCAACTTCCTTTCTACTTTTAGCTGCTCCTCTTCCTTGTTAAGAGCAATAAATCCAGGTTTCCCATGGCCGATAAAGTGCAGGATGTCCGGCTTAAACCCATCTTCATCCATTTCATTTTTAAGCTGAGATTGGGAGGGGTTTTCTAAAAGTTTGACATCAATATCTTTTGACTTTAGAGCTTCCATGGCTTTTATAAAATCATCAACTACAATACGTGGCAAATCCCGAGGATGAGAAAATGCGATTAAAATTTTGAGAGGTAAGTCAGGCTTCCGATCCTTAATGACAACTTCAGGCACAAACCGAGTTAGGATGAGATCAGTTTTTTTCTCAGCTAGGAAAAACCCTTCAGCATTACGGGGCATGAAGAGAAACTCCCATGGGTATGAAGCCCAATCCACTGCCTCTTTATGGAAGACGAGAAACAACCTCAGGCGCTGATCAGAACCCTTCTGTTTCTCTTCCTCAAACACATCGAAAGTTCTCTCAAAAGCTTCTCTTACTGTCATTTTCTTTTCGGGATTAACAGTGCTGAATATAAGATTATAGAGCTGCTCTCCTAAAATTTCTAGATCTTGTCGATTACAATGTTCATCACGATCCACCCAATGTTTTAATCTTTTGATTGTCTTCAGCGTGAGGTCATCTATTCTTATTTCTCCAAGAGCATCACGTTTGTAATGATCCACATATTCTATATTCTTATTATCACGAATGGTCAGTGTGCAATCGATATATTTCATCTTCATCGCCCTGCCTTTGTGTCACCATCCCTCTGGTTCTTTACATCTTAAGTATTGAGAGAGATTTGGCCCTTATGCCATCCAATTCGGAAGGCTTCGTTTTTACATCACCCAATTTCGCAATCTTGCATGCCGTTGTTTGTATGGCCTGCATTTTAGTAATGTAATCGTCTGCTAATGCTTCCGCATGACTTTCGGTTATATCCGGGCTGAGCCTCATGGCCAGGTACAGGTTTGACATGGCAGTTTTTGCGCTTTCCCAGTTATCTTCCTTTGCGACCCTAGCTTCTTCTACTACACGATTCCAAAGTGGATAAAAGGGAAGAGTTTCCACATCATCTCTTTCAGATGTTCGATTAATGCTGAAAAGCACGTAGTCAGAATCACGGTAGGGTTTGGCATCCGGAAGGTTATCACCGTGAACGAGCTGCCCATTACGAACCCATAGTTCATTGGGATTGAACTTGGACTCAGGCATATTGACCAATGCAAAATACTGCGATTCAAATACATCACTAGGAAATTCCTTGCGTAAACCAATGAGCGGCTGTACATCGGTTTTATTAAGCATTGATTCCACCCCATCAAGCACGATACCAGCCACTTTCACGTATGTGCTGAGCATGGTGGTAAAGTCTAAAACTTTCGCAGCGTTTTCAAATATCTGCATGAATTTCCGGGGATAAGCATCTCGTTTTATTTGGAATAATATCAGGGAGAGGGTTAAACCATCTCCACGATAGGGATGCAAACCTGTGACCCGGGTGTCCGAAAAAATCATTCCTGGTGGGGCCTTCTGCCCATACTTCTCAATCATACTCTCGATCATACTCGGGCCAACAATATACGGCACAGTTTCTTTTTTTTGACCGTAGTTAAATTCAGAGACTATGAACAACATCGGATCGTAGGTTGAGAACCACTCTCTATAATTTGCCAGGTATATTTCGTTGATGAGTACCTGGAAGTAGTGCTCATTGGGCTTGATAGTTCCCAACTTCTCTCCTACATCCACATGCTCTCGAGGTATCGGTACACGAGTTGGCAATTGAGTAGAGGATTTGCTGATCTTCTCCCACCATGTCTCAGATGTCATCTTTTTTCCTCCAATTTTAAAAAGAACAATAAAATACCTTTACTGAATTACGAAGCATATGGTTTTCTATCTCCCGTCTGTCCCCTCCCCCCTTCTTTTAAGGAAGAAATAACCTCGCTGTAAATCGATAATGACATCTTGATTATAAAGATCTATCGCAGTAAAAACTTTTCCTTATTATATTATTTATAATACGGATATCTATTTTTGATATCAGTCAATTGCTATCGGCAAGGGTGTTTATTACGGCTCTCATTGATGTCCGAGAATTGCGCTTGCTCGAAAAGATTGAAGAATTTTCTGATAGGAGTTTGGAAGAGGACAGATTACTAGATTTCATCCCATTTACAGGATTAAGATCGAACTGAAAATATCGTTTAGCGGCTGCCTCAAAACAGATAAAACGATTCTGATTCCTTCTCGGGACTTGAGATACCTTCTTTTATACTAATACGTCCAGAGTTCTTTATTATCCTCCATTTTTATATCGAAAGTCCCGTCAACTCATCAGAACCCCTTTGGCAGGGATCGGTAATCCTTTCTCATCCCGGGCTGACTACTGGTGAAATGGTTCGGGAGGGCGATCTCGGCGGAGAGGATCAGGGGCAGCGGCTCACCCCCGCCATGGAACAGTACCGCTCCTTCAAGGAGCAGTACCCCGATGCCATCCTCTTCTTCCATATCGGGGACTTCTACGAGACCTTCGGGGCCGACGCCGAACTCGTCTCCCGTGAGCTGGATATCGCCCTCACCTCACGCTCAAGGGACCGTTCGGGGAACCGTATCCCCCTTGCCGGTGTGCCCCACGACGCTGGCGAGGGTTATATCGGGAAACTCGTCGGAAAGGGGTACAGAGTTGCGGTCTGCGACCAGGTGGAGGAACCCACCCAGGCGAAGGGCATTGTGAAGCGGGCGGTGGTCCGGGTCGTCACGCCAGGGACGGTCATGGATCCCGGCCTGGGGGAGCCCCCCGGGTCCAGATACCTCATGGGGATCTGGCCAGGTGAGAAGAAGGATCTGGTGGGGCTTGCGTTCCTCGATACGAGCACCGGCGAGTTCTTCCTCTCGGCCTGTGGGACCTCCGGCAGCCTTGCGGATCTCAGGTCCGAGATCGTCCGACACCGGCCGACCGAGGCCGTGATCCCGTCGTCCCTTCCCGATCCCTTGAGGGCCCTCCTGGAATCCGAGGGGGTCATCCTCACCCCTGTGGGTGAGGAAGCCTTCCAGCTCGATTCGGCAACAAAGACCCTCCTCGATCACTTCCACGTCGAAACACTGGCAGGGTACGGGTGCGATCCGTACCCTGAGGCGGTCAGGGCGGGGGGAGCAGCTCTCCAGTACGCGAGGGAGACGATGCGATCCCCTCTCGGGCATATCACCGGGCTCTCGGTCAGGATCCCGACCCTGACCATGCTCATCGATGCCATCACCCTCAGGAACCTGGAGATCTTCGAGAACATCCGAACCCTGGAGAAGCACGGGACCCTTTTTGCTACCCTCGATCTCACCATAACCGCCATGGGCAGGAGGGAACTCCGCCGGCGCCTGGCAGCCCCCCTCCTCTCTGTCGAGGCGATCAACCGGAGGCTCGATGCGGTCGAGTACTTCCAGAGCGAGGCCGGGAAGCGGCGGGAGCTCCGCGAGTTCTTCGGCAGGTGCGCGGATATCGAGCGGATCGCGGCGAGGATCGCGTACGGGAACGCGGGTCCCCGGGATCTCGTCGCCCTGCGGGACGTCCTCCTGCAGGTCCCGAAGATACGGGCCCTCTTTGCGAAAAACGGGGTTCGGCCTGCTCAGGCTGTCCAGGAAAACCTGGAGACCCTCCAGGATCTCTATGAGGCCGTGGACCTGATCACCCGGGCTATCATGGATGACCCGCCCGCTATGGTCCGGCAGGGGGGTATCATCCGCGAAGGCTACTCCCGGGAACTGGACGAGCTCCGTGCCCTCTCACGGACATCGAAGAACTGGGTCGTCGATCTCCAGCAGAAGGAGCGGGAGAGGACCGGGATCCGATCCCTCAAGGTCGGCTACAACCAGGTCTTCGGCTACTACATCGAGGTCACAAAGGCCAACCTCCACCTCGTCCCGGCCCAGTACACCCGGAAGCAGACCACGGCCGGGGGCGAGCGGTTCATCATCGACGAGCTCGCCGACAAGGGGGCCCAGATCGCCTCTGCCGATGAGAAGATCCTCGCCCTGGAAGGGGAGCTCTACACCGCCCTTGTCCGCTCCCTGCAGGCTGACATTCCCCGGTTCCAGGGCATGGCCCGGGGGCTTGCGGACCTGGACGTGACGGCCGCCCTCGCAGAGGTGGCACAGGCGAACGGCTACGCACGGCCTGTCCTGGAGGAGAGCCTCCGGCTCGTGATCCGCGAGGGCCGGCACCCTGTCGTGGAGAGGTCCCTCGGGGGGCGCTTCGTCCCCAACGATACCCTGATGGACGGGAACGGGGACCAGGTCCTCATCATCACGGGTGCCAACATGGCAGGGAAGTCCACCTATATGAGGGGTGTCGCCCTGATCGCCATCCTTGCGCAGATGGGATCTTTTGTCCCTGCAGCCCATGCAACCGTCGGGATTATCGACCGGGTCTTCACCCGGGTGGGCGCCTTCGACGACCTGGCAAGCGGGCAGTCGACCTTCATGGTGGAGATGCTCGAGCTCGCCAACATCCTGAACAGCATGACCGAGCAGAGCCTGGTCATCCTGGACGAGATCGGGAAGGGAACCGGTACCCTCGATGGCTACTCCATCGCGAGGTCTGTGCTCGAGTTCCTCCACGGGAAGTCGGCTCCCGGGCCAAGAACCCTCTTTGCGACCCATTTCCACGAGATCGTGGGGGTGGAGGCCGAGCTCCGGCGGGTGAAGAACTACCATTTCACGGTGAAGGAGACGGGAAAGGACGTGATCTTCTTGAGGAGGCTCGTTCCCGGCGCGACAGATCGGAGCTACGGGATCCACGTCGCCCGGAGGGCAGGTATCCCGAAAAAGGTCACCGACCGGGCGGCCGAGATCCTCACCTCGGTCCAGAAGGGTGAGGATGGAAAGGGTGGACGGCCGAAGCGCTACGCCCAGGTGCTTTTCGTCGATGCACCGGAGCAGGAGCCCCGGGATGAAACCGTCATGAAGGAGCTGATGGACCTGAAACCCGACGGGTTGACCCCAATCCAGGCGCTCGAGGCCCTCTATGCCCTCCAGAAGAGGGTGCGGGAGGAAGGTGAGGGGAATGACCGCTGACGAGGGCACCCCGACCATCCACCTCCTGGACCCCTCGGAGGCGATGAAGATCGCCGCGGGGGAGGTTGTGGAGCGGCCTGCATCGGTGGTGAAGGAGCTCGTCGAGAACTCTCTCGATGCCGGATCGAAAAGGATCCGGGTCGAGGTGAACTCCAGTCCCCGGCAGATCACCCGGATAAGCGTCACCGACGACGGGATCGGGATGAACCGGGCCGATGCCCGCCTCGCCTTCCTCCCTCATGCCACGAGCAAGATACGCACCCTCTCGGATCTCGGGAATACCCTCTCCCTGGGGTTCCGGGGCGAGGCCCTCGCGAGCATCGCGGCCGTCTCGCAGGTCACCCTGGTGACCCGGTGCAGGGGTGAAGGGTGCGGGAACGCGACCCGGGTCCAGGCCAGGGGCGGGGAGATCGTAAACCTTTCCGAGGCCGGGGCCCCCCAGGGAACGACAGTGGTGGTCGAAGATCTCTTCTATAATACCCCGGCGCGGCAGAAGTTCCTCAAATCCCTCCAGGCCGAGCTCGCCCAGCTCACCGGTGCCCTGGAGGCCCTTGCCATCGCGCATCCCTCGGTGGTCTTCCAGTTCTTCCACAACGGCCGGGAACGCCTTGCAACCGGGAGGGGCCCCGACCTCCTTGAGGCCATCACAGACCTGTACGGGAACGAGGTGGCGGGGGATCTCATCCCCCTCTCGGCGGATCACCCGCTTGTCAGGATCAGCGGGTACATCTCCACCCCTTTCTCACCCAGGAAGACCCCCTCCAGGGTCCTCGTCTCCATCAACGGCCGCCCGGTCTTCTCAAGGCAGATCCTGAGGGCCATCCGGCGCGGGTATGGGACCCTTCTCCCGTCCCATACCTATCCCGTAGCCTTCCTCGATCTCCTCATGGATCCCTCACGCGTGGACGTGAACGTGCATCCCACGAAACGCCATGTGCGGATCGGGAAGGAGCACGAGATCCTTGCTATTATCGAGGAAGCTGTCAGGGAGTGCCTCAGGAGTGAGGATCTCACCCCTCCTGTCCAGGAGAGCGGAGCGGCCCGGACCTCCCCCGGAACCGTTCCTGCTCCCGCGCACGGGCCGGCGGCGGGAATACCTGCAGATTTTGCACCGGTACGCGAACCCTCCCCTGTCAGTGCGAAGATGACGGATATGAGGCTCCGGCAGACAGAGCTCCCGACCGGGATATCCAGTGTGGAGACCCTTGTTCCCGAGATGGAGGTGGTGGGGCAGATCGGGGGGACATATATCCTCGCCCGGACCCGCGGCGATGATCTCATCCTCATCGACCAGCACGCGGCCCACGAGCGCGTGCTCTATGACCAGGTGACAGAGAAGAGGGATGCCCGACGGGTTTCCCAGGAACTTCTCGTGCCCGTCGTCATCCGGGAATCGCCACGTGAAGCGGCGCTCCTCAGGGGTATCACCGGTCTCCTCGGGGACCGGGGGTTCATCGTCGAGGAGTTCGGGAAGGAGAGCTTCCTTGTCCGGGGGATACCATCTGTCCTCGGCAGGATGGACGATGCCTCCGCCATCCATGATCTCCTGGGGGACATCTTCTCCGAAGAGGTTGACACGCCCGAGGATACGGGAGAGCGCATCAGCCGGTCCATCGCATGCAAGGGGGCCATCAAGGCAGGGACGATCTGCACCCGGGAACAATGCGAGAGGCTCGTCGCCCAGCTCCGCCTCACGAAGAGCCCCTACACGTGCCCGCACGGGCGCCCCACCATGGTCTCATTCTCAAAGTCGGCCCTGGATGCCCTCTTCAAGAGAACATAAACTGTGGCCGTCGTATCCGCGATCTCTTCGGGCCTGGATGATCTCTTTCTCCCGTCTGAAGTTCCGTGGAGCACGGGTATTCACCTGGCACCATGGATATATAGGGCCGGTGGAGTACCATCTCCTGAGATGAGAGGCGCCTTCCCGGATGGCGGTATCCTTGTACTCCTTCTCGTTCCCTTTATCGTGACGGGAGGGTTTGCCGCTCCGGTGGCGGGAAAAGATGCGTCACCGAATCCCATGGGGGGCCCCCTCGGGACCGATAATCGTTCCCTTCCCTTCCTCCCGAATGTCTCGTTTGCCGAGCCGACCCTGGCTGCGCAGGACTGGTACGAGCAGGGGTTTGCCCTCACGAACGAGGAGCGGTACGGCGAGGCAATCCTCGCCTACGAAAAAGCCCTCTCCCAGAACCGTTCGCTCCTCAATGCCTGGTACTACACGGGAGATGCCCTCTTCAGGCTGGGACGGTACAACGAGGCCCTCCTTGCCTTCTCGAATGCCACGGCCGTGGACCCGGACTTCGTGGATGCCTACTTCTACGAGAGCCTGGTCTACGAGAAGCTCGGCCGTTCCCAGGACCAGAAAGATGCCCTGCGGAGAGGTCTCGAGGCCGCGGACAGGAAGGAGGCGGCCGAGCGGGCAGGTGCTCCCTCCCCTGCCGGCAGCCCGGGGCCCCAGCCTGAGCCGGTATCGCCGGCAGTATCACTCCTTGGGGCTATCCTGGCTACAGGCCTCTGGGCATTCATGCGACGGAGGAGGCCCATGGGTTCCGGGCACCGGGACAGAAGTTCCTGAGCCTGCGACGTATACCGGGTGAGAATCACCGTACGGTGAGACTGAGCTGATCCTCCCGGGTGATCCCGCCGCCCGTCGAACTGACGACACCGTTCACCGTCACACCTGAAGGCAGGTTATCGGGAACCGTAAAGGGGTACTCAACGGTCTTCGGGTATGGGGGCTCCTGGATACCCAGATCATAGGTGTGGCTGAAGAAGAGGACGCTCGCCACGAGCTCCATGTGGATATCCCCGGAGAAACCGTTCTGGGCCTCGATCATCATCTGGTACGTGACCGTTTCACCCCTGCCTGCAGTGATCTGCGTCGGCGAGACGGTCACGGTAAATCCAGGCGGCCCGCTCGGTGTTGGGGATGCGGTTGCCCCGGGTGAGACAGGGAGAGTCGGCCCCGGGGTCCTGTGGGACGACGGCGTAATAGGTGTCTGGAGCACCGTTCCCGAGATCGGGTGCGCCTGTCCGCCGGAAGAAGTCGTCAGGAGACCGGGAAGAAAAGCCGCTGCCGTGATCCCTGCGATCACGAGAATGAGGGCAATAATCGCCCATTTCTTCCGGTCGGAAGGGACCGGGGGAGGGCTCTCTTCTACCACGGGAGCGGGCTCCATGGGTACAGAAGTACTCATCCCAAGGGGATAATAAGATCTGGAGCCTGGCGAGGGCGTCAGGCCCCGGGATCCCGGGTGCCCGGCTCTCTCCCGCCGTCGCACGCGTCAAGGGTGCTCCCCGCCGCACGTGCATGCTTCACGCCATAGGAGAAGTAGATGACGAGGCCGAGTGCGAGCCAGATGACGAACCTCAGGTGGGTGACGGTGGGGAGAGCAAGGATGAGGCCAAAGCATGCGATGATGCAGAGCACGGGAACCCACGGGACGAGGGGTGTGCGAAAGGGCCTCTCCAGATCCGGGCGTGTCCTCCTCATCGCCAGCACACCTGCGGCGACAATGATAAAGGCAGCAAGGGTTCCGATATTGACGAGCTCTGCGATAGCAGTGAGGGGGAGGAGGGAGGCAAGCGCCGCGGTGGCACAGCCGACGAGGAGGGTCACCTTCACCGGTGTGCGCAGCCTCGGGTGAACAGTACCGAAGGTGCAGGGGAGGAGCCCGTCCCTTGCCATCGCAAAGAAGATACGGGTCTGCCCGTAGAGGAGGACCAGGATGACCGAGGTGATCCCGCAGATGGCCCCGACCGAGACGAGGGATGATCCCCAGGTGATCCCGATCCTCGACAGAGCATAGGCGACCGGTGCGCTCGTATCCCTGAACTCCAGGTACGGGACCATACCCGTCAGGATCGCCGAGACAACGATGTAGAGGATGGTGCAGATGATGAGGGATCCGATGATCCCGATCGGGAGGCTCTTCTGCGGGTCCCTCACCTCCTCGGCTGCCGTGGATACAGCGTCAAACCCGATATAGGCAAAGAAGACGATCGCCGCTCCCGTGACGACCCCGCTCCAGCCGTAAGGCATGAACGGCGTCCAGTTGAGAGGGTTCACGTGGCTTATCCCCAGGTAGATGATGAGGGATACCATCGAGAGTTTCACGATGACGATGATGTTGTTCACCCGTGCGCTCTCCCGGATGCCCAGGATGAGGAGGCCGGTGATGATCCCGATGATGAGGATGGCCGGGAGGTTCACGATGCCCCCCGCGACTCCCGGCGGGTTCGCGAGTGAAGCGGGAAACTGAATTCCAGCCCCCTGCAGGAGGTTTACCATGTACCCGGACCACCCGATGGCAACAGCGGCGATGGCGACCGAGTACTCGAGGATCAGGTCCCAGCCGATGATCCATGCCCAGATCTCTCCCAGGGATGCGTAGCCGTAGGTGTAGGCGCTTCCCGCGATGGGGACGACGGTCGCAAATTCGGCGTAACAGAGGGCTGCAAGGGCACACGCGGACCCTGCGATGGCAAAGGAGACGACGAGGGCAGGTCCCGAGTAGTTCGCCGCAGCTACCCCGGTGACCACGAAGATCCCTGTCCCGACGATTGCCCCCACGCCGAGCATGATGAGTTCAAAGGGCCCGAGAACTTTTTTGAGGGCATGTTCCCCTTTGGACCCCTCGATGAGATCGCCGATGGATCGCGTCCTGAAGATATCGTGATCGAATCTGAAAGGAAGTTTCAGGCGACCCATCCCGGGATTCTCGCTGTTGCCCGAAATAAAACCCGTTGGTATGGTATGGGGGGTACAAAATCCAGGGAAAAGAAGGGGACGCCCCGGCTGGGATTCGAACCCAGGTCAAAAGCTCCGGAGGCTTCTAGGATGTCCACTACCCTACCGGGGCACTGTACCATACGGTACCTGTCGGGAGGGGGTAAAATAGTTTGGAATGGGAAAGATGGGTTGTACCGATCTATGACCATCTCACCCTCTCCCAGACCCTGACATCCCGTATACTTCCGCTCTTCATGGTAACCGAGCTCCTGGTCCATCGTCCTGCCCGCGTCGGTACTCATCTTGCCCCCGGGAAGAGCCGGGGATATGGGAGTGCCGGTAGTGATATGCCGTTTTTCGAGACGAAGCATCTTCATGACCTGATTCATACAATCTGAAATACGTGGTAATTACAAATTAATAACAAAATTGAGAATGGATTGAGAAATTAACGTTTTTACATCATCAAAATCACAAATCGAAAGTTTTATCTCTTAAAAATTCCAGGGCGTGCACTGCACCGGTTATTTTTACCGCCATGAGGAGGTTCCAGGATATGGGATCAGCGATCTCCGTGGAGAATATCGAAGAGTTCATCAACCCCAGGCTGATACGGGTCACCAATGGCCACCTCATCATCATGCTCATCCTCTTCACCATCATCTCGATGGCTGACGCGATGACCACCGCGAGCACCCTCTCCCTTGGCGGGCATGAAAGAAACCGGGTGATGATTCTCCTTCTTCACCTCTATGGCCCGCCGATGTTATTCACGTCCAAGGTGATGGCGATTGGAGGTATCAGCGGGGCAATCGGTATCCTCTGGAAGTGGAGAGGGGTCCGTCCTTACAGATTCTTCTGGGTCATGACATCCATTACGCTCGCGACCATCTGGGTTGTCATGTGGAATCTCACGGTCATCTTCAGTCTCCTCAACGGGTGAGGGATTCTTCCCTTCACCTTCCTGGGCTAAGGCAAACCATCAGGGAAACATATTCCATTATAAGATTCTTAACGGTGGAGCACATGCCGGGCACCACACGCAACCGGCGTCTGTCTCTGTTTGCCAGCCTCACAGGTCGGCCGGATAGAGGTCCACATTATAGGTGCATTGCATCTCGGTTTATCGCACCTGGGGGCCATAATGCGCATACTGGATACTGAAAGGAATTTCTGATTGCATAGGACTTCTCATGAAAAAACGATACAATTGAGGTTATTTGAGCGGGGGAAGTGGATTTACCCGCCTTTTGCCCTGCCGCGTGCGCTGAATGCGGTTCGCTCAACGGTTAAAATGATGCAAGAAGACGCAGCCTTCATGAATTCGGGCGGAAGGTGCGTGACGGGCACCTGAGCGATCCTCTGGAAGGAGCCCGGTAGACGGCCGCACCTTGAAGATACCCTGGAAAAGGAGGAAATGTTATCTTCATCAGCATGATTCTATTGCTTCCTGGATCTTTTCCATTCGAAGCCCTGTCATCCTTGAGGACGGACCGAAGCTGATACATTCCTCGCAAATCAGATAATTTGATATTGCGGAGATCCTATTTACCCATTACGCGTCTCTTTCCAGGTGATGCCCTCATGAAGAAAACCGCCGTTATCCTCGCAGCTCTCCTGCTTCTTTCCACCGTAGCGTATCCCGCTCTCGCGTTCCAGGCTGACACCCTCACAATCTCTCTTGATCAGGACGGCAATGCCAATGTGGCATTCACCTACCACCTCTCATGGCTGGAGTACTTTGCAGTCTTCACGAGGATCGCTGATCCGGCCTTTGAGGTTCAGCGGGTCCTCGAGGAGAACCTCCACAGGCCGGTCTATGTCCAATCGGCGGGAACGGACTCCATCAGTCTCACTGTGGAGGCCTTTGCAAGGGTAGAAAAATCCGACGGGGTAACAACCCTGACAACTCCTGCCCTGTCCTTTGCGGCAGCGGAAAGGGTTCTTGAATCCTACTGGTTTGCACCCCTGATAAGCCCTGATTTCTCCCCGACCGTCACGAAGGTCCAGTTCCCCGACGGATACGAGGAGACCTTCTCAGAGGCGATCAGCATACCCGCCATCACCCATACCTATTCCCTATGATCACCATCATTCTTGGCACGCGGCCAGAGACCATCGATGCGGGGAGCAACATACTCGCAGGGACCGATCCAGTCCGGATCCTTGAAGCCTCCCGAACCATGTCCTCACGGGATCGGAACTGAAAGAATCCCTTCGGTGATGGACATGCAGGAGAGCGGATCGTGAATTTCTGTGAAGGATTACCGGGCTGAAAGAACCGAAGCCCGGAGGTAATCGTACCAATTTTCAGGCATTCAATGAATATCTTTTCATCCCCGGATTCACCAGGTTATTCCTTTGGCCAGGCGAGGGGTGTCGACGAAGAAACTCTGGCTATTCCCGAATTGATAATCTAATCTATTTAATCGCGCGACAATGAGCTCTTAAATCTATGTCCAATCCAGAACCAGGATCAGGAGGTGGAAAAAGTTTCATTACCGAGCTGGTTCCACTCAATTTCTTTTAAATTATAAAAATCTGGGAGTGTCAAATAACAAAAGATTCATATAATAAAACTCTGATGCAGAAATTCATATCTCACCGTCGATAGAATGGAGGAATATATAAATACAATTAAAACATAATTGGGATTCCGAAACTCCAGTATCAATCCAGTTTAATAGAATTAAATTCGGATGCCATATGACGCTATCTATTTCTATCAAATCCGATACAGTCCAATCAACTTACCCCATGGACTGGAGACTCCACGGCGTCGATGTCATCATCCCCGCATACAATGAAGAGCTCGTTATTGGAGGTATCGTTCTTACCGCGAAGCAGTCAGGCATTCTCCCTGGCCGCCGGTTCGAAAGCGTAACACGAAAGGAGGCTTTTCCGCATGTATTCCCGTAATCGGATTGGGCTAATACTTCCTGCACATAACGGGACACCAATAAACAGTGACATAATCTCGTCGATACCCCCCTATGTCGATCATGTCTATGTTGTGAGTAATGGCAATTCATCCGATGTTGCCGATTTTTCCAGGGTGATCTCCGGCAATCCACGGATTTCCCTCCTCCGGTCCCATGAAAAGACGAATGGTGATTTTCTCCTCACACCCGCCTTCGTGAAAGCCATTGAGGACAAAATGGATGTCGTTGCGGTGATAGATGGAACGAGCGTACATGATACGAAGTATATCCCGTCACTCATCGATCCTATCGTCTGGGGAAGAGCTGATTTGACAAAGGTGAGGAGCCCGGTCTCCCATGATGACGGGATCAAGCCCCCTCTCACCGAGAAGGATCTACCGGCCAACATCCCAGTTTCGGAGACGAAGATATCCTCGAATTACCGGCAATTAATCGAAGCCCTCCAGAAGAATATCGCAATATCACGGCCGGTCCTTGAAATATTCAAGGATTCGCCGGATAACGATCCGGATAAAAGGATTCTTCTTGCTATCCCCTGCTTCAATGAAACCCTGACCATCGGATCCCTGATATTACGTGCCCAGTCCTGTGTCAACGAGATACTCGTGGTCAATGACGGGAGTACCGACGATACCGTTGCCGTTGCACAGCGGGCAGGGGCAAAGGTCCTCTCCCACCCGGAAAATATGGGATACGGGGCGGCCCTGAAATCATGCTTCGAGTACGCCCGGCAGAATGATTTCGATATCCTGATCATCATGGACGGAGATGGCCAGCACGACCCGAAATATATCCCCGATTTCCTCAGGTCCCTGAAGGAGAGAAAAGCTGACATCGTCATCGGATCACGCTTCATCGCCAATAGTTCTCATATTCCGCTCTATCGCCGTTTCGGGATGAAGGTGCTGGATAAATTCACCAGTTTTGCCAGCAGAACAGAGATCAGCGATTCACAGAGCGGATACCGTGCATACGGGCGGAAAGCAATTCAGGCCATCAGGATCCATAACCATGGTATGAGTGCAGGTTCAGAGATCCTTTCATGTATTCAAGTGAATGCCTTTCAAGTCCACGAAATCCCGATCAAGGTCAGGTACGATGTCCCCAGCACTTCCAGCCAGAACCCCCTTTCTCATGGCCTCGAGGTCCTGGGAAGCCTCATCAACCTCATCGGGTACGAACGACCGATGATGACCTTCGGGATATCCGGGGCAATTGCCACAACCCTCGGGCTGATATTCGGATTCTTTGCATTTTCAGTATATTATTCGACGAAGGAACTCCCCTACGGGCCGTCTTTTATAAGCGGCATTTTCCTGTTACTCGGGCTGCTGCTCATCATATCGGGTCTCATCCTGAATACCCTGGTACAAATCCTGAAACGGCAGAAGATAGCTGGATCATGATGGAAGTCACCAAGATTGATGGGTTCCATCACGAGTATCTATGATAGCGATCGTCATCGGAACGACTTGACTAATTAAAAAACGTACCGTTATGAATATTCGAGTGCCTCTATCATGTTCATGAAAACTTTGAGGTGATTATGAAAATCCTTCAAATCACTCCATATTTTTTACCCCATACTGGGGGAATTGAACGATATGTTGGAAATTTGAGTAAATATTTAGTGAAAAAAGGTCATGATGTTGAAATTTATACATCCAACATCCCTCGAACAAAAAAAATTGAAATTATTGATGGAACAAAAATTCGAAGATTTACTAGTATTGCTGAACCATTAAGGAATCCTCTTGTGCCCGCTTTTATATTCCCTCATAAAGATGAGATAAAAAAATTCGATCTTATTCAGGTTCATTTGCTTTATAGTTCTGCAGCTATATTCGGGCACATCCTAAAAAAAGTTGATAATAAACCACTAATATTAACACATCATGGCCAGATGAAATTTGGTGATCGTTATCGGAATTTTATCGTCAGAATGTATGAAAAACTTATATTTTCCTGGTTATTGAAAAATGCAGATCACGCAGTAGTTCTTTCAGATTCCGATGCAAAATTTATTGCATCATTTGGAATGGATAGGAATAGAATTTCAGTGATTCCTAATGCGATTTGTGTAGAAGACTTTTCATATCACAATACCATTGATACATCAGATTTTATAATAAAATATAAGCTTGAAAATACGGTTCCAATTTTGTTTGTTGGTGAATTATCCGCCAGAAAAGGAATAATTTATCTCATAAAAGCATTTTCAATATTAAATTCGATTGAATTAGGAAGCAAAGTAAAATTATTAATTGTTGGGTCAGGAGATCAGCTTGAGACAATAAGAAAAGCTATAATTGAGTATAAAATGGAGGACACTGTTATATTTTTAGAGAAAATTTCTTTTGTTGATTTAATTAAAGCCTATAAATCCTCAAAAATGTTAATTGTACCCTCATTGTCTGAAGGGCTTCCAACAGTAATACTTGAGGCATATTATTTTGGATTACCCGTTATTGCTTCAGATATTCCTGGAATTAAAGATCACTTTAGCGAGTCTTCTTTACTTGTTCCGCCACAGGACGAACAGGCACTGGCAGATGCAATAATAAGATTGTTAAAGGATAATGAATTGGCGAATCGATTATCATCAACAGGGAAGGAGAAGGTCATAAATAATTACACTTGGGATAAAATAATTGATGAATATTTAGATCTATATACGCGTTTAATCCAAAAAAATAGCCATTGAAATGGTCACCATTGCTTCAAATAAATATCGATGCCATAATAATCATAAAAAACTATCACTCAACAAATCATTGTGTGAAAAATTGAATGAAATTGCTTGTCTGCGCCTCTGAATATTATCCTCATGGTTCAGGTATTGCCAACGTAGTTTATAATGTGGTCAAAGTACTCAAACAAAACGGTGTGGATTGTACAGTTTGTTCACCAAATGGTCCAGATATACAGTTGGGGAGTCATTCTCTTATACAAAAAATGGGGATTATAGGCCTCCTTTATTTTTGGTATCAAGTCTCTCGTTTTTTTAAAAAAAATAACTATGATGCAGTATGGCTCCACAATCCATTTTTTACCATATCAAATCCTTTTCACCACAGTCTTGTAACAATTCATACAACATATTATGGTGAATCGCTTTTCCAGGTAGGCAGTTCTGCCTATCTGCGTATATATAAAAAACTCGTGGCGTTGATTGAGCGGAATTGTTTGTTACGGATGAAATCTTCGACAATCTTTTCTGGTGTTGGGCAACCGGTTTGCAGTGAACTTTCGGAAATCGGAATCGATAAAGACCGAATCATTTACATACCCAATGGGGTCGATATAAAAAAATTCCATCCTTCAGAAAATAAAAATATCATTCGAAAAAAGTTTGGGATTCCTGAAGAGGATGTAATTCTTTTAAGCGTCGGACGACTGACTCCGCAAAAGCAGCCCCACATGATGCTAGAGGTTTTTTCTGTTCTTGAAAAACAATTGGATAAGATTATGCTCTGTATTGCCGGAAAAGGGGAACTCCTTGATTCTACCCAGAGACTTGCAAAGAAGATGGGGATCCAAAAGATCAAATTCTTAGGTCATGTGGACAACCAAGAACTTCCTGATCTATATGCGTGCTCTGATTACTTTATTATGACTTCAAAGTATGAAGGTACACCTTTGACACTTCTGGAGGCGATGTCAACGGGTTTACCCTGTATTGTATCAGATATTCCGAACCTGGAGATGGTACAAGATGCTGATTGCGGGATTGTTGTTCGTTTTAGTGAGATTCAAAAGGCCGCAGATGAAATTTTGAATTATTTGAAGTCGGGGCATTCGGATCACGCAAAGAATGCAAGGATGTATACTCTTACGAACTTAGATTGGGAAATAATTTCGGAACAATATCTTAAAGTGTTCTCAGACATCTCAAAATTATATAAAAATCAAATACAGCATTGAATTAAAAAATGTGTAAGATATTATGACTTAATTTGAAAATAAAACAGAGTTTCCATGGAGGAGAGAAAACTAAGAATAGGGATATTAACATTGCCAATAGCAAAAGCTAGCGTAATACCATTGTCAAATCTGGTTGAAATACTATTCAATATTTCAACAGAATTCGTATTGGTCACCGGTAATGAAGGGTATAAAAAATTCAAAAACGAGTCTCGCTTCAAGGTGTACGATGTCAGTTATAAAATTGGGAATACAGTTTTGAAAGTAATAAGAAATTTATATGGTCAGATAAAAGCATCCTTGATAATAATAAAAGTTGGGAAAAAAATTAATTATTGGATTATTTTTGGTGGAGAACGTGAAATTATCGTTATGTTCATTGCAAAATTACTGAAAAAGAAAGTTATTATTTTGATTTTAGGTTCAACAATAAAAGATTCTACATTCGTTCATGATCCCTTTAGGAATATAGTTAAAATATTATCTGCAATTAAATCAGCATTGGCAGATAAAATTGTAGTTTACACCCCAAGACTCATTTCTGAGTGGAAACTTGAACCTTACTGTCACAAGATTATCATCGCCCATCAACACTTCCTTGATTTCGACACCTTTGCCGTCACGACGCCCTTATCCGCCCGCCCCCCACTCATCGGTTACATCGGGCGCTTGAGTGAAGAGAAAGGCATTCAGAACTTTGTCCGGTCCCTACCTACCATTCTTGACGACCGAACAGATCTCTGTGTACTCATCGGGGGGGATGGGCCGTTGAAAGATAGTATTGAGGTGTTCCTACAGGCGCAGAAACTCACTGCCCATGTCAACCTCCCCGGTTGGGTTTCCTATGACAATCTCCCCTGGCATCTAAACCAGCTTCGGCTTCTCGTTCTTCCCTCCTACACTGAGGGTCTCCCGAACATCATGCTCGAGGCTATGGCCTGCGAAACACCGGTGCTCGCAACGCCGGTTGGGGCGATTCCGGATATTATCCAAGATGGGAAGACGGGGTTTATTATGGAGAATAACTCACCGGGATGCATTGCGGCGAATGTGATTAGAGCCCTGAATTCTTCGGACCTGGAAAGAATTGCGGAGAATGGACGGCAGTTTGTGGAAGAGAATTTTACGTTTGAGAAGACTGTGGAACGATGGCGTCATGTTCTTGAAAAAATCGCAGAGTAACTTATTCAGGGGCTCTATTGAATATAATCGTATTTGTAGATTATTGACACTTTTTGGATTTGTTTTAATCCTTCTCTGTCTATTAATCATTCTTCTAGCACCCCCTATTTCAGGTTATGAATTCTCTCTGTATGATGCTTATCCCTGGATATTCTGGTTATTCATCATAATTGCTATATTTTCAGGCCAGAGCATTTTATTATTATCAGCTTTTCATAGTGAAAAAACAAAGAATAATTGGATATTTGGCTTTGTGCTAATTTTTACTGCAGATTTTATTCTTCTTAGTCTCCCTTTAATGAGAGGGTATTTCATAAATGGATCTGGTGATGTTTTAACCCATATCGGATATATGCGTGATATAATCACAAATTCTAATCTTGGCTCCAATTATTATCCTCTTGATCACATATTTGGGATAATACTACAATACTTTACCAATTTATCTATTGAGCAAATTACCTATGTAATTCCACTGTATTTTTCAAGTTTTTATCTTATTGCATGGATACCATTGGCAAAGGTAATCTCTAAAAGCAGAGAAGTTTTTTTTCTTACTCTTATTTTTGGTTCCCTTCTCTGTTTCGGGAATAATTTTATGGCATTTGCCCCGTTTTGTCAAATTTTGCTTTTCTTTCCATTTTTCTTGTATCTAATTTTCCGAATGATATCCCCTTTCATATCAAAATCATTCCATTTTGCAATTTTACTAACCACTGTTTTATTGGCATTATTTCATCCATTGGTAGCTGTTCTTGCGATGATTTTATTAGCAATTTTAATAATTTATAAAGATTTGAAAGGAAAAGAGTTGTCTTTTCAGTTCTCTCCCTTCTTTTTATTTTTTATATTCGTTCTTCTTTTTCTTTCTTGGAGTTCGTATCTTTATACGTTGATAAAGACTGTAAATCCGATTATTCAATCTATTTTAGGTAATGGTGGGATGACTTCTGAATTTACCCGACAGATGAGTTATTTAGAATACGGCATAGATCCCTTTCTTTTAATAAGACACGTATTTTATACCTATGGAATCCAAATTATTATTGGCATTCTTTTTTTTATGGCGCTTTTTTGGATTTTCACAACTTATCGAAATCAAAATAAGGACGAAAAGAAACGATGGCAGATAATGCAAATAATTGTATATAGTTATTTTATTTTATTTTTTCTCGCAATAGCAATGCTTTTCGTGAATGGATCTTTTGGATTTATAAGAATTTACAACTTTGCTGTCGTATTTTCATTTTTTATTATTGCAGGATGGTTTGCTTATATAATATCGGATATTCAATATGTGACTCTTAAAAAAATGCTGCATATTTTATTTATCATAGGAATAATAATGGCTCTTACTTATCTTTCTGTATTTACCCTCTATTTATCCCCATTAACCCGCAATTCAAACCAACAAGTTACTGAAAGTGATTATAAGGGTATGGGAACCTTTTTTTCGTTTCGTGATGAGGCCCTCAAAATATTTGAACTGGGACTCTCACAAAAACGGTTTCATGATGCACTCTATGGGGTCGATGTACCGAATGTGAACATTGTTTATTATGAAACAAATCCTCTACCTAAACATTTCGGTTATCAGTCCAATGAAAGTTTTAATCAACTCTATTCAGAATCTCGATATTATTTTATTCTCAATAAACAAGGGAGATTCTATGATGAGCGTGTCAATCCTGAATTTTCAGACTTATGGAGTTACACTCCTCAGGATTTTTCAAGATTCTTTAATGGTATAAATAATAACAATATTTATTCAAATGATGATTTAAAGATTTATGAGTTCAATCCTCATTTGGGATGAACCATATTGTCGATAGTTTTAGTATGATATCAAATATGTTTAAGGATTGGAGATAATAATGGAAAAGGAAATTCAAAATAAAAGAATTCCAATATCACTATTACGAATTGTCACTGATTTTTACCCAATTCAAGGAGGCTCTGTTACTCATGTTATTGAATTGATTCATAAAATTGATCCTTTTATTGCGAAACAAACTCTAATCTGCCCTATATATGAAAACGCTGAATATTCAAAATTTGATGATGAGTTCTTAGTACCCATCACGCGAATTAGATATAATTTAATCCAAAATCAACAATGGAGCAAAATTCCTGGTGTTTCAACATTAAATCTTATTTTTTATGCGTATAATATTACCAAGGCAATAATCGAACTAAATAAAAGTCATAAATCTATCGACATAATTCATATCCATAGATTCGACCTAGGGATAATTATTAATTTATTTTTAAAAATAGAGCGAATTACTATTCCGGTTGTGATAATGACCCATGGGAACCCGTTAAATGAAGATGTACCAATTCGGTCCAAATTGTTTACGATCATTTTTCGAAAAGGTATTTTAAGATATTTTAAGCCAAATTTTGTGTTACTTCTTGACGATGGAACCTTGAGTGATTCACTATTCGCCTTACTTCAGAATAATAACATTCAATTCAAAATTGTCTTTCATGCCATTGATACAGATCTATATTCGCCTTTAAATATTGTCGAAAAAAAGAATGGATTTATTATACTATCCCCACATCGATTAGAACAATCGAAAAGAGTTGATCTAGGAATAGTTATATTTGAAAAATTTTTCAAATTGCTCACTCGGCCAAAAAATTTAAAATTAAAAATAGCAGGTACGGGTAGTGAAATGGACCAATTAAAAGAATTTGTCAAAGAGATGGGAATCCAAGAAAATGTTCTCTTTTTAGGTAGCCTTAGTATCGAAGATACAAGGAATGAAATGTTATCATCGGATGTAATCATCGGAACATCCCTGATCAGCAATATTAATCGATCTATCCAGGAAGCTATGGCATGTGCAAAACCTGTTGTTATATTTTTTCACAATAATAAGGGAATATTAACGCATAAAGAAAATTGTCTTATTTCGAAACCCGGAGATATTGAAGGGTTTGTCGATAATTTAAAATTATTATATCAAAATGAAAAATTCCGTGAATTTTTAGGACTTAATGCTAGAAATACAATAATTCAACAAAGAAGTTGGGATTTTCGATTAAAACAAGAATTGGAGGTGTATCAGAAAATTATTAGCAGAATCAACAAATAAAGGGTTTCAATAATCATATTAGCTGGTTTCTTCGACCATACCAAGGCCATCTCGAAAATATGGAAGAACCATTTCGGGCACCGGGAATCTTATCGTAATTTTTTGATTAAACCATAGTATAAACTCATGACAGAAGAATCGATATATAATCACCTGATAATCCCGAATAAAGTTACTGACCATATGCCACCCAAAGTTCCCGCATCGTCTCGCCCATCTCCCTTTGCAGCTGACGTTTTAACACTCGTTACTGGCACTACTGTTGCTCAGATCATCGCAATCATTACATCTCCTCTTATCACCAGGCTATATGGTCCTGAAGCCTTTGGTCTTCTAGCGCTTTTCACATCGATTACGAGTATTATTGGTGTCGTCGCATGTTTGCGGTACGAATTTGCTATACTGCTCCCTGAATCAGACGAAGAAGCGGCAAATATTTTCTGCTTATGTATTATTATCGTGATTTTAATCAGTGTCATCTCAATCCCTTTCCTTTTTGTACTACAGCAACCAGTTATCCTGTTTCTGAAAACCCCACAGCTTAGCCCGTTTTTCTGGTTAATCCCGCTGACAATTTTTATCAGCGGAACGCTCCTCGCTTTAAATTACTTGAATACCAGGTCAAAGAACTTTCAAAGGTTATCAATTGCACAGGTGGCAAATTCGTGCACAGCAAAAGGAACGCAATTGGGGGCCGGTTTTGCTGGAATCGCATCCGGCGGGGTTCTCATTGGTGCATATATTCTTGGGCAGATGGCATCAGCATTCACGCTCGGGATCCCCATCTTGAAAGACCATCTTTCCTTTTTCAAACAAAAAATAACCCAGAAAGGAATAATCGAATCTTTCAAACGGTTCAGCAATTTTCCAAAATATGATACTTGGTCTGCCTTGCTAAATACGATTTCATGGCAGGTCCCAATTTTCCTGTTAGCCTATTTCTTTTCTACCACAGTTGTTGGATACTATTCACTTGGCATGATGATGATACAATTTCCTATGAGTCTGATTGGCGGTGCTATTGCACAGGTTTTTTTCCAACGGGCTTCCCTTGCCAGATTTGGTGGAACACTGGGTGAAATTGTTGAAAAAGTGTTCAAATTACTTATGATTTTGGGGATAGTGCCCATATTCCTTTTAACAATAATAGGTGGAGATCTCTTTGGAATTGTTTTTGGATCTACTTGGCATGAAGCAGGAATATATGTTCAGATTCTAAGCATATGGGCATTCATTTGGTTCATCTCATCCCCTATTAGTACATTATGGATTGTTTTAGAGAACCAGAAATTCGGATTAAAAGTAAATTCGTTAAATTTTATCACCCGCCTAATCTCAATATATATTGGAGGTATCATAGGAAGTGTCTTTATTGCTCTCCTTCTCTTTGCTTTATCAGGAATATTTGTTTATGGATATATGGTATTCTCTCTTATGAATGAAGCCGGAGTAAACTGGCAAAGAATAAAAAGAATATTGATGACCAACTGTATTAGCGCTCTTCCAGGATGTGGATTGATTCTTATTTTAGAAATCATTCAAATCCCAGCAATATATATCATCTTTTTATCAATTCTGGTTCTAATCACCTATTATGGATATAAAGTGAAATCTGATCCTGATCTGGTTTCATTGTATAACATTTACGTGAAAAACAATGAGATTTGAAATTCTTTTTTTCCCAAAAACCGCATATGCCGACATGAAACATAGTTGTAAGAACAGCCCGACTTCACCATGTAATTACATCCTACCAAAACGGAAAAACGTCCGGTACCATCCCTTCCCCTCGAAATACGTCCTGACCGCACACGCAATTAAGAATAAAATAACACCAATCAAAAGGGTTGTCGTATTCGCAACCCCGAAGAAATTCCGTGTCGCGGGGAATAAACCAATTCCAAACTTTTGGGAAGAAAGCGGCCAGAAAAACGCATACGCCGGATTATATACGAGGGCATCCTCGAAGAAATGAGCCCCAAGCCCGATCGCCGAACAGATAAATCCGTCAAAGTACCGCATCCCGGCAAAGTGGAGGATAACCGCAAATACCAGGGATGCGACGAGAAGGTTTCCCAGGGTATGGAAATCGCCGTGGTGAATCACCATGGGAAACAGGACATCATTTGTAATGAACGGAATCTTCCCAATCTCATCAAGATCCGGAAAATATGTTAGAAGGATGATGATCCACGAGGGGTCCCTGCCCGTGAAGCGGACAAAGATCATCCCCACGATGACAGCGATGGCTGCTGAATACACGATGTGCTCGATGAACACATTTGATATGTAGTGAGTGCTGACGCATAAAAATTGAGTTTCAGGATGATGGGAAAACGCAGCACGGGAGATACGGTTGAGGAGGGAGATGGGGAGAGGTGATCGACGGGTTTTCCCGCCGCCCGCCCGATCGAGGCCTTGATCTCGTCGGTGATATGAGGGATGATCTGGACCGTGGAGCCCAGGAAGTCGCCCCTCCGTTCCCTATCGATGACCGTCTCGGGGGGCCCGGATGTACCTCCCTGTCGCAGGGTTGGATCGAGCATATCCCCCTTTCTGGCTGAATTCAGGGAGAAATCCCCTCTGGCAGCATGAAAGAGACCGGATTTCCCTGCCGGCCCATGGCAGGGGCGGAGATCCTCCCATGAGGAGGTTCTGTTAAGTTGGCGGGACTTTAGGTCTGCTGTTAACCGTCGGGTCTTTTTTGGTTGAGGAAGTCAAGGCTTGGGTTGCCGTGACACTTTAAAATAAGCTATTGCGCTTGTCACCCAAGAGATTATCAATCCAACTCCAACCCCACGAAAATATGCACTTCCAATAAGATGTCCCACTAAAACGAATATCGCGCTCAGAATTAACTCGAGTAATATGAGCGCAATAACCGCTTGTTCCAGTGAAAACTTTATGAACATTGCCGTTGCCCCTTATCCGTCATTAGACTCCGTCTAGTGGCGACGTGATTGTTCTCTCTCCATCTCTTTCCTGCTCTTAAAGAAGATTGGAAATCCCGATACTTAACACCTTTTTTCAAGCCCCACCAACTTAACAGAACCCATGAGGATAAGCATTAATAAACAGATCTTCAGACTTACATGATACCGGCCATGAGGAAATCCCAGCTTGCCGTCATCGCCCTGGTCGTCTGGCTCTGTATTATCATAGCCTTCATCATCCTTTCGGGAAGGGTTGACCTGGAAATCTTCTTTGTCCTCTGGCTCATCGGCATCCTGGTCATCGTCGAGCTCATTGACACCCGCTTCTCGCAGGCCCGGTACCTGCAGTACATGAAGTACCTGATCGCCATCGGGATCGTCATCTTCGGTGGCATTGTCGCCCAGAAAGTCCTGGAGATCCTGAACCGATGAAGGCCCTGGTCCGCTACGGGAGTGTCGGCGTGCTCATCCTCGTGGCATTCATCGCCATCGCGAGGATCGCCCCCCTGCCCGTGGTCTTTACCCCGGAGAATGTCACCTATCCCCGGGAGGGCCAGCTGAATATCGAGTTCATGAAGGAGAAGGTCCTCTCCAGCGATGCGACCCTCTATCCGGTGATGCAGGACCTCCTCGATTATACCGGCCCCATCATGGTCTCCATCCGGTCCGACAACTTCGATGAAGCACGCCAGGATATCATGGACTACGTCCGGAGGCAGGGGGATCTCCAGCACCTCATCATCAACCTTGACATGAACGAGACCGAGATCCGGGATTTCCTCGACAGCCAGGAGCGCCAGGCCGTGATCCTCCGGGAGCTGGCGAACACCACCTCCTACTTCAATGACCTCTCCTCCCTGGAGGTCAGGTACCGGGAAGAGAACCAGTCTGGAGCGCTCGTCTCCATCTCCTACCAGGGGGAATCCCTGAGGGAGAGGATCCATACCCTCCAGGAGCGCTACCTGAACGAGTCCCGTGCCGTCACGTCCATAAGCGCCCGCCAAGGCCTCGAGAACAGTACCTACGATGAGTCGGTTGCCGAGCTCGCGGGGATCGTTGGGGATATCGATCGCACCCAGGGGATGCGCGCGCAGGAGTTGGCCACTTCGTTGACCCCCTCGAATCGCTCTGCCCTCACCCTCATCCTCGATCCCGACACGGGCAGGTACCTGGACGAAATCCGGATCTTCGGGTCCCTGTCCGGGGAAGGGGGCCCGGTCACCCTCACCCTGGACAACCGTTCCGTCGCAGAGCTTGCAACAGACGGGAGGGGCGCCTTCTCCACCCTCTTTACCGTCGAGCTCGTCCCTGCAGGGAACCATTCCATGGGAGCCGAATCCCCCGGCATCATGGCTGAACCCCGCATCCTGGTGGTGGAGCCGGTCGATTCCACCATCAACCTGACCGTGGAGGCCGTGAAGAACACCTCCAACGTCATCTGCAGGGGATACCTCACCGCCAACCGGCCGGTCAGGCGCGCGCCCGTTGATCTCCTCTGGGAGGGGCATGATTCCATCGCCACGGCCACGGATGCATCGGGTTTCTTCAGGACCGTGCTCCGATTACCGGCCGGGACCCACCGTCTTGCCGCGCAGTTCGCGAACGCGACCTATCCCATCAACCCGTCGGTGAGCGCAACCTACGAGGTCACCTCGACCGGGGAGGGCATCCCGTCGGTGAGGGAGGCAGCGGGGGCCCGGTATGCCAACGGGACCCCCGTCAGCCCCGGGGAGCCCCCGGGAGGTCTCGCGGATCTCGTGGTTGGCGCTGTTGCCCGGGTACTTCCCATCGCCTTTATCCTCCTCATGGCCGCGGTGGCAGCCCTTGGCTACCTGAGGAAAGGCGTGCGGGGTGGGCCGGTCCCGGTTCCCCGTCCGTCACCCTCCTCCCCTCCGGGAGAGGCCCCGGGAGGATCCCCGGTTCCATCCATGGACCTCTTCCTCGAGGTCCCGCTTCCGCTCCCCATGGATGAACCCCTCCGCGCCCTGTATCTTCGGACCCTGCGGGAGTTCGGCCTCTCGGGGGCCGCCCACCGGGTGTACCGCCGTTTCGCCGGTATCATCGGCATGCACGCGGGGATAGGGAACCCCTCCCTCCTTACACCACGGGAGATGGCCCGCGCCTGCACCGACCGGACCTACGGGAAGATCTTTGACAGGTTCGTCCGCTGCTACGAGCGGATACGCTACGCCGGGCTGAAAAATGAGAGGGCGCGGGGCGGCTTCGAGGATTCCATGGAGAAGACCCGGGCAGTCCTGGAGGGGGATGGCCGATGAGGCCGGTATTCTGGTTCGTGGGGCTCCTCATCACCGCCTCGCTGCTCCTCGCCTCCATCCACCTCTCGGCGAACACCCTGGACTTCAGCAGGTACAACCTCGGGTGGAACGGGACCTCGCGGTTCTTCTCGGATCTCGACAGGAACCGGGTCATCGATGTAACCGGGCTTTCAGCCCTTGAATCCTCCCGCGGCACCCTGCTCCTCATCATCGCACCCGGACGGCCCTACAGGCCGGATGAGATCGCGGCATACCGCCGGTACCTGGAAGATGGGAATACCATATTCCTTGCTGACGATTTCGGGACCGGAAACGGGCTTCTCAGGGGGGTGGGGAGCAGTATCGTCATCATCGGAAGCCCCCTTCTGAGCTTCGACAGGGAATACGACGATCCAGGTATGGTAGTTGTCACCAGGGTGAAGAATTCGACTGTCCCCGGTGATCCGTCGCGCATGGTCCTGAATGAGCCCGCCTCGGTCGAAGGGGGGGAGCCCCTCATGACCAGCTCCTTCATGAGCTGGATCGACCAGAACGGCAACGGGAAGATCGATTCCAGCGAACCCCTGGGCCGGCATAGGGTTCTGGCCCGGGATCGGGTCGGCAGGGGGGAGCTCATCGTGTTTGCAGATCCAGGCATCTTCATCAATGCGATGTACTTTCCTGAAAGTGGGTGGGACAACCGGAAATTTATTTCGTCCCTGGTCACCAATACCTCACCGGTACTCATCGACCAGATCAACTCCCGCACGGCCGATGATGAGGGAGTGAGCCTTGCCCTCCACTCCGCGGAGAAGGATCCGGCCGCAAACTTCGGGATCATCGCCGCCGGCGTGCTGGTCCTGATCGTCGCGTGGGTGCGCCGCATGCTCTAGGAGAATTATGGCGACCGAACCGTTCGAGAAGACCATCACCGGGATCTCGTCGACCTCGCAGAAGATCATGGAAAAGCTCGCCGAGTTCATCGTGGGGAACCGGCACCTCATCGAGCTCGTCCTCATCGCCCTCTTTTCCGAGGGTCACATCCTCATCGAGGGGGTCCCGGGAACTGCCAAGACCACCATCGCAAAATCCGTTGCATGCATCACCGGGTCCAGCTTCAACCGCGTACAGGGAGCCATCGACCTCCAGCCGGCAGATATCATCGGCGTCCGGATCTACGATATGGCAAAGAGGGATTTTACCCTCAGGAAGGGCCCCATCTTCGCGAACATCCTCCTCGTGGACGAGATCAACAGGATCAACCCCAAGTCCCAGAGCGCCTTTATCGAGGCCATGAGCGAGCGGCAGGCAACCATCGACGGGATCACCCTCGGCCTTCCCCATCCCTTCTTTGCCATGGCAACCCAGAACCCCTACGAATTCGAGGGGACATTCCCGCTCATCGAGGCCCAGCGCGATCGGTTCATGTTCAGCCTCACATCCACGCACCTCGGCGCGTCCGAGGAGCTCGAGATCGTACGGAAGGTGGATGGGGGAACCCTCAACTGGGACACCTTCTCCGCGAACCTCGCACCGCTCCTCAATTCCGAATCCATATCCGCCTGCATCGAAGCCGTGAACCGGGTGCATGTGGAGGAACCGGTGCTGCACTACATCCGGAACCTCGTCATGGCGAGCCGCGAGCACGCCGACGTGGACCTCGGGGCCTCCTCCCGCGCATCCATCGCCCTTGTGAGGGGTGGAAAGGGAATGGCAATGCTCCATGGCAGGACGTACGTCGTCCCGGACGATATCAAGGGCATTGCCGGGGCGGTGTTCCGGCACCGCCTCATCCTCACGAGCGAGGCTGAGATCGAGGGCCTCACGCCGGAAGATGTGGTGCAGGGGATCCTGGAATCGGTCGAGGTGCTGTAAGTTGTGCCCGGCACGCGCCTGACCCAGGGAATCGCTGCCCTTGCCATCCTCTTTGTGGCAATGGCAGTTGCCACGGATGGTGAGATCCCCCTCTTCATCGGGATCAGCCTTCTCTGGGTCATTGCAGCACGCTCAATCCTCTTCGACCGGGCCTGCAGGACCGTAACCGGATCCCTCGGAGTGGAGCGATCCCTTGACCGACACCTTATCCTTGAAATGAACACCACCCGCATCGCGACCACGGTAACCCTCGCGGTACCTCCCCGTGTGGCCGTGGCCGTTAGGGAGATCCTGCCGCCCGGCATTTTCCTGCACCAGGGGACCCTGGACGCAGAAGTAACGGGGACGGAGGTGCAGGTGCCCCTGGAGATCCCCCTCACGTACGAGATCATGGCAAAGGTCCATGGAACCCTGAAGTTCCCGGGTATCTCCCTCCGGATCGCGGACCGGTTCTTCGCGAGGGAGATCCTCCTCACCGCTCCCGGTTTCGGAGGGACGGAGATCCTTGTGCAGCCCCGTCCGGACTTCGAGACCTCCAGGCGCCAGAGCGAGTTCGGGACACGGGAGATTGAGAAGAGCGCATTCATCACCGGCCTCGGGATACGCGGGTTCCGGGAGTACTCTGCGGGCGATGACCTCAGGCAGATCGACTGGAAGCTCTCGGCAAAGCACGAGAAACTCCTGATCCGGGAATACATGGGAATCATGCGGCAAAGCCCGCTCCTCATCATCGATCTCCCGGACAGGGGTGTCCCGTACGATCCCCGGGCATTTCACCGCATGGTGAGGGGAGTTGCGGGATCCGTCGAACATTCCATACGTTCCAATGGTCATGCCGCATACCTCCTCATCTCGGGCGTGAATATCCTGGCCATGGTCTCGGAGGAGAAGCATGTATTGGTGGCCCTGGCCAACCTCCGGGATAACCTCCATCCCGTGGATCGTTCCTCTCACGCCTACCGTGTCCTGAACCGGCGCGATCTCAGGATGAGAATCCGCATGCTCCGGGCCGGTGGGCCTGCAGAGATCCCGCCGGAGATTGAAGCATTCAGGCGTGCACTCCTCCTCCGCTACGAATCGCACCTGAAGGATTCTTCCCTCCCGCTCTTCTACGGGCAGGTGGCCCGCGCGCTCTCGCTCTTCAACCGGGAAGAGATCATCATCTTCTCCCTTCTCGAGGGGGATGTGAGCCACGTCCGCGCCATCACCGCCATCGCCGACACGATGAAGGCACGGGTCTCCCTGCGGACAGGGGGGCAGGATTCATTCCGGTTCCTCCCTCGCGACGGGCTCCTCTGGGAGAGGGTGGAGGCACTCCCATGAACCAGGGCACCCTTCACCTTCTCCTCGTCCTCCTCTTTGGCGGGCTGCTCGGTGCAGCCCTCCCGGTCTCACCCCTCTGGTACCTCATACCTCCCCTGTTCATCGCGTTCCTTGCCGTGATGGTGGCCGGAAGAAGGGTGGGGGATCCTGAGTTCCTGGTTCTCTGTATCGGCGAACTCCTTGTGGTGGTATCAGGAACCGGGCTCTCCTTGAGTATCCTCCCCCTCCAGTGCCTCCTCATCGGGGTGATCCTGGCAGAGCTGCACCTTCTCGCGGGCAGGAAGGATGTCGCCTGGTTCGGGGTTTACACCCTGGGGGCCTCTGCCTCCCTTGCACTGATCCTGGGTATCCGGAACGTCCTCGTTTCAGGCATTATCACAGGGGTTTTTCTTCTCTGTATCTTCTTTGGCCTCACGGTACGGGAGCATGAACAGCAGCGGGTCCTTGCCGGGGGATCCTCATGAAAGTTTCCCGCCTTGACCCGTACTGGACGGGATCCCTCGCCTGTGCCCTCGCCGCCGTGCTCCTCATCTCTCTTGCCCTCCTCACGAACCGCGGGGATCTCACCACGGCGTCTCTCATCCTCGCCGCGGTGGTCTGCATCATCACCTCCATCATGCTCATCATCCTCTCCAGGGGGGATCCGGTAGATCCCCGGATTGCGGGACTGCTTCCCGTGCAGGGATGCATCAACCTCTGCAGGGTATGCGCAGATCTGGGGCTGAAAGGCAACTCCTACCTCATTCCTGGAATGCGCGAGAGCCGGGGATCGACCATGCAGTTCATCCCGGTAACCGCATACTCCCGTTCTCCCGCGACGGGAGATTCCTTTGTCTCCGAAGAGGATGCAAACGGTGTCCTCACTGTCCCGTCGGGAGCACCCCTCCTTGCCTGGACCAGGGAGAATGCAAAGCTTATCCTCTCGGGAAGCGTGGAGGAATGGGTCGTCCTTGCCCGGGAGATCGGTGAGGAGGTTCTCGGGATTGCAGATGCCATTGACGGCGGATGGAGCGGGGATTGCGTCACTCTCACCATGAAGGGCTACCGGTTCATGGATGGATGCGATGCGATGAGAAAGGAATCGCCCAGGTGCTGCACCATGAATCCATGCCCCGTGTGCAGCATGTTTGCATGCCTCCTTGCCGAGAGCATGGGACAGGTTGTCGAGGTCCGTTCCTGTTCCCCCTCATCAGACCGGCGTTCGGTCACCATGATCTTGTGCCCGGCTACCGTGGATACACCGTGAGCCAGAGGTGGAGGTCCCGGTAGCTCCGGTTGATCCGTTCCATTCCTGTGATGCTCTCGTCCGGAACGGTCTCATTGAAGAGGAGGAACTCGATCCGGTTATACCCTGTTCCGGGCACAACGAAGGAATAGGGAAGGATGGTGGTCTCGTTGTGGGCCACCGGTACCTGGAACCGGTAGAGCATATCCATGGAATCGATCCTTGACGTGTTGAGGACCTCATCAAAGTGCATGGCCAGGAGATAGGTCTCCACGGTGTAGTTCACGGTGCGGTATTCGTGATTCCCGATGCCGATATACATCGAGTTATTCTTCCCGGCCAGGGTTCTTGTCGGGTAATCCCCTGCCATCCCCTTCTCGCCGAGGATAGAGAACTCGGTGAATCTCTCCCCTTCCCTCGGTACCGCGATGACAAAGATGGTGGTTCCGATGGCTGCCACGATGGCAAGGACGAGGAGGACGGAGAGGATACGATCGGGGCGGGTGGACTCCGCAGGGAAGAGCTCCCTTCTCGCCGCCGAGAGCACCTCGCGGATGGGAGGCGCATACCGCTCACTCGCCTGGAGACCGGCCCGCCGGATATGGGCAAGGACCGCAAATACGAGGATGAAAACAACGAGGGAGATCACGATCGGGTCAAGGCGTATCCCCCAGGGAGTGTAGTTGAGGCCAAGGCCAACGAGGGGGACGATGGCGATGGAAAGGCCGAATGAGAGTGCAACCCGCTCAATGGTATCGAGATCTCTCTTCCCCGGGAACAGGGTGGCGATGAGCAGATAGCCGGGGATGAAGAGGATCACGGGAAGACCAAGGAGCACCCTGGCGGGCGTATCCTGGAGAACCGGGATGTAGATGGCACCGACCGTTGCCATCACCCAGAGAAAGATGGCCTTCAGATCGAGGGAAACCTTCTCCTTGAAAAATGCATCTGCCAGGATATCGAATACCCTGCTCTCCGGCCCTGCTCTCTCCATCCACAGAAGGTACGCCCGGGATCTCTTATAAAAGAATGGAGAGCCGTGCTCGCCGATACCGGAAATGGTTTCCTAGGCCGTGTCCGTTCTTTTGCCTCAAAGGCGGCCGGGGTTTGCAGATGTGGCCCGGGGCCGAAAAAATCCCGTGCTTTGGGGAAATCTCCTCTCTTCATGGAACAATTGCTCAAGGAAGAGATATCCCTGCCCTTTCCTGGAGAGGGGAAGAATGATGAAGAGATAATTATATATATAAGAGATTTGGTATGGTAAGGTGTATTCATTTCATGAATGAGGGATATCGATATGGCAAGAACAAAAATTTTGAGGATAGAAAGGGTTATCCTGCCGGTTCTCCTTGTGGTGGTGATCCTCCTGATGATCACGCCGGCATCGGCATTCAGCGCAACGCTTAACACTCCCACCAGCATCAAACCCGGCGATCTTATCAGCATCTCAGTTTACGGTCTCGGAAACAACGACGTTTTCAAGATCGCGATCTCTTCCACCAACCTCGTGAATACCACCGCGGGTGGCTACAGGATACAATACTTCTCCATGCCCTTCGGGTTCCAGGCAGGCACGACCTCTCTTAGCGCAACAGGGACGAACGTGCAGCAATTGAGCATGCATGTAGAAACAACGACGGCCCCCCCCGTTACGGTCGCAATTGGAGGTCCTGGTTATGGTCCTGATCTTACCGTGACTTCGAGTCAGAATATCCACGAAAAGGTCTATGATCTGATTGAGTTCACGGGTACACCGTATGCCATCGGGCCGGTAGGTGTCACCCTCGTGGCTCAGGGCAACGTCTCGGGAACTCCCGCCCCTCAAGATCCCGCGAACCTGAACTTTTTCCTCCAGGGCGCCACATCCGGGGATATCCGGGTGCAGATCTTCGATGGTGCCACCTCGGTCCTGGACGTGACGTTCACGGTGACCACCCCCGCGGGGTTCGAGGGGTCCGACACCAGGCAGACTCCTCTCGTTACAAGTGGGACGTCTACGACAGAGGATTTCACGGGGCAGGCCGACACGTCCCTGGACATCACTCCGAATACCGACATCACCGCAGGTTCCTCGGTCACGGTCACGAAGTACAGCTCTCCGCCGTCCGGTTCCACAACGCCCTCAAGTTCAACCTACAAGGTGCTGGGGAAGTACATTACCATCGAGAGCGCTGATCTCAGCGGGAAGATCACTCAGATGACCATCACGATCCATTATACTGATGCCGAGGTCGCGGCATCTGGAGTGAATGAAGCGGATCTGAGAGTCTATTACTTCAACCCTGGCACGAGCGCCTGGGAAGCCCTTCCCGGAGGAGATGACGCCGTCAATAATATCGTCACTGGCATCTCAACCCACCTCTCAGTCTACGGCATCCTCGCTGCGATACCCCCGGCACCAGCACTAGCACCGGCCGGAGGGGGAGGCGGTGGCGGAGGCGGAGGCGGCGGTTACTTCGAAATACCCCAGGTCGCGGGACAAGCCTATATTCCGAATGTAACGGCAACCACGACAACCGCCGCGCCAACCTTGCCTGTCGCTGAGGTGGTGACGACTGCAGGAACCCCGGCTGCACCTACGATAAGCCCGGGAGTGACGGTTTCGCCTCCATCCTGGATTCCCGGTTCTCTCATACCCGGTGTTGTGGTCGTGCTCGTGATCATAGGAGCTGGAATCTTCCTTTACTTCAGGAGACAGAAGTAGATCTGCATTTTTTATCAATACGCCTTAATTTTATGAGAACCGGGCCTTATCACTGAAATCGACCTTTTTTAAACCTTTTTCGCGATTACCGGGATTGAGAATAACCTGACCAGGTCATGAAAAAGACCGGTGGGTCCTGGAGCGGAAAAGGATCTTTCCGGCAGGACCGGCACTCCTGATACGCCTGGTCTCCAGCAATCGGTGCCAATAAGACTTACCGTATGGACCACTTCGGTCTCTTACCCTCCCTCAAAGCCATGAGGAAGGATCTCATCGTCGGTCTTGTGCTTCTGGAAGTTAGAATCCACTTGTTGCTATTAAATCTATCTATACAATAAGATGTTATATGTAGTCTACAATTATTTTATTAGCCTCATAACTGTGTATTTTAATTATCAAACTATTCTAATAAGTATTCGAAAAAGGGATATCATTATATACTAATTCAATATAATATCTTTGTAGGTGCAGCGCCCATCAGTGACAGCATGACCGTCCTCCCTTTTTCTCGAACAGAGTGAATAGCATGAATACCGGTACAAAAAGTCTTATTCTGGCGTTTTTCTGCTGTTATCTGGTGATCGGGAGTGTCACTGCAGCCCGGGTTCAGCTGCTGAATGCATCCGGCGCACCGAACCTTCCCCTTCCCAATTCCGATACCGGAACTTCCCTCCGGCCCGATATCCCGTCACCATCCGGGGGCATTGCACCTCCCTCGAAGACCGAGATTACGGGCGAGTTCATGACTCTCGCGCTCGACCTGAAGGACCCGGGCTCCTCGCATACGGTGAACAAATGGGCCAGGCCATCCGTCGCGGTGGGGGTGACCGGGGGACCGGATGAGCCATCGAAGGAATGTCTCGCAGAAGCGATAACCGAGATCAATAATCTCACGAGCTCAGTCTCTCTGTATACGAATGACAGAGAGAAGCCGGCGATTGAAATGAATTTTATTCCTTTGAAAGAATTTCCCCGTCAGATTAAGGGTTATGTTGCCAATTCTGAAGGTTACACCCGCTGCGAATCCACGAAAGGCCTCCTGCAGAAGTGCACTATCTGGGTGCCAACCACCGACGTAACAGACGATCTCCGTTGCACTATCATCCGCCATGAGCTCACCCATGGAATAGGCCTCTTTGGACACTCGACTCACCCCGAGAGCATCATGTACCAGGGAACGACGGCAACCGGATATTCTCTTCTCGACCAGGAAGTTATCCGCCTGCTCTACAATACTCGTATTTTCCCGGGTTCCACGGAAGAAACTGTCAGAGAATATCTCAGTGAGTAACTACCGTCTTGTCCAGTTTCTTCTTCCGAGGGATCACAAAATGATGTATGATGTCAGTCTGCTGGGCGTGCTCAGGAGTCCAATTCTCCATAGCTACGGGACCAGAGGAAAATACCTCAATAATTAATTATCTCGATTTATTTCAGAACTGGAAATCGAACCTCAGCGAATGATGGGAAATAACCAGTATTTCGCAATATTTTTTATCTCCGGTGAGATAAATTGATGCCTCATAGAATGGGTCTGTTATGGATATGAAGTACCTTATCAAACTTGGACTTATCCTTATCTCACTCGTTTTTATCTATCTGTTCATTTCCATGGCGATGATCGTCATCCCGCAATGGTATGGAACCCATGCGACAGTTTCACCCACAACGCCCGTAAAAGGCAGCCAAAATATCTCCTCAAAAACGCTCAAGGATCCTCCGCTTGTCCTCGGACCATTGAAGAATCAAACCGTTATCCAGGGCAATTATTTTGAATTCATCCTGAATAAGACTGATTTGAAGGGACGAATACTGAAGTATGAAGCAGGATCACTTCCCCGCGGGGCTTATCTTGATTCAGGAAATGACACGATCGCATGGACGCCCTCGGGGAACCAATCGGGTATATTTGCCATTCATTTGACCGCCAGGAACCAGAGCCTCCTCGCAAACCAGACGCTCTTCATCACGGTGAAAGGGAGGGAAATCTCCCCCGATCCCGCTAATATGACATTAAAAAATTTCCTGGATTCGTTCAATAAACCAGTCGTTCTCCCCCGCGGCTATCCGGCGGGCGTCACCGAGGAGGATCTTCATGTCGTGCACCAGAATGAATCCATACAGGCAACTGTAGATAAAGCCAAAAATGGCGACACCGTGATCGTGCAGGCGGGAATCTATCCCGAACATGTTATTGTGAACAAACACATCACCTTGTGGGGCCAGGGGAACCCGATCATCGATGGGCAAGGGTCGGGAAGTCCTCTCTCAATTACCATTGATGACGTGACTGTCGATGGCTTCTCACTGAAGAATTCAGGTTCTTCTCCCTATGCATCTGCCATAAAAATATCATCAAACCGGAATAGTATCGTCAACAATACCATCATGGACAACCAGTATGGGATGTATCTCATGCCTCCAAGCGAAGGAAATACTCTCCTTTATAACAGGATATTCAATAACTCTCGCTGCGGCATCTCCATTCAAAATTCCCTGAATACCGAGGTTCAATCGAATATCATCGTCAATAACGGGATCGGAATCGCGGTCGAAACGTCCAGATTTTTATCACTCACAGAAAATATCGTCAGTTATAATACCGGTGACGCTATCAACGTCAAATTGTCTCATAACAATCATATCGACAACAATATCGTGATGAATAACAGGGGATACGGGTTATTTCTTTCCCAGGGAGGGCAAAACCATATTGCTGAGAATATTATCGGGAAGAATACAGGAACAGGGATTGAAACGAGGGATTTCATTGATGATTCCCTGCGTGGAAACCAGATCATCAGCGCGCTCGATAACTTCAATCTGAACTTTATTGCGAATAATACGGTGAACAACAATAAAGGGAACGGGGTTTTCGCGAATCGCTCAAACACACTGATCGAGGATAATGAAATCGGTTACAATAATTATGGAATCTACTCAAAAAATTCTCAGAATTTGGTGAGATATAATGTTTTGAAAGGTAATTCGTTCGGTATTGACCTGTTGAATTCCGGGAACAGCACTTTGTTCCAGAATACCCTGGAGAACAACGTGAATGGGATCCGGGTTGACGGGAGATCGGGTGATAATGAAATTATCTCGAATAGCATCAATAATAATCGTATGAATGGATTAGCCCTCGTGAAATCCACGAATGGGAATATCATAAGGGATAACATCATCACCAATAATACTGGCATAGGCCTCTGGGATCTTGGAAATAACATTATGGGAAATAATTTCATTGTGAATAATACCCCGAATGAGAAAAAATTTTAATATGTATATCGTCATCTAACATGAGCCCCCCCGCTTGATATATTTCACCAGGTGCGCGGGGAAAGGATCGAAGAACCCCCGCGGGCAGCAGTATCCCGATCGAGGTGTTTATCTCCAGTCGATCTCCCTTTCTGGTATTCTGAATATTTTCCGCAACCACCCGATAAATTCACGGGCAGGGGGATACCCACGGCCGGTCTGCACCTGCCTCGGCTTTCCATCCCCACAAGGTCGGCCGGAATAGGTCCGTATCATGGGTGTGCGGCATCCCGGGTTATCGCTCCTGGGGGCCGGAATACGCATATTGGATACCATTCATCCCTGTCCTTGAACGACACAAGAACCCACTTGATTTTCCCAGCATGCTTCCTTTCCATCAGGCACCTTTTACAATGCCGCGTTCCAATATATGGTCACCCATGCCCCACGTCCGCATCACCCGGGAGTCCGGCATCCCTCTCGTCGGTTCCCTCTATTTTGGCATCATTGACAGGGGCACGAACCTCCTGCAGGTGAGGCCGAACTGCTCGTGCAACATCTCCTGCCCCTTCTGCTCGGTGGATGCCGGCCCTGGCTCAAGGACACGGATAACCACCTACGAAGTTGAATGCGGATACCTAGTCGAGTGGGTGAAGCAGGTGGCGGAGTTCAAGGGCGATGGGGTCGAGTGCCATATCGACTCGCCCGGGGAGCCGTTGCTCTATCCGGATCTCGTGCCTCTCGTGAAGGACCTGAAGGGGATCCCCGAAGTCAGGGTCGTCTCCATGCAATCGAACGGGACCCTTCTTTCATCAAAGATGATCGATAGCCTGGAATCGGCGGGCCTCGACCGGTTGAACCTCTCCCTCCATGCCCTGGATCCTGTTCTTGCCCGGACCCTCGCCGGTGTTTCCTGGTATGATGTCGAGAAGGTGAAAGAGGCGGCACGAAGGGTTGCACAAAGTGCCATCGATCTCCTCATCGCGCCGGTGTACCTCCCCGGTTCCAATGATGGGGAGATTCCCGGGCTCATCGCCTTCGCCCGGGAGATCGGCGCGGGGAAGAGGTGGCCCGCGCTGGGGATCCAGAAGTGCGAGCATTACCGCTATGGGAGAAACATCCACGGCATGAAGTTCCAGACCTGGTGGCAGTTCTACAACCGGTCGATCCGGGCCTGGGAGAAGGACTCTGGTACGAGGCTCCTTCTCACCCCTCGTGACTTCGGGATGGAGAAGAGGGCGATGCTCCCAGCGGTCTTCCGGAAAGGTGAGAAGGTCCGGGTGGATATCCGTGCACCAGGCTGGATTCTGGGGGAGATGCTGGGGGTCGGGCGCAACAGGATCGTCTCGGTCCTGGACTGCCCGAAGAAACAAGGGGCTGTCCGGGTGCAGATTGTCTCTTCCAAGCACAATATCTACGTCGCAAGGCCCGCCTAACGGGTTCGCAGATTTCAGGAACGCGGGGGAAAACAGTGCCAGGGGCTATCCGGTCTTCACCCTGTACATGTGCCAGATCCTGCAGGCCCCTTCGTGGCTCACCATGCAAGGCCCGATGGGCGTCCGCGGGGTACAGCCCTTCCCATAGAGCCGGCAGTCGGTGGGCTGGGCGATCCCGCGGAGGACGCGGTCACAGAGGCATGCCGTATGCTTCTCGACGTGCCGGACGGTGAGGTTGTACCGTTTCAGGGCATCGTAGGCCTCGAACTCCTTCCGCAGCCTGAGACCGGATCCCGGGATGACCGGAAATCCCCTCCACTCAGCGTCACAGGCCTCGAAGACCCGGTACATCACCTCCTTCGCCTTCGGGTTCCCCTCCCGGCAGACCGCTCTCGGGTACGCGTTCTCGACCCGGTGTTCGCCGGATCGGACCTGCTTCAGGAGCATGAAGAGCCCGAGGAGGATATCCTCCGGGGAGAAGCCGGCCACGACCTGGGGCACGGGGAACTGCTCGTAATCGCTGTACCCGGTCACCGTGCAGACATGGCCGGGGAGGATGAAGCCGTCGAGTTTTGCCTCGCCCTGCGAGAGCAGCCACCCCATCGCAGGAGGGACAAGGCGGTGGTAGGAGAGGATGGAGAAGTTCCCGGGCGGGTTCGCGAGAAGTGCCGCCGCGACCGTTGGTGCCGTGGTCTCGAAACCGACGGAGATGAAGACCACGTCATTCTCGCATTCCCGGGCGATCTCTACTGCCTTGTGGACGCCCTGGACGACCCGCACGTCCCCCCCGCATGACTCGAGGGACCCTTTACTGCCCGGGACCCTGAGCAGGTCTCCGTAGGTAGCAAGTGTGATATCCTTTTCCGCGAGCTCGAGAGCGCAGTCGATCTCGCCCTGGGGAGTGATGCAGACCGGGCACCCCGGACCCATGACGATCTTCAGGTTGGGCGGGAGGAGGCTCCGGAGGCCTGAGCGGGCGATGGAGGCCTCGTGGGTACCGCAGATGTGCATGAACGAGTAGTTCCGGTCAGCAAGGTCGCGGATTGCCCGGGAGATCTCCGTAGCGACGGGCATGAAATCTTACCAGTTATCTCGCCGGTAAGCAGATAAGCATACCTCCCGGGGAAAGATCACTCCCGGATCCCATGACTGCGTGCCTGGTATGAGTCGCCAGGTGAAAGTCGGTACAGGTAAAGGATAGATCTTCGGGAGAGGGGGATATCCTGCAAAACTGGACTCCAGAATGGCGGTATATACCGGGAGAGCTGCCTATCTCAACCGGATGTTCTCTTCTCTTTCCTTCTTGGTACCTTCACCGACGTCTTGCACCTGGGGCATGAAGTGTACCAGTCTGCATTTCCCTTGTAATCCCACTGGTACCCGCATCTCTGGCACTGCAACAGCATAGTTTGTATGTATGTATGTATTTTGGGATTATATGGGTGCCGATATATTTATATATGTATGTATGTATGTATGTATGTAGGCAAAAGGGGTATTAGGTATGCAAATGCTCATGCTCCCGATCCTGGAACACTATAACGAGACGCAGCAGAAGATCCTCTGGTACCTTATCGGTAACCTGTCAACGGGCCAGCACTACTTCAAGTCGAAATACATCGCAAATGACCTCGGACTCTCGTCCAAAGAGGTGGGAACCAACCTGGGCATCCTCTCGGATATCTGCGACGATCTGAAGATCACCCGGTGGTCCTACTCCCATAGCACGACATGGATGGTAACGCAGAGATCCTGACCTCACCACCTGCACGTATCCTCCCTCACACCCACGGCCCGGGATATCCCGGGCCCATCCTAAAATCCCCGGGGCTGGCCCATTCCGCCGCCCCGGCCCCGATCCAATTCCGCCGCAGCCGGCCCTGAACCCCTTTCGCCTAATTTTCTGATCCGCCTCCGGCCGCCACCCACGGATGCGCATCCTTTATTCCCACCGTTGCAGACCATCTCCACATGTTTGGGATCTCGACCTTCTGCCTCCATGAGCTCCCCCTTCCCACCGCCCTCGACCGGCTCCAGGGGCTCACCGATACCGTCGAGATCATGGACGACGGGAACCATTACCTGGAGACCGCGGAGCCCCTCGGGAGCCACACCTTCCGCTACTTCATCCACTCCCCGTCGCGCGGCGTGAATATCGCGAGCCTGCGGGAACCCATCCGGCGTGCAAGTGTCGAAGTCCTCTCCCAGTGCTTTGCCGTGGCGGCAGAGGTGAACGCCCCCGTGGTCGTGCACCCGGGATACTTTGCATGGAAGGGCGAGCGGGAGGCAGCTGTCGGACAGTTCAGGCGCTCTCTCGGTGACCTGAAACAGGCTGCAGGGGATCTCTCGGTTCCTTTCTACCTGGAGAACATGCCCGCCTGGGACTACTTCTTCCTCCGGTTCCCGGAGGAGCTCCCTCTCCTCGATGGCCAGGGGTTCGCCCTCGATGTGGGCCATGCCCACCTGAACGGGTGCCTTCCGGGTTTCCTCGAACAGGCCCTGTCCCATGTCCACCTCCATGACAATGATGGCAAGGCAGACACCCATGATCCGATCGGGAAGGGGTCCATCGACTTCGGGCCCGTGAAGCGGGCAGTGGAACGGGATCGCGCCTCCGCGATCATCGAGGTATCCACCCTGGACGGGGTTTTAAAGAGCAGGGAAGTACTGGAGAAGCTCTAAGATGGGCCTCCTCATCCCGGCTCCCCTGACCGTTGATCTTCAGTGCCTTCCTCGCATCACGGGAAGCGTTCCATCCGCCTCATCATAAGCAGGGCTGCCAGGATGGCGAGGGCAGGGAGCGCCTCGAACCCCGGGGATTTTGTTGTGGGAATGGCGGGCGTCTCCGTAGTGGCGCTCACGGGAGTCCTGGTCTGGGTGGGGGGTGTGGTGGCCGCCGCCGGAAGTGTGGTCTCCGGTGTCGGCGTGGAGGTGATCTCCGGTTGCAGGGAGACCGGAGCGGGTGCCGTGGACGGGGTGCAGCCGGGGATCTTCTCGTAATAGACGTCATAGGAGCCGTTTCTGTCGTCTGCCCATGCGACGGTGCAGCCCGCGATCTGGGGGTCCACCTGCTGGCCGAGGCTGGTGGTGACCGCCGATTCCTGCTGGGCTGCGAGATCGTAGAGGTAGATGTCCCGGTTCCCGTTCCTGAAGTCAACCCAGACGACCCTGTCCCCGGAGATGGCCGGGGTGAAATGATTTGTATCATCCGACGTAACATTGGTCTCGACTCCGGTATCGAGATCGAGAACATAGATCTCGGCATAATCATTCCTGGTATCGGCCCAGGTGATGCGATCACCATCGAGGGAGGGTGAACTCTTGATCCCTGTTTTATTGGTGACTCGGCGGACGGTTTTTCCGGGGATATCATAGAGATATACGGCCGGGGCCGTAGGATCATCGACCCAGATGACCTTTCCTCCCGAGAGGTCGGGCGAATAGGCCCATGTCCTGGCAGGCACCTTCAGCCTTGCCTGAGTTTCGAGATCATAGAGAACCACGTTCACGCTGCTGTGACCTGGGGGCTCGTCCTGCCATGCCAGGAGATCCCCATAGATACGGGGGTTCAGCTGGTCCCCGGGCAGCGTGAGGCGCGTCGTAGCGCCAGTGGTAACGTCGTAGATGAAGATGTCGGCATCGGAACGGTTGAACTGCCGGACCTCGTACGCCGAATAGACAATCCTGTTCCCGGATATGGCGGGTGAACGCTGGACAGCAGGGCCTGTCGCAACAGCGGTGGTCTTCCCGCTCGTGATATTGTACATATAAATATCCGAGTCCCCTCCACCGTGATCGGCCTCGTACACGATCAGATCCCCTTCAAACCTGCCGGGATAATCGTCCGTCGGACCGCTGCTCACCTGGACCTCAACCCCTGCAGGGGGGGGTGTCCAGGCGGGAACGGGTGTGGGAGTGGAGGTCGTCGCAACGGTCACCGGCGAGAGCCGGCCCTGAAAGTGGATACTCTGCGTCGTATAGGTCCTCCCGGCGAGATCGCTCCGTGCGAGAGGTGCCGTTGCCGCGTAAAGAACGTAGATGCCGTCGTTCAGGTTCACCTGCGGACCCGAGGTGTTCCACGTGAAGTTCCAGGAGTAACCCGCGGTCACGACGGCAGAGTCAAAAAGTCCCCCTCCCACAGGCTGGGATGTATTGGTGAGCATCACGCCGTTCTCATCCAGATAGGGTCCGGTGAGGAAGAGATAGGTTGTCGAATTTTCCGTATTGATCCCCGAGAGGGTCACCGTATCCCCCACCCTGATGATGGCGGTAACAGGTGCCATGGAGAGAACCGCTCCCGCGGGAGATACCATCAGGCCTGCCAGAATGAGGATGGGGATACTGAAGGATCCCGGGAACCCCCATGAGTATCGCCTGCCGGATAGATCCTCCTCTCCCTGCCTCCTGCAACGAACGTCGATCGGTTTCAATTCCCCAACCACCACATTTTATTAGGGACCCCCACCAATAAAAAAGAATAGCTGCCTCGGTGGCATAGCGGTATTGCGTCGCCTTGGTAAGGCGAAGGTCGCGGGTTCAATCCCCGCCCGAGGCTCTTCTCAGTGGGTTCGCTCCGCTGGAGTCTTCACCTCCCCAGTTTTTTCCTGGAATGGACGGAGAGTGTTCTGGCCCATCCACTTTCACGCTCCGTCCACGGATGGTTCATCCTGTGCCATCCACAGGGAAGTACTGTGGCATTTGACGACCTGAAGGAATTCGATGGAAAGGTCTACTCTGGTATGCCCGTTGGGGGAGAGCATAGATGGGAGTATCCGGGCGGGATCTGGCAGGAGCAAAAGGTTGCCCCCGACCGGTGGATCTTCACCTTCTCGTCCCTGAAGAGGAGGGCGCGTGAAGCGCCGGAGGGCTCTGGGGTCCCTGTCGGGACAGGGTACCACTGGTTCATACTCGCCCACCAGAAAGTCCGGAAACTGGACAAGGATACCTACGAGACTTCCATGGAGGGGGTCAAGTACAAGGTCGCCCATAGAAGGCCGCACTGGCGGGGCTGGAGCACTGAGTACCCGGATCACGAGCCTGAGAGGGAGGTACTCATCCGGATCCTTGAAGAGTACCTCGCAGAGCTGAAATCCGGGACCGATCGCGTTGGGAAACCGGTATGATCCCCTGCCGGCGCCAGAAGAGGGCCCGGTTTGATTCATACCCGAAAAGCACCCATCATTTTATGGTGGCCACCGGACGGGATGGTGTGGTATCCAGAAGGGAGGGACCCCGATGCATGGAGTGAAGGAGACTTTTGATGCCATAGCCTCGCACTATGACGAACAGAGGGGATGGATTATTCCCGATATCCAGGGGTTTTACGGTGCGGCTGTCTGGGCGGCTGCCCTGCCCGTGAAGAAGCCTTCCATCCTCGACGTCGGTGCGGGTACGGGCCTCCTCTCGGGGCTTCTCCTGGAAGCCTATCCTCGTGCCAGCATAACCCTGATGGACATTTCAGAGAAGATGATCGAGGTAGCGAGGAGCCGGTTCGCAGGGAGGGAGGGTGTCCGCTTCGCTGCCGCCGACTACCGGCATGAGGATCTGGGTGGGCCGTTCGATGCGATCTGCTCTGCCCTCTCCATTCACCACCTGGAACGGGACGAGAAACGGGATCTCTACAGGAAGGTCTTCAGTGCACTGAGGCCGGGGGGAGTATTTGTCAATGCAGACCAGGTGAAGGGCGAGACGCCGAGGCAGCACAGGCGCAACCTGGCCTACTGGGATGATTTTGTTCTTCGGGGCCCTCTCGAGCCTGAAGAGATCCAGGCCATGTTCGGGCGGCGGAAGGCCCTTGACCGGATGGAGAAGCTCTCGGTGCAGATGGGGTGGCTGGAGGGGATAGGGTTTATCGACGTCGATGTCGTGTACAAGAACAGATCGTTCAGTGTTTTTACCGGGAGGAGAGCGCGGGTTGACAAACCGGATTCTGTAAAGGGCGCCCGATGAAATCGGCGGGCGTGGTCAGAGCGTGAGAAGGGTGGATCGCTCCTTGTAATACTGGAAGAGGTGTTGCGCCCATTCAAGGGCTTTCGGGTCACTGCTGTTCAAGTCTGCAGAACTGTCGTAGGTACCAGTCTCCTTCTTGTTGAGACCGAAGGAGAGTTTTTTATCGGTGACGGTAATGCCAAGGCGAAGGGGTTCATCGGTGATCCAGATTTGAAAGTGTTTATAAGCTACGAGGCTGCGCAGCTTGCTGATAAAGGGTTCCTGCATCAGGGATTCCGCAACGGTTCGATTGACGATGAGCTCGATCGGAATGCCAGCAATAACTCGCCCTGCCAGCGCATCTGCGAGACCTGCACTCATCACCGATGAAATACCACGAATAGAGGATGCTTCTGCCAGTATGCTCAAATAATTTGAATAGACGTGAAAGATATTATCTGTTGTATCAAAGGTCAAATCGGAGCTGATCAGATCACCGATCTCCTGAAGAAAGGGCTGAGGAATCCCTTCGAGATCATGGGTAGCCCAGAAATCCCGGTGCTGCATGAGCTCTCCCTGGGTTAGGATGAAGTCACGGATTTTGGATCCTATGATTTTTCCTATAGGCGTGAGGACGTATCCATGTTCTTTTGCCTCTATGAGCGCGAGGTGTTCAAGGCTTCGAATCTTTGGGATGAGTGCCTGGGACGTGCTCCCTGTCACGTCGCGGAGTTCCGAAAGGGTTTTCGTTCCTTCAAATACTGAGAGTAAAATCTGTATTTTTAGCCGTGAAGAATAGATGGATTGGACGAGTTTGTATGTTTTATTGTATACTGTAAGCGGCTCCATTATACATTCATTATCTGGAGAGTATATATAATTTAATCATACCAACCGCCGTAACAGTAAGCCCATTTCGTCTATCGAAAAAGAGTATATCTACCGGTCTATGATGGAATTACATGTGCTATATTTAAAATACAGATCCCGAATGCAAAATAGATAAATTGACCATCAGAGAGGATATCGCAGATAAAATTCCTCAAATTTATCTTCCTCATGAAATAGATGCAGCCCTGGGAATATATGATGCTCGTTATCAGGATGACGATTAAAAATGATCTTAACAGGTGATAACTGATGTCAAGGATAATGAGACTAAAAATGAGGTTGTTCCAGAAGAGAAGGTTGATCGTCTTCTGATCACCCAGGATGACGGGGATTGTTTTCACGCCAGCCTGGGCGTCTCCCAGCCTGTCCCGAATATCGGGAAGGGTGGATGCCATGCTGCACCATGAAAAGTAGAGGAGGAATACGATCGCAGTTCTTGCATCAGGCACAGACCCTTTCATATACACCGGAAGGAGACTGGGGAGAAATGACCAGGAGAAGCAGACAATTATATTTTTTATAAGGGGAACTTCTTTCAACCTCCGATAGGGGAATCGAGACGGAAGCCATCGCGCACTGTATAAAATCCCCAGGAGGAAGGGGAGCAATGTAATGAACAGGGTCAGGGGATTGTACAGGGCAGAGAATGATGTCGCGAGAACGATAGCCATGATAGCGGCAATGAAAAGGGTACGGCCGTGGTGTTCTATAAATATTGACCGGTCATGTCGGTTAACGGAATCCTCGCCAGTATCGGTCTTATTGTTCAGGTTATAGATAGAAAAAACAACGAGGAAGGGTATGACAAGCGTCGGGATCGAACATGGCAGTTGCTGGATATAGCATGAGATGTAGATCATCCCCACGCATATCAGGCCAACAAATATCGAACTGAACATGACAAACTGATAAATGGCAATGATCTCTCTCTCCAG
>JACTUA010000005.1 GCA_015660865.1 Methanomicrobiales archaeon | reverse complement strand
ACCATTCACCTCAGCTTTATAGATCTCGCAAGCTACTTTGAACTCATTCGACAGGGGATTTTTTGCTCCTTCGGACATCATTATCGTTATAATTTCATATGATATAAATCTTATTCTTTGAGACTAATGTCCAAACATTAGATACTTATGTTATTATTTATCCTTTATATCTTTTATATATGACTAACTCTCATTTTTATTGCGCTCAATTAGATTAAGTTCGCAAAATTTTATTTATTCAAAGATTAAAATAAATTTACTGAGCCTTACATGATGGAAAGGAAAGAAATCCCGACAATTGACCTCAAATATTATTTTTCTCAAGCATATAATACAAAATCTGAACCATATTCCAAAAACGTGGAAAGCGATCTAGGTCAGTTAATCAAATCGGAAATTATGAACTTTAAATATTCGGATGTGTATGTCATCGGCAGAAAGGGGATAAATCTCTTCCAACCATATATCAAGAAGGTCAATTGGAGAAGCAATTTGCAGGGAATTTATGTCATTCAATTGTTTTCCTTCACTGAACATCCTTTTGTAAGAATTTTACAGCCTATCCGGACCAGCGATTTTAAACTAATTCGATTTTTTGAAAGGATACGGAAAAAGTACTTCGGGAATATCATTTTATTAACAGATGCCATAAAAACAGGCAATGAAATAACTGAGGTTATTGAAGGTCTGCAGCAATTCAAAATTTCTAAAGTTTGTGGATATCTTGCGAATAAGAATGGCCTTTCTACATTACAAAAGAAATTTCCTGATATACAATTTTCATTTGTAAAAATAGTGGATGATATTAATTATGACTTAGAACAGGATAAACTACAATATATATATCAGACAAGATTAATTCCTATTGATGGAGATCATCCTTATAGAATTTATTTCTTAAAGTTTCAAATTAGTCCGGATGATTTGGTCACTTTTGTTAAGCAAGCAATTTATAAGTTCAAATTAGTAGATGCTGATATAATAAAGGATGATTTAATCGTTCCAGATATTTCTAGTTATACTGCCATTCTAGATTTCAACACAGTATCACTGGAAAACCCTGATTTAAAACAAGATGCCTTCGAAGTGGAATTAATTAAAATGAGGTTTAAAATCGATCCGAAACTTTCCCAATTAAGAATAATGGCAATTGCACTCGATCAAACCAACAATCCTATTCCAAATGAGGGTACCCCCATTAAATTTCCAAAATGCGGAATAAAAATATTTAATAAAATGTGTGAAGCGATGTATATCCCGCGTCCTTTAAGGGATAAACCTGAAGAAAAAATATGCCCTCTATGTATCGATATGCATATTTCAAATTACATTATATGGTATACCGAACGCGAATTATTCAAAATATTAGAATCTAGAGGAGTTAAAATAGAGAAAATGGATTTATAGAGAATAATTCGAAGATTCTTGCCACTTATGCGAAAATATCTCCACCTCGCCGGTGAGAATACCCTCAACAATCCAGAATCATATGCTATATCCCGACGATGGGGCAACAAACCGTTCCTTCATAAAACCGAAAAAACCTATCGCCGTTTCCTTATCACATCAAATACCCGCCCCGCGATATACGACCCGACCATCGCCCCGAAAATAACGACCACTTTCCGTAGGAGACCTGGTTTGCGATTTTTCTTTTCGACCATCCCTGTTATCGCCCCTCCTCATTCCGGTTCTTCGAGGCCTGGTTTGGTTGGTGATACGTCGCGGTTGGTGATTGGCAAATTGTTGCATTCGGCTGGTTGCCGATGTGCTTACCATTTGAGTTTATACGGAGAAACCCAAAATGCCATAGATACCGCTAACACTGCTATTTCAATGATAATTACAGGGAGAACAAGACTTAAGGGTAGATTTTCATGCCAGTAAAACACTATCAAGTTTATAACCGCAAGGTCTATTGCGATATATAGAAGAATCCTCGTCGGGAAACTCATCGGGAACGGGAAATTGGGATTTCTCCATCTGGGTTCATTTGCCATAAGCTACATGATTACTAGGATTACTTAAATGGTAACATCGCCTGGAATTCCACCCCAAGCATTCGGCTTCAATGCAAGGTACAGGGGCCGAAGTGAAACATTTAGGATCCCATGAGTTCAAATATCGAGTTTTTCTTGATACACCAGAGAGCCTTCATATTTCTGGTTCTTGATTGATTCAAAAATAGCGCTTCACCGAGTGTGTGGTGAAACTACAAAAAATAATGGAGTTAATTAAGACCTCACTCCTCCCCCCTGCCCCCTCCCTTCTGCCAGTCGTGGGAAAAGATCTCCGCCTCGCCGGTCAGGATACCCTCAACAAGTCTCTCGGCAACGAACTCTGCCGAGTCGGATGGATACGGGCCGGTGGGTTCGATCTGGTTCTCGGATACGGGGACAGCCCGTATCGTGTTCTTCTCGAACTCGGTGATGGTGATGTACGGGAACGCGACGCTGACGACGATGCCATCGCCCTGCAGCTCCTGCCGTGCGGCCAGGCTGATACCGGCAAGTGCCTTCTTCGACGACGAATACGGGCTCATGCCCGGGAGGTCCATGAGGGCAGTTCCGGAGCTGAGGTTGATGATCGTTCCTCCACCCTGCTTTCTCATGATGGGGATCACCTGCTGCATGGCAACCAGCGGGCCGACAACGTTCAGGTCGTAGATGTAGCGGAACGTTGCGATGTCGATTAACTCAACCGGTGCATCGTAGCCCCGCCCGGCGTTGTTGATCAGGATATCAATCCTCCCGAAGTGATCACGGGCCCGCTCAACCATCCGTTTCACCTGCGGGATCTCGGTCATATCGGCGGGAACCGCGAGCGAACCCGGGAGTTCAGCCGAAAGCTTATCGAGCTTCTCCTTCGATCGGGAGACGAGCGCAACCTTCACGCCGTGGCTGGCGAGAAGCCTTGCGGTAGCAAGTCCTATCCCTGAAGATGCGCCGGTAACGATAGCGACTTTTCCGGACAATTTTGTGGGATCCATTTCCATGTGTGCCTCACCATCTCTTCGGATGAGATTGCTCATGTACTTTGGAGTGTATAAAGGTACCCAGCGATATACGGTTGCTCCCGATCGGGATATTCCCGACCGGGGTAACCGCCGGTATCTACGCGGGCCACGGGTTCATGCAGGCCCAGAAGGAATCCGGGAAAGAGGGAAAATAACCCGGAATTCTTCTTTTCAAAAACGTATTTTTCGGATCTCTGAAGCCGCCAGCCAGGTTAGCGGGATCTGGGTCACCCTGGAAGGTGCACACCGCAAAATCCTGTCATAATCTACCTGATTAACGGCAAGCTTATATCATGGGGGCGTGATGAGAGGTGATCTATGAACGGTTTACCTCTGGTGATTTTGGGGGTCGCGCTCTTTGCCCTCGCGTACGTCCTGTGGAAGATCCAGGGCAGGATCAACGAGATCATGAGAGCGGTCGACCTGGGGTTCAAGGCGATCGAAGATGGGGTCAGGAAGAACCTCCTGGACCCGAACGGGGCGTTCGGCGGGGTGACGAAGGCGGTCGACAAGAGCTTCATGACGATGGAGAACAGTCTCACCCAGAACATGCTCGGTCCGGGCGGGGTTCTCTCCACGACGACCGGCACCCTGAACACCGCGAGGGATGTCTTCCACCAGGCAGGGAACGATATCCATGATGCACGGATCCTGCTCGCGCAGGACATGCGGAAGATCATCACCGACTCCGGGACGATCCTCGATGACGTGGGGCATCCCCTCGTCGACGCCGGCGGGTGGCTGAACAACATCGGTAATGACATCGACGTCGATATCGGGGGGCTCCATCCCTTCAAGGACCTTGCCAAGCCCTTCAGGGACGTCGGGGGCACGGTCGATACCGTGGGGGACAAGTGCCTGGAGGCCGAGGACCAGCTGAACCAGATGTCCACGAAGGTGCTCGACGCCGCAGCCAAGCTGGATGCTCTCAGGACCGGCGCGGATAACGTGGGCAACGAGTTCAATGGCCTGAGCATCTACGTGGACACGACGTTCAGGGCCGGCGTCAGGACCTCCGTGGACGACCTGGAGAAGGCGAGGGTCAGCCTCGACCAGCTCTTCGCCGCGTTCACAACCGGTGTCGGGACGTCGATACAGGAGCTGGAGAACGCAAGGAGGTTCCTCGACTCCCAGCTCCTCCAGCTGGTGAACAACCGGTTGACAGCCGCACTGGCGGTCGCCGGGATAATCTTCATCGTCATAGGTGTCTCGATCGGGATATAAGGAGGCTCCCGGAAATTACCACCCTTTTTCCCGCGGGATCTCACAGGGAACGATAAAAATAGCTGTTCTGCCGTCGATCTTCCTGATTCAGGTGTAATTTAGTAATCCTGTTAACCTTTCCTCCGCCCGGCTTTCTTGTACCGGATCTGGATGGTCTTTGCCGGGGAGTCCCCGATGGAGGACTCGTGGATATCGAAGAGCTTGGTCTCCTCGACGAGGTCCTTCAGCTTCTTGTACCCGTAGTTCCGGGGGTCGAAGTCCGGTTTCTTGTTGAGGATATTGTTCCCGACATCGGCGAGGTACGCCCACCCGTCCTCATCCGAGCAGCCGTCCACCGCTGACTTGAGGAGGTTGATCAGGCCCTTGTCCTCCCGTAGTTGCTTGGGCGTCTCCGTGGGTCTCGCGACAGCCGGGGTCCCGGCCTTCTGTTCGGTATTTGCCTCGGCCTTCCTCAGGATCTCGGTATAGATGAATTTGTCGCAGGCCTGGACGAAGGGCTTCGGGGTCTTCTTCTCGCCGAAGCCGTAGACGGTCAGGCCCGATTCCCGTATCCTCGACGCAAGGCGGGTGAAGTCGCTGTCGCTCGATATGATGCAGAACCCGTCGAATTTCCCTGTGTAGAGGAGGTCCATCGCATCGATGATCAGGGCGGAATCGGTCGCATTCTTCCCCGTGGTGTAGTTGAACTGCTGCATCGGCTGGATGGAGAAATTGAGCAGGATCTCCTTCCATGGCTGGAGGTTGGGGGATGTCCAGTTCCCGTAGATCCGTTTCACGCTCGCGATACCATACGTGGCGATCTCGTCAAGGAGGCCGCCGATGATACCCGGCTGCGCATTATCGGCATCGATTAAGACGGCTAATTTTTTCTGGGCCCCGATCGCGATTTCAGGACTTGTATTCATATGAGTAATCCATCGCTTGTCATCTCTTAAATGATTTCTTTCCACGGGAATTCTCTGTTGTTTTCTCAGATCCCGGTTCTTCCGATCGGTTTCTCCAGGGAATCAGGTGGGGACTGATCATTCCGGCGCTCCCCATGTTCCGGAACAGGGCACCCGGAGCGGTTCACTCCAACCACGGATTGGGTGGATCGAAGAAACGGCTGGGGATTGGAGTATCCCCTCATCTGAACGCATACACCGCGATGATGGCGAATGTCATAACCACGGCGATTGCGCTCCATATCCACGGGTTGTCAGAGGCTTTTCTGGGAGCATCCTGTCCTGCCGGCACTTCCTCGGTGAAGTTGACCGCGGTTATGAAGCCGAAGTAGACGATGACATAGACGATCATATCCCTCGACAGGACGTCTGCAGATATGGAAAGCACGTTCTTGAGGACGAAGATCAGTCCCATCATGCAGATCCCGGCAACGATCCCCACCATGGCTTTATTTGCCGCTTTCATTGCGATAATGTCGCTAAATGACTATTTATCACTATGGTGAACAGATCAGGAAGCATCCGGGCCCACATCCTGCTACCGCGAGTAAACGGTGGTGTGTACGGGGGATAGGAAAAATGCTCGAAAGATGGACCGTACCCATTCCAGGCAGCCACGCTCAGGCCTTCAGAAGCGCCGGGAGTTCCCGTGCCCATGCCCTGATCGCGTCCCAGTCGCGGAAATCACCGGTGAGGACCTTCATGAGCCCGGTCATCGTCTTCTGGACAAAGGACATCCGTGTCAGTTCGAGCCGGCCGGCGAACATGATCACCGCAACCGGTTTCACCGGATCAAGTGACGCCCTGAGTTTCTCCAGCACATCCTCGACGGATCCGACCCGATGGTCCACAGGCGCGATCCCGACGGCAAACGCGGCCACCGGGATCCTGGAAAGGCCGTCCCTGTGCCGGGTAACGAAATGCGCCACTTCCTTCTCGATAGCTGCCAAGTAGACCGGCGTGCCGATCACAACTGCACGATAACCCTCGACAGAATCGATCCCCTTCATCTCAGATACCGCGACGCTGTGGCCTGTTGCGTCCAGCTCCCTGCTGATGGCCTGTGCGATCTCGGCTGTTGATCCCATCCGTGATGTATAAGCGACAAGAATGCGTCCGGTCATCGTAACAGCCCAGCGGTACAGTGAGCCGGTTCAGGGCAAAAACAGATAGGATACGAAATAGTATCCCGCGGTAGATGGATTTCACATCTTGTCGGTTTTTAATACGAAGGTCATGTCGAACCGATCAACAATTCTTTCCGGATTATCCCCTCGCCGCATCTTGACGGCAGAAAACTTCTGTACCGGCGAAGTTCCGATGGTGAGGTACCAGGTCCGGCTCCCGCTGTCCCCGCCGGGCATACCTGTGAGGGATCCGAGGGAGCCAAACTCGGTCTTTGTGACCACGAGGTCACCGGTGAGGGTCACGTTCCAGACATAGCCTGTCGATGGGGTCTCGTCGAGGGAGATGTGAACCGTCTCCCCGGGCTCCACCGCTGCCGTCGTACCGTTGCTGCCTGCATCAAAGGACTGCTCAAGGCAACCGGCGGAGATCATGGCGATCACGAGGACGAGGCCGCCCAGGAACGGGAAAATGGTGTTTTCTCTTCCCGGACCATTTCTATGAGAGAAACCAGTTCGCATATCCGGCTCCTTCCTCATCCGCTGGGGTTCGTTACCCGTCCGAGGAAGAGGATGTTCCCGTCCCCATTGTCCCGGATCAGGAAGATAAACGGGTGATCGGCCCTGAACTCGGGCACGGGCCCTTCGTTTACCGCGGTAGCCAGCCCGACAACCACTCCCGTGGCCGCCGCAGCCTCAGTACCCTCCTCGTTCACGTCCACAAATGCCTGGTGGTAGATCTCGGTGATGGAGAGGTTCCGGCTCCCGTCCATGCCCGAGAAGTCTGCCGACCCGGGATCAAAAGCAGAATGGATGCCCATTGTTTCAAGGGTGCTGGAGAGGCTGTACCGGGTCTTCAAGGTGAACCTCGGGAAGTAGACGTTCACCCGCTGGTACCTGAAGGACCCCGTGAGGTCCGAGAGATTTTGCTGATCCAGGGTATCCTCAACTGCGGCCAGGTCGTCATCCTTCGGGAGGATGACAACCATGGAGAGCGCCCTCCCTTTCCCCTGCTCGTAGGGCATCTCGAGCACCTGGAGGCCCCCGGTCTCGTTATACCCAAACATCGAATCCCTGTCCGCCATTTCCATCATCTGCACCTGCACCGTTTCTCCGGGCGATACCCTGAAATCTTCTGCCCGGGTCCTGTTCTTGTCAAATTGCTTCATCCACGTCCCCTTGAAGTATACGGCATTCGTGATGACGAGCCGGGTCAGGGGATCGATGGATCCATCAGGGAGCAGGTTCTTTATCTTCTGGTTCGTCCGGTCCGCCACCCACTGGTTGATGATCATGCGGGAGGCATCGGGCATGCCCATGAAATCAAGGCCGGTGGCATTCGCGGAATAGTCCTTTTGAGCCTCCTCGATGAAGCCGGTGAGGAACCGGTACGTCTTCTCCGCCCACAGGGCGTTTGCGGTGGAGAGGATATACCCGTCCGGCTGGTGTATCCCCGCGAAGATCTCCCGGAAGCCCTGCCTCCTGGTAGAATCGTCCTGCGGGAAGTGGAAGACCGAGCGGATCTCGTCCGCCGTGCCGCCGCGGGCGCCCTCGTACGTGATCGCGAGAGCCGAGGAGATGGAAAACGGCGAGAAGAACAGGTTGCTCCCCTGGTTGCCCGGCTCTTTCCGGAGGCTGGTGTACAGGTCGAAGGCGAACCGGTTGTTCGCTTCCACCACGCTTCCCTCGGCACCCGGGACAGGAGAGGTAGTGGCCGGAGTAACCTGGACCGTCGGGAGAGGGGTCTCGGTACCGGTCTGGACCGAGGGACCGGTGCACCCGGAGATGAAAATGAAGATCGCGAGGATGAGGCATCCCCACAGGATCATACCATTCATAGAATCATCTGATTCTTTAGAGCTCATAAATATAGAGGTATTCCATAACAGCAGATTTATCTACTTAAAATTAGAACTAACTCATATTGACGAGAAAGGCCCCTGAAGATCCACCGATCCCGTACCTGATGAAGATAAGGGTATCCCTCGTCATCGCACTTCTCCTCGCTCCGCTCCTCCTCTCCGTTCTCCCGGTCAGTGCCAACGAGCTCATCGTTCCGACCTTCAGTGCCGGGTGCGTGACGGTCACCCAGGCGAGAGAGCTGGCGAGGGAGGGAAAGATCCATCCGGAATATGCCGGCATGACCGATGCCCAGCTGTACGCCCTCGGGTTCTGCGCCGACCGGCCGACAACACCCTCATCGGGATCCTGCTCCTCGGGATACATCAGGTATACCACGAGCGCCGGCCACTGCTGTCAGGAAGGGTACCCGTATTACCGGGACGGGTCATGCTACAAATGCCCCGAGGGGTATTATACGTATGATACGAGCGCCGGCCACTGCTGTAAGGAGGGGTACCCCTACTATGTGAACGGCACGTGCTACAACAGCCCGCCGGATGATACCGATACGGGCACCTTATTCGGGGTTTTTATCGTCATCGTCTTCGTCGGGGTTTTCCTCGCCGGCCTTGTCGCGGCGGTCAAGGCAAAAAAACCGCCTGCCGGGGATCCAAAGGCTCTCTCCGGGGAACCGGAGAAGGTGCCCCGGAAGATGCACGGCATGATGCAGTTCGGGGGGGATGCCGCGGGTAGGGATATCATCAGGGGACCTGGTTCGATCCCGAAGGGCTTCCATGGCCCTGCCCAGTCGCGCCCGGCGTACACCGCCGAGACGCCTCCCGAGGGAGGGGAGAGCCAGTGGGGGATCCCGCCCTCGTGGCCTTCGATTGACGGGGGGCATCCGATAGACGGCCCGGGGATCACGCCGTCGGCGCCCCCCGTGCATCCACCGGTCTCGGGCCTGCAGGTATCGAGGGTCCAGAATACGGTGCACCTTGAATGGAAACCACCGGGCCATGATCCGTCAAAGGAGCAGCTCATCGGGTACGAGGTCTTCAGGCAGGAGCCGGCCAGGATGAGCACAGGGCTGCAGCGGGTGTCACTCGGCACGGTTGATCCGGGTGTGCAGAAATTCGACGTCGGGTTCATGGATGGGGCACGGTTCTACAATGTCCGCCCAATCTACCGGACCCAGGACGGGATCGTTTATGGACCCGGGTTCTGAAGGCACCTCCCTGCCCGGGAGCGGGATATGACCCGTGAGATCCATGAGTTTGAATTCCCGTATCCGAAAGATGCGGTCTTTCGTGCAGTCTCCGGGGCAGTCACCTCGATCAAAGGATTCACGGTAAAATCCGCGGATGTCCTCTCCGGGAACCTGGAGGGGACCGTTGGTGTGGGCTTCTTCTCGTGGGGAGAGGAGATCCGGATCACGGTCTCGGAGATCTCCCATGTCCGGTCGAAGGTCACGATCTCATCAGCCTCCCGTATCAGGTCAACCGCCTGGGATCACGGGAAGAACCGGAAGAATATCGAGGCCCTCCTTGAAGGGATCTCAAGGATCCTGGACCGGTCATCCGCGGCACCGCCGCCCGGAAGGGAGATATCGAGCATGTCAGACAGGGAAAGCGAAGCACAGGCAGAACTGAAACCCCTCGGGCAGCTCCTTGCCCAGGGGAAGATATCGCCGGAGGAATTCGAGAGCGCAAAGGCGAAGATCCTCGCCGCGAAGGAGAGCATGCCCTGCCCGGCGTGCGGGGCATCGAACCCGTTGACGGCCGGCGTCTGTTTCAACTGCGGGGGGCTCCTGCGGGGAGAGAAGTACGTGTGCCCCGACTGCGGCGCGGACCTGCCATCAGGGGACGCGGGCGCCTGCCCGGCGTGCGGGGCGAAGTTCGCCGGAGCCCGGAAAACCCCCGACAGGATCTTTGCCGGTTTCTGGGCGAGGCTGGGTGCAGCCATCATCGACGGGATGCTGGTGGGGATCGTGGTCATCCTCGTCTCGACCCTGGCGGCCTTCGTCCTCTCAGCCCCTTCTTCCGCTTCCGCCCAGTCTGTTAGTTCGACGATGTTTTCCACCTCCCTCGTTATCGGGTTCTTCATTTCATGGATCTATTATGCATACCTGGAGAGTTCGCCCGGGCAGGCGACCCTCGGGAAACGGGTCATCAAAACAAAGGTCACGGACCTCGAGGGAAGGAGGATCTCCTTCAAACGGGCGTCAGCCCGCTGGCTCGCCAAATTCCTGTCAATTGCCACCTTCGGCCTCGGGTTCCTCCTGATAGGGTTCACTGAAAAGAAACAGGGGCTGCACGACAAGGTCGCCGGCACCCTCGTCAGGTACCAGGAAAAGACCGGGTAAAACCGGTTTGACGGCGGGGAGTGCTCTCCCGGCCCCCGCGCCTCCTCGCAGCCATGACCTCTCCGGGCTGAAAAGAAAATGAAAGGTTGATTGATCCGGGGTTACCACATCCGCCCGAAGCCGCGGAGTATGAAGCCGATCCCGATGATGATGAGGAGCGCGGCAAAGATGTACGTCCACGGGAGGACCCATCCCGAGACCACCGTGAGGCCCAGCAGGACGAGGAAGATCCCGATGACCACGAAGACCCACCGAGGCCCGTGCATTGCAGCGGGGGCATTTACATCCGGGGAGACAGCCGGGACGAGGGCTGACCCCAGGAATCCCAGGCCGAGACCGATGAGCACGCCGGCTCCGGGCTGGTTCACGAGGAGCCCTATCCCAAGGCCGATGAGTACCCCCGCGGGGATGAGAAAGGGGCCACGGTGCCTCCTCCGCCACTCGCGCCTCTCCTCCCTCCATTCCCTTCTCTCATCCTTTGGAGCCTGTTTTTCATCCTCTGGCATGCTCTGTCCATGCTTTGCAGGACCTGATAAATCCATAAGATCCTGCAGGTTCCCGGTCCGGGGACTCAGTCCTTCCCCCGCTTTCCCGCCCGGCAGGAGAGCAGGAGGTGAACCGTGAGTATGGCGAGGAAGGGGATCCAGAGGACATTGTGGAGCTGGAAGGAGAGAGCCTTCGGGAGGAGCCCGAAGGTGACGGCCTCCACGATCTGCCACTCGGTGATCCCGAGACCCGAGATCACGAGGAGGAGTGCGAAGGCGAGGAGGAGCCAGCCGACCGCCCTCCGCAGGTTCCACCGCGCCATCTCCATCAGTCCCCGATGAAGGACTTGTTCAGGTCCCCGCTGTTCGTGTAGCCCCTGCTCTCCCAGTAGCCACGGTATGTCGGATCGTCCGAGAGCTGGATCTCCGTCACCCACTTGATCCACTTGTACCCCCACCGGTCCTCGGCCACAAGCTCGAAGGGGTAGCCCCGCTCAGCAGGCATGGTGATGTTGTTCATCCCGTAGGCAAGGAGGATAGAGTTCTCGTTGATATAGTCGAGGGGCTCGGAAGACGTGTACCCATCGACACCGGTGAAGATGACCGTGTTCGCCCGGGGATCGGGACCGGCGGAGTTGATCAGATCGGAGACCTTCACCCCCTCCCAGAGGATGGTCGCATCCCATCCCTCGACGCAGGAGAGGGTGACTACCTTCTGGTAGTGGGGGAACCCCTGGAGCACCTGGTCGTAGGTGAAGTTCTTCTCCTCAGTCACCAGGCCGTCGATCGTGAGCCGGTAGTCCGTGATATCGACGTGCTGAGGGCCCTTGATGGAGTTCTCCCTGAAGTCGTTGACAGAGGAGAGGGGTTGGCCCTGGTAATTACGGACCTCCACCCCCGCCAGCTGCTGCGGTGGCTGCTGCCCCCCCAGGCACCCGGCAAGCAGGCCCGCGAGGACGGGGGCGGCGCAGAGGAGGGCGAACCCCGAAATGATGGTACTTCTCATGGAACCCCGTGGTATGATTCTTCGTCCTCCTTTTTGAGGTTTGGGGTGGATGGGGGAACAGAATGAAGGTGGCGACCTGACTATCAGGAGGGTCCGCGGGCACCGTGCCTTCCCGGCGGCGAAGTGGGGGTTCGGCAAGTTTATCTCGGAAGGATGTTCTCTTACTCTCTCTGAAAACCATGGAGAATGTGATGCGTTCATGAAGGTTCAGATCGACAGGAATGACTGCACGAGCTGCGCGTCCTGCTGGGGACTCTGCCCGGATCTCTTCGAGGAGAACCCCGATGACCACTTCAGCCAAGTGACAGAACCCAACCGCGCGAGGAGCGAGTCCGAGGGGACCGTCCCTGAGGATCTCGAGGGCTGCGCCGTGGATGCGGCGGACGCCTGCCCGGTCCAGATCATCCATATCGAGTAGCGGGAGCGTATGCCACGGGAACTGTCGGACCGGGACCGTGAGATCCTGAAGAAGCTTGCACCCGAGTGCGGGGACGAGATCTGTTCGGGGTCGGGCCATGCCTTCCTCTCCATCCTCCCGCCCGTCGCAAACCATTTCTCAACCTCAGAAGATGATTTCGCGGAGAGGATCGGGCGGCTCACCGATGACGATCTCGCCTACCTGGTCGGCCTCATCCTGGACGGGAGGGAGAGCCTCGGGTGCGCCCCTCCCGAGTACATCGAGATCTTTCTCCGGAGGGTGGCTGAGCGGCTCGGCAACCGGCCCGCAGAAGAGATCGTGATGCGCTATGCAGAGGAAGGGGAATGCGAGCTCCCGGGCGATGGGTCATCACCGCCTGAGGACTGACCCATCCCTGTCTCTCCGCGCTGCCCTTATAGGCTGATACCCCCAATTGGTTCAGTGCCATGCGAGAGCCGCCGGTCAAGAAGATCCTGTACTGGTGCGATCGCTGCAATGTCCCCCTCATCGCACGGACCTGCGGGTGCGGCGCAGAGGGAAGGCGGGTCCTGCTCCAGGCCCCGTACGACGTGAGACCCGCCCTCGCAGCCGACCTTGCGCTGATTCGGGGCCTTGTGGAGGACCGGTTTGGGCCCGTGCCTCTTCCCCGCATCATCCTTCTCAACAAAGCCGGCGGGGTCGACCGGAACGACCTTGTCATCATCCACGGCGAACGGTTCGGGTGGCTCTCCTTCGATCCGGTGATCCGGAGGTCCAGGTTTGACATCGCTCCCGGCGGGCTCCCGTTCATCATCGGCCATGCGACCCGTGGGATCGTGGATCTCTGGGAGGCAGCGGCGGCAGGAAGTCTGGACGGTCGCAGGATCGGGGGCAAAAGGTTCCCTGTCAAGACCAGCGAGCCCGACGGGACTGTGGTGGTGAAGTACCGGAATGGGTACGGTACAGGGGTGCTGAGGGCAGGACAACTGAGGGTCAAGGAGATCACGGCAGTTCAGGCCCGGAGCCCCCCTGACCCGGGCTGGGAGGTCGCAATCAACCGGAACCGGCGCCACCTGAAGAACCTGGAGAGGAACGCCATCCGGGAGATCCGGCATCACATGAGCGATCGCCCCAGCGCAAACGTCTCCTTCTCAGGTGGCAAGGACTCGATGGCCGTCATGGCCCTCGCCCGGAAGGCAGGGGTCTCCTCGGCCTTCTTCATCGACACCGGGATCGAGTTCCCCGAGACCGTGGAGTTCGTGGAGAGTCAGGGTGTCGAGATCATCCGGAAGGCCGGGGACTTCTGGGCGGCGGCAGGGAAGGCGGGCCCCCCTGCCAAGGACCAGCGGTGGTGCTGCAAGCTCCTGAAGCTCCACCCGCTCCGCCTCCACCTCGCCACCATCGGCCCGTGCGTCACGGTCCAGGGGAACCGGTGGTACGAGTCCTGGAACCGGGCGGATCTCGAGGCAACGAGCCAGAACCCCGCGAACCCGCTCCAGCTGAACATCTCCCCGATCCGCAACTGGCGCGCCCTCGAGGTCTTCCTGTACCTCTGGTGGCAGAAGCTGCCGGTGAACCCACTCTACGACCGGGGAGTCGAGAGGATCGGGTGCTATCTCTGCCCGGCGATGCTCGAGAGCGAGCACGAGTTGCTCAGGGGGATGCATCCCGAACGAGCGCAGAGGTGGGACCGGTTCCTGGCCGGCTGGGCGGAGCACCACAACCTCCCCGAGGAGTATGCCCGGTGGGGGCTCTGGCGCTGGAGGGATCTCCCGCCGAAGATGCGTGAGCTGTGCACCCGGTACGGGATCGCGATCCAGGAAGATCACGTCCAGCCTGTCACTCGTGAAAAAAGAGGGGCATTACCCACAACAGTCGGGCCGGAAAGACCTGGTCCGGATGAGACTACGGCAGGGACAGAGAGGGCGGTGCCTGCTCCGGGTGAAGCCATCCGCGGGGACTTTCCGCTCATCGCGGACCTCATCTACCTCGACAGTGCCGCGATGAGCATCTCTCCCGAACCGGTGATCTCGGCCATGCTCGAGTACGAGCACCATTACCGGGCCAATGTCGGGAGGGGGGTGCACCGCCTCTCCCAGATCGCCTCGCAGAAGTATTGGGATGCCCACCAGAAGGTCAAACGATTCATCGGGGCGAAGGAGGGGGAGGTGGTCTTCACCCGGGATGCGACCGAGGCGATCAACATGGTGGCAAAGGGGCTGGGGTGGAACCCCGGCGACCAGGTAATCACCACCGTGCTCGAGGACCATTCCAACCTCGTGCCCTGGCTGCACCTGCGGGAGCAGGGGGTGGAATGCGATATACTGCCGGTTACTCCCGGATATTTCCTTGACCTCGATCGACTGGAGGAGACGATAACGGATCGGACACGGCTCGTCGCAGTCACCCATGCGTCTGGTGTATTCGGTGCCATTACGCCGGTCGGGGAGATCAGCCGGATCTGCCGGGATCATGGTGCGTTTCTCCTGGTGGACGGCACCCACTCGGTCCCGCACATCCCTGTAGATGTCTCATCCATTGGGTGCGACTTCATCTGCTTCTCGGGGGACAGGATGCTCGGCCCCTCGGGTTCCGGCGCGCTCTGGATGAAGGATCCTGTCCTCGACCCGCTCCTCTTAGGCGGTGGAATGGTCGGTACGGTCTCCCTCGCGGGGTACACCATGGGCGAGGGTTACCAGCGCTACGAGGCGGGAACCCCGAATATCTCGGCCGGAATCGGCCTCGGTGCCGCTGTCGACTACCTGGCCGGAATAGGTATGGAACGGATCCGAAGCCATGAGATGCGTCTCGCCGAACGGATCTTTAACGGGCTCCGTGTCCTGCCCGGGGTAAAGGTATACGGGCCGGAGAGTCCGCTTGACCGGATCGGGGTCGTCTCGTTCACAGTTGACGGGCTGGAACCCCAGGCGGTTGCGATGCACCTGGACGAGGCATCCGATATCCTGGTCAGCGCCGGTGATCATGACTGCCAGCCGCTGATAAAGCATCTCGGCCTGGCCGGGGGCACCGTGCGGGCGAGCGTGTATGTCTACACAACAGATCAGGAAGTTGATCTCCTCGTGGCAGGCATCGCGGACCTGGTACGGTGATAAGACCTCTCTCACTTGACGGCGAGCATCCGGTCGATCGCCGTCCGGGCACGCCGGGCGACCTCTTCGGGGACGGTGATGCGCGGCTCCAGGCGCTCGAGGGCGGTGCACACCTTCTGGAGGTCCGTCTTCTTCATGTTGACGCAGACGGCCATCTCAGAGAGCGGGTAGCACCATTTCCCGGGACACTCCTGACCGAGACGGTGGAGGATGCCGACCTCGGTGCCGATGATGAACTCCTTCCCCTCCCCCGTGCAGGCATGGCGGATGATCCCGGAGGTCGAGAAGACCCCGTCGGCAAGGTCGATCACCTCGGGCCTGCACTCCGGGTGGACGATCACCTCGGCTTCGGGGTGTTTCTCCCGCGCCGCCCGGACATCGGCGGGGGTGAACCGGTCATGGACGATGCAGTATCCTTCCCAGGGGAGGATCTCCTTCTTCGAGAACCGGGCAACATAGAGAGCGAGGTTCCGGTCGGGCACAAAGATCACCTGGTCCTCATGGAGGGACTCCACTACCTTCACGGCGTTCGCCGAGGTGCAGCAGATATCGCTCTCGGCCTTCACCTCCGCGGTGGTGTTCACGTAGGCGACCACGGCCGCATCCGGGTAGCGCTCCCTGAGCAGCCGCACCTCTCCCGCTGTGACCATCTCGGCCATGGGGCAGCAGGCATCGGGTGCAGGGAGGAGGACCATCTTTTTAGGGGAGAGGATGGCCGCGGTCTCGGCCATGAAGTCCACGCCGCAGAAGACGATAACCTCGCAGTCCATGGAGGCAGCAGCCCGGGAAAGCTCAAGGGAGTCCCCCACGAGGTCGGCGACGTCCTGGACCGGCCCGATCTGGTAGTTGTGGGCCAGGATGACGGCATCCCGCTCCTCCTTGAGAGCGGAGATCCTCTCATGCAACCCTCTGTACTCCTCCATGGATACCCTCCGGAACCATGAGATCATGAAGTGCGATCAATGTATCGGTATAGACCGATCAGGGATCCTGCCTTTTCTTTCTCAGTTGATTGTCAGGATATTAGGATATTCTTACGGAGTACCGCTCCCTGTGCTTTGTACGGGCCTTCAGCGGAATATCCCTGGAATCATGTAACCCGGGGAGGAAGCTATAAATATTCACAATTGTGACATTGTATGGGACTTCACAATTGTGAACTCACAATGCCAAGGTGGCGGAGTGGCTACGCAGCTGACTGCAGATCAGCTCTATCCCGGTTCGATTCCGGGCCTTGGCTCTGAGGGAACCATGAGCATCAGGATCCAGAAGACGTTCGAGGCACTCTTTACACTCGAGGAGATCCGGGGGATCTTCCGGGGATCCCTCCCCACGGGGCTCGACCCAGGGGAGGAGGCCCTCCTCGGCCAGCGGGTCGCCGAGCTCAAGGCGATCGTCACTGACATCGAGGCAGGGACAGGCACCCCGAGGGTGACGAAGATCGCCGGCACCCTCGATGTCAGGTCGAGGGAGGAGCAGTCCATCAACATCCATCCCATCCAGGCGGCTGGCAGGCTCACAACCGAGGCGAGGAAGGCCCTCATCTCCTATGGCGACGGGTACTCCACCTGCGACTTCTGCCGCAAGCCCTTCCGGCTCGACAAGATCACGAAGCCCGGGATCGCCGATTTCCACGGGGAGCTCACAAAGTTCCTGAACATGGACCAGGCGAGGGTCGTACCCGGGGCAAGGCGCGGCTTCCAGGCGGTTGCCTCCTCGCTCGTCGAGAAGGGTGACACCGTGATCGTATCCGCCCTCGCGCACTACACTGAGTTCCTCGCCGTAGAGGAGGCCGGAGGGATCGTGAAGGAGGTTCCGCTTGACGGAAAGAACATCGTCACGGCTGAGGCGACGGCGCAGAAGATCGAGGATGTCCAGCGGGAGACTGGAAAGCTTCCGGTCCTCGTCATGATTGACCACTTCGATTACCAGTTCGCAAACGAGCACGAGATCGCCGGGATCGCGAAGGTTGCGCACCAGTACGGCATCCCGTTCCTGTACAACGGTGCCTACACGGTTGGTATCATGCCGGTCGACGGGAAGAAGATCGGGGCGGACTTTGTCGTCGGCTCGGGACACAAGAGCATGGCGGCGGTCGCCCCATCCGGGGTGCTTGCGATGACCGAGGAGTTTGCCCCAAAGGTGCTCCGTACGACCGCGATGGTGGGGGATCTCACCAAGCGGAAGTTCGGGATCAAGGAGGTGGAGATGCTCGGGTGCACCCTGATGGGGGGCACGCTCCTTACCATGATGGCCTCGTTCCCCGCGGTGAAGGAGCGGACCCTCCACTGGGACGACGAGGTGAAGAAGTCCAACTACTTCATCGACGCCCTTACGAGGATCAGCGGGAGCAGGGTCCTCTCCGAGTACCCGAGGAAGCACACGCTCTCCAAGATCGATACCACGGGTAGCTTCGACACGGTCGCGAAGACCCATAAGCGGCGCGGGTTCTTCTTCAGCGACGAGCTCTCGTCCCGCGGCATCGTCGGGGAGTTCGCAGGCGCGACGAGGACTTGGAAGCTGAACACCTACGGCCTCTCGTGGAAGCAGATCCAGTACCTTGCAGACGCCTTCACCGGGATAGCCGAGAAATACCAGTTACCAGTGCAGAAGTGAGGAGATATTCCATGGCAGAAAAGAGATTCCGTTTAGGGACGGCAGCCCTCCACGCAGGGCAGGAGCCCGACCCCACGACCGGGTCGAGGGCGGTACCGATCTACCAGACCACCTCATATGTCTTCAGGAGCACGGAGCACGCCGCGAACCTCTTCGGCCTCAGGGAGCTCGGGAACATCTACACCCGTCTCATGAACCCGACGACAGACGTCTTCGAGAAGCGGATCGCGGCGATAGAGGGAGGCACAGGAGCGCTCGCCACGGCATCCGGGCAGGCTGCCATCACTTACGCACTCCTGAACATCACCCGGCCCGGCGACGAGATCGTCTCGGCCGACAACCTCTACGGCGGCACGTACGAGCTCTTCCATTACACCTTCCCGAAGTTCGGGAGGAACGTCATCTTTGTGGACTCGACCAAACCGGAAGAGTTCAGGAAGGCAATCACGCCGAGAACCCGCGCCGTCTATGCAGAGACCATCGGCAACCCGAAGCTCGATGTCCCGGACTTCGAGTCCATTGCGGGGATCGCCCACGAGGCCGGCATTCCCTTCGTCGTGGACAATACAACCGGTGTCGGGCTCGTCCGGCCCATCGACCATGGCGCAGATATCATCGCCAGCTCGGCGACTAAGTACATCGGCGGGCACGGCACCTCCATCGGAGGTGTGATCGTCGATTCCGGGAAGTTCCAGTGGGACAACGGGAAGTTCCCGGAGTTCACCGAGCCTGACCCGGGCTACCATGGCCTGAAGTACTGGGAGACCTTCGGGGATTTCCCGGGCCTCGGGAACGTCGCCTTCATCTTCAAGATCCGGCTCTCGCTTATGAGGGACACGGGAGCGGTCCTCTCCCCGTTCAATGCATGGCTCTTCCTCCAGGGCCTCGAGACCCTCCACCTGCGGGTGCCGCGCCACTCCGAGAATGCGCTCGCCGTCGCGCGGTTCCTCATAGAGCACCCGAAGGTCGCCCGGGTCACCTACGCTGGCCTCCCCGATCACCCGGGCCATGCCCTCGCAAAGAAGTATCTCAAGGGCGGGTTCGGCCCGATCGTCGGGCTCACGGTGAAGGGCGGGGAGAAGGCGAGCAGGAGGTTCATCGACAGCCTCGCGCTCTTCTCGAACCTCGCAAACATCGGGGACTCGAAGAGCCTCGTCATCCACCCGGCGACGACGACGCACCAGCAGCTCACGGCCGAGGAGCAGGCAAAGACCGGTGTCACGCCGGACTTCGTCCGGCTCGCGGTCGGGACCGAGGACATCGAGGACATCCTCACCGACCTGGAGCAGGCACTCGCAAAGGTCTGACATGACGAAGGGATCGGTCGGGAAGGTCACCACGCAGTTCGTCGATATACTGGAAGGGCTGGAGCTGGAGGGCGGTTCGAGGCTCCAGCACCTGCGGATCGCGTACGAGACCTACGGCACCCTGAACAGGGACCGGTCCAACGGGATCCTGGTCTGCCATGCCCTTTCCGGCGATGCCCATGCAGCGGGTGTCTCGGACGAGGACGGGAGGAACGGCTGGTGGGAGATAGCCATCGGCCCGGGGAAGGCCTTCGACACCGACAGGTACTTTGTCATCTGCTCGAATGTCCTCGGCGGCTGCAAGGGGACCACGGGTCCCTCCTCGACAGACCCGGCTACGGGGAAACCCTATGGGATCTCCTTCCCCGTGGTCACGATCCGGGACATGGTGGCGGCGCAGAAGAGGCTCATCGACAACCTGGGGATCCGGCACCTCTTCGCGGTGGCCGGCGGGTCGATGGGCGCCATGCAGGTCCTCCAGTGGTGCGTCGACTTCCCGGAGATGGTCAGAAAGGCGGTAGTGATCGCGACCTCCGCCGCCTCGACCGCCCAGCAGATCGCGTTCAACGAGGTGGGGAGGCGGGCGATCATGGCTGACCCCGCCTGGCAGGACGGGAACTACTACGGGGCGAGGGAGCCTGTCCACGGGCTTGCCGTCGCCCGCATGGTGGGGCATATCACGTACCTCTCGGACGATTCGATGCACTCGAAGTTCGGGCGCAGGCTCCAGGTGAGGGAGCAGCCGGGGTTCGACTTCTCGACGGAGTTCCAGGTCGAGAGCTACCTCCGGCACCAGGGCGATGCCTTTACCCGGCGGTTCGATGCCAACTCCTACCTGTACATCACGAAGGCCATCGACTACTTCGATCTCGCGAGGGACGGCTCGCTCATCACGGGGCTCGCCCCCGTGAAGGCGAAGGTGCTCGTCGTGGGGATCACATCCGACTGGCTCTATCCCCCATACCAGCAGCAGGAGATCGTCTCGGCGCTCACGGCGAACGAGCAGGACGTCCACTATGGCGAGATCCGGTCCCATTACGGGCACGACGCCTTCCTCCTGGAGGCCGGGCAGCTGAATTACCTGGTCGGCACGTTCCTCTCCACCTCCCTCGTCAGGGACGTGATGGTCCCCGATGCCCCCACAATCCCCGAAGAGACGAGCGTGGCTGCCGCGGCAAAGATGATGATCCGGCTGGAGGTGAACCACCTGCCTGTGCACGATGGAGGGGACCGGCTCACCGGCATCGTCACCTCCTGGGATATCGCGAAAGCGGTGGCATGCGGCCTTGACCGCCTGGATGAGATCATAACCCGGAACGTGATCACCGCTCTCGCCGACGATCCCATAGAAGAGGCCGCCCACCTGATGGAGGCCCATGCCATCTCTGCGCTGCCTGTCGTGGACGCCGGGAAGAAGGTGATCGGGATCATCACGAGCGATGCCATCAGCACCCTCATCGGGAGATGTCCATGAGGATCCTCGCCATCCATGCAACATCCATGAGATACCGGGCAACCCAGAAGACCCGAATGGCAGAACCTGTCGAGAAGAAGGAGGATACCATGGAGGAGGGGGTGGTCCTCTTCTGCTGCGTCGAGAAGGTGGACGAACTGAACCCGGAGTTCGTGGTGGCACACGGGGAAAGGGACGTCCTTGAGCGGCTGGGCAAGCTGAAGGTTGCGCGGGTGATGATCTTCCCGTATGCCCACCTGACGAACACCCTGGCGCAGCCTGAGGTTGCCCTCCGAATTCTCAGAGGGCTCGGGGAACGGCTGGAAAGGGCTGGGATCGAGGTGAAGCGGGCGCCCTTCGGGTGGTACAAGGAGTTCACCCTCCAGTCCAAGGGGCACCCCCTCGCAGACCTCTCCATGACCATCTGCCCGTACGAGGGGGTGGAGTGCGACTTCCAGTGCCCGTACTGCCACAACCCCCTGCGGGAGACTGACCTTGCCCTTGTTGACGGAGACAGGCAGGGGAAGAGGAAATAGCCATAAAGGCAGAGGCGCAATCCCTAGAAGAGCGAACTCCCGACCCCCATGACCGAACTCTGGCTGGTACGTTACTCTGAGATATTCCTGAAGTCGGATCCCGTCCGGCGCGAGTGGGAGAAGGCCCTCACCAGGAATATCCGCGAAGTGCTCCCCGGGTGCCGGGTGAGGACCGAGCGGGGAAGGATCTGGATAGAGGGTCCGGTAGACAGGGAGCGGCTCCGGCGGGTCTTTGGCATCGTCTCATTCTCACCGGTGACATGGTGCAGCCTTGGGGACCTCAACGAGACCCTCCTCGACCTCTGCAGGAGAAACGGCGTCAGCGACCGCAGGACATTCGGAATCCGGATGAGGAGGGTGGGCACCCACCCCTTCACCTCCCAGGAGAAGGCGGTAGAACTGGGGAACCTGGTGCGGGGGGAGCTTCCGCACCTGGAGGTGGACCTCAAGCACCCGGACCTTGAACTCCATGTCGAGATCCGCGAGGGCGACTGCTACCTGTTCACAGAGGTGATCCAGGGGGCAGGCGGCCTCCCGCTCGGGGTCGAGGGCAGCCTGGTCGCCCTGGTCTCGGGCGGGATCGACTCCCCAGTCGCGGCCTGGATGATGATGAAGCGGGGGTGCAGGATCCTGCCGATCTTTATAGCCCTGGAAAGCTTCCTCGGTGACGATGCGAGGGAACGGGCCGAGAAGGTGGTCGACGTGCTCCGCATGTACCAGCCCGACATCCGGTTGCAGGTGATCCCGGACTCCTTTCTCGCCTGTGCAAAGAAGGAGCTCACGCGGTGGGACCTGGAGAAGTATACCTGCCTCATATGCAAGCGACGGATGTACAGGATAGCCGAGGCGGTTGCGAGAGAGAAGGGAGCGAAGGGGCTCGTCACCGGCGAATCCCTGGGCCAGGTCGCGTCACAGACCCTCGACAACCTCCTCGTGCTCGATGATGCAGCGGACCTCCCGATCTTCCGGCCCCTCATCGGGCTTGACAAAGAGGAGATCATCCGGATCGCCCGGGATATCGGCACCTTCCCGGGTTCCACCGTCCAGATAAAGGGATGCCAGGCGGTCCCCAGGAAGCCGTCCACGCGGGCGGTCCTGGAGAAGGTCCGGGAGATCGAAGGGGGCCTCGATTGCGGGACAGAGATCCCTCTCCGGAAGAGCACCGGCCCCTGAGGCAGTCCCCAATTCTTTGCCTTGAAGAGGACCCGGCCCTCTAACCCAGCCCCTCGAAGAAGACTGGCCAGAACGGGTCCTGCGCCGGCACCCGGAGCGGCACCTTTGTGCCGTCCCTTCGGGTCATCACCCGGATCGCCGGATCGTCTGTAACCGTGCCGATGACTGAAGAGGCGATCCCTATCTTCGCCAGCCGGGCCAGGATTTGCCCGGCGCTATCGGCTCCCGCGGTAATAAGGAGGGAACCTTCGGCGATGGCCGCGACCGGGTCGATCCCGAACGCCTCGCAGACCATCCTCACTTCCTCGGGATACATGAACCGGGACTCCTCGATGGTCATCCCGACGCCGCTCGCCTCCGCGATCTCGGCGAGCCCGCCGATCACGCCCCCCTCGGTCGCGTCGTGCATGGCAGTGACCCCGCCCGCAGCCATCGCGGCAAGTGCATCCTGAACGACGGTCATCTCCTTACAGAGCGCCTGTGCCCGCCGCACGAGGGGTTCCGGGTATCGGACGAGCAGCTCGCGCTCCCTGAGGACGGAGAGGATTCCGGCAGTCTCGATGGCAGGACCCTTCGTGAGGATCACCATATTCCCCGGCCTTGCCCCTGCCGGCGTCACATAGCTGCTACGGTCGGCGATGGCAAAGACGGTCACGCCGCCGATGGTGGGGGCGGCGAACCCCGGGTAATAGCCGGTGTGGCCCCCGACGATGGCTATCCCAAGGTCGAGAGCCGCCTTGTGGATGGCGTCGACGATGGTCCGGAGATCAGGGTCAGCTGTCTCTGGCGGCATCAGGAGGGTATAGGTCATGTACCGGGGCGGGACTCCCATCACCGCCACGTCGCTTGCCCCGATGTGGACCGTGTACCACCCGAACATCTCGTAGGGCTGCCCGGGGATAGCGAAGATCGGGTCCTCGGCGACGATGAGTACCCGTCCACCCCCCAGGTCTATCACCCCTGCGTCGATGCCAGTCCGAGGGGGTACGATCACGGACGGGTCCTTCCGCCCGAGCCGGGCCAGCATGAAGGACTCGAAGGTCTTCCGGTCGATCTTCCCGATCTTCGGTTTACCCGGGTCCATGGTATTTCCTCGCGATCTCGCAGGCCTGCCCGGCAACCTCGATGGGGTCACTGCCTACAAGGACCGAGACCGGCTCCTTGCCGACGGCTCCCGTCTCATAGAAGATCTTCGGGACCTTCCCGCCTGCCATCCGCACCGCCTCGGCCACCTTCCAGGGCATGGAGGCGCCTTCTGTCTCCTTGATCCCCTCCGGTTCCCCCCGCCGGTCGATCACCGAGAAGACCCATCCCTTCGTCCGGCAGTGGTCCTCGAGCCACGCGGTCAGGTGCGGGGTATTCGCAAAGTCGATGCCCGCCCGCACCGACAAGTCGACCTTTCTCAGCTCGATGATGAGCCGCGCCATGTGGCTTGAGGCCCCGAACCGTACCCTGCCGGCGGCCCGCGGCCTGCCCTCGACCACGGTGATCCGGCCGTCGATGGCGAACACATCATCCCGGGTCTTTGCATGGGCCCTCGCGTACACGAGGTTCGTCCTCACCTCAGGGATCAGGGCCGCAAACTCCCTGCATCCCTCTATCTCCTCCAGCGCAACCATCATCCTCCCCAGCATCCCGAACCCTTCCTCGTCCATCAATGTCACCTCATCCCTGAGATCATCTCTCCGGCTCGAGCGATCGGCCTCGCACCATCGCAAGAACTTTACGTATTCACATCTGATGATTATATTGCTAATTCACAATTGTGAACCATGGCCGGCCGGACTGGAGCAGTGTTCAATCAGGCCGGAGGGGTCCTTCTTATGACACCCGGAGGTGATGCATGCCGAAGAAGTCGCGGGGGATGACAGCCGAAGAGAAGGCGGAGCTCCTGAGCATCGGTTCCGCAGCCATCGACGATTCCCTCCTCGCGGGCGGGATCAGGACGACGGCGACCGCAGGCCCGGGGGCAGGCGGGTCCTCCTTCTTCATCCGCTCGGAGAACCGGAGGGTCAGGCTCTCTATCAACCCGGACTCACCCCTGAAGGTCATCCCTGAACAGGATCATGTGGCGGTCGTGAGGGATGGCAGGGTGATCGCCCGGGGGAGGCTGGAGCGGCCCCTCTGCCACTGCCCGCGCGAGGCCTATATCACCATCAGCGAGCGCTGCGTCTTTAACTGCAAGTTCTGCCCGGTACCGCTCCTTGCAGGCGCGATTAAGAATACGGAGACCATCATCTCCATGGTGGAGGAGGCGGCAGTGAGCGGCGAGCTGGAGGCCATCTCCCTCACGAGCGGGGTAGCCGACACACCTGAACGGGAGCTGGGGCGAGCGGTGGAAGCGGTGAGAGCCCTCCGGATGCGCTTCGACCTGCCCATCGGGGTCTCCATCTACCCGACCAGGACCTCGTCCGAGGAACTCCGGAAAGCGGGAGCAGATGAGATCAAGTACAACGTGGAGACCATGGATCCCGATATCTTCTCGAGGGTCTGCCCCGGCCTCTCTCTCCCCTTCATCCTGGAGTCGCTGGAGGGTGCCGTTCCGATCTTCGGGAGAAACCATGTCGCATCGAACTTCATCATCGGCCTCGGGGAGACTGATGCCTGCGTGAAGGACGGGGTGGAGACCCTCGCGGGGATGGGCGTGATCCCTGTCCTGCGACCCATCTCCCCTCACCCCCTTCGGAAGGGTGAGATCACCATTGAACGGCCATCGGCCCCGCGACTCCTGCTCCTCGCGCGGCTGCACAGGGATGCCCTCAACCGGCACGGCCTCGATCCCGGGAAGGCTCGGACGATGTGCCTGCCCTGCACCGGCTGCGACCTGACGCCCTGCCGGGATATTTAAAAGCATGAGACTGAATGGATCTGAGGGTTTGATGAAGATCCACCTTCAGGACGGAACAGCCCGGACCTTCGAGGGGGGCCCGGCCACGGTCTCCCGCGTGCTCCTCTCCCTCGGCGTGAACCCGGTCGAGGTGATCGCATCGAGGGACGGGAAGGTGATCCCCGAGGATACGTTTCTCGGTCCGGATGACGAGATCCGGATCATCCGGGTCTCTCACGGGGGATAAATGGAGGCGAATCCAGACGGCACAGGCCGGCCGCCTGCGTGCGACCTCTGCGGACGGCCCGGTGTCTACCTGGATCGGATCCAGAACCGCCACCTGTGCAGCGATCATTTCGTCGGTGATGTAGAGGGACGGGTCAACCACACCATTCAGAAGTACGTCATGGTCCAACCCGGCGACCGGCTCGCCGTAGCCCTTTCCGGTGGCAAGGACAGCACGGTGCTCCTCCATCTCCTCCGGAGGCTTCTCCCGGACGCGGATCTCGCGGCCGTAACCGTGGATGAGGGGATTGACGGCTACCGCGATGCTACGCTTCGTTCGGCAGGGGCGACCACCCGGGGGCTCGGGATAGAGCACCAGACCCTCTCGTTCCTCGACCTCTACGGGAAGACCCTTGACGAGATACTCAAGGGGCAGCCGGACCGCGCCTGCAGCATCTGCGGGATCCTCCGGAGGAAGGCCCTGAACACCATAGCCCGCCGGGCGGGGGCCTCGAAGCTTGTCACGGGCCATAACCTTGACGACGAGGCGCAATCCGTGCTTATGAACTGGCTCCGGGGGGACAGGGAGCGGGTTCTCCGGAGGCCGGAAGAGAACGGGGGCCATGGTTTCATCCCGCGGGTGAAACCGCTCAGGGAGATCCCCGAGAAGGAGGTAGCCCTGTATGGTATCCTGAAAGGTCTCTTCGTAGAGCTGCCCGAGTGCCCCTACATGCACTCCGCCCTCCGGGGAGAGGTCCGGGGGATCCTCACAACCCTCGAGCGCGGGCATCCCGGGACGATGCGGCGGGTGGTGGAGGGGCAGGTTAGGCTCTCCCGGCAGCTCTCATCCATACCTCGGGCTTCACGGCCCCTGCGGGCCTGCGAGCGGTGCGGCGATCCCACCACCGCCCGGCTCTGCCAGGCCTGCCGGTTGTTCGACCCCGAAGGCGGTCCCGGAACTCTCGTCAGCCCGGAACGGTGACCCGCTGCGGGTTCGTGTAGATATTCATGCCGCCAGCCCTGACGAACCCTATAACCGTGAGGCCGTTCTTCTCCGCGAGGCTCACCGCAAGGGTAGTGGTCGCGCCCCGTGAGGCGACGAGGGGGATCCCCGCGACCAGGCACTTCCGGACCATCTCCGAGGAGATGCGACCCGAGGAGAGTGCATACACCTGCCCGAGGTCGATCCCATGGATAAGGCCGTACCCGATGACCCGGTCGAGGGCGTTGTGCCTCCCGATGTCGAGTGAGCGGGTGATCTCCCCGTCGGGACCATAGAGTCCGACGATATGGACCCCGCCGGTAAGGCGGTGGAGATCGGACTGGAGGAGTTCCTTCATGGAGCGGGAGATCACCTGCGCCGGGATGGTAAAGGACGACCCGACCTTCGGGAGCTTCGCCGGGTCAAGGAAGGAGGAGGACCCCCCGCAGCCGGAGAGGATGGTCCTCCTCGGCCCGATGACTTTGAGGAGGTTCTTCGTGATCACCTTCACGCCGGTTTTCTCGACCTGGATGGATTCGATCTCCGCCCGTCCCTTTATGATCCCTTCGGTGAAGAGGAAGCCGGTGGCAAACTCCTCCAGCTCGACCGGGCTCGTCATCGCGGTCGCGACCTGCCTGCCGTTCACGGTCACCGTCACCGGCACCTCCTCGATCACCGGGTGGGTGATCTCCCGGACCCCTTTCTCATCCACCCGGGTGCACGGCAGCTCGCGGTACATCCCTAGGCCCCCCCTGCGATCTTACCTACCGTTTCGATGAGCCGGTCCACGTCGTCGGCGTTGTTGTAGCAGTGGAGGGACGCCCGCACCGTCCCGTCGGGAATGCCGAGGTGGGTCATGAGGGGCATGCAGCAGTGATGCCCCGATCGCACCATGATGTCGGCCTCCTCGTCGAGGATGGTGGCGACCTCGTGCGGGTGCATATCTCCGACGGTAAAGGAGACGACCCCTATCCGGTCTCCCGCGGGCCCGGGCCCCAGGACACGCACGCCGGGGATCCCTGCAAGCCCCTCCAGCATCCGCCGGGTGAGGGCCTGCTCGTGCCGCTTCACATCCTCCATCCCGAGAGCCTCCAGGTACTCCACCGCACGGGAGAGGCCGATGGCGCCCGCGATATTCGGCGTCCCTGCCTCGAATCGTGTGTAGCCTGAAGCGAGGGTATATCCCGACGTGCTGACCTGGTCAACCGCCCCGCCCCCGAGGAGGAGAGGTTCGATCTCCGGTCTTCTCATCCAGAGGAGACCCGTCCCCGTGGGCCCGAGCATCTTGTGGCCCGAGAAGCAGAGGAAGTCGCACCCCAGGCGCTCCACGTTCACCGGGATGTGGGGAACCGACTGGGCGCCGTCCACCAGGAGGAGGGCCCCCTGGTCCCTGCAGATTCTCGCGATCTCCCGGACAGGCACCAGGTTCCCGAGAACATTGGAGGCATGGGTGATGGCGACGAGCCGTGTATCCGGGGTGATGGCTCTCTCGAAGTCGGCCAGATCCAGGGCACCGTCCGCTGCCGGGGCGATGAGCTGGAGGTCGATCCCTTTCTGGTCCCGGAGGCGCATCCAGGGGAGGAGGTTGCTGTGGTGCTCGAGAAGGGTGGTGACGATCCCGTCTCCGTTCTGCCACGGGAGCCCCCATGCGATCATATTGATCGCTTCGGTGGTGTTCCTCGTGAAGACCAGCTCGCCTCCTTCTGCGCCGATGAACCTCCTGGCCTTCTGGTGGGCATCCCAGTACTTCTGCGAGGCGACCTGGGCGAGGCGGTGGACCCCCCGGCCGACATTCGCCCGATAGACGTGCTCAAACTCGAGCATCGCCGCGAGGACCGGTTCCGGCGAGAGGGACGTGGCCGCGCTGTCCAGGTAGCAGATCTCCGAGAGGATCGGGAAGTCAGCCCGGATCTCCGTGGGTATCATAGCACCTCGTCCATGGAGCCGGTCCTGTAGCCGCCCAGATCGATCGTTACGTATTGGAATCCGATGGATCGGAAGGTATTCAGGATCACAGCTCCCTCCTCCAAGAGCTTCTCCATCTCTTCAGGGATAACCTCGATCCTTGCGATTCCGCCGTGGAGCCGGACCCTTACCTGGGTGAACCCGAGGTGGTGGAGGTGCTCCTCGGCATCCTCGATCATCCGGAGCTTCTCCCTCGTGATCTCATCGCCGTAGGGGATCCGCGAGGAGAGGCAGGCGGCTGAGGGTCTGTTCCAGAAGGCATAGCCCCTTCTCCTGGCAATCGCCCGGATATCCTTCTTGGTCATCCCGGCCTCGACAAAAGGGTGGAAGATCCCCTCTTCATCGCTTGCCCTGATCCCGGGGCGGTGCTCACCGAGATCCGAGCAGCTCATCCCGTCTGCCACGCAGGCGAGCCCTGCATCGTCTGCACACCTCTTCAGGACCCGGGCCGAGACCTTCTTACAATAATAACAGCGGTCAGCCGGGTTCGCGAGAAACGTCTCCTCTTCCATAAGGGGTACCGGGATCATCTCCAGGGGTATCCCGAGCATAACCGCCGTCTCCTCCGCTTGACGGACGGCAGCGCGGGGTACAACGGGGCTCTCCAGGAGGACGGCACGGCACCGGTCCCCGAGCACCTCCCGGGCGATTCCGGCAAGGAGCGAGGAGTCGACACCCCCGGAGTAGGCGATGAGCAGGGAACCCCGCTCTCCGATCTTCTTCCTGAGGATCTCCTCCTTCCCCTTCACGTCCATGAAAACCGTGAGCCTCTCCGAACCGGTATCCTGCAGGAGCTTTACCGGGGATGGGGGATAATCTTTCCCGGTCGGACCGGAAATGGCGGGGATGGCTACGAGCCTGGCTCTTTCACCGGGGCACAGCCGCCCTCGTCGCCCCTGATCCCATGGCAGATGGCGCAGATCCGGGCGGTGATATCCCGGACCCCGCCGGCCTTGATATCCCGGGCGAGTTCCTGGATCCGCTTCTCCACGGCGTCCTCGAAGACGATCCGGTACCCCCGTTTCCCGGAGAGGTACTGGGAGACGGCAGACGGGGCGATCTCGAGGAGCCTCGCCACCTCCTGCTGGGATACCCCGTTCCTGACGAGGTCGGCCGCAAGGGCTGCCCTGATGGCCGGGAGCACGTCCCAGACGATCTGCTGGCAGGGTGTCTTCATCATAGCACAACCTTTAAATGAATCCGGAGGTAATAAGAAGATACGTTCACAATTGTGAATTGATCCCCTGAAGGCATAAATTTTTGTCCGGAGTCCCGGGTTCCATCAGCGGGCTTATCATATGATGTGAGGGATATCTCAGGTCACAGGAGGGTACCTATGGGACAGCGGATCGTGTACATGGACCATGCGGCTACCACCTTCACGAAACCCGAGGTACTCACCGAGATGCTCCCGTACTTCACGGAGCGGTTCGGGAACCCGTCATCCGTCTACTCCCTCGCCCGAGAGTCGAAACAGGTCGTGGAGGCGGCACGGGGGAGGGTGGCGAAGGCGCTGGGGGCGAGGCCGGAGGAGTGCTACTTCACCGCCGGAGGGAGCGAATCGGACAACTGGGCGCTCAAGGGGGTCGCGTTCGCGAACCGGAAGAAGGGGAACCATATCATCACCTCGAAGATCGAGCACCACGCGGTCATTCACCCGTGCCAGTGGCTCGAGAAGCAGGGGTTCGAGGTCACCTACCTCCCCGTGGACCAGTTCGGGCTCGTCAATCCCGCCGATCTCGAATCGGCTATCAGGAAGGATACCATCCTCGTCTCCGTCATGTACGCGAACAACGAGATCGGGACCATCGAGCCCGTGAGCGAGCTCGGGGCTATCGCGCATGAGCACAAGGTTCTGTTCCATACCGATGCCGTCCAGGCCGTGGGCAACGTTCCCATCGACGTCCAGGGCCAGAACATCGACCTCCTCTCCCTCTCTGCCCACAAGTTCTACGGGCCGAAGGGTGCTGGAGCCCTTTACATCCGAAGGGGCACGCGGATCGACAGCCTGATCCACGGGGGCGGGCAGGAGCAGAAGAAAAGGGCAGGGACCGAGAACCTGGCCGGGATCGTCGGCCTCGGCAAGGCCATCGAGCTGGCCACCTCCGATATTGAGGGGCATAATCGAAAGATCCAGTCGATGCGCGACCGGCTCATCAGGGGGATCCTCGCCATCCCCCACTCCCGGCTGAACGGTCACCCGGAGAAGCGCCTCCCGGGGAATGTGAACATCTCAATCGAGTTCATCGAGGGGGAATCCATGCTCCTCTCGCTTGACGGGTTCGGTGTCTGCGGTTCCACGGGATCGGCATGCACCTCCGGATCCCTCGAGCCGTCCCACGTCCTCCTTGCCATCGGGCTCTCCCACGAGATAGCCCATGGCTCCCTCAGGCTCACCCTCGGGGACGCGAACAGGGAGGAGGACGTGGACTTCGTGCTCCAGGTTCTCCCCGGAGTCGTGGAACGGCTCAGGACCATGTCGCCGCTCTATGCGGATTTCAAACGGAAGGGTGGTTAGATGTACACCGAGAAGGTGATGGAGCACTTCCGGAACCCCCGGAACATGGGGGAGATTCCGGACGCGGACGGCATCGGCGAGGTCGGGAACCCCGTCTGCGGGGATATCATGAAGATATACCTGAGGATCCGGGAGAACCGGATCGAGGATATCAAGTTCCAGACCTTCGGGTGTGCCGCGGCCATCGCAACAAGCAGCATGGTGACCGAGCTCGCGAAGGGGAAGACCGTCGAGGAGGCCTGGGCGATCACGAACAGGGACGTGGCAGATTCTCTCGAGGGGCTCCCGCCCATCAAGATGCACTGCTCTCTCCTCGCAGAAGAGGGGATCCACAAGGCCATCAACGACTACCGGAAGAGGCAGGGCCTGCCCCTCTGGGAAGAGAAGGCATCCCATACCCATGAACACGGGGAAGAACCCGAGTGTGAGCTCCCTCCCGGCGAGGAGACACCCTGAGTGGAAAGATGAAGATGTTATCCCGGCGCGAACGTGAGCGGTACAAACGGCAGATCCTCCTCTTCGGAGAGGAAGGGCAGGAGAAGCTGAAAGAGGCGGAGATATTCATCGCAGGGGCCGGGGGATTGGGCTCGCCCATCTCCATCTACCTTGCGGTTGCCGGGGTGGGGACCCTCACCGTCGTCGATTCTGATGTGGTGGACCAGACCAACCTGAACCGGCAGATCCTCCATTACGATAGCGATATCGGGAAGAAAAAGACCGTCTCCGCCGGGGAGAAGCTTCGGGAGATCAATCCCGATGTCACCATCAGGGCGATCGATGCCCATATCGACGAGGAAAACGCCGAAAATCTGGTGGGCAGGGCGGATGGGATAGTCGATGCAATGGACAACTACCCCACCCGGTACCTCCTGAACCGGATCGCCCTCGGGAAGATGATCCCCCTCTTCCACGGCGCGATCCGCGGTCTCTACGGGCAGGCGACAACCATTATCCCCGGAGAGACCCCATGCCTCTCATGCATCTTCCCGAAGCCGCCCCCCGCGGAGGTCTTCCCTGTCGTTGGAGTAACCCCCGGGCTGATCGCGATGGTACAGGCGACCGAGGTCCTGAAGTTCCTCCTCGGGACCGGGAATCTGCTGACGAACCGTCTCTTCCTCTGGGACGGGATGCAGGCCCAGGCGAGCGAGATCTGCGTGGAGAGGAACCCCTGCTGTGAAGTGTGCGGCGACGGGAGAAAAAGCGAGCCCGTGAGGAGAAAGAGATGAAAGTCAGGGTCCGGTTCTTTGCACGGTTCCGGGAACTTCTCGGGACTGATATCGTCGCAGAACCTCCCTCCGGGACGGTCCTTGCCCCATTGATCAGGGAGATCGCCGGGAAGAAGAGGGAGGGCTACGATGCCATCTTCGATGAGCACGGTGCCTTTCAGGAGTTCGTGATCCTGATGCGGAACGGGAAGCGGGTCGAGGCAGCCGATGCAGAGAAGACCGCGATCACCGACGGTGACGAGATCGCGGTCTTTCCCCCTGTCTCCGGCGGTTAGGCGAGAGCAGGCACCCATGATCTCGATCCAGACCGGGGACGTCGATATCGGGGCCCTGATCAACGGAGCGAAGCAGCGGGGGATAGGCGCTATCATCGTATTCGACGGGATCGTTCGGGATGACGATATCAGGGAGATGGAACTCGAGGCCTACCAGGACGTCGCGATAAAGGAGCTCGAGCGGATCGCGGAGGATGCGAAAGAGAAGTTCGGCCTGTTATCCGTTGATATTATTCACCGGATCGGGCGGCTCCACGTCGGGGATAATATCCTTGTCACCGTCGTGGGTGCTGGCCACCGAAAGGGGGCTTATGAGGGCTCGCGGTACATCATTGAGATGATCAAGGCAGGGGTCCCCATCTGGAAGAATGAGATTCGGAGCGACGGGAGTTCATGGATAGAGGGGGACAGGGAGTGAGGATCACCCTCTCGCCATGCAAAAAGGGCTACCGGGAGGAGACCCACCGGGCGGTCTCCCCCGAGGAGACCTTGGCACGGGTCACGGAGAAGATACCGTTGGCAGGGATCACCCGGGTCGCCGATATCACGAACCTGGACCGGATCGGGATACCGGTCTTCTCCTCCATCAGGCCCACGGCCCAGGAAGGGGCGGTCTCGGTCTACAACGGCAAGGGGGCCACCCCCACCGAGGCACGGGTATCGGCGGTGATGGAGGGGATCGAGCGCTACTCGGCGGAGATCCACGACCACGCGATCACCTCCGGGACCTGGCCCGAGATGGCGGCGAAAGGCGAGGCGGTGGACCCGAGGTCCCTGAACATCCCCCGGGGATCGGATCCCGATGGCCGGCTCCCCTGGGTCGAGGCCTGGGACATCGTTGCGGATGCAGGGGTGTTCGTTCCTGCCCATGCCGTCTTCCATCCCCTCCCCCGGGGCTGCCCGCCCCTCTTTCGCACGAACACGAACGGGCTCGCCTCCGGGAACACGAGGGAGGAGGCAGTATTCCACGGCCTCGCCGAGATCGTGGAGCGGGATGCCTGGTCCCTCGTCGAGGTGACGAAGAGGCCGGGCCCCCGGATCACCGACCCGCCGGAAGGACTTCCTGCAGAGCTTCTCAGGAAGTTCGCGGACGCGAAGGTGGAGGTCCAGGTCAGGGACATCACGAGCGATCTTGGGATCCCGACCTGCGCCGCCGTGGCGGATGACACTCTCCTCCGTGACCCGCGCCTCCTCACCATCGGCATGGGCACCCACACTTCGGCGAGGATCGCATTCCTCCGGGCGCTCACCGAGGTCGCCCAGAGCCGGCTCACCCAGATCCACGGAGCACGGGAGGACACCACGACCGCGGATCTCCGCACCCGGATGGGATACGACAGGGTGCGGAGGATGAACCGCTACTGGTTCGAGGCCGACTCCGAGGTGCCTTTCTCGGCCCTCCCAACAGCCGAGCACGATGACTTCCTGAAGGACATCGGGGCCATCGTCTCTGCCCTCGGGAAGGCCGGCATGGACCGGGTCCTCGTGGCAGATCTCACCCGGGAGGAGATCGGCGTCCCCGTGGTGCGGGTGGTGGTACCTGGCCTCGAGGTCTTTGCCATGGACAATGAACGTATAGGGGCCCGGTGCAGGGATGCAGAGCGCGGTCGTCTTTCTCGGACCAAGCCTTGACCGGCGGGCTGCCCTCGCCATCCTCGGGGCCGACTACCGTCCCCCGGCAGCGAGGGGCGACATCACGAGAGCGGTCTCCGACGGGGCCAGCGTCATCGGCCTCATCGACGGGGTCTTCTTCCAGGAGTCCTCGGTGGGGCACCGGGAGATCCTCGCTGCCCTGAAGAGCGGGGTCCGTGTGATAGGTGCCTCGAGCATGGGGGCACTCAGGGCCGCAGAGCTCCATACCCTCGGGATGGAGGGGGTGGGCGAGGTATACCGGATGTACCGCGACGGGATCCTCGTCTCGGACGACGAGGTTGCTCTTGCTTTTGATCCCGAGTCTTTTATCGCTTTATCGGAACCCCTAGTGAACATCCGCGCAACCATCGCCCGCGCAGAGGAGGAAGGGGTCATCGATCCCCTCACAGGAGAGAACCTCTTTAAAGCGGCCTCCTCCCTTTACTACCCGGACCGGACCTATCCCCGGCTGGTCAGGGAGGCGAAGGAATCCGCTGACCCGGAGACCCTCGCCCGCTTCGCCCGCTGGGTGGAGAAGGGGGCCGTGGACCTGAAACGGATGGATGCGATACTGGCGCTCGCACGGATCCGGGAGATCGTCGGGGGTTCCGCATCACCTTCCTGATCACGGTGGAAGGATATATCGCGTAAGGAGAGGGGAGATCCTCACCATGTGTGGCCGGTTCACCATCGTTCCCACCATCGACTTCCATGAACGCTTTGGTCTGCCTGCCGGCGCGGTGATGAGCCCGCGCTACAATGTGGCCCCGGGGCAGGAGGTCCCGGTCATCGTCCGCGGGGACCGGAACCATGCAGTCCCCATGATCTGGGGCCTTGTCCCGCCCTTTGCGAAGGATCCCGTGGGAGGGCGCCCGATGATCAATGCACGGGCCGAGACACTCCTGGAGAGGCCTGCTTTCCGGGAGGCGGTTCAAAAGAACCGGTGCCTTGTGCCCGCGAGCGGGTTCTACGAGTGGAAGAAGGAGGGGAAGAGGAAGGTCCCGTTCTATATCCGGTTGAAAACCACCCCCATCTTCGCTTTCGCCGGCCTTTACGAGATCCGGAGGGATCCTGCGAGGGGTGAGCTCGCGACCTTCACCATCATCACCACGAAGCCGAACGAGCTTGTCGCCGGCCTCCATGATCGTATGCCGGCTATCCTCCCCCGCGGGAAAGAGGAGGACTGGATCAGGGCAGGTGTGGTCGGGCCTGCAGAACTTTCTGGAATCCTCGCCCCGTACCTTCCCGGGGAGATGGAGGCCTTCCCGGTCTCGGGTAAGGTAAACGATCCGAGAAGCGAAGGGCCAGGGCTGATCCAGCCCCTGCCGGGCCTTACATGCCCGGGAACATCCCTTTTCCCACCAGGTACATGACCAGGTTCGCGATCCCCAGCAGGTAGAAGAGGACACCGGGGATTATAATGAAGACCGCGCGGATGACGATGATCCGGGCGGTCCACCAGAGGGTGATGGAGTCCTGGAGGCGCGAAGAGACCGAGTCGACCGCCTTCTTCAGGTTCTTCCTGCCGCCCGAAGGGTACTGGCCCGTCTTTATCCCCTGCACGCCGTTGACAGCCTTCTCCATGTAGTCCTCGATCATGAAGAGGACGGCACGGAATACCGCGAAGATGCAGGCAGAGAGGCCGAAGAGGACAAGGGAGAGGTCAATCACCTCGAACCCGGCAGGGCTCCCCGCGGACAGGGTGACGCGGTTCCAGAGAACCCCGGCCAGGGTGATGACCGCGAGGAGGATCATGAAGTCTGCCACACGGGCGAGGGTCTCGCGGGACCAGTGGAAGGTGTCGTACCCGTTCAGGATGGTGATGACATCGTTCACCCCGCGTGAAACTCCCTTCTTCCCGGGAACACCCTTCGTCATGATTACCTCATGATAATAGCCCCGATATATAAAGAAGGTTATGAAACGGGAGAAGTTGTCAGCTCTCAGTTAACTCAGAGGGGCGATCCAACTATTCGGCCAGGAATCCCCGGGGGTGACCAGCAGGCTCATATCACCGCCAGACGAACGCTCACTACCCGAAAGCGATCAGGGGTGATGTCTATGGAGTTCGTTCATGTGAAGGGGACGAAGAAGAAGGGGGAGGTTATCCTCTATGCCCTCTCCACCTGCGGGTGGTGCGCGAAAACCAAGGAGCTCCTCACCGGTATGGGGGTGGATTTCTCGTACATGTACGTCGACCTGCTCCCGAGGGAGGAGATGGAGAAGGCCTTTGAAGAGGTGAAGCGGTTCAACCCCAAGTGCTCCTTCCCCACCATAGTTGTCGACGGCAAGAAAACCATCGTCGGGTTCAGGGAGGAACAGCTCAGGGAGGCTGTGGCATGACCGGGATTCCTGAAGTCACTGACAAGGAGATCACCGCGCTCCACCAGCGGCTCAACCGCGAGGCCGAGGAGGGTGGGTACCACCTCAACCCTGACCAGCCCTTCGTCAGGGGGCTCATCCGCGGGCTTATCGTCAACACGAAACGCTATGGCTACATGTCCTGCCCGTGCAGGCTCGCAGCCGGAAAGAAGAGGGAGGACCTGGATATCATCTGTCCCTGCGACTACCGGGACCCTGACCTGGGCGAGTACGGGACGTGTTACTGCGCGCTCTACGTCTCTGACGAAGTTCTCGCAGGCAGGAGGAAGACGGGGTCCATCCCGGAACGCCGCCCCGCGCCAGAGGCCAGGACGAAGGCCCCCCTGCAGGGGACCACTTCGGTGACCCTCTCCCTCCAGTACCCCATCTGGAGGTGCCGGGTCTGCGGGTACCTCTGCGCACGGGACGGGCCCCCGGATATCTGCCCCATTTGCAAGGCGAAGAAGGACCGGTTCGAGCGGTTCTTCTGACCCCTCCGCCCCTTTTTCAGCGAGTGGGAAGGTTAAAGCCCCCTGTTCCCCGAACCCTCTCCGGGCAGATCACCGCTTCCCAGGAAACCGGACGCCCCATGAAGAGAACCCGCCCCTCCCCATCCTTCCTTCCCATGTCCCTTGCAGAGGCAGAGGAGGGGGGGATCGGGGCCTTTGACATCATCCTTGTCACCGGCGACGCCTACGTGGATCACCCGTCCTTCGGCACCGCCATCATCGGCAGGGTGCTCGAGGCCGAGGGTTACCATGTGGGGATCCTTGCCCAGCCGGACTGGCGTTCGGATGAGGACTTCATGCGGCTTGGCGCCCCCCGTCTCTTCTTCGGGATCTCTTCGGGCAACGTAGACTCGATGGTGAACAACTACACCGCGGCGAAGAGGAAGAGGAGGACCGATGCCTACTCCCCCGGGGGGATACCAGGGCGTCCCGACAGGGCGGCCATCGTCTATGCCGACCGGCTCCATGCCCTCTTCCCGGGGTCCCCCATCGTACTGGGCGGGCTGGAGGCGAGCCTGCGCAGGTTCGCCCACTATGATTACTGGTCTAATCGGGTGCGAAAATCCATCCTCGCGGATGCACCAGCAGACCTCCTCATCTACGGCATGGGCGAGCGGCAGGTGGTTGAGATCGCCCGCCGGCTCGCGAGCGGGGAGGGGATCCGGAACCTGACCGATATCCGGGGGACCGCTTTCAAGCTTCCCCCGAAGGACTTTCGGGAGATGGACCAGAGAGACCTCGTCATCCTGCCGCCACACGCAGAGGTGGCGAGGGATAAGGCAGCCTATGCCCGGGCATTTGTGCTCCATGCCCGGGAGCAGGACCCGGTCCGGGGAAAGAGGGTTGCCCAGGACCATGGGAAGACCGTGATCATCCAGAACCCCCCGCCCCTTCCTCTCTCGACCGGGGAGCTGGACCGGATCTACGAGCTCCCGTATACACGGCTCGCCCATCCTTCCTACCGGGAAGAGGTGCCCGCGCTTGAGCCGGTGTGGTTCTCCCTGGTCAGCCACCGCGGCTGCTTCGGGGGCTGCTCCTTCTGTGCGATCGGGCACCACCAGGGGAGGATCATCCAGAGCAGGTCGGCGGAATCCCTTGTAAGGGAGGCGAAGCGCATGGTCGGGATGAAGGGCTTCGCCGGGGTGATCCAGGACCTCGGAGGACCGACGGCAAACATGTATGGCTTCACCTGCCCGAGGTGGGCGACCCACGGGACCTGCGAGGATCGCACCTGCGGACTCGATTGCAGGAGCCTTGTCTCGGGGGAGAAGGCCCACCTGGATCTCCTCAGGGGGATCCGGGCGGTTCCCGGGGTGAAGAAGGTCTTTGTCTCGAGCGGTATACGCCATGACCTCATCGACCTCGAAGACCTTGAGTACCTCACCGAACTCTGCACGTACCATGTCGGCGGGCACCTGAAGGTGGCACCCGAGCATATCTCCCCGCGGGTCCTCTCTCTCATGAACAAGCCTGGCCGCAGGGCCTTCGATGCATTCCGGAGGAGATTCGGCGAGGTGAACCGCCGCCTCGGGAAGGAGCAGTACCTCCTCCCCTACTTCATGTCCGGCCACCCCGGATGCACCATCGAGGATATGATCACCCTCGCTGAGTACCTCAGGGACGAGTCCCTCTACACCGAGCAGGCCCAGGACTTCACACCCACCCCCATGACGGCGGCAACCTGCATGTACCACACAGGGATAGACCCGATGACCGGCGAGGAGATTCATGTACCACGGGGGAGGGAGAAGGAGATCCAGCGGGCCATCCTCCACTACCGGGACCCGGCAAAGGAAGCCCTCGTCAGGGAAGGTCTCATCCGGGCCGGGAGGGGGGACCTCATGGGGAACGCGTGGAACTGCCTCATCCCTCCGAAAGGAGGCACCCGGACCAAGAGAAGATATTTACCATAACCCTCACAAAGTACGTCATCGGATACCTGCCGCTGTCCGGCGGGAGTGCTGGTGGCCATGATACGGGGAAGGATCACGGAACGGGAGGGGAATTTCGGGAAGGTTCTCCGGACCTTCGTGTACGAGAGCGACGGGATCACGGAGCACGAAGGGGAAAAGCTCGGGAAGGTGAAGAGGTCTCTCTGGTACGAGAGCGACGGGAAGACGCTCACCGAGAGGAAAGGCGGGAAGGACGGGAAGGTAATCCGGACGGTCACCTTTGAGACCGACCATGCCATCGAGTGGGATATGAGCCCGTATGGGAAGAGGAAGTCCACCTACCTCTTCGACCCCGGGGAGCACAGGATCCTCGAACGTGAGGGGGGGAAGTATGGGACACTGATCCGGGGATTCCTCTTCGAGCCCGAAGGGATCATCGAGGGCGAGGGGGGCGGCCACGGGCCTGTCCGCAGGATGTTCGCGTTCGACAAGGCAAAACCAGCCATCCTGGAACGGACCGGCGGACACTTCGGAGATATCAGGAGGACCTTCGTCTTCGAGGGGATGGATCCCTCGGTGTTGCGCAACTTCGACACCTTCCTCGAGTTCGTGTTCCTGGTCGGGGAATAACCGCTGATTTCAAGGTGATATCCCCGCATCCTTTCTGAATGGGGAGTAAGATCTATTTTTTCACGGGCCGGGGCTCCATATGCGAAAAAAGAATTATGTGATACTGTCTGTCACAGCAGGATCGGCTCGAACCCCTCTTTTCCTACTCTGCCTAGGTCCCTCGTAATCGTCGTGTCGATGGCGCAGACCGGGCAGACATACGTATCGGGGAGATCCTCGAAGGCCGTGCCCGCGGGTATCCCATGGTGGGGCTCTCCCCGGGCCTTGTCGTATATGTACCCGCACGCCTTGCAGACGAACCGGGTTGGGACCCACTCCTCGAACCCCCACTTTCCCACCTTCCCTTTTGCTGAATAGCCGCAGACCGGGCAAACATACGTGTCTGGGAGATCCTCGAAGGCCGTGCCCGGTTTTATCCCGTTATGGGGTTCGCCCAGCTGTTCGGAGTAGATGTAGTTGCAGTGCTTGCAGACCCAGCGCTTCGGGGCGCTCTTTCCCTTTCCCTTGTCGCCTTTCTTTGCTTTCATGCCAAATCCTCCGATGCCCCGGGACTATACCCGGATGGGATATGGAACAGAATGGGGATGCTCCTATTTATGGATTATGTCGTGTCATTCAACCGGTTCGGGCTGATGGGCGCACCCGCATTCCTCCTTGAAGAATGTGTGAGAGCCAATGATCGCCGGTTACAGCTCCAGCACCAGGCCGTCGGTGGCGATCGTGAGGCCCGGGAAGCTCTCCCCGAACTCCTCGCCCACCTGCAGGCGCTCCTCCAGCGTCCGGTAGGCCCATGCATCGAAATGGGTGAGGGCGAGCCGCCGGGCTCCCGCGGATTTTGCCATCGCGATCGCCATCTCCGGGTTCAGGTGCGGCCATCCTTCGCTCTCCTGGCCGGGGCGGAGGGCGGACTCCGCGATGAGGAGGTCTGCATCCCTCGCGAGGTCGATGACCGCCGGGCTCGGGCCGGTATCCGTACAGTAGGCGATCGTCTTCCCCTCAAGCTCAAAGCGGTACCCGAAACACGGTGAGGCATGAGGGAGGTACCTGCAAGTGACAGGGAAGGGCAGGGCATGGGTCCCTTCGGAGAGGTCACGGATCCGGACAGGGTAGGGCAGGTCCCGGAACGGGACGGTGAAGGGGGGCGCAAGGAGCATGGCGAGGGTCTTCTCAGTCCCCGGCTGGCCCCAGATGGAGAGCCCGCCGGGGAAGGTGAAGCGGCCGAGGATGTGGAGCCCGGCCACATGGTCTAGGTGGAAGTGGGAAAGGAAGAGGTGGACAGGATGGCCGGGGTCTCCCAGGGGCCTTTCGATCCTCCGGAGGCCGTTTCCCGCATCCAGGATGATCTTCCAGGGATTGGCATCGATCAGGGTGCAGGTGGTGTTTCCTGTCTCGGTATCGTACCAGCCGTTCGTCCCGAGGAATACCACGCGCATGAAGGGTACTCGAAGACAATCCCCATAAAAGTGTGTGGTTTGCGGGCGGCCCGTGTACGGAGCCGGGCTGGCAGGGTCCCATTCAGTTATCTTTACGTGCCATTTTCCCCAAGTAATGAAGGAAAAAAGGGAAAAGGCGGGTGAAAGCGGGTGAACTTCGGGCTCTGGGAGATCGCGATCCTCCTCCTCGGTGCAAAGATCGGGGGGGCGTTCCTCCTGAAGCTACGCCAGCCCTCCCTCGCCGGAGAGCTCCTTGCAGGGATCGTCATGGGGGCGATCTTCGTGAACCTCTAGGGCACCCCTTTCTACGTGAACCTCCCGGGGTCCGAGACGGTCCAGCTCGTGGCCCAGCTCGGGATCATGTTCATGATCCTCCTTGCCATGATCTCGATCGACCTCTCCTCGATCGAACGGGAGATCGAGAAGCTGGTCCTCTCCCAGGCGGTCTCGGCGGTGATCATCTATGCCCTCCTGATCACCCTCCTCCCGCTCCTCAACCTCACGGTGGACCAGACCCTGGTCATCTGGGCGGCTATCTTCGGCTCCTCCACGGCGATCTCGGCGAGGACGCTCCTCTCCATCAACGGGATCTCGGGCAAGGAGGGGCAGGCGGTTATCGGGCTCCAGATCGTGAACGGAATCATCGAGCTCCTCCTCATCTCCTCGGTGACAAACGTCCTCCAGTACAGCCAGTTCTCCGTCGAACCGGTGCTCAAGCTCTCCCTCATGATCATCGGGACCTTTGCCGTGATGAGCCGGATCGGCTCCTCGTTCATCAACCGGCTCTTCAACCTCTTCCAGGTGCTCCGTCTCGACGAGGTCCTGATCGCCCTCATCCTGGTCCTCGCGTTCTCCGCCGCGGCGGTGACGGAGGCCGTCGGGATGACCTCCTACTTCGGGTACATGCTCGTCGGTGTCCTCGTCTCCCGGACCGAGCAGTCGAAGGCGATCCTGAAGAAGATGGGCGACCTTGGCGAGGCCTTCTTCATCCCTGTCTTCTTCGCCTCGCTCGGCCTCGCCGTCTCGCTCGGAGCGGTTGCGGGGAACGTGGTCCTGATCCTGATACTCCTCGCCGCCATCACCGCCATCCGGTTCATCGCCTACACCGTCCCGATGGTGCTCCTGAACTTTTCCTTCGTCGAGGCCGTGAAGGTGGGCTCCGGGCTCATCTCCATGTCCGAGTACGGGCCTCCTCATGCTCTCGGTGGCCCTCGCCGCGGGCGTCCTCGCGAACCCGCTCTATTCGGTGCTCGTCGTCGTGTTCCTGGTGGTAAACGTAGGGGCACCGCTCGTTACGGGGCGGTTGTTTAAGCTGCCTTCTTACTCTGGAGACAGAAAGGGGAAGTCGGAGATCAAGGGGTGGTAGAAACTATATCAGTAAAAGGAAGTTGGAAGTTACTTTCGCCTTGTCCGGACCACCAATTTATAGGTCAAAGAGTAATAAATAAAAGAATTAAGGCATGCTGAACAAGAAAGAACGAGCTCTTTTATTCCTCATTGCTCAATCAGGAACTGTTACGAAAATGAAGCTCGTTAAATTGATGTTTCTTTTATCGCAAGATTGGCGTCTATACGATTTCGTCCCTTATCGCTTCGGACCTTTTTCCTTTCAGCTATATCATGATCTTCTTCACCTCCAGCGAGACGGATACATTAAAATGGACGAGAATACTGTTGGTTTCAATGACGGGATGGTCATGAAACCGGATTTTTTTATTCAGGAATCGATTAAAAAATGCGTTTCAGATTTCTCTAATCAGGGAGATAAACAAGTGATTGATTATGTTTATAATAGGTTTCCCGAATTTACGATATTTTCTGAAATTAAGCGAATACAGAAGTACAATCGAGATGAAACCGGCATTACTACAATTGGATACGAAGGACGGACTATCGATGCATTTCTATTTACCCTTATTCAAAACAAAATTTGTACACTCATCGATGTTCGGAAAAATCCCTATAGCATGAAGTATGGGTTCACAAAGAGCCCACTATCAGAATATCTCCGTAATCTTGGTATGTCTTATATGCATCTACCAGAGCTCGGGATTGAAGCTGAACGGAGAAGAAACCTTTCCTTGAATGGTTCTAAGCGATTATTGGAGAGTTATGAACTAGAACTAAAATCGAAGAAATCCGACCTTTCCAGAATCAGGGAAAGAGCAGAAAAGGAAAAAGTCGCACTTATGTGCTTTGAGAGGGACGTAAGGCATTGTCACCGCGGAGTAATTGCTAATAAGTTCCGAAGTGAAGGACTGGAGGTCACGGATCTGTGACTTGGGATAAGAAAATTGTTCTAGTCACTGTGAAAGCATATCCCGAAAAAAGCAAGAAACACGGAACAGTCGTCTGTACGGCAGGAGTCACTAATGAAGGTGACTGGATTCGATTATACCCAATGCCATACTCCTCTTTTCTCGGAGATACAAAGATACAGCGATATGATTGGATCGAGGTCGAATGTGAACAAGTTAAAGATGAAAAGCTGGGGAGAAAGGAAAGTTATCGAGTTCGTGACACTTCCGTAAGAATCATCGATCGCTCTCTATCGAGAGGGAAGGTCAAGGGTCGAGCTCCATGGGCAGAAAGAAATATAATTGTTTTACCAAAATGCGCTCCTTCTCTCGAATACTTAGAAGAAGAATACCAAAAAGATAAAACATCATTGGGGTTGATTAAACCAGAGACTATTATTGAGTTCTTCACTCGTGAATCGCTTCAACAACCTCCGGAACCCAAAGAGTACCAGAGATCTCTCGATGATCAGATCATCCCGATCATCGATATTATTCCCCATGTATTTGCTTACAAATTCAGATGTTACGGATGCCAAAGCGAGAAATATCATGATATAATGTGTGAAGACTGGGAGCTTTTTGAATCTTATCGATCGTGGTGGAAACGATACCCACGAATTGACCTTCTTTGGGAAAAACTTCATGAAAAATTCTTCAATTTCATGATCCAGCAAGACATTCATTTCTATATGGGAATGCATTCCATAATGCCAACATGGTTGATTATAGGCTTATATTATCCTCCGAAAGATTTGATCGTCCCGATGAAGAAAACGATAAAGACATTAGATTCGTGGCTGCCAGCACAAAATGATAATTCCGGTTGACATCCAACGTTGAAAGTAAAATCGATCTCGAATGTTCTATTCTTTCCGCTTTCCAAAGAAATAACAGGAAAATAAGGTTGCTGATTCATGCACCTTTCACTGCTTTTACTAGGTTCAGCAGGTAATATCCGTACCACAAAATCCCAACAACGATCGCAATCCCCAGCATGGTATCGAAATATCTTCGCTTTTCAGTCCGGATATCAAAAACCAGCAATACGATCAGGCTTGTGATAAACCCTCCAAAATGGGCGATACCATTGGTCACCGAGCCACCGGCATCCATGAATACGCCGGAAAGAAGGCCCATGACCACTATCAGCGCCAGTAAAATGATCACAAGAAGCTTCAGGATGTAATAACGGATTTTTGAGCCTGAAAAATATTCCGGGTGGTCGAACACCCCCAGTCCATCTCCGATCCCCCAGATGACGAAAATGGATATTGCATAGGCAAGGAATGCTCCATTTATCGCGGAGAACCCTTGGCCTGTGACTGTTCTGTTGAAGATGCTCCATAAGATGACAGTCAGGGCTGAACAGATAATCGGAACAATAAGTAACAACCAGCCGGCCAGAATCCAGAATCTGCGCTTATTATTCTCGAATAAAAAGATCATCAGAAGGACAACCAAATAGAATGCGAGATTTCCGACCAGGTGCGGGTATAACTGGGAATGGGTATACGAGCTGAAAAGAAAAGTCTGAACCCGCCAGAGATTCGAGGTATCAAGAATGAAATAGGTGTCCTTGATGCCCTGGGGCAGGGCGTATACGACGAACAAGAGAGCAGGGATGACCAACCAGAAAAGGACCCATTCGGAGAGATTCCAGTTTTTTACATTAGATCTGATCTGCTCGAGTTTTATTGTATAATCAATATTCGGTCCCGGCACTTCCAATTTGATCGCATCCCTCGAAAATTAACGTCCTTTCTTATATTTTCCTTTATAAATCACAGGGATATTTTCTTTTATTTTAAAATTTTCAATTAATCCTTTAATTTTTTTATAATTTTTCTCCGCCTTTAACTGCCTAGGAGTTATTTTCATCGTTTTCTTCATCTAATGTCCTCACAAATGTCGCATCTTTTGTCTCGACCACAATAGCGTTACCGGAATCAGATAAAAATGCATTTAAACGTAAATGCAATTCTGAAACCTTCTCCCATAATTTCGACTTTACATCTATGGTTTCGACCGTCAGACCACATTTCAAAGCCTCGGATGGGTAAATGCAACGTTCATGAATTTTTGTAACTTCAGGAGTGAGGAATATTTTAATTTTATTTTTTATCTGACCTTCGCTCAGTGCTTGAAGCATTCCTGATTTCAATACATTTACGCAGATATCTTTCGATAATTCCATTAATGATTTATATTCTTCAATCACTTTCGGTTTATATGTCTCTAAAGCTTGTAAATAAGGCTCTAAGTTTTCCCTTCTTGATTTTAACGCTTTGTTGAATAACTCAGAATAGCTCTTCAAAATGTTGAATACGGAGTACCTCTCGTATCTTTTTGTGTCTGGATTATACTCGTGAATTTGTGGATCTATGGGCCCAAGTGACGAGGTAGGACTCATGATTATTTTTGAAGAACCTAAACAAACCAATGTTGCCGCTGACATAGCCATTTTCGGAACGATTGAGAAATATCCTTTATCACCGCAATAAGAACGTAGAGCTTTAATCATTCTTTCAGCTGCTAATATGTCCCCACCAGGGCAGTTGATAATTAGAACTAACCCATTTGATAAATCGAGATTTCTCAATATCTCTTCAATAAAATCGACATCAATATCCTCAAGGGAAGCAGTTGTTTCGAAATTATAATAGAATGCGATTATAGGGCGACCCAATTCTCTCTCTAATTTTTTATATAGTTCAACTCTTGTCCCAAGGCCTTGGTGCTGTTCATCTAATATTCTTTCAATTAGCGATCTAGATTTAGGCATGTCTCATCGAGGATACTCTTTCTCTCTAATTATATAATTTTTTACGAGATCCTTCACCCTCATCCCACCATCCTCCGTATCCACGGGTACGACACCTCAACCGCTCCCTGGGGGCAGAGCTCCTGGCAGCAGTAGCACCTGATGCAGTGCCGGTAGCGGATCGAGGGGATCTCCCCCTTCGTGTACCGAATGGCCTTCGGCGGGCATCCCTCGGCGCACTTCCCGCAGGAGATGCACTTCCCGCGCCGGATGCTGGGCCGGGTGCCGAAGAGGTAGCCGATCGCGTGGACGAGGGATGGGGGGATTCTCGCAAGGATCATGGTCCGGGGCTTCGCAAAGTCCCGGACCCTGACGTTCCCGATGGGTTCCCCGGATACGAGCACCTCCCCGAGGTCACGGGGACCAACGCCCCGCTCACCTGCCTTTCTCACCGTCGGGACTGCCATCGGGTCGAATCCGATGATGGAGCATGCCACCAGATCGAGGGCATGGCAGTTCTCGCTCGCAAGGATGAGGCCGATATCACGGGGGTTCCCGTTCGATGGCCCCTGCCCATCCATCCCAACCACCGCGTCCATGATGGCCAGGGTGGGCGGGAGGGCCCCGTGAAGGTCGAGGAGCAGGTCGGAGAAGGTCTCGGCGTCCGTTCCCGTGTGGAGGTGGTACTCGGCCTTCAGGAGCCCGGGGATGTAGCCGTACACGATCTTCACCGCGCCGGTGTAGTAGGTGAGCTGGTGGGTCTTCAGTTTGGGGAGCACGATGATCCTGTCGGCGTCGGTCACCGCTTTCCCCACCGTGAACCGCTTGAATGACTTTGCGTCCGGGGCCTGCACATCCACCACTGAATCATCGAAGGAGACCCATTCGCACCCCGTGGCCTCGACGACCCCCATCATCCCCGTCCTTTTGAGAAGCCGTTCGTAGGATGAACTTACATTCCGCCCGCCGGGAGAATCGCCGATGACGGCAACCCCTCCGGCTCTCTGGACCTCCTCGACCACGGCCTGGACTACGGTGGGGTGGGTGGTCACCGCGGCCTCGGGTGCCCGGGAGGCAAGGAGGTTGGGCTTCACGAGGACCCGCTGCCCCTTTCCGACGAACTTGCCAATTCCCCCCAGGGGTTCGAGGGAGGCGGTTACGGCAGATCTTACCGCATCCGGATCATAGCTTTGGCATCGGGTTATGGTCACGTGGTAGGTCATGGGATGGTCTTCTCCACCGATCTCTTCTCCTCAGGCCTGTGGTGGATCCCTGAAAACCGGGCTGTATCAGGACCGGGCCTCTGTGGTGCATTCACGTTCCCTTCCATTGAACCTCATCTTCATGACAAGGATGGCCCCGACAAGAACAATGGTTGCCACGTTGGCAGCGATGATGGGCGTGGACCCCACCTGCAGGCCGTAGAGGGCCCAGAGCGCGAGGCCGATGAGAAAGGCGAGGAGCATGGGCCCCGAGAGGTCGCGGGCTGATCGGGTCCGGGCGGTCTTCACCACCTGGGGGATGAACGAGATGGTGGTGAGCCCACCGGCGATGAATCCGATGAAGGTGATTGTATCCATGGGCTATTCCTCCAGGGCAGACGCTCATGAAAAGAAAGGATGGGCCGGGGTATGAAGATGAGCCACGGGAACGGTTCTCCTTGGGATCATTGCAGGGGTTCGGGGCAGCTTCCGCCGGAGGCAGGGATGCGGTCGAACTTTACCACGACCGGCGCATTCGTCTCCTTAACCTTGGCGAGGATGATCTCCTTTCCTGCCCGGGTGAACCCGAAGACCGGAATACCTGTCCCGGCCTGGATGATGGCCGATGCCGCAAGCTCCCGCAGGTGCCGCGAGGCGCACGCGGTCACGAGGTCGGCATGGGTGACGAGCGTTTCGGCCCCCTCCCGGGATATCCCTGTCGTGTGAACCGCCACGATGACCGCCTCCGGGTGGAGGTGGCGCACCTCCCGGGCAGCCGCCGGGTCTGCAACCGTCACCGCGACCTTCCGGTAACCGAGGTTGTACGCGTAATCGGCACCCTTCACCTGGTCGATTCCGGCCCCTTGCGGGTCGATGACATACCCCCCGCAGGACTTGATCCGCCGTATCACGTCAGGGATCGGGGAGGTGCTGACGAGGCCTGACATCCTCCCGCCGATACCCTGGATGAGCGCCGGCGTGGGTGCGATGACGGTCCCTGCCCCGTCGCAGGCAAGGACGGCGGCGTCAAGGAGGCCGGCCCGGATCGCCGATGAGAGGAGCTCGGATGCCCCGAAGCCAACGAAGTCCCGGTCATCCGTGACCTCCCTCCGTCCGGTGCACATGCCGAAGGACCGGATCCGGTTCTCGATGTTGGCCTTGATCGCCTCCGGTGTAAATTCGGTGACAGGCACCGCGAACCTCCGTGCCAGGGGGCACTCGGTGATGCAGGGGTCTCCTACCTCAACCACCCTGCCATTCCGGATGACAACACGGGTCTTCCCGATGGCCTCGACTATGTGCTCATCCCTGATCTCCCGATCCTCGGTTCGATCGGTATTCTTCCTTTCCGCCATTCCCGGACTCCCTTACGCTCTTCGCTGCTGAAGGGAATGAACGTGATGGTCACCTGTATGGCCACGCCCTGATCCGGTTCTCGCCTCACGCCCCGATCCCGTCTGCGCCCCCCGCCACCGATCCGGTTTCTGTGTCCTTCGCCCCGATCCGGCCCCGTCACCCGCCCCAATTCGTTTCCCCAATCCAGGGGAAAGGACCGAATCAGGGATTGATCGCGGGGTACTGATTCAATACCTCGCCATGCGAACCCATCCCGGGAGAGACGGCGGGCTTCTCATGAGCGGCGAGAGGTTCTGGGAGATCGATGCCCTGCGGGGGACTGCGGTGGTCATGATGGTCATCTTCCACACGGTCTTCTCCATCAGCTTCTTCGGGGTCCAGCCCGTCGACGTGCTTTCTGGGTTCTGGAGGGTCTTTGCCCTCTCTACGGCAACCCTCTTCATCCTCATCGCAGGGGTCTCCCTCTCTGTCAGCTCCGCGAGGGCCGGGGTAACCCTTGATGAGAGGCAGGTTGCCTGGAAGAACGTGAGAAGGGGAGCAGGTATCTTCCTCGTCGGGATGGGCATCACGGCGGCGACCTGGCTCTTTATCAGGAGCGAGTTCATCCTCTTCGGTGTCCTCCACTGCATTGGCCTCTCCATCGCTATTTCGCCCCTCTTCCTCCGGCTCGGGAGGGCGAACCTTCCCCTCGGGGCCGGGATCATGCTGCTCGCACCGATCATCGACGGTATCCCCGGCCCCCTCTCCCTCGCCTGGCTCGGCATTCATCCTGCTGATTTCGCAAGCCTCGATTACGTGCCCCTGGTCCCCTGGCTCGGGGTCTTCCTCGTCGGGATGAGCCTGGGAGCCTCCCTCTATCCCGGGGGGAGGCGGGGTTTCCCTGCCAGGGGGCAGGAGAGATCTCCCCTCAGGCCTATCACCTTCCTGGGGAGGCATTCCCTTCCCATCTACCTCGTCCACGTTCCCATCATCCTCCTCTTTCTCGCGCTCCTCGTCCCCGGCCTCCCTGCGCGGTTCATCTCCCTCTTTATCCCGTAGCTCCTCTTCACGGAGGCCCCAAGATATAAAAATGCCCGGCGCCGATATTCTCAGGATGCATGCCCGGGAAGCTGGGTGGGCGGGGGGGCCCTCACGGCTGATTATCCTCTCTCTCCTCCTCCTTGCCTCGCTCGCGGTCATTCCGGTGGCGGCCGTTCCGGGACCACAGGAGACGGTTGTCGGGTACTACTTCACAGGGGACGGCTGCCCCCACTGCGCGAGGGTGAACCCGGTGCTCTTCGGGGAGTGGCTCACCAGGTACCCGGGCCTCGTGGTAGTGGAGTACGAGGTTTACAGCCACCAGGAGAATGCCGTGGTGATGGCAGATATGGACAGGAGGTACGGGATAGGGCTTTACATCCCGGTCCTCTTCTTTGGGTCCAATGCCACCTTCACCGGCGATGAACCCATTCTTTCGGGGGTCCCCGGGTTCCTGAACCAGACACTCGGGGGACCTGGCTCCCGGGAAGGATTCACACCTCTCGAATCCCTGGATATTGCCCAGCTCACCGGCTATCCCAGGGTCTGGCAGGGGGAACGGGTGCTGATCAGGGAAGGGCCCGGGGGAGATACCAGCACTCTCAGGGACCTTCTCCGGGGCGTGGATCACGGTACAGTCCTTGCAGGGAAGACCTATGAGCTCCTCGGTCCCCTGACGGTAAGCCACACCGGAATAGAGATCAGGTTCGAACGATCCCTGAGGGTGGATGGCTGGGTCTTTGGATGGAATGGCGGGCCCTTGGCGAACGTGACCCCGGGATCAACGGTGACTCCTGCCCCGACCACAACAGCCGGCGAGTGCCCGCCCAGCCTGGAGCTCACGGCAGGCAAGATCATCGCCCTTGCCGCCGTGAACGCCATCAATCCCTGCGCCCTCGCCGTCCTCGTCGTTATCCTCCTCGCCATCATCACGGCCAACCCGGGGAAGCGGGAGAAGATCCTCCTTGCAGGCCTTGCCTTCTCCCTCTCTGTCTTTGTCTTCTACCTCGCGTACGGGATCATCCTCGTCTCCCTCCTCTCCGCGGTCCGCGAGGCGGCCTCCTTCCAGGCCATCCTCACCCGGGGCCTGGGGCTCGTCTCCATCGTCATCGGCATCATGCATGTCCGTGAGTACCTCTCGCCCGGGGGAGCGCCTGTCGGGACGGGGATCCCGACGGGATGGCGCCCGCGCCTCGGCGAAGCTCTCAACCGGATCACCTCCCCCTGGGGGGCCTTCATCGTGGGAGGCCTCGTAACCCTCTTCCTCCTTCCCTGCAACATCGGCCCGTACATCATCGGCTGCGGGATCCTCTCGGTCTACGGACCGCTGGTGGCCCTCCCCTATCTCCTCCTCTACAACCTCATCTTCATCCTCCCCATGCTCGCCATCACCCTTGTCGTTTACCTGGGGGTGGCGAGGATCAGCGATGTGAAGGGGTGGCGGGAGGAGAATATCGGAAGGTTCCACCTCGCGTCGGGCCTGATCATCCTTGCCTTCGGGATCTTCCTCCTCTCCGGGCTGATCTGAAATCAGGGAGTATCTGCCGCAGCCCGTAAACCAGGGCGGTCCCGGCATGGTAAGTCGTTAGTGAATTGGATGGGTGTACCTTCACGGTTCCGTGTGGAAGAGATCCACGTGCCTGAAGGCCACCGAGTCGAAGAGCCCGCGGGGAGTGATCCTGAGCTCCGGGATGACCGGCAGCGCGAGGAAGGAGAGGTACATGAAGGGATGGGGGGGACCCCCGAGAGAGGAGACCTCTTCATCGAGTTCGGTGAGCCGGGCTGCCACCTTCTCGTACGGCTCGGCTGACATGAGCCCGGCGCATTCCAGGGGGAGGGCGGTCACCCGCTCCCCCGAGACCGTGACCATCCCCCCATCCATTGCCACAACCTCCCGGATAGCCCTGATGATCTCCCCGTCCGATGCGCCGAGAGCGAGGACATTATGCGCATCGTGGGAGACCGAGGAGGCGATGGCCCCCGATGCGAGCCCGAACCCGTGCACGAGCCCCACGCTCACCCTGCCCCGCCCGTAGCGGTCGCAGGCCACGATCTTCAGGATGTCATGTTCGGTATCCGGGATCTCGTCACCGCGGACAGGGTACTTCAGGTTCCTGGTGGTGATCTGGCCGGGAACAAGGCCGATGACACGCGCTTCGCCGCTACCCAGGATCCGGATGGAAGCAGGATCGGGTATGCTGCAGGAGAAGGGGGTACGGAGCACGTCCGGCCTCCGGTAAGGGATCTCACCGACAGGGACTCCGCGTTTGTAGGTCCTTTTCACGTGGAACTCTCTCCCATCCTCGAGAATGCAGAAGTCGGCGATCCTTCCAGGAGTAATGGCTCCGCGATCCGCAAGCCCGAACCGTTCGCAGGGGGAGAGGGTCGCCATTCTGAGAGCGAGATCGGGATCCAGGCCCAGCTCCATCGCCCTCCGGATGCAGTCATCGATATGCCCCGCTTTCACGAGGAGATCGGCATGCCGGTCATCGGTGGCAAAGGAGCACCGGCCCGCGGAACAGGGGGTGACGAGGGGGAGGAGATCCCCGATGTTCTTCTCGGTGGACCCTTCCCGGATCATGATGAACATCCCCTTCCGGAGCTTCTCCCGTGCCTCTGCCAGGGTCGTGCACTCGTGATCGCTCTGGAGGCCGGAGAGAATGTACGCATTGAGGGGTTTTCCGGAGAGGCCGGGGGCATGGCCATCCCGGATCCTGCAGAGGGAGATCTTCCTCTTCACGTCGTCGTCGCCGCCGAGCACCCCCGGGACGTTCATCATCTCCCCCAGGCCAAGGACCCCCCTGCGGCCGATGAAGGGGGTGAGGTCCGGTGCAGAGAGAATGGCGCCCCCGGGGTCATCGGGGGTCGCAGGGACACAGGAGGGGAGCATGAAGAGGATCTCCAGGGAAGAACGGGAGGCCTCTTCCATGAGGTACCCGATCCCCCGTACCCCGGCGACGTTCGCTATCTCGTGGGGATCGGCGATCACCGTTGTGGTCCCATGGGGGAGGACCGCCCGCGCGAACTCGGCGGGCACGAGGAGGGATGACTCGATATGGACATGGCTGTCGATGAGCCCGGGGACGACCCGCGCCCCGGGCAGGTCGTGGACCTCCACCCCACGGTAATCGCCGGTCCCGACGACCATCCCTCCGGTGACTGCAAAGGAGGTCTCCTCCCAGGAGCAGTCAAAGGGGTTGAAGAGGGTGCAGCCGGAGAAGACGGTGTCGGCCGGCTCTTCACCCAGCGCCGATGCGAGGAGTCGCTCCATGGGATTCCACGGTGATATCCTGGATCACGCTCGCCCTCCGGTCATTGCCGCTGGTTACGTAGAGGTAGAGCCGGTAGGTCCCGGCATCGAGCGTGAGGGGGAGGGTATACGTGCCTGTGCCACTCTCCAACCGGACGGGCAGGGTCATCCGGGTGACCTCGACCTGCCGGAAGTCCTGGAACCTGAAGACATTCACCTGGAGTGCCGCATCCCCGGTCACGCCGGTGTTCGTGACCTGGACGTGGAGGCTGCTTCCATCGTATGTTACATGCACAATGGAGACAGAGAGGCAGCCCGGAGAGAGGGAGAGGAGCGCGAGGAATGAAACAAGGAGGAGCACCGACTTCCCGGTGGACATTATGGAAGTGTGAAATTCCATACGTTTAAAGCTATGGGAGGGGAACCCGTGCCGAGAGGATCTCTGAGAGGAAGGCCCGGAGGGAGGACTCCACATTCATGCCGGTGCGGGCCGAGATGGCATGGACAGGGAACCATGGCGCCTTTGCCCGGATCTGGTCCGGGAGGGCATCAGCGCAATCGCACTTGTTTGCCATCACGGCAATGGGGATCCCCCGTGTCTTCAGCCACTGGAACAGGTTCATCGTGATCTCGTCCATGTCCCGGGTGGAATCGACAACCACGATCGCCCCGTCCATCCCCCGGGAGAGGACCTTCCTCGCAAACTCGAACCGTTCCTGGCCGGGTGTCCCGAAGAGAAAGACGCTGTGGTCCCCGATCCGGATCCGCCCGAAGTCCATGGCGACGGTCGTGCTCCCGTCCGCATTCTCGGCCTCGATGTGGCGCGAGAAGGGGTCGAGCGCACGGATAAAGCTGGACTTCCCGGCATTGTACGCCCCGAAGACCACGATCTTGATCTTCAGCTCCGCCACACCCATACACGATAGGTGGGTAGCCACAAGACTTAATATTTCCTTTTTGGTGCTGGGAGGGAAGTCCTAATAAAGGGCGAGTCCCGGTTTCGCCCAGACATTTAAGCCAAAAAAATGAGAGAGGTAATTAAAATGGGAATTTAAATAGGAAGTTTAATAAGTTAAATACTATTTATCAGATGATCCGGTGGTCCACCAGGCACTGGGCTGGCAGCCGCAGCCGGACATGGAGATTCTTTGCCGGGTAGATCTCCTCCATCATCTGGAGCGAGCAGCGGTTCAGGCTCCCGAGGCGTATATCGGAGAGGTGCTCCTCGTTCTCGTAGAACTCGGTGATCATCTCGGCAGGCGTGCCCTCCCCTTTTGCGAGGATGTACTCCGCGAACTTCTTCCCGAGATCGGCGGGGATCTCCCAGGGCTCCCCGTCGACCCAGAGGGCAACACGGTTCACCTCGAGGAGGTTTCCGTCCACAAGGGTGATGGAGGTCTCGAGATCGACCCGGTTCAGCCCGGCCGAGGCCCCTGAGACGAAGTTCTGGAAGATCTCGGAGAAGAGGCGGCGGGTCTGGTCGATGTCGGCCGAGAGGGCCTTCAGGGCCAGCTCCCGTGTCTGTTCCGGGATGACCTCCTCACGCCGTATCCGGTCCAGAAGTTCGTTCTGCTCCTGGAGGTGCCGGAGCACCTCCTTCAGGTTATCATAGCGGTTCCAGAACTCCTTCTCCTGGAAGAGGTGGTGGAGATAGATATCGTTCCCCATGGCGATCACTTCGTTTCGCTGCCCTTGGACTCCCCCGCTGAGAGGACCTTCTTTGAGAGGGTTGCCATGAGCTCCTTCTTCTCCGTGTTCCTCGCAACCTCGGTCTGGATGGCCAGAAAGATGATACCGAGGGCGACGCTGACCAGGACGAGGCTGAACAGGAGCATGACACCGTTCATGGAGCGGAAGACCGCCATGGAGAGGGTACCGAAGGAGGCCAGGTAGAAGGGTATCCAGGTGCGGTGAGAGAATGCGTTCATGCTTGATCAACTAGTTAATCGTTCTTGTATATATTGTAATCGCTTTTAGTCTATTATCTAATCATCCTCTTTTTGTTGAATTAGTTGCTATAAGACATTTATACCAAGATTCAACCGATATGGATAATCTTCTTGCCCTTCCCATACGTATGCAGCCATGGATCGGGAAAAAACGGATGAGCAGCAGAAATGGATGGAGAATGAGAGAAAAATGGCGGAAAGAGCAGAAATTGATTTATGGTGAGCCTCCCTTGGTTTCTCTATGGAACGGGGAGATCTCGCGGCAGTGCTCATCGGACTTACCCTGGTTATCATCCTCACCGTCGTCCTCTCCCCACCTGCTCATTCCAATCCGCAGGTACCGGAGGTTGTGACTACAACCCCGGCTCCCACCCCTGCCCCCGTGTCACCGGCCCAGGAAACGATCTTCCCCCCCACCAGTCTCCCCACACCACCTCCCGCCACCATGAAGCGGATCTCCTATACCAGTGACTACTCCCTCTTCCCGGTCCGGTTCCTCCCGAGCGATATGGGCATATACGGGTTCTCGGACGTCAACTGGCAGTACAACAGCTCGGTGGCCTTTGCCTATGTCGAGGAGAACCACGGGGGGATCACGGAGCCCTTCACAGTTCCCTCCCCCGTCTGGAGGATGACCTCCACGCTCTATGCCGTAAAGAACCCCGAGAATGCCAGGTTCCGGATGATCGTCGTTGACGAGCAGAGCGGGCTCGTCCTGGAAGGTACCGAGATCCGCTTCCCCGGGTCGGTAACAAAGACGGTCGTGGCTGGTAGGGGGGCCGTCTACATGGTTATCGCGGCCGAGAACGTGGACCGGTTCGTCATAACCATCGAAACCCCGCCTGTCTTTACACAATAAGCCGGCAGGCGATCCCATGAGCCTGATCCGGAAAAAGGGGCCTGGGGCCGGATGCGGAAAAAGGGGCCTTAGGGGCCGGTTACGGAAAAAGGGGCCTTACATCTTCTCCACGGTGACCTTCACCCGATCGCCGGGCCGGAACCCATGCCCCTTGGGAAGATCGATGTTGAACCACAGGGCATCCGGATCCGCAGACGTATGCTCCTGGGACATGAGGCAGTCCCTCTTCTCGTCGATGCCTGCCACAAAGCCGATCTTTCCCGTGATCTCAATGCGGGTCATGACGAAGAAACGCGGAGGCAGGGGGATCAGGCTGCACGGGTGGTGACGAGCCAGGTCGTGCTGTTCGAGTAGCTCCAGCGGATGATGGAGAGCTCCTCGCAGATCTCGGCGAGGATCCCCATGTTCGTCCCCACTTCCTTGGGGGAGAGGCCCAGGTCCTTCGCGATGTACTTGGACTTGAAGTAATGCTTGCCCTTCCGGATACCTGAGCTGAGATAGTAGAGGATCTTGCGCTGGGTGTCATTGTAGCTGTCCCGGATACGGTTTGCAGTTGACATCCACTCGCCTCCCTGTTTGATCCTCAATGTGTCTCTGGCGAGCTATAAAAAAGTTCCCTTTCCGGTCCGTTTCCTGTCCAACGGGTGAATCTCCCGCCCCTCACCGGGGCTGGACGGGAGCGCCGCCGATCTTCCCGATGAGGGCCTCGAGGACCTGCCCGCGCATCCCCTCCACGAACTTGATGGAGCCTACGACGAGGTGGCCTCCGCCCGAGACCCCCCCGCCGACGATCTCCTGCCGCAGCTCCCGCACCATCTGGGGGATGTTCATCAGCACGCCCCTTGAACGGAGCACGGCGAAGTCAGGGCCGAAGCCGATGGTCACCACCGGGAGGTTCGGGTTCTTCTGGATGAGCCGGTCATGGACCTCGCCGGAGGTCTTGCCCGGCGGGGGAAAGGTGAACTTATGGGCATGGAGCTCCACGTCCAGGAGGAAGAGGTGGACCCCGTTCGGGAGCATCCGGCTCTCGACATGGGGCATGGAGGCCTCCACCTGCTCGGCGATGGCCAGGTTCGCCTGGTCCACCAGGTGACGGACCAGGGCACGGTGCCGCTCCTCGTTCCCGTTCAGGTTGAGGAGATCCTTGACGAGTTCGCGGCCGTCGTTGAACCTGAGCCAGAACTGGAGGTAATCCAGGGCAAGGGCGATCTCCTTGCAGTGCTCCTCGGTGTAGTTCTCGGCTGCGAGGGCGAGGTACCGGCCCCGCTCCGGAGCCTCGGACCTGTCACCCACGGCCGAGACCGCGGCGATGTGCCGTACCAGGGGTTCAACGGAAGGGTGCACCAGCCGTGCGATCTCGACCCCGAGCATCCCGCTCGTGACCCCGAAGTCGCCTCCCACATGGTAGGGGTTCACGTGACCCTGGAGGTAGGGGTCCACCACCTCGTCGGGGTGGTGGTGGTCCACGACGAGCATGGGAAGGTCGTAGACCGCGGCCATCCTGAGGGAAGGGATGTCCTCTTCGGTGGAGCCGTTGTCCATCAGGATGATGAGGGGGAGCTTCTGGCCGTACCGGACGAGGTCCTTCAGGGAGAAGTCCAGGTCCCGGGTGATGTCCTCGATCTCGTAGAAGGGTGCCTTCGAGGGGGCCCGCTTGAAGAGGAAGTAGCCGGAGTCAAAGTCCCCCCCGTTCTCCCGGATGAGGGCGATCACGGCCTGCTCGAGCGAGACGGCAGCGGAGATCCCGTCGGCATCGGCGTGGTGCCGGACGAGGATGGGCTGGCCCATGAAGACCGCCTTCCGGATCCTCCGTGCCACCTCCCTCATTGCAGGCACGAGGGCGGCAAGGACCGTGCTCTCAACGAGGAGCGCGAGCTCGGGTGGCTCGGCCCGTATGTCAAGGGTGAGGTCGATCTCCTCCCGGACATGGAGGGCCTCGTCGCCGGTCATGACGGCGAGGGATGAGACCTCGACCTGCAGCTGGGAGTTCCTCTGCATCACCTCCCCCATGATGGAGACGATGTCGCCCAGCTGCACCTCCGGGTATGCCCGGACCCCAGCCTCAACGAAGGCAGCGCCGCTCGCGATCCCGTCCCCGTCAACGAGGGTGAAGATGGTCGGGCCGCTCGTCTGCTTGACCTGGGAGACCTCCCCCTGGATCTGGACGACCCTCCCGATCGACCTCTGGAGATCCTTCAGCCTGACAGGGGCAGACTTCTTCACCACCACCTCGGTATGGAAGACGGAGGGGGTCACCTCCTCGAGATCGATGTTCCCGTTGGGCCGGATGCCCCTGACCAGCACGAGGATGGGGTCCTGCTCCTTGTGCCGGACCTTGATGTTGGACTTGTGGACGAGCCCCTTCACCCGGTCATTCAGGAGGACGAAGGCCCCGAAGGTCGCAAACCCCTGGACCTTCCCGCTGTAGATCTTCCCTTCCTCGACCTCCCCGATATCGCAGTTCGCTCCCAGGCGGTAGACGATGACCTTGGTATCCCCTTCCATCTTCTCTCTCCCGTTCTCTCCTTTGAGGGGGCTTCTCTCCCCTGCTCCCGTGTATCCAGGCCGGGAGATCCTTTCCTACGTAGTACTCGCCCTCCCCCCTCTTATGGGTGTCCCCGGCTCATGAATCCCTGGACAAGGGCGATCTTTCAGTCCCTGAAGGGTATCTCGATCATGGTGAGGTCGGGGGGGGCGATGACCTCGCCGGAGAAGCACCTCTTTGCATCCTCGATATGGCCCGTGACGCTCGTGTACCGGGGGCTGATATGGACGAGGGCAAGGGTCTTTACTCTGAGAGCCTGGGCTGCCGCCCCCGCCTCCCCGGCGGTGGAGTGGTGGACCTCCTCGGCTCGGTCCCGGTCCCGGTCATCAAAGGTGGCGTCATGGATGAGGAGATCGGCCCCTCCTGCAATATCGGAGATGCGGCCTTCGACGGGCCTGGTATCGCCCGTGTAACAGATCTTCCGGCCGGGACGGGGCGGCCCCATCACCTCTTCGGGCCGCACCTCCACCTCCTGCCCGTCCCGGGTGATCCGTATCGCCTCTCCCCGCTGGAGCCTGCCGAAGAGGGGCCCGGGGGGTACTCCCAGCGTCACCGCCTTCTCGCGGTTGAACTTCCCTGGCCTCCCGTCCTCGATGAGAAGGAAGCCGAGGGACTGGATGCCATGGAGGGTGGCAAAGGCATGGACCGTGTACCCGCCGAACTGCACGACAGAGCCGTCGCGCATCTCCTCGGACTTGATGGGGAACCGGATGTTGTTCCTGCAGAGCTGGGCGACCATCCCGGCAAATTCATGGACGCCGGGCGGGCCGTAGATGGTCAGGGGCTCGTCCCTCCCCATGAAGGAGAGGGTCTGGGCGAGCCCGAAGGTCCCGAGGAAGTGGTCCGCGTGCCAGTGGGTGATGAAGATGGCATTCACAGTGAAACCGGTCCGGGCCCGCATCATCTGCTGCTGGGCACCCTCCCCGCAGTCGAAGAGGAGGGTGTCGGAGCCGCGTCTCACCATGATGCACGGGAGGTTCCGCTGGGGGGTCGGGAGGGCGCCCGCGGTGCCCAGGAAGTGGACATGGAGGGTCTCGCCTGTCATGTGAAGCACCTCCTGAACATGGAGAGGCTCTTCTCTGCCTCCCCGAGGCTCCTCCCTTCCACCACCACGATGCCGCGGTAGTCCCTGGCCACGGCCTTCCCCACCTCGTCCCAGGAGATGGTGCCGTCTCCGAGGGCCAGGTGCTGGTCGGCCGTCCCATGGTTGTCATGGATATGGAGGTGGTTGGCCGAGGGAAGAACCCTGAGGAACTCCCGGACCTTCCCCACGGTGTGGGCATGCCCGACATCGAGGGTGAAACCGACCCCGCGGACCCCGTCAATCATCCCCAGGATCTCGTCGGGGAAGCGGCAGAGGACCTCCTTCAGCCCCCCCATGTTCTCGAGGAAGACCTGGACCCCGCGGTCGGCCGCAAAGGCCCCGATCTCCGTGAGGGCGGACTTCTGGAGGGCCCAGGTCCGGTCAGGGAGGAGCTTCCCCACCGGTGAGAGGTATCCCGGGTGCACGGTAACCCGATCCGTGAGCTCCGCAGCCCGGTCGATGCAGGTGAGGGCCTGCCGGATTGACTCCCTCCAGATGGGGTAGTTGAGGGAGGCGAGGTTCAGGTCGCTGTACGGGGCATGGACAGAGAGGGAGAGGCCGGTGGACCCCGCTATCTCGGCGACCTCGCGGATGTTCTCATCCTGTTCAAAGGAGCACGCCCCGTCGGCCACCACCTCCCAGCCCCTGTACCCGATCTCCTCGAGCGAGAAGACCCAGCTCTTGTCATCCCACACCTTGGAGGAGGCCGAGAAGTAGGGTACGAGGCTCATCGGGCGCCCCGGATCTCTTCAAGGAGGGATCTCGCCTTCTCTTCGAACGCTCCGAGGGACCCGTTGTTCTCGAGGATCCGGTCCGCCTCCGCGAGCGCCCGGCCGAGGCCGAAAGTCTCTTCGCGGCTGTCGCGATTCCTGAGGTCCTCCGCACGCGAGAGGTCATCGCTCCTTCCCCTCGCCGAGAGGCGCGAGAGACGCCTCTCGAAAGTCGATAGAATGCCGATGAGGATGAAGCCGGGGAAGCGCGAGCGGAACCTCTTCACCTCGGCCTCGCTCCTGAGACCGTCGATGACCACAAGGGGTGCACCGAGGGCCTCGACCGCCGGTATGGTGAGGAGTGCGATGGCGTCCATCCCGTGCTCCTGCCGGAGCCGCATGGCCATCTCCCCGAGAGCGGCATCGGTGGTCCCGAGCCCTGCTTCTGAGGCCTTTCGCCGGATCACATCGCCCATGACCACCACGGGGATGCCCATCTCCCCTGCGATCCGGGAGAACTCACCCTTGCCGCTCGCCGGATACCCGACGACCCCGATCACCTGCATATACCACCTCCCCCTCTTCCCGGGTCCGGATCTTCACCACCCGTCCGACCCGGTCCGCGACCTTCCTGAGCTCGTCCCCTGAGAGGGGCTTCACCCCTCCCTCCATGCCCTGCTGGAGGACGAGATCCACCCCGCCGGCGACCTTCGCGATGTAGGGCACCTCGTCCTCGTAACCCCGGAAGAGGGTCACCACGACCTCGAACTCCGGGAGGGCCCCCGCGAGCTTCGCGTCGCTGCACAGGGCGAGGGACTCCTTGACGGGGCCGGAGTAGCGCTCCTTGAGGAGGTTATCATACCGCTCCCACCTGCCCTTGATGTCGAGGGCTACCCGGTCCACGAGCCGTTCAGCGATGAGCCCGGAGAGCACCTTCGGGAAGACCCCGTTCGTCTGCAGGCCGACGAGGAGTCCCATCTCCCGGGAAGCGGAAGCGAGCGCCTTCAGGGGTTCGGGCTGCATCGTTGGTTCCCCTCCCGAGAAGACCACGCCTGACACGAGCATCCGGGAGGACCGGATCAGAGCGACCACCTCGTCAAGCTCCCGGTAATCCTCGCCGTCCTGGATGGACCTGTTGTGGCAGTAGGAGCACCGGACCGGGCACCCCCTGAGGAAGACCGTGCAGACCGCACGGCCCCTCCAGTCGACGGTGGAGAGGGGAACAAAACCCCCGTAGTTGACTTTCAGACAGGATCACCGGGTACTCAGCGTGCAGCGGCAGGTTTCATGAAGCTATCCAATACGATGCGAATGCCCCGAGGTTTCCGGAGCCTGGAGAGCTCTCGAGACTGGAGGGACCGGGCAGTCCGGTCGGAGGGTGGGACGGTCCCTCTCCGCAAGATCTTTTGCGTAAAAGCAAATCAACTTTACTTGCGGAGCGAACAAGCCAGATTTACTAAGATTATGGAAAAACAAGCCTTTATCTGGTCCTTTCGCGTACCGGTGGGTATGACACTCCTTGAGGATGCAAAGCGCGGGATCATCACGGACGAGATGAAGACGGTCGCCAGAGATGAGGGCGTCACCGTCGATTTCGTCCGCAGGGGGATAGCGGATGGGAGGATCGTCATCCCCATCTCCCCGTACCGGAAGGTGAAGATCTGCGGCATCGGGGAGGGTTTGCGCACCAAGGTGAACGCCTCGGTGGGGACCTCCTCCGATATCACCGATATCGAGATGGAGCTCGAGAAAGTCAGGCAGGCCGAGCTCGCCGGCGCCGACACCATCATGGAGCTCTCCACCGGCGGGGACTTCGCCGAGATCCGGAGGCGGGTTGTCGGGGCAACGAGCCTCTCGGTCGGGTCCGTCCCCCTGTACCAGGCCTTCATCGAGGCGGCCATCAAACACGGCGCCGTTGTCCACATGAAGGAGGACGACCTTTTCCGGATCACTGCGGAGCAGGCGAAGCTCGGGACGAACTTCATGGCCATCCACACGGGCATCAACCTGGAGACGATGGAGCGGCTGAGACACCAGGGAAGGACCTGCGGGCTCGTCTCCCGGGGCGGGGCGTTCCTGACCGCCTGGATGCTCCACAACGGGAAGGAGAACCCCCTGTACTCCGAGTTCGACTACCTCCTTGAGATCCTGAAGGAGCACGAAGTCACCCTCTCCTGCGGGAACGGGATGCGGGCAGGAGCAGTCCACGACGCCACCGACCGTGCCGCCATCCAGGAGCTCATCATCAACGCCGAGCTCGCCGACCGCGCCCATGCCGCCGGTGTCCAGACCATCGTCGAGGGCCCGGGGCATATCCCGATGGACGAGATCGAGGCGAACGTCATCCTCCAGAAGCGCTTGACGAACCGGAAGCCGTTCTACATGCTCGGCCCCCTCGTCACCGATATCGCCCCCGGCTACGATGACCGGGTCGCGGCCATCGGTGCAGCCATTGCCTCGGCCCATGGAGCAGATTTCATCTGCTACGTGACCCCCGCCGAGCACCTGGCCCTCCCCACCCCTGAGGAGGTCTACGAGGGGGTCATCTCCACCCGTATCGCGGCCCACGTGGGGGACATGGTGAAGCTGAAGAAGCGGGATGCGGATCTGGAGATGGGCAAGGCGAGGAGGGCGCTCGACTGGGGGAAGCAGTTCCAGATCGCGATCAACCCCGAGCGGGCAAAGAAGATCCGCTCCGAGCGGATGCCCGCAGACTCCGACGTCTGCACCATGTGCGGCGACTATTGCGCCATGAAGATCGTGAACCAGTACTTCGCCTTCTAGGAAGGCATCAACCAGGCATCCTCCTCTCTTTTTCATTCCTTCGTGAAATCCAGGATGACCCTCCATCTCCCGATGAGCTTCGGGAGGGTGAACCGGGCATTCGCCGGACTCGTGGAAGGGAGGGTAACCGCCTTCAAGGATGGGCGAATGCCGGTGCGGAAATGTCGATGAAAGAGCCCCCCGGCCGTACTTCCGTTCAGAACAACCAGCTGGACAGAGAGGTGGGCCTGGAGAAAGTCTGGAATATTGTTTATGACCGGCTTCCGGATGGTCGCATCCCCGCTCCCCTCCCTCTCGCAGGACGCCACGACATCCCAGAGGGCAATCCCGTGGGACGAGAGAAGACGGACCTTTTCCTTGTAGGGAAGATCCGCCCGGATGCCGAAGAGGGTCTCCACCAGGAGCCAGAAACGGTTCCTGGGGTTCGCGAAGTACTCGCCCCGCTCGAGAGACATGCGGGACGGGAAGGATCCCAGGACAAGGACCTTGGGATCAGGCTCTGATAACGGGGGGAGACCGGAGAGGCGGCTGGAGGGGGGATTCATGAGTGAATCAACAGAGCCCGGGGTCCATAAACGTGACGGAGCAGTAAGGAAGAGAGGTCCGGTCCCTGCAGGAAAGGTTTATGGTGGACAACGGTGAGAGCATCCTCCGGGGTGAAACGGATGCGTATCAGTCCTGGTTTTGCGAACCTCACGGGTGAACAGCTCGGGAAAGTCCAGTATCTCGAGGAAAAGCTCAATGTCATTCTCCTCGCCCACGAGAAGATGCCGGTCCTCTCCGATCTCTCCCGGGAGGAGCTCTACGCCCTCAAGGAGATGGAAAGGAAGATTGGAATCACCCTGGTCGCTTACAGGCAGGAGTAGGAGAGAACTGCAGGGGACACAGGATGTATCCCGGTCCCGGGCCGGGATAACCGCACCTCCCACGGGGAGAACGGGCACAAATGTTTATATATTAAAGAACCCTAACTTAAGGTAAACTATCACAGGAAGTTTTCACATTGACATCAAAGGATTCCGCAGAAGTCACGGTGAAGGAGGCATACCTCGGCGACCCGGGCCGGGGCATCGCCCGCATCAGCCTTGACATCATGAAGGCCCTCTCCCTCGTCTCGGGGGACGTTATCGAGATCGAAGGGAAAAAGAAGGCAGTCGCGGTTGTCTGGCCTGGTTACCCCGAGGACACCCGGAAAGCGGTGATCCGGATCGACGGGAACATCCGGGCGAACGCCGGCACCGGGATCGACGAGAAGGTGCGGATCCGGAAGATCGAGGTGGTGTACGCGAAGAAGATTGTCGTACAGATGACGCAGCCCATTCGCCTCGGGGGCTACGGCGAACAGTACCTCTCTCGGATACTCAGGGGCCGCTCGGTCCAGGAGGGGCATAGTTTCCGCGTTGACCTTCTTGGGACTTCGTACACCTTCGTCGTCACCAAGGTCATCCCGAAGGGTATCGGTATAGTCACCGACGACACCGAGATCGAGCTCAAGGAGGAGGCCTACGAGCCGGGGAAGGAGGAAAGGAAGAAGGAGGTCTCGGATGTCCACTACGAGGACATCGGCGGCCTGGGAAGGGAGCTCCAGCTCGTCCGGGAGATGATCGAGCTCCCCCTCCGCCACCCCGAGCTCTTCGAGCGGATCGGGATCGAGCCCCCGAAGGGGGTCCTCCTCTACGGCCCGCCGGGTACCGGGAAGACCCTGATCGCAAAGGCGGTGGCAAACGAGGTGGACGCCCACTTCGTCACCATCTCGGGCCCGGAGATCATGTCCAAGTTCTACGGGGAGAGCGAGAAGCACCTCAGGGAGGTCTTCGAGGAGGCCGAGCAGAACGCCCCTGCCATCATCTTCATCGACGAGCTGGACTCCATCGCCCCGAAGCGGGCCGAGGTGACGGGCGAAGTGGAGCGGCGGGTCGTCGCCCAGCTCCTGGCCCTCATGGACGGCCTCAAAGGACGGGGCCAGGTCGTGGTGATCGCCGCCACGAACCTCCCCGACTCCATCGACCCCGCGCTCCGCCGGGGCGGGCGGTTCGACCGGGAGATCGAGGTCGGCATCCCCGACAGGAAGGGCCGGATGGAGATCTTCCAGATCCACACCCGCGGGGTGCCGCTCGACCTGGAGAAGGTGGAGCTCACCGACGAGCAGAAGAAGAAGGTCGAGGAGGACTTCAATGCCAAGAAGCTCGACCTCGACTACTACCGCGAGAAGCTCATCGGCGAGAAGAGGAAGGAGAAGTTCGACCGGCAGGCGAGGCCGGGCGCGGTCTTCGACCCCCTGAAGGTCACCCTCACCGGCGAGGAGATGAAGGCGGTGGACGCAGACTACACCCGGCGGTTCGAGGAGGAGAAGAAGAAGATCGGGGAGCCGTACCGGAAGGAGAACTTCCTCCGGGAGTTCGCCGACATCACCCACGGCTTCGTCGGGGCCGACATCGCCCTCCTCGTCAAGGAGGCCGCGATGTTCGCCCTCCGGTGCGTCATCCCGAAGATCAAGATCGACGAGGCCATCCCGGCCGAGATACTGGACCAGCTCAAGGTGAGGAAGGCCGACTTCGAGGAGGCCCACAAGAACGTGGAGCCGTCGGCCATGCGCGAGGTCCTCGTCGAGATCCCGGACGTGAAGTGGACCGACGTCGGGGGCCTCGAGGACGTGAAGCAGGACCTCCGGGAGGCCGTGGAGTGGCCCCTCAAGTACGGCGAGATCTACTCCGCCCTCCAGACCAGGCCCCCGAAGGGGATCCTCCTCTTCGGCCCCCCGGGGACGGGGAAGACCCTCCTCGCAAAGGCGGTGGCAAACGAGTCGGAGTGCAACTTCATCTCGGTAAAGGGACCCGAGCTCCTCTCGAAGTGGGTGGGGGAGTCTGAGAAGGGCGTGCGGGAGATCTTCCGGAAGGCCCGGCAGGCCTCGCCCTCCATCATCTTCTTCGACGAGGTGGACGCCCTCGTCCCGCGGAGGGGGATGTACATGGGCTCCTCCCATGTCACCGAGTCGGTGGTCTCCCAGATCCTCACCGAGCTCGACGGCCTCGAGGAGCTGAAGAACGTGGTCGTCCTCGGGGCGACGAACCGGCCGGACATGATCGACCCGGCCCTCCTGCGGCCGGGCCGCCTGGACCGGGTCATCTATGTCCCGCCACCGGATATTGAGAGCAGGAAGAAGATCTTCGAGGTCTACCTCGGGGGCGCAAAGGCCATCCTCTCACCGGAGATCAGCATCGACGACTTGGTGAACCGGACCAAAGGGTATGTCGGGGCCGACATCGAGGCCCTTGTACGGGAGGCGAAGCTCGCCGCCATGCGGGAGATCGTCGCCGGTTTCGCGGGGAAGAACGATGCGGAGCGGCGCGAGGCGGTGAAACAGGTGCAGATCACGACAGAGCACTTCGATCAGGCCTTCGGCCGGGTGAAGGGATCCCTCGACGCCGACACCCTCGAAGAGAACGAGCGCCGCTCCTGGGAGATGATCTTCAATGCAGAGGAGAGAAAAGCCCTGGAGAACGCTCTCGCCCTCGTGAAGAGGACAGACCTCGCGTCAACCGGGCTCGAGCCCTCCGATGAACTGGTGAAAGGGATGGAGGATCTCAGGTCAAGGGTCTTTGCCAGGCGCAAGGACTGGAAGGAACTGAAGAAGAGCATGACAAGGCTGGAGAAGATCCTGGAGAAACGTCAGAAGCTCCCGGACAGGGTGCCCCTCACGGCAAGGTAGGACAGATGGAAGATACACCCAGTGATTCATTCAGGAAGCTCCAGGAGTTCCTGGAGCAGATGATCCGCGAGAGCATGGAGCAGGGGAACTTCATGGCACAGCCCATGGGGTTCACCATCGTCATCCGGGGGGGCGGGCCGTTCCCTGCAGGGCAGTTCGGCCCTGCGCCTGAGAACGGGGACTCCCTCGAACCCCTCATCGAGGTACACGAGGGGGACGGGGACGAGGTCCTCGTCCTCGCCGAGCTCCCCGGGGTCTCCGAAGACCAGGTCAGGTTCGATCTCGAGGAAGGGGCCCTCCGGATTGCCGCCTCGGACGGGGCCCGGAGTTTCATGGGCCGGGCCGAGCTCCCCCCGGTGGATCCGGACTCCCTCAGGGCGAGCTGCAGGAACGGGGTCCTCCAGGTGAGATTCCGCAGGATCCCCGAACCAACAGGATAAATCCCCTCTTTTCCCCTCGTTCGACACACAGGGTTATCATGCGTCGTTCGGATCGCAAAGATAGCTTCCACCGTTCGACACCCAACATATCCAGCGTCGTTCGACGCATTGATATACGTCTTTCGTCACAGGTATAACCTTGCGCCGTTCGCCACATTGACATGTGTCTCTCGCCTCGTGAACACTCGGCGATCGTCGCATTGATATGCGCCGACGGCTCGCTTCGCTCACCGTTTGCAAAATCAACACAAAGATATAGTCTTCGCGATATGTTACTACGTAGGTGTATGGCATGGTCAAGACCACCGTCTCCCTGATCAAGGCGGACATCGGGAGTTTTCCGGGCCACTCCCGCATCCACCCGCAGCTCCTCGAGAAGGCCCAGAAGATGCTCTCCGAGGCCGAGGGGAAGGTCCTCACCGACTCCTTCGTCACCCACTGCGGGGATGATCTCGAGCTCCTCATGACCCACACGAAAGGCGTGGACAGCCCCGAGATCCATAAGCTGGCATGGACCGTCTTCACCGAGTGTGCGGCCCTTGCAAAGAAGATGAAGCTCTACGGTGCAGGGCAGGACATCCTCTCGGACGCCTTCTCCGGGAACGTGAAGGGGATGGGGCCGGGCGTGGCCGAGATGGAGTTCGAAGAACGGGGGTCCGATCCCCTCCTCTGCTTCATGGCCGACAAGACCGAGCCGGGCGCGTGGAACTTCTACCTGTACAAGGTCTTCGCCGATCCCTTCAACACCTCGGGCCTTGTCATCGACCCCGGGATGCACGAGGGCTTCATCTTCGAGGTCCACGACGTGGTGGAGAAGCGGCGGATCATGTTCCGCACCCCCGAGGAGTCCTACAGCCTGCTCGTCTACATCGGGGCCCCCTCCCGCTACGTGGTGAAGCATGTCTTTCGGAAGGATGGCCTGATCGCGGCCTCGACCTCCACCCAGAGGCTCTCCCTCATAGCCGGCAAGTACGTGGGGAAGGACGACCCGGTCATGATGATCCGGGCCCAGAGCGGCCTCCCTGCCGTCGGCGAGGTCATCGAGCCGTTCGCGACCCCCATCATCGTTGCAGGGTGGATGCGGGGCTCCCACCACGGGCCCTTCATGCCTGTCGGACTCTGCGATGCGAACTGCACCCGGTTCGACGGTCCGCCCCGGGTCATCTGCCTGGGGTTCCAGGTCGCGAACGGGAAGCTTATCGGGCCCGTCGACATGTTCGACGACGTAGCCTTCGACCGGGTCCGGTCCCGGTGCAACGAACTCGCCGACATCCTCCGGGCCCACGGCCCCTTCGAGCCCCACCGGCTCTCCCTCTCGGAGATGGAGTACACCACCCTCCCCGGAGTGGAGAAGGAGCTGAAACACCGGTGGGAGAAGATACCGGAGTAATTCCCTTCGGGGGCGGGATACCTCGATAACCTGAAGGGAAATCCGGAGAATTGTAAAAATTCTTAAAATCCTATTTTTCCACCGCTTGAAATTGTCTGGGAAGAGCCTGGGCCCTGCCACCGGCTGATGCCCGGTTCCTCAACGGTTGATGTGCACGACCTTCGCGGGCGGGAAGCCGTTGAAGCACGTGGAAGAGGCATGGGAATAGGCGCCGATATTCTCGGAGTAGACGAGATCGCCGATCTCAAGCTCGGGCAGCTCCGCGCCCAGGGTGATGGTATCGAAGGCATCGCAGGTCGGCCCGAAGACCGCGGAGATCTGCTTCTCACCCTCCCTGAACGCAAGGACCGGATAGGTGCAATGATCGAAGATCTGCCCCGAGTAGGTGTGGTATATGCCGTCGTTGATGTAATAGCATTTCTTCCCGTCCCGGACAGCCTTCCCGATGACCTTTGCAACGAGCGAGCAGGCATTCGCCACCATGAACCTCCCGGGCTCGGCAAGGATCTCCGTGTCCGGCGTGAACAGCCTTTTTATCTCTCCGTTCAGCCTCCGCGTGAGGGTTCGTAAGGATTTCACTTCGGGGTTGTACTTGACGGGGAACCCTCCGCCGATGTCCAGGATCTTGATCCTCTGGCCGGCCCGTGTCTCGGCCTCTTTGATGATATTCGCCGAGAGCTGGAGCGCCTGGATATAGTTCTCGAAGTTCGTGCACTGGCTGCCGACATGGAAGCTCAGTCCCTCGACGATGAGGCCCAGGTTGAACGCCTCCGCGATCAGGTCCACGGCCTCCCCGGGGTGTGCGCCGAACTTGGAGGAGAGCTCGACCATCGAACCGGTGTTCGGGACCCGGATCCGGAGCACCAGGCCGGCATTCGGTGCATGCAGTTTTATCTTCCTCAGCTCCTCGATATTGTCAAAGGTGACGAGGGGCTTGTATTTGTCCAGGGCTTCAAGGGTATCGATCGGCTTGATGGTATTCGCATAGATGATCTTGTCCCAGATCCAGTCCTGCCTCTCCTTGTCGGGCATGTTCCTGATATTCTCGTGGACGAGCATGAACTCCGGCATGGATGCGACGTCGAAGCTGCAGCCCAGGTCAAAGAGGGTCTTCACGATCCGGGGGTTCGAGTTCGCCTTCACGGCATAGTAGATCTGGACATTGGGCAGGTGATCCTTGAACTCCCGGTAATTCTCGCGGATCTTCTCATGGTCGATGACAAAGATCGGGGTTCCTTCCCTTCTCGCCAGATCCTGCAGGAGATCCTTTTGCTCCTTATCGAGGTGAGGCACCCCGTCCGCCTGCCCCTCCCTCTTCATGCCTCTCTTTGCCTCCTCTTCCTTTGCCATTACGTATCCTGCATCATTGCACGAATAAGAAGTTTTTGAATTGCCAGGGATCCTCCTGGTCATAGGTATTGGCAGGGTTCTCCCGGAAGTATACGGCCCTGTCCTTGAGAGGTGTCCAGTCCGATGGCCCCGAGGAGAACTCCCCGAGGTAGGGCTTGGCGATCGAGAGGACGAACTCGTGGGGGAGATCGTCGGGCAGGCAGAACCCCTTCCTGGGGTTCCCGATCATCCACATGACCGCGGAGACGACCCCGAGCGCCACCTGGACGGTGGTGGCGTTCTCGCCGGGCGCGAGCCTCCTCGACTCCTCGATGGAGAGGATGCTTCCCGTCCACCAGGAGCTGTACGGGTGGCCCATCAGGAGGGCGCCCAGGATATCCGCCCCCGAAATGATATCCCGGTCGTTCATGATCCTGAGCCTCGGCTGCAGCTCGTAATTCCTCCCCCTCAGCTCCTGCAGGGAGGCCATAGTTGCATCGCACGGCACGTAGGCGTAGTGCACGGTGGGCCGGTACACGGCCTTCCCGTCCCGCCAGACGGTCCACCTGTCCGAGATCCCGAAGGCCTCCCCGTGCCGGATCACCATCCCCACGATCTCGCCGCCCGGGACCCAGGACCTTACCCAGGTGTTGATCCCCATCCGGGCAAGCATGATCTGGTTCTTTGGTTCGGCCGGGGGCACGAAGGCGAGGTCCGGGACCTCCTTCTCATGGGTCCCCCATCCCATCTCGGCCGGTGCGGTCCCCTCCTCCCGCAGCCCCTCGATGGACCAGGTCCCGACGAACTCGCCGACCTGCTTCGGCTGGCAGGAGATCTGGGTGTCCCTTTCCGAGCAGTGGACCACCTTCACCCCCACTGCCATGGCAAGCCCGGCAAAATCCCCCTTCTGGATCAGCCTCTCCAGGTTCTTCGGATTCTCTGCCAGCCCATCGGCGATCATCCGCCTTGCGATGTCAACGAGCCCCTGCCTGGCAAAGTGGGAGATGAGGCCCGGGTTGGCGCCGTGATCGACGATGAAGGTCGGGGCATCCTTCCAGTCCTTCGCGAGCTCCCGGAGCTTCATCTGCCGCCTGTGAAGGGATTTCTCATACGGGGTTGCCGAGAACCTCTCCCCGTACGAGTCCCAGACCTCGACGGAGGTGTTCACATACAGCACCTCGTGGTCATGGCACCAGCTCACGATCTCGCAGCAGTCGATGTTCCAGGCGAGATCGATGAGCAGTCCCCCCGGCGAGAGGTACTCGGAGAGGACAGTGCCCAGGTTTTCAGGGGTGATGCGCCGCCGGAAATAGCGGATCCCCTTCGCCGTCCATGGAGCCAGGGCGGCCTTCTTGTCCTCGAAGTCCAGGATCGTGATCCGATCGTACGGTATCTTCACATGCTCGAGCAGGATCGGCAGCGTACACTTTGCCACTGCACCGTATCCGAGGATCAATACCCTGTTCCTGAACTCCAATTCCCGGCCTCCGGCTTAAAAGATAGGTGTGGAAGTTATTTCATTCTTGCCAAAATGCATCCAGTCAGTCACCGGAGCCATCCCTTCTTTGATCCAGATCGGGCAGACCGCGAGTCCCCTCCGAGCCGGGTTCCAGATGGGGAACTGCACCTTGGAGAATGAAACTCCGGGATAAGAGTATATTTTGCTGGAAACTCGTTATTCGTGCAGGAGGAGCATGAAGAAACATTGATATGGTGATACCAACCAGATTACCGAAGATGCCAACCAGCATGGTGCTCCCGATCAAGAAGGTCTTTGCCCTCGTCGACTCCCGGATCACCGTGGAGATCAAGGACGAGGACAGGAAGTTCCAGGGGCGTCTCATCAGCGTGGACGAGTACCTGAATATCCACATGGACGAGACGATCGAACTCATCGGGGACGAGAGGGGCCGCAGTCTGGGGACCGTGGTCATCCGCGGGAACAACATCCTGACCATCTCGCCGGTCATCTGAAGCCATGGCAGATCACCTCGAAAAGGCTCTCAGGATCATCCAGTCCAGCCGCGATGGCGTGCTCCAGAGCGAGCTCTGGAAGCTCCTCGGGGTGGACAGCCGCAAGTGCTCAAGGATCGTGAAGAAGCTCCTGGACAGCGGTCTCGTCGAGCGGGTCGAGTTCAAGGGAGACGGGATCAAGACTTTTACCCTCCGGGCGGTCAAGAAGTCCATCAGGCCGGCGCTCATCCTTGCTGGAGGAGAGCTCATCCCGTGCATCTGCTGCGATCGGGAGTGCGTCGTCAATTCGTGCAACCTCCTCCTCGACTGGATGTACCAGCTCGCTATCGAGGAACATACCGAGAGCTGATTCCTCTCTTCCCTCGATCTCGCCTCCTCGCGGTCTTCTCCCCTGGCAATTCATCACCCCCTTCACCCTTCCCGGACACAATTCACAACCTTTATCACCGGCGGGAGGTATCTCGTATCGCCCATGGATCCCCGCCGGCAATCGCGTGCCATCTCCCCGGTGATCGCCACCATGCTCCTCGTAGGGCTGACTGTGCTCCTCTCGGCACTCGTCTATCTCATGGTAGCCGGTCTCCCCGCATCCATGCCGCTCGATACCATGAAAGATCTGCAGTATATCGAGATCACGGCGGTCTATGATCAGGATGACGAGTACGCCCATGCCATGAACTACGACAGCCGCGTCCTTCTCACCCACAAGGGGACCCGCGAGCTGGAGAACGACGATCTCAGGGCCCTCGTCTACAGGAACGGGGAGCAGCTGAACTGCAGGATCGATACCCTGAACGGGGTGAAGATCCAGAGCACCGTGCATACCGGCCTTTCGAGGCTGTACGGCCCGGGATCCCAGGGGAAGACCTGGGCCCCGGGGGAGACCCTCACCATCGACCTGAATAACGGGACCCTTCATCCCGGCGACGAGCTTCGGATCGATATCTTCTCCAAATCAAAAAACACCGTCATCTCGAGCGATACATACCAGGTCTTCTAGATACCTGCTCCGGGGGGCCTTTCCCGGCCTCGCAAACCTTATCCCGTTCTACCCATGAGAATCCCGTGTCTACGGGATGCTGGGGCATCCCGGCAGGGTGGTGTACGGGAAGAGGTCCGACAGGGGGGGGGGCCGGGCGGGCCTGGAGTGCGGTCTCACCTTGGAGCCCCGGTATCCCTGTGCCACCGCATGGCGGCCCGGGCAACGAGCCTGGCGACCCTGACAGGTTCGGGGACCTTCCCGTCCCGGGTGAAGTCCCTGAGGATCCTTGCCGCATCTTCGGTGGAGAGCCCCGCTGTGCGGGTAAAGACCCGTGAGCCATCCCTGAGAAGAACAGGAACCCGGTCGCCGAGGTTCCTGTACGCTTGGAGCCGGGCCTCGTCCCCCGGGAAATGGTGGATAATATCCTCCTCGAGCCCCTCCGAGTCCTCGTAGGTCACGACGATGAGGGGGAGACCGGTCTCCTTCGAGATCGCCTCCGGGTCCAGGATGTTGTACCAGGCCACCACCGAGCCGCTCACCAGGACCACGTTAATATCCCGGCGCCTGAGAGAGGCGATGATCGAGAGCACGGCACCGGTGGCATCCATCCCCCCCACGGTGAGGGAGGCGATGGCGACCCCGTCGATACGGAGGTCCTTCCTCATCACGACCCCGGCCATCGTGGAGATGGTCCTCCCGGAGAAGGACTCGGCGATGCCCAGCGCCCGCAGTCCCCGCTTTGCGAGGTGCATGCAAGGTCTTATGACGGGGGATTTTAAATAATGTACCGATGAAGATCAACCCGGATGAGGTCTGTGTCCTCATTCCGACGCTGAACGAGGCCCCCACCATCGGTTCGGTCATAAAAGAGTTCCAGCAGCTCGGGTACAGACACATCCTCGTCATGGACGGCCACTCCACAGATAAGACTTTGGAGATCGCCCGGGGACTGGGCGTCACGGTGAAGACCCAGACGGGCAGGGGGAAGGGGACTGCCCTCATCGAGGCACTCGAGCAGATCAAGCAGCCCTATGTCATCCTCGTGGACGGGGACGGCACCTACACGGCCAAGGATGCCGAGAAGCTCCTCCGCCCCCTCTACCTTGGCTTTGACCATGCGATCGGCGACCGGCTGAACACCGCCGATAAGGGTGCCTTCAATCTCCTGAACCACACGGGAAACCAGCTCATCAATATCCTCTTCAAGATCGCCCACGGGAGCGACCTCCATGACATCCTCTCCGGGTACCGGGCCTTCACCATGGAGTCCCTCCGGTCCATGCGCCTCAAGGAGAAGGGGTTCGGGATCGAGACCGAGATGACCGTGGAAGCAGTGAGGAACGGCCAGCGCATCATGGTCGTGCCCGTCCATTACCGGAAGCGTCTGGGGACCCGGACCAAGCTCGATCCCGTCTACGACGGGGTGAAGATCATCACCACCATCTACCGGCTCGCCAAGGTGAACAACCCCATCTTCTACTTCGGCCTCATGGGGATCGTCCTCTCCCTGGCCGGGATGGGGGTAGGGGTCTACGTGGTCATGGAATGGCTCAAGGGGATCAACCACATCCCCATGACCATCCTCACCCTGCTCCTCATCATGGTGGGCTTCGAGATCTTCATGTTCGGGGTGATCAGCGATATCCTCCTCGCGTTCCACCGCGAGATCCTCCACGAGATCCAGCTCCTCCAGCAGCCCCGGCAGCCACGGTGAGAGCCGGGGATCCGTTTTTTATCTGCCGGATTGCCTGGCCAGAGTACCAGCAAGGTAGAGGATTCTGCACGCGTGTTCAGCGGCAGAGGTGACGAGGTAGGCCTCCTCGAGGTCCTTCCCCGCGGCGAAGGTGCCGTGCCCCCGGGCGATGGCGATCTTCCCGTGCACCAGCGCCTCCGCCACCCGGTCCCCGAGCTTCTGCGACCCGGAGGCACCTGACACGACGGGTATCGCGGGGCAGAGGAGCTGCCCCTTGGAGTCGACGGGGACGACCTTCTCGCGGGAGAGGGAGAGGGTGACAGCGAAGACGGGGTGGGCGTGGAGGACGGCGCCATGGCGGGTCTCCTGGTAGATGGCCCGGTGGATCAGGGCCTCCCGGGACGCCTCGGCGGGGAGATCGCCCTCGAGGGGGACGAAGGCAAGGGGCCCCGGGTCGTCCAGGTAGGCCCCGGTCCGCTTGACGAGGAACCCGTCCCGGGACCGGATGCTCGCGTTCCCGAAGTTCCCCGAGACCAGCCCCTCGGCGATGACCCGCCTCCCGACCCGGGCGAGTTCTTCACTAACTGAACCGGATCCCGACATCCCGCATCTTCTGGTACTTCGCGATGTTCAGGAGGAGGGGGGTGATGGCCTCGACCATGGGGGAGACCCCGAGCGGCCCCGCGTCGAAGCCCGCGAGGCGGGGTATGCTCCCGACGAGCTCCATCACGACCGCCTTCGCCGCCGTATCGTCGCCGCAGACCGCGACGGAGTGGGTGAAGGGGGCGTCGAGGGCCTTCCAGGAGCCGGCCGCGATGTTGTTGAACGCCGTGCAGACCGCTGCCTTCCCGGGGAGGAGTCGCCGGACGAGCTGGGCCGCGGAGCCCTCGGGGGGAGGTGCGAAGAAGAAGAAATCCTTCCGGACCATGGGGTTCACGGGGGAGACGACCACCTTCCCCTCGAACCCCGCGAGGGACGCGAGGGTCGGGGCGAGGTGCTGGAAGGGGACGGCGAGGATCACCACTCCGGCCCGGTCGACCGCGTCCTGGTTCGAGTCGCCCGAGCAGGTGCAGGGGAGCCCCTTCTCGTCGAGCGCCAGGTGGCAGGCGTCGCTGGAGGCGCACGCCCGCTCCTCCTCCCGCGAGCCCAGGATCACCTCGTGGACCTGGGAGATCCGGAGGGCCATGCCCTCACCGATATCCCCCGTTCCGCCGACGATACCGACCTTCACGTTATTCCACCAGCGGCTTCATGATGGCCTCGAGGGACGCGGCGTCGGTGAGCCCCTCGATCCTCCTGATCTCCTTCTTGTCCTTCTCGATGATCAGGGTCGGGACCACGTAGATCCTGTACTGGTTGGCCATCTCCATGTGGTCGTCCACGTTGATCTTCTTCACCTCGACCTGGTCGCCCATCCTCCGGGCGAGCTCCTCAACGATTGGGCTCTGGAGCTTGCAGGGGCCGCACCAGTCGGCGTAAAAATCGATCAAAACGGGCTTTCCCATTCAGTCACCGGAAGAAGGAGTACCGGGAGGGGACATAAAGATTCGTATACAGGGCCGGCCCCGGTTGCACAGCTGGCGAGACCTGCCGGGTGAATGCCGGGATCTTCTGTGCGGAATGGCTTATCGGGATGGCCCTCATTGCCTACGGGCTCCCATCAGGAAAAGCGCCCCGGAAAAATAAGTGCACATCGCAAGCTCCCTCGTCCTTGCTGCGGGTCGGTACTCACACCGCCCCGGGAGCGTGGATGACTAGATAACAATTCCGTAAGCCTTTTTCATTGCATGAGTAAGAATCTGTTATGCAGTCGATGGATGGGTATATCGATTATAAGCGTCGGGAATATTGTAATGATGTGAAATGTCCGATACAATTGCTTTTGAATAACGAAGTGGGAAAATCTACAAAATATGAAGAAATCCGGGCGATCTGTGCATCCAATTGTATCCATAGTACTCATGAATTTCACCACTGGTTGACAGAGAAGGGATACCTGATCATCAGACCGAAGCAGGAATAATCCCACCTTTTTTATAGTTGTGTACAGTAATTCTCGTGAAGTGTCCCCATGGTACCTGCATATCTCGACATTGGAATTCAAAGCCGGATGAACCGGATAATCAATCCGAAAGATAATCGGGTGGTAATGCTCGCGATAGACCATCCTTATTTTCAGGGGCCGACAACGGGCTTGCGTAACATGAGTAAAACAATAAAAACACTGCTTCCCTATTGCGATTGTCTGATGACGACACGCGGGGCTGTGCGGAGCAATATCGCGCCCGAAGATGTCGGATCAAAACCCATCATGTTACGTGTCACGGGGGGAAACAGCGTTTTAAATGAAGAGTTAAGTGATGAAAAGATTACTGTTACGATTCAAGAAGCCATTCGGATGGATGCGGCCGGTGTCGCCATCAGTGTGTATATCGGCTCTGCCAATCAGCAACAAACGATTCTAAATCTCACTGATATGATCAACCAGGCCGAAGAATGCGGAATTCCCGTTCTGGCAGTCACGGCCGTGGGTAAAAACATGGCCCGGGATTTGCGCTATCTGGCTTTGGCATCCCGTATCTGCCAGGATGCCGGGGCCCGGATTATCAAGACCTATTATTGTGAGGAATTTTCGAGAGTAGTTGACTCGGTTTCTCCCACTGCGGTCGTCGTTGCAGGAGGTAAGTATTCAAGTCCTCCTGATGCTCTTCAAATGGCCTACCATTCTGTCCAGGCAGGTGCAGCGGGGGTTGACTTTGGACGAAATATTTTCCAGGATGACAATCCGATAGGCATGATCAAGGCAATCAGTTCAATTGTCCATGGAAATCATACGGTAAAGGAAGCCCTGGATATTTACAACGCATGTTTACCCGGTGCATCCAGGCTTGACTGAATTTTTCATATGTTTTTGTACATTTGCTCTCCACGGGGAAAACCATGAAAGCAGCCGTCTATTATTCGAACAGTGACATCCGCACCGAAGATGTTGAAGATCTGTCAGTCGGACCGGGAGAAATCAAGGTCAAAATCATGGCCTGCGGAGTTTGCGGGTCGGATGTCATGGAATGGTATCGGATGAAGCGTGCCGGAAGACCGGGTGGTATTGGAGCGTTTGGACATGAATGCACAGGAATTATTGCAGAAGTTGGTTCCGGCGTAGATCCGAAATGGAACGTGGGAGATCGGGTCGTGGTTACCCATCATGTTCCCTGCAATACGTGTAATGCCTGTATGCGTGGGCATACGACCGCCTGTGACACACTGCAAAAAACAAAATTTAAAAATGCGTTCGGGGCATTTGCAGAATATGTTGTTTTACCCGGGATCAACGTGGATCGGGGTATGTTACGCCTTCCAGAACCGGTTTCCTTTGAGATGGGAACCTTTGTTGAACCCCTTGGAAGTGTTTTACGTGGGCAACAATGGGCTCCGACCTCGGATGGTCGATCCGTCCTCATCATCGGTGCCGGTATAACCGGATTGTTGCATATCCAGGCAGCCCGTCTGAATGGTGCGGGATTTATTGCTGTCTCCAACCCGAGTCCCGATCGGTTAAAGGTCGCCCGGAAATTCGGTGCCGATGCAACCATTTCCGCTACGGAAGATGTTCCCGGAAGGTTTAAAGAATTAAATGGCGGCCTGGGCGCAGACACCGTTATTATGACCGCACCGGTTCCCATTTGTGTGAAACAGTCACTTGAAGCCATCGGACCCGGGGGTACGATCTTATTTTTTGCCCCCACACATCCTGAGATCCAATCCGAAATTAATCTCTGGAACCTGTGGCAAAAGGAGGTTACGATTACCCATTCCTATGGTGCCGATTTCCATAATCTTTCCACAGCCCTGAAATGGATTCAGTATAAAAGAGTGAATGTGGCCGATATGATAACCCATGTTTTTCCCTTAAGAGAAACGGTTAAAGGTTTTCTCTTAACTGCCCGGCACCGGGATGGGAGTTTAAAAGTTATCATCCACCCGCAGGAATAACATTTTTTTGCGAATTTCCAAAATGTGTCAGAATAGATGGGCTCGTCGGGATTCGAACTCGAGACCTCCGCCATGTGAAAGCGACGTACTAACCAGTTAGATAGCGAATTCAATTCGATATGGCGTCGGGCAGCATAATCTTACACACCGGACAGTGCTGCCAGGTCGCCGAAGTCAGGTTAAAAAAGAGGAGCGGTCCTACTTCGACAGCACCGCCATGATGATCTTCCCGTAGGCCGGGCGGGTGATCGCGACCCCGATGAGGACCCCGAGGATGGTGATGAAGGCGAACCCCTTCAGGGTGGAGAGGTCCATGAGGGCGAGGGGGAGCATGGCAACGACCACCGTGCCCGCGGCTACGAGGATGATGGCGAGGGCCCGGGTCAGGCGCTTTAAGTAGAGGGCAGGCGAGGGGACCTTCCCCTCGTGCAGGACCTCGTCGGTGATGACCACGAGCTGGTCGATCCCGGTCCCCACGACGGCGATGAGGCCGGCGATGGAGGCGAGGTCGAGCTGCTGGACGAACCGGGCGATCCCGAGGAGGATGATGACCTCGGCGAAGTTCGTCCCCACCATGGGGAGGACGATGGAGGGCTCGCGGTAGCGGAGGTAGATGACGAGCCCGACGGTGAGGAGCGCAAGGATGCCGGCGATGAAGGACATGGACTTGAAGTACTCACCGAGGGGGGCGGAGACCTGGCCGAAGTTCGCCACCTGCACGTTGACAGGGAGAGCACCTGCACGGAGGTGGATCTCCAGGGTCTGGGCCTCGTTCATCCCCGCGGTCCCCGAGCCGGTGCTGGCCTGCAGCCTCGAGACATCCTGGGTCAGGAGCTCCTTTGCCAGGGTGACATCGAGAGGTGCGGAGAAGACGGTGACATTGTCAAGGAGCATGGAGATGGGATGGTTCTCGGGGTCGGTCACGGCGCTGTACTCGTTCGCGGCCTGCCGGAATTCTGCCGCGCCCTGGTCAGAGAGGGTGAAGGGGACGCCCCAGGTCATCCGCGTCGGGTCCTGCTGGGGGTTCCCCACCGAGGTGATGGCGTTCCCGAAGAGGACATGCTCGGTCTCGTTCCCGACCGTCTTGATCCGGATCTCGAAGAGCCCCTGCTTGCCGACGATGTTCCTCGCGGTGTTGATGTCCACCCCCGCGAGCTCCACCCGCACGTACCGGACGACGTTCGTGCCTACCGGGGTGAGAAGGTTCACCCGTGCATCTTTTGTCCCCAGGGTATTGATCTTCTCCTCGAGGATCCTCTTGATATCGTCCCCGGTTGCCCGGGAGACCCCCTGCTCATAGGTGGTCAGGGTGGCATTCTCGGCCGAGAACGCCTGCTCGAGCTCAGCCCTCGGGATCAGCTTCCGGATCTCCAGCTGGCCGGGCGCGACCTGCGACACCTCGGCATCCAGGCGGCTGTTCAGGGCGGCGGCCAGGTCATCGGCGGAGCGCTGGGAGGTGAACCCCACCACCTCGGAGGAAAAGGTCATCTGGAGCCAGGAGCCTCCCTGGAGGTCGAGGCCGAACTGGAGTGCGGTGGTGAACTTGCCGTTCTCGAAGTGGGGGTAGATGGAGGCGACCGAGAAAACAAGCAGGGCAATGAGGATGAGTACCCTCCAGTCCTTCACGACCGCCCTGAGTCCCTCCCTCTTCACGGGCTCCGGCTTCTTCTCAGCCTCCTTCTTCTTCTTCGGCTTCGCCATCAGGATCCCTTCCTCTCGGCGTACCACTTGAGGATCGTGGCATTCGTGATCCAGGTGTTGATGATGTCCAGGACCAGGCCCACGAAGAGGACCGCTGCAATGTCCCTGATCACCTCGATCTGCCCCAAGGTAGAGACGATCCAGAGGGAGAGGACCGCGGCGAGGGCGGTGGAGGTCATGATGATCCCGGTCCGGAAGGCCCCGGCGAGCTTATCCTCGAGCTTTCCCTGCCGCTTGAGCACCCGCATGGTGAGGAGGATGTCGCTGTCCACGGAGTAGCCGATGAGCATCAGGAGTGCCGCCGTGGTGGGGAGGGTGAGGGGGATGCCGAGGACGTTCATCCCGGCGGCGGTCCCCACCATGTCGATAAAGGCGCACGTGACCACGGCGATGGACGGGATGAAGGTCCGGAACGCGATGAAGACCACCACGGCCATCCCGATGAAGGAGAAGATGAGGGCGATGATGGCCTGGCCCTGGAGGGTCTGCCCGAATGTCTCGTCGATGTAGTCCACGCTCGCGTCAGGGTACCGTGCGTTGATCTTATCGATGAGCTGCTGGTTCTCTCCGGCAGACATCTTCGTGAACTTGAGGAGGTAGAGTTTTGAGGTGACATCGCGGGTGATGGGCTCCAGGGGGAAGCCTGCGAAGTAGGCCTGGAGGGTGGCTTCACTGTCGTTCGTGGCAATGGTCACGGAGGTCCCCCCCGTGAAGTCGATGCCGGGCCTGACGGGCAGGCCCGTGGAGGCAAAGGTCATCCCGACGACGATGAGGGAGAGGAGGAAGAGGACCATGGGGATGGCCACCATCCTCACGTTGGTATAGCGGTTGATATCGTACGAGAACCAGTCCATACCGTACAGTGGGGTCGCAGGAGGATTAAATAGTTGGGATTTTCTGCATCCCCCCTCCACCGCGGTGCGAAGGAGCACCTCACATCCCGTCCTCCCCGGAAGGGATGCTCGGCACCTATTTCTCGTCGTCAGGGATGCTCCTCGCACACCTTCCTCCTCGAAACGGGTACACCGGAGCACTCCCTCCTCCCCGTCGGGAGCGCCCCGGGCACATTTTTCTCCCCGAAAAAGTGCAAATGACAACGGTTAAATAAAGCGCTGAAGAATGTGGCTCGTATGGGATCCAGAGAGGGCATCAGGAGAGAGATCCGGAGACGCCTGCGGGGCTACCTGCTCCGGGACAGGACCGGGATACGGCGGGAGGTCCTCGGCCTCTTCCTGCGCCTCCGCTCCCTCACCATCCCGAGGATCTACGAGGCCCTCACCCGGCGTTTCTCCGTGAGCTACCATGCCCTTGCCTCCATGGTGGGGATCATCGCCTCCCGGATCGGGATCCTCCATGTCAGGAAGCAGCAGGACAGCCCCTATGCCGTCTACGAGCTCAGGGAGGAGTACGTGGACGTGGTGACCCAGCTGCTCGTCGCCTGAACGCGAACCCAGCACCTTTTTTACCCTCCCGGTGCAACGCTCCCCATGGACCGGTCCTTTCCACCACCGGCTGCTGACGGGATCCGGGTTACCGACGAGGTGCGATCCTATGTCCGGAAGCGGCAGCACGACATGCGGGTCTGCACCTCCTGCGGGGGCCCCATCCTCCTCCCCACCTCCCTCCACCCGCCGAAGCCGACCGACCTCAGTATCCCGGTGGGGGACTGGACGGTCTACGTCTCACGGTACCAGGCCCGGTACAACGATACCATCCACGCCGGGATGATCCCCCGTTTCCTGGACCGGTTCTGACGGTATGCCCTACGAGGTTCTCGACCATACGGCCGACGTGAAGTTCAGGGTGAGGGGACGGACTCTCGCGGAGGCCTTTGAGGAGGCGGCCCGGGCGGTCTGCGAGACCATGGCCCCGAACTGCACGCCGGAAGGGGTCGTGCGCAGGGTGGAGGTGGAGGCGGCAGATACCGAGTCCCTCCTTGCAGATTTCCTCTCCGAGCTCCTCTACCTCTCAGATGCCGAGTCCATCGCGTTCTGCTCCTTCGAGGTCGAGATCCTGGGGAACAGGCTCACGGCCCTCTGCCGGGGCGAGGAGTTCCGGAGGGAGAAGCACGGGGGAGGGGCAGAGATCAAGGGGATCTCGTACTCCGGCCTCTCCATATATAGGGAGGGTGAGAGCTATATACTGGAAATCATCGCAGACGTATGAGGGAGATCCATGGGTGACGGGGTAAAGAGGATCACGGACTACGAGTGGGAGGTTCCTGTCGGTTTCACCCCCGGTATGCGGGTCCCGGGCCGGTTCTTCCTCTCGGAGGCGCTCAGGAAGAGCCTGGAGTCAGGCGCCATCCAGCAGCTCGCGAACGTTGCCACCATGCCGGGCATCGTGAAGTACGCCCTCGCCATGCCCGATATCCACTGGGGCTACGGCTTCCCCATCGGGGGCGTGGCGGCCTTCGATATCTCCACCGGGGTCATCTCCCCCGGCGGGGTCGGGTTTGACATCAACTGCGGCGTCCGGCTCCTCGCAACACCTCTCTCCGTCCAGGACCTGAAGAACCGGCGGGAGCTCGTGGAGCGGCTCTACCAGGCGGTCCCGACGGGCGTCGGGGCAAAGGCGGACCTCCGGCTCTCGGGCCGGGAGCTTGAGGAGATGATGCTCGCAGGGGCACGGTGGGCGGTGGACCACGGGTACGGTGTCCCCGGGGACATCGCACGGTGCGAGGAGCAGGGGGCGATGAAGGGGGCGGATACCGCCTCGGTGAGCCAGAAGGCCCGGCAGCGGGGCTTCCCCCAGTCGGGGACGCTCGGGTCCGGGAACCACTTCCTGGAGATCCAGGAGGTGAAGGAGATCTACGACCAGAAGGCAGCCTCGCTCTTCGGCGTATCGCGGGGGCAGGTCGCGGTCATGATCCACTGCGGCTCCCGGGGACTTGGCCACCAGGTCTGTACCGACCATCTCAGGAACCTGGAGGCGGCCACGAAGAAGTACGGGATCCAGCTCCCCGACCGGCAGCTCGCCTGTGCCCCCATCACCTCTCCGGAGGGAAAGGCGTACTTCGGCGGCATGGCGGCCGCCGCCAACTACGCGTGGGCGAACCGGCAGATGATCACCGACATGACCCGCAAGGTGCTCGTGAAGCTCTACGGGATCAAGTACGAGCAGATGCCCCTCGTCTACGATGTAGCCCACAACGTGGCCAAGATGGAGGTCCACCGAGTGGATGGGAAGGAGGTGCAGGTCTGCGTCCACCGGAAGGGTGCGACCCGGGCCTTCGGGCCGGGCTCCCCGGATCTTCCCTCGGAGTTCGCTGAGACCGGCCAGCCGGTCATCATCCCGGGCTCGATGGGGACCCCCTCGTTCCTCCTCTGCGGCACCGCTATCGCAATGGAGAAGACCTTCGGGTCCACCTGCCACGGCGCAGGCCGGGTGACCTCGCGGACCCAGGCGAAGAAGGACGTGCGGGGGAGGGACATCCGGGACCAGCTCGCACGGGAAGGGATCATCGTCCGTGCCCCGTCCGAGGCCTCCATCGCCGAGGAGGCCCCCCAGGTGTACAAGCCCTCCGAGGAGGTGGTGCGGGTCGTGGATGCCCTCGGCATCTCCCGGCTCGTCGCGAAGCTCGTCCCCCTCGGGGTGATCAAGGGGTGATCGCAAGGACGGGCTTCCTCTGGGACTCGCCCCAGATCTTCACCCGGCTTATCGAGGAGTGCACCGGCTGCTGCGAGCTGGTCACCCCCCAGCTCCTCGCCTCGCCCTTCTACAAGGGGAGGTTCACCGCAATCGTCATCCCCACCGGGTTCGGGAATCCCCTCTACTCCAGGCTCCTTCCGGCCCTCCGGGCATCTTCCCGCCGGATCGAGCGGTTCCTGGAATCCGGGGGAAGGATCCTTGTCTTCGGGGCGGCGGACGAGCGGCCCGGGGCCTATGACTGGCTGCCCTTCGGGCTCACCTACCGGCACAGCTATGCCCCCCGGCGCATCACCTTCGCCCCCGGGAGCCCCTGGGCGAGCCTCGTGGAAGGGTACGATCCCCTTGCCATCGAGTGTGATGGCACGTTCCCCGAGCACGACGGGACGGCGGTTGCCACTGCCGATGGGGGGGAGGCCGTGGTCGTGGAGAAGTGTGTGGGGAAGGGACTCGTCCTCGCCGCGACCATCCACGAGTATCCCTCAAGGGGTTTCCTCGCCTCCTTCTCCTGCGGCGGGGAGGAAGCCTTATTGTAGGGGATGGGAGAGAGTGTGTGAGGATGGTTCCATGAGAGACCCCGTCATCTCGGCAGGTTCCACGTCAGAGGACTGGAAGCCTCTTCTCCTCTCCCTCCACGAGCTCCTCAACCGGCTCCCGGTCACCGCACGCTCGAGGGATCACCCGGGGATCAGGATCGAGGAAGGGAAGGTCGTGGACATGGCGTTCACCGGCCCCACCCTGCAGGAGGCCATCGAGAAGAACCGGCTCCTCAAAAAGACCCCCGGGTCCGGGGCCTACAAGGGAGTTCCGGTGGTCGTCTCACCCGTGAGGAACGAACGGGGCGAGGCCGTCGGGGCCATCGGCGTCGTCGACATCACGGGCATCTTCGACCTCGCGACCCTCATGGAGCACCAGAGCGCCATCATGAAGCAGGTCTGCGGGAAGGACCCCTGCCCCCTCCCCTCGGAGCAGGTCGGCGCGAAGAGGTAACATGGACGATCCGGCCTTCGATGTGCTCAGGGTCCTGGACGAGGGCGGGGGGAGCGCCCCGGCCGACACCATCACCGCCTCCCTCGGGATCCCCCGGTCCCGGGTCACCGAGGCGGTGGACCGGCTCCGTGCCCTCGGCTACGCCATCGCAGAGCCAAGGAAGGACCTGTACCAGCTCACGAAGCGGTCGGGCCGCCTCCTTCCCTACGAGATCCAGAAGCACCTCGGGACGAAGTTCATCGGCCGGCGGATGAAGTACCTGGAGACGACCGAATCCACCACCTGGATCGCACGGGACCTCGCCTGCAGGCAGGACCCGGCCCAGCTCCACGGGACGATGGTCATCGCCGAGGAGCAGACGGGGGGACAGGGGCGGCTCGGGCGGGCATGGGCATCCCCGCCCGGGGGCATCTGGACCACCATCATCCTCGCGCCGAAGATACCCATCGACCGGGTCTTCATGGTGACCATGGCGGCCGCGATCGCGGTGGCCCGGGCCGTAAGAAAGGACCTCGATCTCGGGGCCCTGATCAAGTGGCCGAACGACATCTTCATCGGCGACAAGAAGGTGGCCGGCCTCCTCCTCGAGCTCTCCGCCGAGAATGCCGTCGTCAACTATACCCTCCTCGGGCTCGGGATCGACGCAAACATCAGCATCGCCCGCCTCGACCCCGGGCTCCGGGCCGCCGTCACCTCCCTCTCCGCCGAGCTCGGGAGGGAGGTGGACCGGCCCGCATTCCTGGCCACGGTCCTTCGGGAGTTCGAGCGCCACTACGAGCTCCTCGAGGCCGGGGAGTACGAGGCCATCGTCCGGGAGTGGCGGAGCCTCTCCCTCACCCTGGGCCACCGGGTCAGGATCACGACCCTTGCAAAGACCTTCGAGGGGGAGGCGGTGGATATCGACGAGTTCGGGGCACTCCTCGTGAGAAAGGAGACGGGGGCCGTGGAGCGGGTCATCGCCGGGGACTGCCGCCACATCTAGTGTCCCATGCACGGAAACCCCGAGCGCACCGCTCTCCTTGCCCGGTCCGCAACCTTCATCGCCCTCCTCGCCGCGGGTGCCTGGGCCGCCTTCCCCGTCGGGCCGGTCCCCGTTACCCTCCAGACCTTTTTCCTCCTCCTTGCCGCGCCGGTGATGAAGCGCAGGGCGGTCGTCCCTGCCTCTCTCTATCTTCTCCTGGGGGCCCTGAACCTCCCGGTCTTCCATTCCGGCCTCTCGGGGATCGGGGTCCTCCTCGGCCCCTCCGGTGGGTTCCTCGCCGGCTTTATTCCGGCAGCCGCGGTCGCAGGGCTCGCATACGAGAAGAGGTCCCGGATGATCCGGATCGCCGGGCTGGCTGCGGGGACCATCATCATCTATGGCTGCGGGGCCGCCTGGCTCCTCCTCTCGGCGGGTATCTCCCTCCCTGCCGCATTGCTCGTCGGAGTACTCCTGTTCCTCCCTGGTGACATCCTTAAGGGCGCCGGGGTCTTTCTCCTGGGGGAGCGGCTTAGGTGATCGCCATCCGAGGGGTCTCCCACCGGATCCTGGAGATCCCGGACCTTCTCATTCCCGCCGGGAGAGTGGCGGTCATCGGGCCGAACGGCGGCGGGAAGACGACCCTCCTCCGGCTCCTGGCAGGGATCGATCTCCCCGTCGCGGGGGAGATCCTCATCGACGGCCTCGCGCCGCGGTCGAGGGAGGTGGGGTGGGTGGGGGAGCAGCCTGAACGTGAGATCATCTTCCACCGGGTCTCCGACGAGATCTCATCCCCGCTCAGGTTCCGGAACGATCCATGCCCCTTCGTGGATGAACGGGTGAAGGCTCTTACCGGGGAGCTCGGGATCGGGGAACTCCTCGGACGGGAGACGAGGGATCTCTCGGCTGGCGAGAAGGCCCTGGTTGCACTTGCGGCTGCCCTCGCTGCGAAGCCTGACATCCTGATCCTGGACGAGACAGATTCGAACCTGGACCAGGAGAGCGCCGGCACGGTGGAAGGCCTGATCAGGGGCATATCCTGCTCCCACGTCCTCCAGGCCACCCAGCGGATGGAACTCGCGGCCAGGGCGGATCACATCCTCTTCCTGGAGAGGGGCCGGGTCCTTCATTCCGGAAACCCGACAGCGGTCTTTGCAGCCCTCACCGGCACCCCGTTCCACCCGCCCTCCTGGGGGTGTCGATGAGGGCCATTCTGGACGACGTGATCATACGGCGGGGCTCGTTCCAGCTTGAGGCTTCGGGCACCTTCTCCGAAGGGGTCCACCTGGTCACGGGCCCTGTCGGGAGCGGGAAGTCCACCCTCGCCCTCGCCCTCGAAGGGGCGCTCCTGCCCGTGGCCGGGCGGATCGGGGAGGAAGGGATCAGGTCCCGGATCCTCTCCCTTCCATTCCCCGAGTACCACATCACGGGCGATACCCTTGCGGGGGAGGCAGCCTCCTGGGGGCTTCTTCCTGCATCGGTCCTCAAAACCGCGGGGCTCTCGGGGAGGGGCGGGGAGGACGTCCTCCGGTGCAGCCAGGGCGAGCTGAAACGCCTGGTCCTCTCGTGCATCCTCGCCTGGGAGTGGGACCTCCTCATCCTGGACGAGCCCTACAGCTCCCTCGACTGCGCCTGGAAGGAGTCATTCTCCCGGCGGCTTGGTGAACGGCGGGAGGGGATCACCATCATCTTCACCCACGAAGATGAGATCCTCCCAAGGGTGGACGAGCTCTGGGAGATCCAGGCCGGCCGGCTTGTCTCCCTGGGTAGGGTGCCTGAGGCCATCCGGCGGTGGTCACGGCCGCCGCGGTACATCCGTGCTGCCCTTGACAAGGGTATAATTCCCGAAAATATCACCCCGGGCGACGTGAGGGATGCGCTGTGCAGGACCCCCGGCTGACCCTCCTCTCCACCGTGGCCCTCTCCCTCGCGGCCTTTGCGAGCGCCTGGGGAGCTCTCCTCGCCCTCGCCTGGTGGCTCCTTGCCACGCCCCGCCGGCTCCCCCTCCACCGTTGGCGGTCTGCCCTCGGGCTCTTCATCCTGGTCTGTGCAACTGCGGTCCTCGTCTCCCTCTCCGGTGGGAATGGCCTCTCCTATCTCTTCCGGATCTCGGTGGTGCTCCTCATCGCCTCCTGGGCATACAGCGAGCGGAGTGGCGGGGAGCTCCTGGACATGGGGACCTGGGCCCTCGGGAACCGGACCGGGTTCGAGCTGGGGCTCATCGCCGAGATGGCGGTCCAGTCCCTCGAGGGCCTTGACCGCGACCTGGCCATGCTCCGTCTTGCCCTGCGGCTCAAGACCGGCGGGCGGATCACCCTGAGATCCCTTGTCCCGGCCCTCGGGCTCCTGGTGAGGAGGGAACTGGACCGGTCCCGGGACATCGGGGATATCCTCGCGGTCCGGGGGTACCGGGCGGGAGGGAGCCTCTGCCCGAGGTTCACCCGCGGGCGATGGGATGGAGCGGAGGCCGCTCTCGCCGTGGGGATCGCTCTTCTCGCCCTCCTGCCCTGAAGTGATATTTTTTATACTTGCACCATCCATTTTTCAAAGGTTTGGGCTTTTCAGCCCGCCTGCCGATGAACGTCTCCCATGGAGGGGGGAGTATGCACCGAGTGCACATCACGGATACCACGCTGCGGGACGCCCACCAGTCTCTCATCGCGACACGGCTTCGGACCGAGGACAGCCTCCCGCTCGCCCGGGCCATCGAGAAGGCGGGCTTTTACTCGGTCGAGGCATGGGGAGGGGCGACCTTTGACACGGCCATCCGGTTCTGCAACGACGACCCCTGGGACCGGCTCTCGGCGTTCTCGGAGGTTCTCCCGAAGACCCCCATCCAGATGCTCCTCCGGGGCCAGAACCTGGTTGGTTACCGGCACTACCCCGATGACGTGGTGGAGAGGTTCGTGGCCGCCGCCCACAGGCGGGGCGTGGACATCTTCCGGGTCTTTGACGCGTTAAACGACCTCCGGAACATGAAGAAGGCCATGCAGGAGGTGAAGAAGGCCGGTGCCCACCTCCAGGGGGCCATCAGCTATACCACGAGCCCCGTTCACTCGGTAAAGGGGTTCATCGCGATGGCCGAGGAGCTCCACGGGATGGACTGCGACTCCATCTGCATCAAGGACATGGCAGGGCTGATCAAGCCGGGGCCCACCCGTGAACTCATCACCGGGATCAAGAAGGCGACGAAGCTCCCCGTCGACCTCCACTCCCATTCCACCGCAGGCATCGCCCCCATGTCGTACCAGGCGGCCATCGAGGCCGGGGTGGACATCCTGGACACGGCCATGTCCCCCTTCTCCCTCGGGACCTCCCAGCCCCCCACCGAGAGCGTGGTGGCCTCGGTCCAGGGCACGGACCGGGACACGGGGATAGATCTCCGGACGCTCCGCGAGGTGAGGAACATCTGCCTCACGATCCGGGAGAAGTACATCGGGATCCTCGACCCCATCTCCGAGCGGGTGGACAGCGACGTCCTCCTCTACCAGCTCCCGGGCGGGATGATCTCGAACCTGGTCTCCCAGCTGAAGGAGCAGGATGCCCTGAACCGAATGGACGACGTGCTCCTGGAGATCCCCCGGGTGCGGGAGGACCTCGGCTACCCGCCCCTCGTTACCCCGACGTCACAGATCGTCGGGTCGCAGGCGGTCTTCAACGTCCTGATCGGCGGCGAGCGGTACACGAACGTCACGAAGGAGGTGAAGGACTACCTGCGGGGGCTCTACGGGAAACCCCCCGGGCCGGTCAACGAGGAGATCCGGAGGAAGATCATCGGGGACGAGAAGGTGGTCACGGTGCGGCCCGCCGATCTCCTGGAGCCCATCTACGAGCAGATGAAGAAGGAGGCAACGGCGGCCGGCCTCGTGAAGAAGGACGAGGATGTCCTCACCTACATCCTCTACCCGGCCATCGCCCCGGCGTTCCTCAGGGGCGAGAAGAAGCAGGAGCAGCTTCCCCAGAGACAGTCCGCCGTGCCCGGGCCCTCGCCCGATGTGCCGGCTGCGATGGAGGTGGAGGTGGACGGGGAGGTCTACTCGGTCCGGATCATCTCGGTCGCGGGCTCGGCGGTTGTCTCCCGGGCGGCAGCCGGCCAGAAGGCCCCCAGGGGCGAGATCGAGGGCGGGATCCGCTCGAACATGCAGGGGATGGTGCTAAAGGTGCTCGTCCGGGTCGGGGAGGCGGTGAAGAAGGGCGACCCCCTCATGGTCCTCGAGGCCATGAAGATGGAGAACCCCATCGCGAGCCCGCGGGACGGGAAGGTGACAGATATCTTCGTGGATACCGGGGACGTGGTCGCGAGCGGCGACGTGCTCCTGGTGGTCCGATGACGGACTTCGAGCGGATCCTCATCGCGAACCGGGGCGAGATCGCGATCCGGGTCATGCGGGCCTGCCGCGAGCTCGCGATCGAGACCGTGGCCATCTACTCGAGGCCCGACGAGAACGCCCTCCATGTCAAGTACGCCGACGAGGCCTTCTGCGTCGGGGAGGCCCACCCCTCGAAGTCCTACCTGAACATGAACCGGATCGTGGAGGTGGCACGGAAGGCGGGGGCACAGGCCATCCACCCGGGCTACGGGTTCCTCGCCGAGAACCACCACTTCGCGAAGCTCGTGGAGTCCGGGGGGCTCATCTTCATCGGCCCCCACTGGAAGACGATCGAGGCGATGGGCTCGAAGATCGGGTCCAAGCGGATGATGAAGAAGGCGGGGGTGCCGGTGCTGCCCGGGACCGAGGAGGCGACCACGCCGGAGAAGGCTGCGAAGGTGGCCGACGAGATCGGCTACCCGGTCATCGTGAAGGCCTCGGCGGGCGGCGGGGGGATCGGGATGCAGGTCGTGAACGAGCCCTCCGAGCTTGACTCCGCCCTCTCCGGCTCGATGCGCATCGCCCAGTCGGCCTTCGGGGACGCGACCGTCTTCATCGAGAAGTACCTCGTCCGCCCCCGGCACATCGAGTTCCAGGTGCTTGCCGACTCGGACGGCCATACGGTCCACCTCTATGACCGCGAGTGCTCCATCCAGCGCCGGCACCAGAAGCTCGTGGAGGAAGCCCCCTGCCCCATCATGACCCCCGAGCTCCGCGAGAAGATGTCGAAGTCGGCGGTCCGGGTCGCAAAGACGGCGGGGTATACCAACGCCGGGACGGTGGAGTTCCTCTACCAGGGGGGGAATTACTTCTTCATGGAGATGAACACCCGGCTCCAGGTGGAGCACACCATCACCGAGTTCATCACCGGGATCGATATCGTGAAGCAGCAGATCGCTATCGCCGCCGGCCATGACCTCCCCTTCACCCAGGACGATATCTCCATCCGTGGCCATGCCATCGAGTGCCGTATCAACGCCGAGGACCCCCTGAAGAACTTCCAGGCCGACCCGGGGAAGATCACCCGGTACCGCTCCCCTGGCGGGCCGGGGATCCGGCTCGACTCGGGGATCCACGTGGGCTACGCCATACCGGTCCTCTACGACTCGCTCATATCGAAGCTCACGGCATGGGGCGGGAACCGGGCCGAGGCCATCCAGCGGATGCGCCGGGCCATCTACGAGTACGTCATCCTCGGGGTGAAGACCACCTTACCCCTCCACCACGCCCTCATGCACCACCCCCAGTTCGTGAAGGGGAATACCCACACCCACTTCCTCAAGGACGAAGGGGTCCTCGATACCCTTGAGCGCTACGTCCGGGAGGAGGAGACCCGGATGCAGACCCTTGCCGCCTCTCTCCGGGGTGGGAAGGAGGTGGTGGCCATCACCACCGCGGTGAACGCCTACATGGCCGGGAAGGCGAAGGGGAAGAACCCGGGGAAGTGACCGGGTTTCCCCAATTTGTATTCTCCAGGCAGGAGATGAGCCCCCGAAGGCTCTCCTGTTGGCAGCTGAAGGTTTTCTGAAAGATGAGAATAGGTATAAATAGACACAGACGCCGAGATTCCACATCCAAGGACGTGATCCTATGACGAAGATCGTGTATCCGGTTCTCCTCCTGCTCCTTGCAGGAGTGATCCTGTTCGCCGGCTGCGCCCAGCCCAAGGCCCCGGCGACCCCGGCTCCTACCCCTGTCACGCCAACCCCCTTGCCCGATACCATCAAGGTGGTCGCGAACCCGCAGTACGGGCAGATCCTCGTTGATGCGAACGGGATGACGCTCTACTACTTTGCAAAAGACACCCCCAGGGCCGGGACAAGCGCCTGCACCGGCGCCTGCCCGGGGATCTGGCCCGCCTTCGATGCAACTGCCGTCATGGTCTCCTCGCCTCTCAAGGCGAGTGACTTCGGGGAGTTCACCCGTGCAGACGGGGGAAAGCAGACCACGTACATGGGATGGCCCCTCTACTACTACTCGGCTGACAAGGCTCCCGGGGACACGAACGGGTACGGCTTCAACAAGCTCTGGTACGTGATGAGTCCCACCGGTGTTGTGACCCTCACCCCCACTCCGGCTCCGGCGACCACCATGCCGACGACCGTCAGGACCACCGCCGTCCCCTACTATGGCGGTGGCGGCGGCTACTGAACCATCAGTTTCCATTTTTTATCCCGTTCAATTCGCTGCCTTTCCGAGTCTTCTCCTTTTGGACTATGTGGCGTGGATTATCCCCCGTTGCCATCGGAGGTGAATCTCACAAGGACCGGGTCTGTCTGCTCATGTCCCGGCCGGGATCCTTCTCCTGGCATGCCACCGTCTTCTTCGCTATTCCGACGGATACCGGCTATCCTCCAGCAACCGACGGAGGAGACCGGGATGCCGCATGAGAACCTTTATCAAAACAGATTTCCTCTTCTATATGCTGCGGTGGCCTAGCCGGTTAGGGCGCCAGACTCATAGGGTTTTCGCGAAAACGTCGGAGCGCCATCATCTGGGATATCTGGAGATCGCGGGCTCGATTCCCGCCCGCAGCATCGGTTTTCACCCTGTTCCTGATCCCCATATACAGGAAAGGGCTTTGGTCCATGGAGGAGAAGGGTAGTTTGAGGAGCCATGGAAAGGAAGCGCATCATCATTCTCGGGATCCTGCTCTTTTTCCTGTACTGCATCGCCTTCATGGCGCTCAGGTTTGAGGGGCAGGTCGCCCAGGGGACGGGCGTTGGCATCCAGGCGGTCCAGGAACCGGAGCCCCAGAGCCAGGCGGGAACCGGCACATCGGTCGAATCCATCAGCGACCTGGGGATGTTCACCATCGATCCAGCCTTCATCCAGGCGACCCCCCACTGGATTATCATCGTCGCAGGGAAGAAGGAGCAGGAGGCGATGATCCGGTATATCGAGAACACCAGCGTCGCATCGGAGAAGAAGGCCGAGTGGGAATCGACCATGAGGGGGATCTGGGCCGCTTACCCGGTGAAGGCGGTGGACATGGCCCAGGGAACCATAATCACCTGCGATTGCAACCTCTCAACGATGAGCCTGACCGGCTCGCAGAACGCTACCATGAGGGAGATCGAGACGGAGATCGCCCTTGACATGGAGAAGTACCTGGCGACGCCGACGCCTGCGGCCGGGTGAGCCGGAGGATCACCCTCACCGGTTGCCTTACCTGCGAGATTCCCTGATAAGTTTTTTTCAGTACGGCGGCCGGAGGAAGTCGTGGGTAGCCCGGGTCCTGTTTCCTTCACCCCGAACTTTTATCGGATCAGATGATCAGTATCCTTTCCATGGATCTCGGGGACTGCATCAAGTTCGCGAAGGAGTACCCGCTCACCTTCATCGGGACTGCCTAGGGCAACCAGCCCCGGGTCCGGGCCTTCTCGATGTGGTTTGCCGATTTGTCCGGGTTCTACTACCACACCGGTTCGACGAAGGACATCTACCGGCAGCTGAAGAAGAACCCAGGCCGAGCTCTGTTTCTGCACCCCGCCCGGCCCCGGGATGAAGATGATGCGGGTGGCCGGCAGGGTCGAGTTCCTTTCCGACCCAGCCTTCGAGGAACGGCTCTACCGGGACCGCCCCTGGCTGAAGGACACGATGAAGAACGCCCCGTCGGAAACCCGGCTCGCCATCTTCCGGGTCCCCCACGGCGAGGCCTGGTTCTGGACCATGGAGGCGAACCTCCGGGAGAGGGAGGTCCCGAGGATCAGGTTCTGAATCCCTTTCAGGAATCATTTTACAACAAGTGCCGGGGGGATCCGGCGCTGCCGGGTCTCGTATCTCTCCTTCAGATCTTTCTCCAGTTCTTTCGGGTTTTCATCCGTCTTCCACCCGAGGTCCAGTTCCCAGCCAAAGTAGAGGAGTGCCCAGATAGGGAACTGGATGGTATGCCGGCTCACGAGGTCCCGGTACCGTCCTGCAAGGGTATGCCTGCTCCCCGGATTCGTTCCGGCGGACCCGATATAGATGATGGGACAGTCCCCGATCTTCTCGATTCTCCCGATCCGGTCAAGGAGATACTTCCCGGCCATCTCCCACCCCAGGCGTTGGATATGAGGCTTGAGGTTCCGGATAATCTCACTGGGAGGCATACCCGGTTTCCGGACCCTGATGATGTACACGCCTTTCGCATCCGGAGGTTTGGCGCTGGTGATATCGTCAAATTCAAAATCCCAGAAGAGATCCAGTCCGCAATCCTTTCCCATATTATCCCTCTGTTATGGTGTATTGCCGCAGTCATGATGAGGGCTTCGGCACACTTCTGGAGATCCCCATAGAGGAGAAACGGCTCCACCCGGCCCCTGAAATCCGCGAGTCTCCTTCCTGCACGGATCAACAGGGATCAGTTTCCGGTGCCCGATCGGGTGCCCGGAGGAGGGACCGTCCCGGCGGAAGAAAAGGATATCATCCGCGGGGAGAGAAGGGGAAGTGAGAAGCATGGAGAGGAAGCGTATCGTCGTTCTCGGGATCCTCGTGCTCATCGTTCTCGGCATCCTGGTCATGGCGCCGATGCTGGCGGGGCAGCTGGCGAGGGGGACAGGCCCCGGTCCTTCCCAGGACACATCGGTCGAATCCGTCCACGACCTCATGGACCGGTTTACCATCGATCCCGCCTTTCTCAATGCAACGCCCCACTGGTTCATCATTGTCGCAGGAAAGGAGGAGCAGGGAGTGATGATCCGGTATATCGAGAACACCAGCGTCCCCGGCGAGAAGAAGGCAGCATGGATAGCAAGCCTCAAGGACATCTGGACCGCTTACCCGGTGAAAGCGGTGCCGTCAGCCGGCGGTGCCCTGATTACCTGCGACTGCGACCTCACGACCATGTCGCTCACCGGTTCGCAGAATGCGACACTGAGGGAGATCGAGATGGAGATCGCCCTCGACATGGAGAAGAGCTTGCAAACTCCGACACCAACACCGGCGGCCGGGTAACCCTTTTTAGACGTATCGCCGAATCTCCCGTGAGGCCTGCACAATAGAGTCCGCGAGATCTTCGCTCGGCCTGATAGTGGCAATGATCTCAGAGAGCTTCCGCTTCTTCGGGTAAAACTTCAGGATGACATCGGAGAGGGACTCCTTCTCGTTTGATTTGAGTGCCTTCAATCGGGAATATGCCTCCTCCGTGATCCTGATGGTCCGGTGCGGCATGAAGAATACAGTGTATGAAGGCATATTCAACATTATGGGCGGGTTACGAATCTGCGCATTCAAGCGGGTCCTCCGCCCTCGCAATCGAAAGGAGTAATACCAAAATAAAATCATAGGGCTATGCAACTAATTAGAGAGGAAAAGATGTCCCGCTATCATTTCACCATTGCGATATGGGAGGAAAAGGGTACATACGTGGCAAAATCTGCTGAACTGGAGGTGACGAGCTGCGGGGACACTCCATCGCAAGCCCTTGAGAACATCCGGGAAGCCATCGATCTGTACCTGAAGAATGCCGAGGAGTACGGCATGCTCGACGAAATCAACGCCGCTATTAGCTCACAGGAGAAGTTCACCGCCGTCATTGAGGTTCAGGTATGAAACTCCTGAGGGTATCTTCGGCAGCTCCCCCTAATTATAAAAAGCGGGAGAACCAAAACAGAGATCGATGACAATCCCCCTCTCGCTCCTCCGGCTGCACGAGCAGGAGATCAGGGAACGGTTCGGAGTGGAACGGATCGGAATCTTCGGATCTTTCGTGCGGGGAGAAGAGAAACCGGAGAGTGACGTGGATATTCTGATAGAGTTCCGGGAGGGAGAGAAGACCTTCGATCACTACATGGACCTGAAGTTCTACCTTGAGGACCTCTTCGGCCGGAAAGTAGACCTGGTGATGAAGGACGCCATCAAGCGCCGCCTGCGGGAACCGATCCTCTCCGAGGTCATCTATGCATAGGACGGTGCTCCACTTCCTCGATGATATAAAGGATGCGACTGACAAAATCCTGAAGTTCAGGAAAGGAGTGTCCTTCGAGGAATTTTCATCAGATGAGATGCGGAAGGATGCCGTCGTCTGGAACTTCGAGGTTATCGGCGAAGCGGTCAAGAATCTTCCTGATGACCTGAAGGCAAGGTATCCTGCCGTCGAATGGCGGAAGACAGCCGGACTCCGGGATGCCATTGTCCACGGGTACTTCCGTATCGATTACGAGGTGCTCTGGGAGATCATCGAAAGGGATCTCCTGCCCCTGCAAAACCAGATCCAGGTGATTATTGCTGATCAGGAGAAGCGGGAGGCGGAACAGAAACGCTGATTCCCTCTCGATTACTTTCAATCCCTGAGAATAATCTGGTTCCGTATTTTATCCGATGATATGACAAGGTCCTCCTCGTTCTGAAGCCGTTCGAGGGCCAGGAGGCAATCGCTCTCTTCTCCATCCCTTTCTTCAGGCATCGGATTCACCCGTACTCCACCGGGTCCTCGATCCCGGCGATCCGGAACGCCTCCAGCCTCTCCGTGCAGGAGCCGCACAACCCGCAGGCGAGGGCCTCTCCCCTGTAGCAGGTCCCGGTAAGGAGTAATCGACCCCGAGCCTGGTGCCCAGCTTCACGATATCGGCCTTGGTGAGGTGCAGGTAGGGGGCATGGAGCGTGATATCGGTCCAGTCGCAGAGGTGGAGGGCCGTCTCCATGGCGCTCACAAAGACCGGCCTGCAGTCCGGGTAGATGGCATGGTCCCCCGAGTGGGCCGCGGACAATAACCCGGGAAAGGGTCACACGTCTGGTTTGTCCTCTCCTTCATCCTTGAGGATCTGGATGAGGGCGGATCGGAGCCCAGGCAGGTCTTCCCTGACGGTTTCCCATAGCCGGCGGGTATGCACATCGAAATAAGCGTGGATGAGCTTGTCCCGCATACCTGCTATCTGTTTCCAGGGTATCTCCGGATAACGGTTCCTAATCTGTGCCGGCACCTGCTTTGCCGCTTCCCCGATGATCTCGACCGCATGAGTGACGGCGAAGATCTTCTCGTCGTCCCTCTCAAAGGCGGGATATTCGATTCCCTCGGTGAATGAGAGCGCCTTCTCAGTTGCCCGGAGCATGTCTTCCAGATAAATCCGGTAGCTCCTGCCGGGTTTCATAGAGGGATGGTCTCACGCAGGATCCGGGATTTGATGCCGGGTTTCAGCGTGGATCGGTCCACCAGATCGACTTTCACACCCAGTAGATCGGTGAGGGTATCCTCCAGCCGGATATATTCGAGGAGCGTCCCGATCCTCTCGAATTCGACGAGGATATCCAGGTCACTCCCCTTCTTTGCATCCCCGCGGGTATAGGAACCGAAGATGCCCAGAGACCTGACCCCATACTCCCGCCTCAGCTCCGGCAGGTGCTTGCGGAGTATTGCCTGGATTTCCTCAAGGGATGGTTTCCCCGAGAAGATCTGATTTTTCCTCATCAATGGTCAAGATCAGGATTGGGGCGATGCCCTATATGAGGGTTGAGATTACCGGAAGAAGAATTCGCAAGCTACTCACCTTCCGATTGGATGCTGAATAAGAAGTCAACATTATTCAACGCCGGATGAACTACTAATTTAGTATATTTTAGTATTCTTTAGTAGTCGATAAACAGGCCAACACCTGAGTTTAACCATAGGTTAACGGGTCCTCCACTCCCGCTATCCTGAACGCCTCCAGCCGCTCCGTGCAGGAGCCGCACAACCCGCAGGCGAGTCTCTCTCCCCGGTAGCAGGTCCAGGTGAGGGAGTAATCGACCCCGAGCCCGGTGCCCAGCTTCACGATATCGGCCTTGGTGAGGTTCAGGTACGGGGCATGGAGGGTGATATCGGTCCAGTCGCAGAGGTGCAGGGCCGTCTCCATGGCGCTCACAAAGGCCGGCCTGCAGTCCGGGTAGATGGCATGGTCCCCCGAGTGGGCCGCGTAGAAGAGGTGCGGGATGCCGCCCGCGATGGCCCGGGCCGCTGCAACGGAGAGGAAGATCATGTTCCTGTTCGGGACCACGGTCTGCTTCATCGAATCCTCGGTGTAGTGCCCTTCGGGGACCTCCCAGGAGTCCCTTGTCAGGCTGGACGGGGCGACCTCGTTTAGGATTTTGAGATCCAGGACGGAATTGGGGACGTTCAGTTTCTTGCAGGTCTTCCTCGCGAACTCGATCTCTTTCTTGTGTTTCTGGCCGTAGTCGAAGGTGACGGCCTCTACTTCGTACCCCTGGTGGAGCAGATCGTACAGCAGGGTGGTGCTGTCCACCCCGCCGCTGAGGATGAGGAGGGAGCGCATGGCGGTATCCGTTTTTTCGAGAGCGATGAGGTATTTGTATATATTAATGTCTGTCCATCCAGATTATTTATTCGGGCGGGAGAAGACTGATCGAACAGATTATCGAGCTCAATAGAGTCAGAATTCATAAATTATGGGGATTGGTGGCTCGAATAATACCACAATTCTAATAAATTTTGGTTTTTATTTATTTAGTATTGTTTCGAACCAAATTAATGAAGCTTCCCCTAATTTCTTTTCTGTAATAGTTGGTTCACGAACATGTTTAAAGCAATTTCGTAATTCATTGATATTTCGAAAATGTTTCTCCAGCTCGGTCTTAGATCTAAAAATAGATTCAAACACCATCCAATAAAATTTCATAATTTTATAATATTCTCCCATCGTAAAAAATTCAAGGGGCTTAATATCCTCTGAATTTAATGATGGATTCTTTACAAGATAATCCCGAATTCTCTGATCAATATCTTTTTTGAAATCCAAATTAATATCAGACCAATAATCGGCTTTATTCTCTGTCAGTTTGCTATCAATGAATTTTCGAATTCTAACCTCGAAAGCATCGAGCATGGATTCTAATTCATGTTTTGGTTGAATAGGAATCGTTTGTATTTTATCCGTTTTTTCGGTTTTTGAGGCAATTTCACCCATTATTTTATTTAATTCTAACTCCATATCCAACTCAAATTGTTTGATATTTGTTATTTCCTCTTCAATAATTTCAATACCGCCATTTGCGTATTCTTCAGCAATTTTATAGATTTGAGTGCGATCGGGAATGATGTCCACGCCTTCATCCAACGCACTTATAGCAATAGCCCTTATTAGCCAAGAAAATTCTTTATCGATCATATTCCTGCTGATTGATCGTTTAATATGGCCAGGACGTAGTGGTTTGCGTTTTTTATAATGTACACCATAGGCCATTGCAATGGCAAATAAATATGCCATTTCGTAGCCTTTTAATTCGGGTATATATTCCCCTTTTTTAATTCGCTCATAAAATCCATGTTTTGAACTATCAATTGCTAAATCGCGAGGTGCCTCAGTTTCGGGCATGCTTAATCACCTCACTCATTTTCTCATCTTTTAATTTACAAATTTCATATAGTGATCCTAAACGATCTTGCATTTGAGCTTTCACAGAGTCACTATATTCTTTCCCTTCAATTAAAAAGAAAATCACCTGAACGTCAGCTAATATTTTTTTCAACACATCAATAAATTCTGCTGTGGAGCGAGGATCAATTCTACCAAAAGGATAATCAATCAAAATCGGGGAGTCGAAGCCAGAGTCTCTACGTAGTGCGATCATAAAGGCCGTAGCCAAACCTTGCTTTTGACCACTGGAAAGAGTAGGGTATATATTCAATCCGCTAGTATCGAGAACTTGGCATTCATAAAAATCAGAAATGATTACTTCCTTAACTCTCGGCTCAATAACGCTCTCTTTAAAAATAGAATTGGTTCTTTGTTCGATATCTTTTTTAAGTTCAACCAGGAGATTTTTTTGAGTGTTTTCCAAAAACGATAATGCTTTTTCACAAATTTCGTATTTTTCCCGCATTGCTTTGTTTTTAATCGATTCTTTCTCCAACTTCATTTTTTGTTTTCCCAATTTGAGTATTGCGTCTTCATCTTCCGAAATTTTATTTTGGATGCCCCCTATTTCTTTATTATATCTTTGCATTTCACCCAAATGAAAACTTTTTAGAGATCGTAATCTTTGAATTTCAGGATTATTTATACTTTCAGTTTTCTTTTTAATACTTTCAAATCTCTGTTTATCATCATCCAATGATTGTTTCGTCTCTTCTAGTTGTTTATAATAATCTACACGTTTCTCAAAAAATTGGTTTATTTCTTTTAGCATTGATTTGATTTCAGCTTGTCCGTGTCTGATTTCGTCCTCATAGTTTGAGAGTGGGGCAGCATTTTTATAAGCTTCAACAAATTTTCGTGCCTCTGACCCTTTTATGAGTGGCGTTTTACAAATACATCTTTGTTTTTCCAGTAATTTATTAATAAATTCAACTTTGACATCAGAAGGCAATTCACCTGATTCATACTTCTTGTCGATTTTTTGAACTGCTCTCTCTAATTCTTTCTTGCAGAATATCGTAGGGATTCCTTGTAATAAGTGATGAAATCGGTTAATTTCAATTTCTTTTATTTTTAATTCCGAATTGCTTATTCTTCCCTGAATCGATCTCTCTTCTTCTAAAAGTCCTTTATCATCAAAATCAATTCTTTTCAATTGTTCATCTGCCGCTTCGAACGCCTTTTTAGCTTCTTCTAAAGAAATTTTTCTTGATTCTTCCTCAAGACGATTATCTTGAACTCGTTTTCGAACACTGTCAATGAAATCCTCTAGTTGTTGTATTTGGGGATCGGTCATCTCTTCTTTCGTTAAAAATTCCTTTGAACTATGAATTAAATGTGCTACGGCGTTGTCGAGTTGATCCATTTGTGTAATGTCTTTGATCGCATGTTCTGTATTTTTGATATTATCGGTTTCAAAAAAATCCTGTAGCTTTTCGCCATCAAACATAAAGAGATGATGAATTCTCTCAGGAAATACCCAATTTACAACAACGCTCGGATCTGCAGCATCGATTAAATTATTACGTGCATCCTTAAGTTTTGCATGAAATTTTTCTGAAGAAGGTAAAATTGTCACGCTTTTATCCGATTTTTTTATAAATGATATTTTTCTATTGAAAATGAATTCAATGTTATTTTGCTTTTCCCCCATTATTATTTCTACACGAACATCAGCAATTTTTTCTTTCTTTAATTCATCCCGTTTTTTATCATTTAGTAAGGTATCTTTGGGTAGCTGTTTGTGATACTCTTTTCCAAATAAACACCACGAAATGGCGTCCAATACAGAGGTTTTTCCACTCCCAGTTCCGGCAAAAACCACATTAAAATTCTTATTACTGTCGGATGAGAATTCTAAATTATTTATCCCAAAAAACGGGCGAAAATTCTCAATAGTAATATTCATTATTTTTGTCATATTAAGTTCTCCTTATAGCAATTGCCTTTTCAATTTTTTTTCGATAGTACTCAGAATAACTACTCCCCTTAACCCATTGAGATTCAAATTCCATAATATCAACGAGCAATTCCTTGATTGGAGTATCTAGATCTGAATCTTCAATTTTTTTGAGGATCCTTGTATTCATTTTCTTTTTCATGAACATCACCCATTCATCACAACGAGGTTATATTCATCGGCAATTTTTTCCATGACTTTAAGAGCTTCCTGAGTGTTTTTTGCTAATTTTGCGAATTCAACCAATCGATTATACTCCTTTTGGAGTTCTCGTTTTTCAAGTTCTTTATAGTTTTCCTCTAATCCGTAAAAATTGGGGATAACGATAAAATCGAATAATATTGCTTCTTTTTTGTCTGCATGGGGTCGTAATAATCTCCCTCTTCTTTGTATAAACTCTATTGGATTTTGACTATTCTCTAAAAATATTCCCATGCGGGCAGAGGGGATATCTATTCCTTCATTTAGGCAATCTATTGCCAATAGAACATCATATCCTCCAGATTTTCTCCCCTCTTCAAATTTTAACAATATATCTTGACGAATTTTAGGGGTTGTATATTGAGTGAATTCGTGATAAATGATTTTATATTGGTTCAATAGTAATTTTATGTAATCCATTTGTTTTCCTGAACAATAGATAAGACAATAATTCATTTGATTTATAAATCTCGGAACAATTATTTTTAATTCGTCATATTTTGCATGAGCATTATTCTTAATGTTTGATCTCTTGATAAGTAATCCTGTTAATTTTTCATCATCAATTTTCCGCAGTTTAGTAGTATGATATCTTCTTCCAATCTCCTTAGTTAATTTAATATATTCTTCATTTTCTTCGGCGCTCAGTTCAACAAGAATTGGATAATATTTATAAGAACATAAATATGGTTTTCCAGTATCTGGATTAATTTCATCCATGGCCTTTTTCATCGAAAATTCATAGACTGTTTTATCGAAATATGATCTGATTAGTGCTGTTCCAATTTCGTCGAACCAACGATCGGGCGTTGCACTTAAACCTAGACGGAAATTATAGTTTTCAACAAGGCCTTTTTGAAGTTCCGGAGCTCCAACGTGGTGAACTTCATCACAGATAAGGAGAACATTTCCTTGCATTTTTTGTATCAAATCAGTAAATTTCTTGGAAGAGAATGTTTGATACGTTGTAACAACGATTGAATGATTTCGATAACCGCAAGAAACGTTTAAGATATCTCTCCCTAATTCTTCTTGCCAATTTGAATATCTTTGATCCGAAGAAGCACCTTTAACACCATAACCATAAAATTTTAATTTATTTATCCATTGCTCTAAAAGAGACTGCCCCCAAACAGTGATAATAATTATAATTTTCTCTTTGGAATTTATCAAACGGTCAATTACACCAATTGCAGCTTCTGTTTTCCCTGTTCCGGTAGCCATCTCGAAAATTCCTTTTCTCTTATTTTCAAACCAAGCATCGACGGCATCTTTTTGATAGTTTCTTAAACTCAAATACTTATTTTTATTATTTGAAATAGGTCCCGCCTGCTTCTTTCTCTTCGTTATACTATCCTTATGCTTCGCAAGGAGATTCCTTGTAGTATCAAGGGATAACGTCTCAAATTCATCATCATCTTTTGGAGCAATTTTAATCAATTTATCTTTTATTGCCTCACTAATCGGAAATACTCGGGCCCTCTGTGCTTTATCATGCCAATATTTATCAAATCTTCTGGTTATGTCATTAATATGTTCCATTTCATTCTGACGCCAAGAACAAAAAACATGGAATTCCTCAATATTATCAATCCATCCTTTCTTTGTTTCATTATCCGAACCACTAAATGATACAGTGTGACCTTCATTGCCCTCAAAAATACCAATCTTTTGATGTTGTATCCCTCCTGCAGTTAATGCAATTTTCATTTCCAAATGCCCCGTTTTCAGCATCCAACCCATCATTTTTACATGATCTCTCATCAACTCATTTTCTAATGCATCAACCTCTTCTAAAAATTTCTCTTCCAGATAAAACAACATCTGATTCTGTGTAGTTTCTTTTATCTTCGTAAAATCTTCTTCCGATAATTGTACACTAGTGATTAGGCGAAAATCGCCATCATTTTTAATAAAATATGCTATCCCCCTAGCTGCGATAGCCAGAGCATTAGATGAAAAAAAACCAGAAATTCTTTTATAAGATATAGCATTAGACAAGGCGGGAATATAAAAATCATTCAGAATATCGTCTTCATCAGAATCATAAGAATATTTTAGATCCAAAGAGTCCAATGACATCTTATCGCTATCACTCTCTAATTATCATGTAATTATTAAATCTTATTTTCTTTGTTTTTATAAAAAGATTATCATTATCATTTAATTATAAAAATGCATAAGAAAAATTACCTAATATTTATCAATTTATTTATACTTGATGTAACCCTTTCGACAACAAACTTAATTTCTTCCTTAGTATTAAATCTACCAATTCCAAATCGGATTGCGGAATGGATTAAATCTTCGGGAACGCCTATTGCTCTTAGCACATGCGATGGTTCGACGCTCGTGGTCGTACATGCGGAACCAGAAGAAATTGCAAGATCGTCTTTCAATAGATGGATCAATGCTTTGCTTTCAATGCCAGGGAAACAAACATTCAAATTGTGAGCAAGCCGTTTGGTCGGATGCCCATTTAAAAGCAGAGAAGGAAATAATTCTTTGAATGCATCAAACATTTCCAGCGTCCATTTCCGGAATCGCTCATCCTCGTCTTTCATTTCTTTCTCTGCAATTGCGAGTGCCTTCCCAAACCCCACGATCCCGGGTACATTCAATGTTCCGGATCGAAGGCCCTTCTCTTGCCCGCCCCCAAAGATAATGGGAGTGAGTTTTACTTTCGGATTTCTCCGTCTGATGTATAACCCACCAATCCCTTTCGGTCCGTAAATTTTGTGACCTGAAAAAGAGAGGAGATCGATATTCATTGCTTCAATATCAATCATGAAGTGACCAACAGCCTGGGCTGCATCTGTGTGGAAAATAACTCTATTATCATGAGCAATCTTTCCGATCTCTTTTATTGGAGCGATAGTCCCGATCTCATTGTTCGCTGACATGATTGTTATAAGAATAGTCCTGTCGGTAATGGCAGATTCGAGCTGGGCAACATCAATCAATCCATACTGATCAACGGGAAGAAATGTGACGGTTTTTCCGATTTTCTGGAGATATTTACAGGTGTCGAGAACTGCCTTATGCTCTGTCGCACAGGTTATGATATGATCCCCCTTTTCAGCGTATTGTTTCGCAACGCCTAGGATTGCAATGTTATTTGATTCCGTTGCGCCACTTGTGAAGATTATCTCATCAGAATGAGCATTGAGAATGTGAGCGGACTGATCACGGGCTTTTTTCACTGCATCGGCTGCAGTCGCCCCAAATAGATGGTCAATACTTCCCGCATTCCCAAATAAGTCGGAAAAATAAGGGAGCATCGTTTCGAGAACTCGAGGGTCAACGGGAGTCGTCGCATGATAATCCATGTATATCGGGCGTTTAATTTCCATAGATCACATCTCACACATTAACTTGTTTTGATTCCCGGGGCCTCCTGGGTGAGTAATGATTGGAAATCCCCTAATCCTTTGATTCGTGAGAATATTCCGTATACGCCTCTATTGAGATGTGCACGTAACTGATCAGCGAGATCTTTTTCGGGATCTAGTCCATCTTGAATGCAACGTTCCATGACTAAAGCTATGAAAAAGGAATCCCAATCTCCTGTGAGGGTAAATCGGTTCATCTCCATCCCCCTTTCATCGTAGTCGTTGGGATTGGGGATTGCAGGATCGTTAAGCGAATAACAGATTGCAATTCTGGAGAGAATGTTAGGCGTTAGCCCAGTCCGAATTTGTAATTGCTTCAAACGGATTGTTGCACTCGTACTGATGCGAACCCTGTTAAAGTTCATGTTGGGATCTCCAAAGGTTCACTCTCCCAGAAATATCCGGGAGAAATTTTTGTTTGACGTTCCTTTTTCGAATAATCCAAATGGTAGGCCCGAGTAATAAATGGTTGAAGTACTCGGAAATATTCTTTATCTACTTCAGTGTCTGTGGAGAAGATGATCATTTGGTCTCCTGCGTGCTGGAAGAAATCCATAACAAGGTTGCCCCGATGCTCACTATCAAGTCTCCCTAAAGGTGTGTCGATAATAAAAGGCAACTGTCGCCCCGATGTAAGTGTCAAACCCCAGAGCAATGAGACTGCGAATATCTCTTTCTCGCCAGCGGATAGCAGCTCTTTGGGGATCGCATGTCCATCCGGTTCATAGAGGGTAATGCTATAATTTTCATCGATCACAATATCTTTTATATAATCGTCTTTTCTGATCAGCCGTGTGAAACATGCCAGAATATTATCACTTAATTGTGAAATTTTCTGTCGTTGAAGCTCTTTTACATAGTCGTTTAGGATAAGGGTCACTTGCTGGGCAAGGCTCATTTTAACCGAGCTACTTTTAATATCCTCAATTTCTTCATTCTGCTTTTCCTTCAGTCTCTCAAGTTCTATTAATTGGAGATCGAATTCTTTAATCGTCTCTTCGGTTTTCCTCAGCATTTCGGTGAGTTGTCCCAAATCCTTATGCAATTCATTCAATTTTTGGATAAAAGGACCGATAATATCATCAGATGGAGCTTTATTAATCCTCTCTGTCAATTTCGTGCGTTTTAAAGTGAGATTTTCAAGTTGCAGGGAGAGATCATGCATTTGTTTGGGGACATTTGTTGTCGCTTCTCTGATCCACTCCAATAAATTATGATATTCGTATTGGGAAAGATGATGGATTAATGGAATATTTTCGGGATGGTCATTGACGGCCAAATGTTGACTGATAAGGGCTGAGAATTTTTCCCTAATTTTCGCTTGTTGTGCTGAGGAGATTTTGAGATCCGACCAAAATGCCAATGTCTCTATCGATTTTCTTAACTCATCCAGGTATAACTGGATAGCCTCTTGAGATCTTTGGCGAGTTTGAACTTGATCTTCGTCGATAAGGTGCTTTTTCAGAAGTGTACAATATTTTGGAGTAATGGAAAAGGGGAATAAACCAGTACAGATATTGCGGATCTCGTTCTCAGTCCAGGTTATCTCTTGATCTAATTGGTTTTTTTGGGTCTTAAATTCTTCACGCTTTCGAGCAAAACTACCCCCTTCACTTGCAAGGATCTGTTCTTGACGTTCGATCTCACCTTGAATCTGATCATACCGGCTCTGGATATGTGCCTTTTCTTGCTGGCATAGATCTTTTTTCCCCTCAATTTCTCTAATCCGTGTATCAATACTCTCTAATTTCTCGGTAAAATGATTGAGTTCTTTACTTTTAATGTAACGGCTAAGATATATCCCTAGATCTGCTTTCAACCTCTCAACTAAGTCGAGGCCGAGCATAGATTTAAACGAATCTTGAAGGAAGTAATTATCGGCATTATCTTCAACGAGATTCTGAATTTTTTCCCCATCAAATAAAAAGAGCCGGGCAAATCTTGGTGGTATCAATTCATTTAATAGATCTTGCCATTGATCACTTTCTAGATCTGAAAGAATCTGACCGTCTCTTCTCACGGTAAGTTTTTCGATAAATCTGGGTTTTACTGTCCACTCTCTTTTGACTGTATAGGTATGAGTATTACCAGCATGCGAAAACTCGAATATCACCTCGATTGCAGGATTTAATGGAATTTCTGAATATTTATTCCAAGCAACCATCTGTTCGACATAATGCTCATATTTTGTTTTGGTTATCCTTGTACCAGGAGAATATTGCCCATAGAGACAGAGAAAGATAGATTCAAAAAGCGTGGTCTTTCCAGCCCCGTTCATTCCACCGATCAAAATGATCGGTTTATGGGTGTTAGCTTGATGTAAGGGTGCAAGGTCAAGGGTATGGGACCCTTTGAAAATTCGAATGTTTTCGATACTGATTGATTTTAGAAGCATATACCCTCAGATGTGCTTGATATGACGGCGGGAATCAATGGCACCTGGTTTCACCATTACTTTTCTTACTTCTTCCTCACTGATCCAATCTTCTCCGAGTACCTCATTAATTCTTATATAAATTGATGAACGCCTATTCATCCCCTGTAATTGTTGTTCGACATCGAGTAACTTCGTTACGAGCCTGAGGGGTATGTTACGTTCTTCGCATATATTTTTTAATAATTCTTTTTCCGTCTGGGAAAAGGTTCCCAGATCATCCTTCGCCCATTCGAGGTTTTCACCTGTCACTTCTTTGTAGATATGAACGACTGAATCTTCCCAATCACTCCGTTGAGTTAGCCAGATGCGCCGAATCTCGAACAATTCTTCTGGTAAAATTAAGGTTAAATTCGGATTTGGCCCATTTTTCCTAACACTAATTTGGGCTTCCAGCAATGTTCTCAACATTTTCTTTGAAATATCAAGTGTGTATGGTCCGCGGATTATTTCCAGGCCATCTCCCTTTTTCATGATTTTTACTTTGCCGTCCATTCGTCGATAATCACGGTACAAATGTTTCTTCTCTGGGATCTGAGTCTCTGCAAGTTCGTTACGAAATTCGAGGAGCGGCTCGAGCCATTCTTCTCCACTCTCAATAAGTGCCTCCATACTCCGATCCTTTTGGACAACCGTACATACCCAGCATCCAAACCTGCTGTTACCGCATGGCGCTGTGGTCTTATCTACGACGAGAGGGCATTCCCCATCTTGAGCAGTCTTATAGAGGGCGACGAGATCCCTGTTATTGTTGCCCCAGGGGGAGGGTTTCTGTAAAAGATATGTCCAAACGTCATTAACCGTAAAATCCTCGATGGGTGTATAAACATATGACTGAGGGAACCGTGAGTGATGAGAGAGCTTCGAGCCTTGTATTTTATACAGATTCATTACCTGATCTCGTGTTGCACTCTCTCCCTTCCGCACCCCCAAAATAAGAACAACTTCTCCAAATTTTGTTACACTTTCAAGAATAAACCGATCGGCAGTTTTAATTTTTAACCGCTCGGTACACCAACGGAACTGAGTACTTGGTGCTGGATATCCCTTCCCGATTAAATTTACCCAGAAAGAATCAGAAATTCGTGGATACAGCTTTACCGCTTTAAAAGGCATCTCTGTTTCAATTGCTTTTTTATTGATTCTTTCAAGCGTCGTGGTGATATAATCCACAATCACTGGAGTCTCAACGAGCGTATCCGAAGAGATGACAAAGACCGGTTTAGTTCGCTTTTCTTCGGGAAGTTCAGATAATGCATACCAAACGAGCTGAAGCGCGGTCGTCGAATCTTTTCCCCCGCTATACCCTATTACCCATGGCCGGTTGTCACTAAGATAGACTTCCCGAATCTCATGATGGATGTTTTCCAGCCCTTTTCCATCAAAGACAGACATTGGTTTGCCATTGAGCGTATGCTGGATCATAACGCATGCTCGGGATTTTGTTTCAGGAATCTTTTCTCCATCCTGGTTTCCTCAGCAGTGAGTGGTATTTTCATTATCTGTTTGAGATAGTTTGTTGTTAGGGTAAGGTTCATATGCGCTTTGGAAATTCTCCCGTTATTCATCGCACGTCCTTCCCATATCTGCTCATTTGAGCGGGACCAATTTATCAATTGCAGCATTTTTAACTGCTCTTTCCAATCATGAGGGTATATCTTGATAAGTGCATGTCCAGCAATCCCAAGTGCATGGAGAGCGATACCATGTGCGTGGACAAATTCAGTTCTGAGTTCACTGCTCAATACAGTTTGTTTAATCAATTGTTCCCATTCTGGAATGTTTGTAGTTACCTCTATCCAAAATTCCTGCGCGATGGTGCTCTCATCGGGAGTAACTTTTTTTATTTTCCTCTTCTTCCCCAGAAGTTCAGCTGTTGCCTGATAAATGCTGGATAATGTGAACATTTTGGTGGAACGATTAGATATGCTGGTCTTTTCGAGCTCAGTAATGCCTTTGAAAATAGGAAGTGTATCTGCAAGATCCAACACAAACCGTGCAAAGGGATCTCGGTAATCATAAAGGATACTAATTGATTTGGTGGGCCGGATTGCGTGGCGGTTGAGATCGGAAAAGATTTGCTGGCTTCGTTTTAAACCGGCATCGATAAAAAATACCACTGCAATGGCTTCATTACCTAGTTCGGGTCGCTCTTTGAGGGCAGCCTCAATCGCAGCTCGCCGATGCTGCCCATCATTGATGATAAATTGGGCATCCATCGGTATAACGATCGCTCCGATTTTGGTTTCCATACCGTTGTCCCCCGCTGGAATAAATTTGACCGGTGCACCACTGATTGAGGCAGAGATTGCGGAAAAAACATAGTCCTTTGGATTATTTACAATATAATTAGCAATTTCTGGTATCCTTGCATGATTTAAGGTACGTTGTGCTCTCAACTGGGCTGGAAGCGAAGATTCATCGTACAGAAAGATTTTCGGGATTAGCTTTAACGGGCACATTGAGAGGTAATATTCTCTCCCAGCTTGGATACCACGGATTGCAGGAAAATTATAATTATATGAATCTATGGTACTGATTTCCTTAAGGAAAGAAGACGTCATAAATTAGCATATGTGGAAGTTTGATATAAGTTTTTGGAAGTTTATTTTTTATAATTTGGAGTATATTTTAACGCGTACATCACATTTACACCAACCCCACCAGCTCCTCGATGGTCGTGAGCACATAATCCGGCCGGCAGGTAGGTGGATCGCCGGTCCGTATATTCCGATCTCCGTATTTCGCATACGCCGTAATCATTCCCATCTGTGCGGGTGCGATATCCCGTCTGAGGCTATCTCCAACAAGTAACGTCTCCGACGATTCAACGTCTGTAACATCTTCAACGCCAGCAGGAACGCATCCGGCGCCGGCTTCTTCGCGCCGGTCATATCATAAGAAATTACATAATCAAAATAGCAGAAAAGATCCGTTTTCCGGAGCCGGGCGAGGGCGTTCCCGTTGTGCGCATCGGTGACGACGGCCATGGGAAAGCCCCGCCACCTGAGTTCCGTCAGGGTCTCAGGGATAAGGGGGCAGGGCTCCAGGACCCTGCTGTGGGGAGAATCGGGAAGGTGGGTCTCGGGGATGCGGGGGTAGGGGAACTCTTCTGTGAAGGTCTTTTTCGGTCTTTTTATCCGGGAAGACGGGCTTGTGCCCGGCTGGAATTCATCAGGTTCGCGTACCTTCCTCGATGATCTTCACATAGTCGATAAAGAGATACCTTTTATACCGCTCCTTTCCGGTGATCTCCTTTAAGATGCCGATTCTCTCGAATTTACCCACCAGTTTCGTGGCCGCCTGGCGGCTGATCCTCAGGGCATCGGCAGCCTGTGCAATGGTCATGACCGGATGATCAAACAGGTCGTCCACCAGTTTGACTGCATGAACGCCGCTGATATTGCTCTCCAGGAGCTTCTCGATCAACTCGCCCTTCAGCTGGATGATCCGCTTTGCAGTCTCGATCGAGTTGCCGGAGACCTCGATGACCCCCTGGAAGAAGAACTCCAGCCAGGCCTCCCAGTTTCCCTGGTGCCGGACCTCGTTGAGGAGTGAATAGTACCTCTCGCGGTTCTTCTTCAGGTAATAACTCAGGTATAAGAGGGGTCTCGATAATACGCCTTCACTACAGAGGTAAAAGGTTACCAGTAATCTTCCCATTCTCCCGTTTCCATCCAGGTAAGGATGGATCGTCTCGAACTGGGCATGGATGAGTGCGGCCTTGACGAGGGTCGGAGTTTTGTCTCCGGCCTGGATGAACTGTACCAGGTCTCCCATCAACTCCGGGACTTTCTCCGGTGGCGGGGGAATGAATACGGCATCATGGATCGTGCCTCCGTGAAGGCCTATCCAGTTCTGTACCCTCCGGAGCTGACCGGGGAGCCTGTGCGTCCCTCTGGTTCCCTTAATCAGGAACCTGTGGATCTCGTGGATCAAATCGAGAGATACCTCTGAAAATTCCAGCTTCTCGATGCCGTGATGCAGGGCCTTGATGTAATTCAGGACTTCCCGTATCTCGTTGATATCATCTCTCGGTTTCATATGGGCTTCGAATTCCAGGACACCCTGGAGCGAGGCCTGCGTACCCTCGATCTGGGAACTCAAAAGCGCCTCTTTCTTCACGTACATCGCGACGAACAGGTCGGGGTTCGGGAGGACCTGGGTGACACCATCCAGGCGTGCCAGTGCACTATCAGCCTTTGAAAGCAGGAATAATAGGCCCTCATCAAGATCCAGGCCTCTTGGAGGTAACGGGCGCGGGATAAATGTGTCATATCCCCCGTCCTGGTGAACAAAAACACCCGCTCTGTTCTCAGAGTACGTATCCATACGTACTATTCCGGCCTGTAACATTATAAATTGTCTTGTAAGTCAACAAAAGTTCACTTATATAGAGCATCGGCCCCTAAGTCAACCAGGAGTACCATCAAAACCAGCCCCTTTCTCCAGGTCAACATCGAATAACCTTATCGATCCCGTTGCCATCCTAAGTCAACCGGTGATAACCTTACATCAGCCCTATCGCTCCTGAGGCAATGCAGGATAACCTTACACTGAGCCTGTATCGTACAGCTCAAAGTCGGAGTACTCTATCTTCCGAAGAAAATCCTGCGTTCTTGAGGAGATAGAGTCTCTCGCGGATACGGCCTCCCTCGCGGGAGACCCACCGCAGCCATGGTTGGGAATGGCCGGACTGACCGTGTTTCTGATCCGGAAACATTTTGTTTCCGATCCGGAAATATCGAGGTCCCGACTGCTTTACCCTGACTCTCAGGAGATCTCCGGGGGCAAAACCTCTGGATCTTTCCGCGTCCTCGACATCCCGCGGTTACACCAACCCCACCATCTCCTCAATATTCGTCAGGACATAATCCGGCCGGCAGTTAGGGGGATCGCCAGTCCGGACATTCCGGTCTCCATAAGCTGCATACGCCGTAATCATCCCTAGCGCTTGAGCTGGTGCAATATCCCGCCTAAGGCTATCGCCGACAAGTAAAGTCTCTGACGGCAAAGTCTCCAATTTCTTCAACGCTAACAAAAACGCATCCGGCGCCGGCTTCTTCGCACCGGTCATATCGTAAGAAATAATGAAATCAAAGAAATCAAAAAGATCCGTCTTCCGGAGCCGGGCGAGGGCGTTCCCGTTGTACGCATCGGTAACGATTGCCAGGGGAAAGCCCCGCCGCTTCAGTTCCCCGAGGGTCTCGCGGACGCCGGGGTAGGGCGAAAGTACTCGGACCTTCTCGGCCTCGTAAATAGTGCAGCAGCGGGAGAAGACCTCGTTGCAGTAGAGGGACTTGTCGGCGAGGAGATTCCCTGATCCCACGGGATTGGTTTCCTTGCTGGAGGGCTGGGTTGAATGCACCTCCCATGTGAAGGAGCCGCCGCAGGCGGACGGGAGCTGCCCATTTCTCTGATCATGGGGAGGGGAAGTGGCTGGCGGAATTTTCTTCCCAGGAGAAGGGGGTTCCCCGGGAAAATTGCCCCTTTCTTCTCCTTCTTCATCGCGGATCCTCCCCGGGTTGCATCCTTCACCTGTAATGGAGCAGGTCCTCGGGGAACCGTCCTGTCTTTCACCCGGCATACCGGGATTCTGTTTGGCACTGCACTCCTCCAGTAAACCGCAGAGGTCAAAGTAGTCTTTGATGTTCTCGTGGCTCTCGAAGCCGTGGGGGGAGTTGAGGAAGCAGGAGAAGAGCGCCTCCCAGTCGTCCCGGCCGAGGAACTTCGCGACCTCCCGGCAGGCGTGCTGCTTCGCCGCGACGAAGTCAAAGAGGGTGTTGTCCATGTCGAAGATGATGGCACGGATCTGACCATGCCTCGGGTTTCCTTCAAAGGTCACGGTAAACGGTCCTCCTCGGCCCGGCCCGAAGGACGAAGATGGTAATCTTCTCCCGCCGGATATCCAGGATGACACGGTATGGTCCCACGCGGAGTGAATAGAGGGGGGAGTCCTGTAAACGCTTCACCGACCATTCCGGATCATCCTCCTCCGCCAGCCGCTCGAGCGTCATGACAATCCTCCTGTTCACCGCTCTGGATAAGTTCTCCAGGTCTTTCAGGGCCCGGGAGGTATAGATGAGGGTAAAGGGCATTCAGGACAGCCCGAGCTTCTTTTTCACCTGTTCGTGAGTGTAGAGCCGGCCCTCCTTCAGGTCCTGGAGGGCCTCCTCGATCCCCTTGATCTCCTCCTCGGTCAGGGGCTCGTCATCATGGTAGGAATCGATGAGGCGATCGATGACCTTGTCATAGGATTCTCTCGGGTGCACCTTCAGCTTCTCAAGACGGGACTTGGTCCTCGGGTTGACCCGGAGTGAGGACGTTTGCATACAATGATCTACATGTGTGGATATATAAAGACAGATCCTGCATCGCCGCGATGAAAATGAAAGGATGGGGACCAGGTCGGCCTCAGAGGGAATCCAGGTGGGGGGTCCGGGATCTCCCTCTCGTATCAAACCCCTCGATCTCGTGGATATCACCGGGGTCGGTGTCGCCAGGCTCAGGCTTGGTGAGCTCCGGATCGAGGACCTTCTTCGCAGTCCCCGAAAAGATCTCCTCCATGTCTTTCACCGCCTGGGGATCGCCGATGGGAGCAGGGGGCTCTTCCCGGCCCGGGGCGAACTCCTCCTTCACCTGCTCGTGGGTGAAGAACCTGCCCTCTTTCAGCTCCCGGAGGGCCCCCTTGATCCCCTCGACATCTTCCCTGGTCAGGTGGTCGTCGTCCTCGTAAAAATCGATGAGACGATTGATGATAGTATCACTGGAGTCCTCCGGGTTTAACATCAGCCTGTCCAGCCGAAGTTTGGTATCTGGTGTGACCCTGAGTGAAGTCATCCCATATCCCCGTAGGGGACGGGAGGAGAAATCATTATCGCTCCCATCCGTCGGTGAAAACTCCTGCTCGCGGGTGTTGTTCACCCACCTGAAATAAGCCCATCACTCACCCGCTCCGCCTTGTAGAACCCGCGGGTCTGGGCCGACTGCCGGTCGGTGAAGATCACGTCCTTCAGCCTGAGCTGCCAGACAACCTCCTTATCGGGGGTTACTTCGAGGATCCGGTCGGCTGCGGTGATAAGGGTGTTCCCGTTGGGGAGCCGGTCGGCATCCCTCGCGGGATACTCGTTCCTGTCGAGAAGGGTATACCGCCAGACGATGGTGCCGTTCGGGGCCATCTCGATAGCCGCGTTGGGCAGGGGCAGGTCCATCATGAGGATGTTCCCGTCCGGCTGGACCTCGGGGTCGTGCTGCTCCGTGATGAGGCCTTCCCCGATGGTCCGCACGACCTTCCCGGCCGGGTCGACCTCCGCGATGAGGTTGAAGTTCCTCAGGCTCACGAGGGTGTTCCCGTTCGCGAGCCGGGTGACCGCGTTCGTGTGGGTCCATCCCTCGTTCGAGATCCCCAGGTAGGGTGCACGGTTGAAGGAATCCTTTGCACGCCATGACCAGACGATCTCGCCCTGGGGGTTGACCTCCTTTACCTGCATGTCGCCCATGGTGTCAAACGCGCCGAAGGCGATGAGGGTGTTTCCGTTTGGGAGCCGGTCAGCGTCGTGGGAGACCTTCGGGTCCAGGTACTTCCAGGCGACCTGCCCTCCCTTCGTGAGCTCGTATACCCCGTACCTGGGGAAGAGGGCGAGGATGTTCCCGTTCGGGAGGAGTTCGACGTCCTCGCCGGGGTTCGTGTAACTTTTTAGTTCCCCGAGAAGGTCGTACTCCCAGGTCACCTCGCCCTGCATGTTCACCTCGACGATCCTCGGCCTGGCCGGATCATGGTTGTCTGCGAAGAGGGTGGTGCCCTGCCAGGTTTTATCGGGGACGTTGATATCCACGAGGAAGGCGGGGTCGGGAGTCCCGGGCGGTTGAGTGACGATGGGGGTGGCAGGGGCACCTCCGCCGCCACCCCCGGCAGGAACCGATGGGGATGCGGTTACCGCCGGTGATCCGCCTGGAGTCGGGAGTGATTCCACGGTTACGGGCGGGGCCGGCCGGGGCGCAGTCTGGGTGCAGGCTCCGAGAAAGACGGTGGCCGCAAGGAGCATGGAAACGAGAAGGAGGGATCTCTTCATTATTGAGTATTTATCCGCTTCCGAAGGATGAAGATATTGTCAGGGAAAGAGATGCGTTCAGTACTTCTGGCCGGCCTGATACCATTCTTATCTAAACCTCGTACCTCTTTCCTTCCTCCGGCACAATCACCCCGTCAAAATTCTCCTCAAACCAGCCCGGCTGCTCGGTATGCACCGGGATGATCACATCGGGGTCGATCTCGTCGATAACCCAGGCCACGTCCGCTCCCGAGGCATGGCCGGAGGCGTGGTAGTGCTTGTCCATCACCGGCACCACGTCTCCGGCCGCATCCTTCTCCATCGAGAATCCGCAGGGGGAGATCCTGAAGAAATCCAGCCACTGCCAGAGCCGCCTGAAGTCGATCTCCATCTCCTCGTTGAAGGGTTCGCAGGATGAGTAGAGGTAGCTCCCACCGTCAGGCTTGATGTCCAGGAGGTGATTCATGTCAAAGAAGGAGAAGCAGAGGATGTACCGCCCGGGATCCCTGCGGATGGCATCGTGCTTCAGGTACTGTTCCCCCGCGAGCGGAATCACGAGCTCCGCCTCCCACTTCCGCCTCCGGTGGTCGACGATCTCGTCGTACACCCGCACTCCCTCCCACCGCTTCACCCCGTCAACAGCGAAGAGGGCGTACAGCATGTAGAGGTCCCGGGCCGTCACAACGAGCTCCCTGCCGGTCCGGGCGGCGATCTCCCGGAAGGCCTCCAGCCTCTCGAAGTTCCGGGCAGAGAAGTCGGCGATCACCAAGCCCTTCGACTCCTCCACGGCCCCCCGACAGGTCTCACAGACCGATTCCTCGGTGATCCTGCTCCCGTCCTCCGGGCCGGCATCTTTCACCCGGGTGCCTTCGGTGATGAGCACGTCCGCTCCCTTCGCACGCCGGACGAACTCCCGGGTCTTCGCCTCGTTCCGGCCATGGAGGCGGAAGTCGCCGGTATAAGCGACGGTCCTCTCCCCTTCGATGAGAAAGCCGCAGGCACCGTAGAGCGAGTGGTCCACTTCGCAGGCCGAGACCTGGAAGGGTAGGCGGTGTTCCTCGATGATGCAGCAGCAGCCCGGTTCCAGCTTCTTCGCATTCTTCCCGTCCTGCCCGGGCCTCCAGGAGAGGAACTCCAGGAACTTCTCCGTGGGCTTCGACGTGAGGCAGAACTCCTTTCCTACATAACATCCCCGGTCGGATTCCAGGTAGAGTGGATCCGCCGTGTTCGGCTGCCGCTCGGAGGTATAGGCGACGTCTGCCTCGGTCGTCGATTTCCCCGCGTCCTGGTAGCCCTTCAGGATGGCAGCTGTCATGGGCGTGGAGAACACGGGGACGGACTGCTCCAGAAGGCCGATGTTCCCGCAGTGGTCCAGGTGGGCATGGGAGAGAAGGACGGCGGAGATGGGGAGTAACGGGTACCCCTCGAGGGAGACATCCGAAGGAACGAGGTCCCTCCGATAAATATTCATCCTCGGAATGAGGCCAAGGGTGAGGAGGTCGTGGATCCCCCGGGTGGTCCGGCTCTTCAGGAACTCCTCGTAGAAACGGGCATACTTCCCGAAGTTCTTGCCGAAGTCGAGGAAGATGCCGTCCTTCCCGTCGGAAAGATAGATCTTGTTCCCGCCGATGCAGTCTGCGCCGTCGTACACGGTGATGCCGGGAGGCATGGGACAACCCACTCCACAAGTGCCTCACCGGGAACGGGGAAAAGGGTTTGCCCTGCGGAACCCGACGATGGCACATCTGGCAGATAACCGGGGAAAAATGCCTGGTTTATTCATTTTTTAATGAAAAAACATTGTATACGCAGCTATATCCCCCGGGCGAGCCTACACATACAGGGAGGCAGGGAAAGAATGGATAAGCGGGGGAATATCGGTGGCCAGCAATAAGCGATACGACACGGGACAGATCATCTGCAATCACATGCTCAGGCAAAATATCACCCGTGTTCATGGCACCGCGAGGGAGATTGCAAGGTCTCTCCAGGTAAAAGGCACATGCGTCTCTTCCATCGGCGCGTTACTGATGTTTCTCCAGAGAAACCATATCCGGAAGAACAGGTACGGGTTCTTTATCTCCGAGACGCAGGCATTCAAGAAGAGCGGGTATCCCCACCGGTACACGATTGAATTGATGGACGGGCCGGCTGTTTCGCCGGTTCACTCGCAGTTCATGTGATACCGCTGCGGGCGCCGGTTTTTATAGAATATGCACCGCCGACTGACGTGTGGGTGAAAGGAATTATGGCCCGGAGAAGGAACCGGTCTGTTTGCCCGAAAACACGAAAAATCCAGGCCGGGATTTTACCAATACCCTTTGAAAATGACAGGAGAATGATCGAAGAAAAATATTCCCTGTACCATGGAGATCGATGGGCTGGCGGAACGGAGGGGAGGGCTCAAATACTATGATCCTGCATTTTTCTGGGGAGAAGCATGCCAGGTACGGGTAAAAAAGAGGACGCCCGGATCCAGGTGACGAAGAACGGTCCGTACATGGTCACCGGGTCCATCCCGCTCGTGAAACAGATCCTCGTCTGCGATAAGAAGGGGAATTCCATCGGCTGGAGGGAGGGTGAACGATACCCCCTCCAGGAGACCTATGCCCTCTGCCGGTGCGGGGGTTCCCGGACCAGGCCCTTCTGCGATGGGACCCACCTGACGAACAAATTCGACGGCACCGAGACGGCCAGCCGGAGGCCGTACCTGGAGCGGGCAGGGTGGACCGAGGGCCCCGACATCCGGCTGAGCGATGCACCGGGGTTCTGCTCCCATGCCCGGTTCTGTGTCCGCGGGAAAGGGATATGGGACCTCATCGGGCAGTCGGGCAGCGAAAAAGCGAAGAGAACCACCCTCGAGATGGCCGCAAACTGCCACTCGGGACGCCTCGTTGTCTGGGACAAAAAGACCGAAAGACCCCTTGAGCCCGTGTTCGAGAAGTCCATCGGACTCGTCGAAGGACCGGTCGGGGGAATGCTCGGCCCCCTCTGGGTCCGTGGCGGGATCCCGATCATCGCCGCGGACGGCTTTCCCTACGAGGTCCGCAACCGGGTCACGCTCTGCCGGTGCGGCAGGTCGTCCAACAAGCCCTTCTGCGACGGGAGCCACATGCAGGGATAATAGGAGATCCCTTCCTCGTACTATCTGGTTTCGGTATCATGCCCGGGTCCTACCCTTCCAGTGCTCTCTCCGGTCCCGCTATCCCCGTTGGCCGGATCAATCTCTGTGGCGGGCTGCACGGAACGCCGTAAGCCATGCTTCCAGGGATGTTATGTCCCCGCACTTCAATGCCATGACCACGGCCATCATGCAGCAGACTGCTATGGTACCCATGGAGATCCTTGAGATGACCATTGTTCCACCAATGTAATGTATACTTAACCTTTAGTCATATAAAGGTAACTAATTGTAAAAAAAGACAACCTATTCCCCATGGGTATCCCGATCATCGCCGCGGACGGCTCTTCAGGCGAGGCCCGCAACCGTGTCACGCACTGCCGGTGCGGGAGATTCGGGGAATAAGCCCATCTGCGACGGGGCACACATGTGGCGATGAAAGGAACCCGTGAGAGAGAATTCCCGGGCCAGGTATCGAACCAGCCGGTTCAATCAATGAACCGGTATGTCGACACCCTGAACCCCGCCTATTTTGCGAATACATATGCTGAGACCTTCAACCTGTGATCAAGGGTAAAAACCACCCAAAGAAGAGAAACAGGAGAGAAACACCATGTCAAGAAACACCATCTCAATAGCCATCCTGGCCCTCATCATCGTTGCCGCGATTGCGCTCCCGGTATCGGCTGCGCAGGCGAACGGGAACGGGGTTGGGCAGGCCGGAAAGATCGATCCGCAACTGAAGAGCGACCTCTGGAACACGTACGGACAGTACCGGCTCCAGATCTACAACACCCGGGTCCAGGGTGCGAACGCGGTAGTCACTGTTCTCGGCAACCACGGGTGCCCCACGGGGGACCTCACGACCACCGTCACGGCCATCGGGAACGAGAGGACCGCCCTCTCCGACGCCCTCACGAACCATGACAGGAAGGCCCTCCAGGGCGTGAACCAGCAGCTGGTAAGCCTCTGGAAGCAGTTCCGCGACCAGGCGAAGGCCTCAATCAAAGCCTGCTCGGCCCAGCCGGTGACAACGAACTCCCAGGTGGGCACGGCAGCTGCAGAGCTCTGACAGGACCCGTCGGGCCAATACCCGGCCAGGGAAACCCCCTGCCGGGAATCCTATTTTGTATCAATTCTTGTGCAACACCTCCAGGCGTATCCTTTCGGAAAGGAGGCTCTCGGAATCTGCCGGCCGGGAAACCTTTTTCTCCCCATCACCCGATACCCCCATTCAGGAGAGAAAGACCCTTTCAGGAACATGACCCTGGTACATTCGCTTGCCGATGCCTCCCTCCCTGTGACGAGGACCATCCTCGTCACCGGCTCCACCGACGGCATCGGGAAGGCGACCGCAAAGGCCCTCGCCCGCCAGGGCCACCGCGTCCTCATCCACGGGAGGGATCGGGAAAAAGGTCGTGCCGTCCTCCGGGAGATCGGGAAGGAGATAGACGGGGCAACCCTCGACCTCTTCACGGCGGATCTCTCGTCCCTCGAGGGGGTTCGCGCCCTCGCCTCCGGAGTAGAGGACCGGTATGAACGCCTGGATGTCCTCGTCAACAACGCCGGGGTTTACATGCCGGAGCGGGTCCTCACCCGGAATGGTCTGGAGATGACCTTCGCCGTGAACCTCGCAGCCCCCTTCCTCCTGTCTCATCTCCTCATGCCGCTCCTGGAGTCGCGTGCACCCTCCCGGATTGTGAACGTCGCTTCCAGCGCCCACTTCGATGCGAACATACTGGACTGGGACAATCTCCAGGGTGAGAAGCAGTACGACGGGTGGGAGGCATACTCCCGTTCGAAACTCGGCGTGGTCCAATTCACGTATTCCCTTGCCCGGAGGCTCGATCCCGGGCAGGTGACGGTGAACTGCCTTCATCCCGGCGTGATCTGCACCAAGCTCTTCTATTCGGCCTTCCCGGACTATCCATGTGAGCCTCCCGAGGCAGGGGCCCGGACCCCCGTCTATCTTGCATCATCCCCGAGGGTTGCAGGGGTGAGCGGGAAATACTTTGACGGGATGAAAGAGGAGCGCTCATCGGGGATCTCCCATGATCGCGATCTCCAGGACCGGCTCTGGGGGCTTCTCGAGAAGGTCACCGGTCTGGGTTAGAGGCGGGAATCTGCGGCTCAGGGCCGTGCAGGAAACCTTCCAGTGAGTGCCCACGCTTCACGAGATCCTGTTCACTCGTACATCGGTCCGGGCTCGGACCTCCCGAGCTCCTTTAACGTCTTCTCCTCCTCCTTCCACTCGCCGAGGAGGGACTTCAGGAATATCACCCCCATGGCCCCGGAACTGGTGACAGCCTGGAGAGCCTCGTCGAGGTGACGGATGGAGAAGCCGGCGTGGAAGGGATAGATATACTTGGAGACCGTGAACCCGACCACCTTATCGCCCTCGAAGATCCGCGAGAAACCGGTCACCGGCGATGAGAAGGCGCTGAAGAGCTCGAAGATGAACTTGAAGTCATTCTTTGCATAGAGCTCGTTCAGCTTCGCAACCGGCTCCCCGGGAGGGAGCGTGATCTGGAAGGCTACGACGCAGAAGGCCGTGCCTTTCTGGTTCTCGATCAGGATGGGGTAGCTCCCGAAGTTCACCCAGAACCCCCAGAATTCCTTCTCGTCGAATTCCTTTACCTCCTCGAGATCGAGATCGGCAAGGAGGGCTTTCAGGTCCACCTTCGCCTCATCAATGGTCTTCTTCGCCGGCGTATCAGCCATGGGAGGGAGTTAGGGCCAGTTGCATATATGGGTATTGCCGGCTGCCCGCCTTCATCCTTCGCCTCCTCCAGGAGTTCCGGGACGGGCCGGGGGTGGATAGGACCCTTGCGGCAGGGCAACCCTTTTATAGCATCTCCGGGCCACCTGACCCGGGAGGAACTGAGGATCATGCCGGAGAAGAAGGTCACGTATGTATCCCTGGAAGGGGACGAGGGTCTCCACAGTTCGTATGAAGACGCCCTCGAGATGGCGGCAAGGGAACTCGGGAAACGCCATCCCATCCTCATCGGGGGGCGTGAGGTCTCAACAGGGGGGGAGTTCGAGGTCAGGTCGCCCATCGACCGGGATATCCTCATCGGATCCTTCCAGATGGGCGGGGAGGATGAAGCCCGGAGGGCATTCCGGGAGGCGAAGATGGCATTTCCGGAGTGGAGCCGGAGGGGCTGGAGGGAGCGGGCGGCGATCATCAGGAAGACGGCGGATCGGCTTGAGACCGACAGGTACCTCCTTGCAGCCCTGATCACCTACGAAGTCGGGAAGAACCGGTTCGAAGCTGTCGCCGAGGTCAGCGAGGCAATCGACATGCTCAGGTACAACACCGACCTGTACGTGAAGAACCAGGGGTATACCGTACCGATGGAACCCGAGGCGGCCGGGGCGCGGGGGGTGAGCGTGATGAAGCCGCACGGAGCGTGGGCGGTCATCTCACCCTTCAACTTCCCCCTCGATCTCGCGGCAGGGATGGCCTCGGCGGCGCTCCTTACCGGGAACACCGTTGTCCTGAAGCCCACGTCCGCGGCCCCCCTCTCGGGCCTGAAACTCTACCGGGCCTTTATCGGCGGTGGCGTTCCGGCAGGGGCAATCAACTACGTGACCGGGCCGGGCGGGCCATTCGGAGAGGCGGTGGTCACCAGCCCCGATGTCGATGGCATCGCCTTCACCGGATCGCGGGATGCGGGCATGTGGCTCTACCGCACCTTCCCGGCCCGGCAGCCCTACCCAAAGCCCCTCATCGCGGAGATGGGAAGCAAGAACCCGGTCATTGTCACGGCGAAGGCAGACCTTGAGAAGGCGGCTGAGGGGGTACTCAGGGGCGCCTTCGGGTACAGCGGCCAGAAGTGCAGCGCCACCTCGAGGGCATATGTCCAGGCGTCGGTCGCTGGGGAGTTCATGGAATCCCTGAGGGCAAGGACCGAGGCCCTGAAGATCGGGGATCCCCGGGAGAGGGAGGTATTCGCCGGCCCCGTCATCGATGAAAAGGCGAAGAAGACATTCACCGAAGCGGTGGACCTCTGCAGAAAGGACGGGGGAACGCTGATTGCGGGTGGGAAGGTGCTTGACGGAGGCCAGCTCCCGGGAGGGTATTACGTGGAACCCACCATGGTGACCGGGCTTCCCCCGGAACATCCCCTGGGAAAGAGGGAGCTCTTTGTTCCTTTCCTCATCATCGACACCTTCTCCACCCTCGATGAAGCCCTCGGGAAGGCGAACGACACCGAGTTTGGCCTCACGGCAGGGATCTTCTCCGAGGATGAGGGGGAGGTCGAATCATTCTTCGAGCAGATCCGGTTCGGGGTCTGCTACTCCAACCGGCGGGGCGGGGCAACGACGGGTGCCTGGGCGGGGCACCAGCCCTTCGGCGGGTGGAAGGCGAGCGGTTCGACGGGGAAGGGAGTTGGAGGGCCGTACTACCTCCTCTCGTACATGAGGGAGCAGGCGCAGACAAGGGTATAGCCCCCTACCGGGAGGGTATCACTCTACCCGCGGCTGCTGCTGCGTGATGCAGTGGATGGCCCCCATCCCCTCCAGGAGGGCACGGCAATCGATGCCTATCACTTCCCTTCCGGGGAAGACCACCCTGAGTATCCCAAGGGCCTTCTCGTCGTTCGGGTCCGAGAAGACCGGAACCAGAACGACGCGGTTCCCGATGAAGAAGTTCAGGTAGCTCGCGGGGAGCCGGGCGCCCTCTCCCATTCGCCAGGGCATCGGCATGGGGATGATATTGAGAGGTTTTCCGTCCTGGTCCCGCGCCCTGCCGAGGATTCGCTCGTTCTCCCGGAGGACCCGGTAGTTCTCATCCCCCTCGTCGTCCTCCACCGCGTACACGACGGTTGAGGGATTCACGAACCGGGCAACATCATCGATGTGTCCATCGGTGTCATCGCCGGTAATCCCGCCCTCCAGCCAGATGACCGTTGAAGCGCCAAGGAACTCGCGGAGATAAGACTCCACCTCCCCCTTCGAAAGGCCCGGGTTCCTGTTGGGGTTGAGGAGACACTGCTTTGTGGTGAGGACCATCCCCTTCCCGTTCACATCGATGGATCCGCCCTCGAGGACGATCCCGGGCCGGAAGAGGGAGATCCCGAGCCTGGTGTTCAGGCAAGACGGGATCCGGCCATCCCTGACGAGGCCGGGGTACTTGTTCCCCCAGGCATTGAACTCCCAGGCCACCATGCCGAGTGTATGATCCCCCGGGTTCACGACGAAGGTCGGCCCGTAGTCCCGGAACCAGACATCTGCGTAGTCAAAGCGATGGAGGCTCACGCGTCCCGTATTGATCCCTGTACCCTGGAGGAGCGCAGTCACCCTCCGCTCCATTGCCCCGTCCTTGACGAGGAGGTTCACCTGCTCACCGGGTGCAAGGGCAGAGATGATCCCGAGATAGGCCTCTTCAACGGCGGGTATATCCCCGAAGGTCTCGGGGTCATGGGGCCATGCGAGCCAGACGGCATCGTGGGGGTACCACTCGGCAGGCATGGAGAAACCCAGTTTTCTCGGGGTGCCGGGCAGGTCTGTCGCGGAGGGATACTCCCGCTCGACGCGCCGGGTGATGATCCCGTATGTATCCGGCCGCCGGTTCCTGAGGAACCCCCACCCCTCTCTCACCATCTGGTTCATGGAGAGGTCCAGGTCAACGACGAGGACCTCCTCTCCATCCCCTGCTCTCGCGATGACGTTCCCGAAGGAATCAGACGCAAACGACCCGCCCCAGAAGAGCAGGTCACCCTCCTGCCCGGCCCTGTTCACCGCGGCCACGTGGACGCCGTTTGCGATGGCATGGCCCCGCTGGATCGCCTCCCAGGCACCGTGCCAGTCCCCCTCGGCAGGTGCCCTGTCCCCCCCAACCCAGCCGATGGCGGTGGGGTAGAAGATGATCTCGGCCCCCATGAGGGCGGCGGCCCTCGCGGCCTCGGGGAACCACTGGTCATAGCAGATGAGGACCGCGAACCGGGCCGGATCGGTATCGTAGACCCTGAAGCCATCCCCGGGGACGAAATAATGCTTCTCGTAGAAGAGGGGGTCGAAGGGCACATGGACCTTCCGGTACACCGGCAGGATACCCCCGTCACGGTCGATGACAACCGCCGTGTTGTGGAAGGCTCCCGACTCCCCCTGCTCGAAGATGGGGACGATGATGACCACCCGGTGCTTCCGCGCAAGGGCCGAGAAGGCCCGGGTAGATTCCCCCGGGATGGTCTCGGAGAGGCCCGGCATGTCTGCGCACTCGTCCTGGGGGAAGTAGCGGGTGCGGAAGAGTTCGGGGAGGCAGATGATCTCTGCACCCCGTACGGCTGCTTCACCCGCGGCCCGTACCGCCCTCTCAAGGTTGTCGCCGGGGTCTTCGGAGACCTTCATCTGGATGAGGCCGATCCTTATCTTCCGGTTCGTGGATCTCTCCCTCCTTTCCCTTCACCCACGTTTGCCCTCATCCTAGATGAGCGCATCCCTCAGGCAGGCAGAGGGAGAGGAACCGCCCGATCAGCCATTCGTTCCGCACCTCGGGGTGGAACATCACCCCGTAGACCGGCCGGTCCTGGTGACGGATGATCTGGGCTCCTGACAGCGAGGTGGCAAGGACCATGAAAGATGGTGGGGATTCCACCGCAAGGCAATGGAGCTCGTAGGCCGGGAACCGGTCCCTCCCGGCGAGCAGGGGGTCGGGGGCGACGACCTGCTGCTCGGCCATCCCGATACCGGTCGCCGGATAAACGTCGCCGCCGTAGACCCGCACCAGTACCTGCATCCCGGCGCAGATGCCAAGAACGGGGCAGGGAAAGGAAGAGAGCCAGGCGAACCTCTCCAGCCCTTCAAGGTACCCGAAGTCCGCGAGCGCCGTCCCGCAGAAGATTGCACCACCCGCCGATGCAATATCCTGGTGAGAGATATCGGTGTAATGCCGGATCCGTGCGGGGTAACCCTCCTGCCGCACGATACGCTCGACAGGGGTGACAAATTCATCGAGGGAGAGGGACCCTGGCCGGTACGAGAGGTCCACGACAAGGATCATCTCGCCACCAGCCTCGCATCCTCGATCCGGTATATTCCGCGATCCCCGTGGTATTCCCTTGATGCCCTGAGAACCTCGATCCGCTTCCTGAAGAACGGGGCATCGGTGACGAAGGTCTCGTACTCCCCTCCCTCCCCGGCTGGATTCATCCGGTACCGCCGGGCCAGGGCCTTCAGCTCATCGAGGGTCCCCCGGTCCACCTCCGTTCCCAGCCATGCCTTGTCAAAGGGGGCAGCAGATACCCCCGAGATGAGGAACCTGAACCCCGAAGAGACGATCTCCTCCAGGTACTCCTCCTCGTCCCTCTGCCAGAGCGGGTTGAAGCACCAGAGGTCAAGGTCATGGCAGACCCGCTGGATCCGGGTTGCCTGGTATACCGAGTGGATCGCGCCCGTCACCACGCCCTCGATCCCATGCTCCTCCACGGCGCGGGATATCGCCCGGGAGAGATCGGCGACCTCGGCCTCCTCGACCCCCTCGCTCTCCACCGACACCAGGGGGAGCCCCGCCGCCTCGGCCTGGAGAGCCGTCAGGCTGACATTCGGGGTGTGGAAGAGGTAGCTCTCGGGGTTCACCGGAAGGACGGTGATGAGGCAGGCAACCTCGTCCTTCGCCATGGCCCTGTGGCAGGCGAAGGCAGAGTCTTTGCCACCTGAGAAGAGGACCCCGAGCTTCATGGTTCATCCCTTCCGGCAAGCTGGGGGATGCCGTGTAAAAAGCATATCCCCCGGGTTGGCTCAGATCAGAGGAAAAGGAGGGAGACGATGATCCCCGCGAGTACGACCCAGTGGACCCTGACCTTCCCCATGAGGGCGATGAAGGCGCCTCCGCCGATGAGCACCCGGGGGAGGTTCCAGGGGATCTGGGAGCCGAAGAGGATCGTCACCGAGATGAGGAGGCCGGCAAAGGAGGAGACGATGCCCCCAAAGGCCCTGCTCATGCGGGTCGAACTGCGGAGCAGGGGGAAGTACGGGGCAATGCCGATGACCATGAGGAAGGAGGGGAGGAAGATCCCGAGGGTCGCCATAATTCCCCCGAGCGGCCCCTGGAGGAGGTAGCCAATGAATGTTGCCGAGATGACGATGGGGCCCGGGGTGACCTGTCCGAGCGCAATACCGTCCAGGAATGTCTGGGCATCGAGCCAGCCCCGGGCCTGGACAACCTCGTGGTAGAGGAGGGGGAGGGATGCCTGCCCCCCGCCGAAGGCGAAGAGGTCGATCCTGAACATGAGGGCAAAGATCCCGGCAAGGGCGGGGAAGAAGAGGAGGAGGGCGAGGAAGAGGCCTGCTGCGCAGAGGGTGATGAGGAGGAGTGGCCGGACCGTCGAGCCCATGGCATCTCCGGATGCACCTCCCTGAACGGGGAGGGGGGTCCCGATGAGAACTCCGAGGGCCCCCGCAAGGATGATGATCAGGATCGGGCTCACGCCGGCGAGGAAGAGTGCGGCAGCGATCGCGGCGATGGCGAACGGCCGGATCCCCGTAAGGGTATCCCTTGAGAAGCTGATCGCCGCCGCGCCCACTATCGCGACCACGAGGACCTTGAGCCCCTGGAAGGCGGAGATGGCCATCCCGATCCCCCTCATCTCCAGGTAGAGCGCCGAGAGGATCATCATGAAGAGAAAGGCGGGAAGGCCGAACCCGATGTACGAGACCGCGGCCCCGTACACTCCCCGGATGCGGAGGCCGACATAGGCCGCCACCTGCATGGCCGTGGCCCCGGGCACCGTGGTGCAGAGGGCCACCCCGTCGCGGAAGGACCTCTCGTCCAGCCACCCCTTCTCTTCCACAGAGAGCCTCCGGATGTACTCGACCATGGCGGGCCCGCCGAAGGCGGTTGCACCGAGGAGGAGAAAGGAGAGGAAGATGGTCGCGAGACCGGGGGGGTCGGGGGAAGGTTCGGGGAGAGAGGCCATATATACTAGGGGAGAAGTGAGACCGGAAAGGTATAAAAACCGGCTGTTCGGAGAGAGGGGCGTTCCGGAGAGCGAAACTCCTATATCCACCCCTGCCCCACCTCTTCAGAACATGAACAAACGCGGGCCAGGGGGGCCCGAAGTTACTCCTGTAGATCCTCTCGCAGGGATGAACGGGGTGAAGAAGAAGGCCGCGAAGCTCTCGGTCATCTCGAACACATGCCTCGTGATCCTGAAGCTCGCCGTGGGCATCGCCATCGGGTCGGTGAGCATCATCTCCGAGGCGGTCCACTCGGGGATCGACCTCATCGCTGCCGTCGTCGCTTTCCTCTCGGTGAGAAAGTCGAGCGAACCCCCTGACGAGTACCACTCTTACGGTCACGGGAAGTTCGAGGACATCTCGGGGCTCTTCGAGTCTATCCTGATCTTCGTAGCGGCCGGCATCATCGTCTACGAGGCAGTAAACAAGATCCTCGGCGGCGAGGGAGCGCTTGAGATGGGGATCCTCTCGGCAGGGATGGGGGTGATGGCCCTCTCGGCCGGCCTCAACTGGTTCGTCTCGAGGAGGCTCATGGGGGTGGCGAAGGCCTCGGGATCCATCGCCCTCGAGAGCGACGCCTGGCACCTCCGGACCGATGTGTATACCTCGCTCGGTGTTCTCGCGGGGCTCGTCCTGATCCGGCTCACCGGAATCCTCCTGATCGATCCGCTCGTTGCCATCGGGGTCGCGGTCCTCATCATGAAGGCCGCGTATGACATCACCCGCAGGTCCTTCGGCGACCTCATCGACCAGCGGCTCCCCGACCGGGACGAGGAACGGATCCGGGCAATCATCTGCGATCACTACAGCACCTATGCGGACTTCCATGCCCTGCGCACGAGAAGGTCTGGCCCCGAGCAGTTCATCGATCTCCATATGGTCGTGCGAAAGGACCTCTCGGTGGAGGCAGCTCATGATCTTACCGATCACCTTGAGAAGGATATCCGGACCGAGTTCCCGAGGGCGAACGTGACCATCCACGTGGAGCCCTGCGAAGAGGAATGCAACGAGTGCCAGTCGGTGTGCAGCATACGGTCCCCGGATGAGAAAGGGAGGGTTTGAGTTCAGTCAGGTGACCGGGCCTTTCCATCGGGACCTTTACAAATGGTCAGGTCCCATCGGATGGCTTTCTTTCCTCCTCCTCTCTCCGGTATTCCAGATAGGAGTACACGACAAGGTAACCCGAGATGAGGAGGATTGGGCCGAGGAGGAAGAGCCATGCAATCCCTGGCAGGAGGATCCCCCCGAGGGCGAGAACGCCCGCGATCCTGAAGAGCTTCCCGCCGATCGCATGGGTTTTATCCCAGGCGCGGTCGCTCGAGAGGGTCCAGGGCGTGCGGATCCCGATGAACCAGTTTCTCTTTGCCTTACCGATGAGGATACCGCATGCATAGAAAAGGACGGCAAAGGCCGGGGAGAGAACCTGGCCGATGGAAAACCGCATCCCGGTATTCCAGAGGATCGTGAGGAGAGAGACATAGAAGAGAAAGGCGAGGATGATGACGACGAACTGCTCGTAGGCGTCCATGAACTTTGCGATGTTCTTCCCGAGGGGATCGATCCTGGGGATAAGCAGGAAGAGGAGGGTGAGGGCGGCCGAGATCACGGGAACGATGAAGAGGCCCCATATCTTCGGCAGGTACCCATTCACCTCCCCGGAGACGCCCCAGTGGGAGGCCAGGCGGTCCGGCAGGTAGGGATAAGCGACGATGGCGATGGCAAAGGTGAGGATGAGAATGCCTGCGATGATGGCCCTGCCTTTCGAGAGATGCATGATCAGGATGGATCTGCGAGGATATTCAGGGTTGGGATGGGGGAGCGGGAGGTCCGTGATCTGAAGTTTCCCATTCCTTCACCTTCAGCCCGAAGAACCACTCTCCGGTTCTTCCCTGGTCTCCTCCGGGTGCAGGGCTTTCACCGGTCCGAACTTCCCTTCGTACGCTGCCAGAGCCAAGGGGGCGCCGAGAAGGAGGCGCCTGATGGTGTTGTAAGCCACCGGGTTTCCAGCCGGGTCGAGGACGCCCATAAGGTCGATGAGAAGCCCGGCGAGGGGGAGGTGGTACTCCTCCTCCATCCGGTCTAGGTGCCCGAAGGCCTGGAGGGCCCGCACCGTGGAGGTCTCGTTCACCCTGCCGAGCCCTTCCAGGATCTTCAGGAAGTAGGTCCGTCCCCCGGAGGTCTGGAGGGAGACCTTCCGGTTCATGGCAAACCGCCCGTAGAGGGCCCGCTGGTCGTTGGCCTGCTCGATCCGGAACGCCGGTGACTTCTCGGCACGCTGCACGAGGTCCACGAGATCGGGCGCGTTCGATCCTGCCACTGTGGAGAGGAAGGCCTCCCATGCCACCAGGTTCTTCGAGGACTCATCCATGAATCTCTCGAAGATGGCGAGACGGTCATGGGATGAGGATGCAAGGAGGAGCCGGAAAGCATTGAGCCGGTCACTTGCTGCAGGGGAGTCATGGAACTGCCGGATGAGGATGTGATGGACCCCGGGACTATCCAGGGTGGCGAGGATCTCGAGGCAGAGGTTCTTCACCTGCCGCCTCTTGATGGCCCGGATACGATCAGGAAGGGTGGCAGGGGCAGGGTCGGCGGCAAAAGAGCTGGAGAGGGATAGAAGGGCTTCCTGGTGGCGCACGGCTATGGCAGAGAGCAGCTTCTGCCTGGCCTCGTACAAAGACTGGTACCGGTGGGCAAGCCCCTCGTCCTCTACGGATTCGAAGATGGTGAGGCCCTGCCCGCCCACCCGGTCAAGGAGATCCTGGTCCCCGAGGAGTTCCATGAAGAGGGTGGTGAACATCCCGGAGGGGGCTCCGCCCGGTTCTGTGACGAGCCGGGCCTTCTCCCTGTCTGCAAGGGTGAAAAATGCCAGGTACCGGTTTACCGCATCCGGATCGGTCCTTGCCTGGAGCTGAAGGGCCTCTTCGCCGGGATCAAACCTGACCTTCCCGTAGAAGGAATAGCCACGGTTCAGCGAGGCATAGGCGGGGCGGTCCACCCCGGTGATAGTGATCACATCGCTCCCGCTCCTGATCCGCTTCATCCCTTCAGCAAGGACCTTGCCCCCATCGCTGATGAGGGCATACGAGAAGGGAAACTCCCAGGTCTTCCCGGTCTTTGAGAGGGGGGTCTGAAGGTCGAGTGAGAAGGTCCGCCTGGCCTCGTCGTACGCGGTCCGTGCGGTGACCACGGGATAACCGGTCTCCTTCAGCCAGGCCTCCGCGAACCCTGCAAATTCCTGGCGGCCCGCCGCCTCCATGCTGGCGATCCAGTCGGCACGTGAGGCGTTGGCGTGTCGGAATCCCGAGTGGTAGGCGTTCAGGGCCTGGGCAAAGGCCTCCCTCCCCATAAGGGTCTCCACCATGCGCACGAACTCGGGGGCTTTCACGTAGGTGACGGCCGTGATCAGGTCGTTCGGGTCATTGAACCCGTCGGGCTCGATCGGCATGGCCATGGCCCCTGCGTCCAGGGCCAGGGTCCCGCCATCGGGGGAGAGGAGGGTGAGGACGGTAAGGAGGCGGTTATAATCGGGCCCGAAGAGGAAGGCATGGTTTTTATTCTCGATGAAGACCGTGACCGCCTCGTTGAGCCAGAGCTCGAAGGGAGATCTCCCTGTCACCTCGGAGCCGTTCAGGTTGTGGTAGTACTCGTGGACCTTCACGCGAAAGAGGTAATCGAAGGCCGGGTCGGTCATCTCGGGGAAGGGCATGATCCGGTTCGTGGTGATGGTGGTGTTCCCCACGTTCTCCATCCCCCCGAAGTCTGAGTTCTGCATCCCGATCTCGCGATAGACGGTCCCGGTATACTGGTAGCCCGGGGTGATGCGGGAGGTGAGATCAGAGAGATTCTCCCGCACCGTCTTGAGGCGCACGGGATCTCCGCCCCCCCCTTTGAGGTTCTCGCGCTCCTGGATGAGCCGGAACATCTCCTCCCTCGTCTCCAGGCCCCTGAACTGTTCGGGGCCGGTGAAGAGGTAGACCCAGATGACCGCATCGTGGAGGATCCCGAGAGCCTCCCTCCCGAGGGCGGGATCTGAGGAAGGGGGCACCAGGAGCTCCAGCGTGAAGGTCTTCCCGTCGGGGTACTCGCACCCCCTCCTGAAAGACGTGTAGGTTCCCACACCAAGGAAGAAGAGATAGGGCGCCATGGGGGTGACCATGTTCGCGTACCGGATCCGGTCCCGGTCTCCTCCCACCGGATGCCGTTCTTCCGCGACATCCCCGTTGGAGATGAGGTGGGTGTACCGGGAGCTGGCAATGATCGTGGTCAGGTAAGTGCACTTGGCTGTCATGTCGTCGATGCAGGGTACGAGGCGCTGGAACCCCCACTGCTGGCACTGGGTGATCTGGGTGGGCGGGGCACCGGGGGGGGTCTCATCGTAGTAGAGCCCTTCCAGGATGTTACGCGTCGGGTGACAGATGGTCTCCGTGCGGACAGTGAACTCGGTCCCGGGCGGTATGCGGGGCTGGAACGTGAGGAGAATCTTTGCCTCCGCCCTCCGGTTATCGGCGGTGACCCGGCGGCCCTCAGAGGTGATGGAGATGATCTCGAGGTCCTTTGCGTTCAGGGCCAGGATCTGGAGGGAGGAATCGAGGGTCTTCACTGTAAGCAGGGAGGTGACCCGGGTATGGTCGTCATAGACATCGAAGGTGAGGTCCATGTGGACGACCTTCACCGGGATCTCGCCGAAGTCCTGGGGGTAATACCTGAAGATCCGGTCCATGGGAGACTCCGGAGGATGAATACCCCTCCGGGAGATATAGCGTTTGCTTATCGCCGCCAGGGCAGAGGAAGAGCGCTTCCCGGTGGATTACTCGGTCCCGTACTGGTTGATGAGCCGGATGAGGTTCCCGATGCCCTCGAGCTCCATCTCGAGGACCTGGTTCCTTGTCATCCCCATGGAGGTCTCACCATCGGCGGTGAGGGTCTCGGGCCCCCTCACCACGACCCGGTCGCATCCGTCGGCCGAGAGGACCTCCCGTGCCTCCTCGTCATGGACAAAGGCCCGGCCGGGGAAGATCACCACACCCTCGAGATCGCCGGGATTGAGGCGCTCCAGGTCGTCGATAGTGATGAGGCAGGCGATCTCCTTGTCGGCGGGCACGACCCTGCAGCGGTATCCCCGCCGGTCCAGGATCTCCTGGATGAAGGGGGCTGCCACCCGGCCGCTGACGACGCTGGCCCGCCCCGTCACCCGGGGGAGTTTGTCGAGCAGCCCGTCCTCGGAGAGGATGGCGAAGGGGGATCCGATCTCCGGGTCCCAGAGCGGCGTCCCGGTGATCTTCATCCTGAACTCCCTGGAAAGGGAGGTGACCATGTCCCGGAATTCTTCCACGGTCTGCATCGTCTGACCGGGAAGGATAGGGGCGTTCCCCAGGATGAGCCCCGATTCAGGCGTATTCGCAAACCGCATGAGGATGAGCCCCTTCGCCCCCCGCTCCTCGAGCCAGCTGCAGGTCTCGAGGAGGACCTCGCCGTCGTTCACCCCGGGGATCACCACAGCAGCCCCGTAGACATCGCACCCTCCGCAGAGATCCTCAAGGATGGAGAGGGAGACCTCGGGGGTCGGGTCATGCATGTGTTTCCGCCGGAGTTCCGGGGATGAGGCGAAGATGGTGAAGGAGATTTCGGCGAGACCGCGTTCGAGGAGGAACCTGGAGAGGTCGGGATCGTCGAAGCCCTTCCCGCTCGTGTACCCGATGTGAAGGGGCGCCTCCATCCCGGCGATGAGGTCCACGAGGTCCCGGAATCGGGGGTAGCAGCTCGGGTCGCCGCCGCCGCTGATGGTGATCCTGGAGAGGTCCCCTTCCATCATCTGGAGGCTCGCGAGGATGTCATCCGCGATGGCGGGCAGGTCCCGAAAGCCCGAGTACCGCTCCTTCACCGATCGCGAGCAGTAGTCGCAGCCCTTCCTGAAGGGCGGGCAGTGCCTGCACCCGAACGGGGGGACGTCCTTTGCATGCCTGAAGTAGCAGTAGTCGCAGAAGCCCCGGCAGTCGAGGCCCGGCCTGCCCCCGATGTCCACCGTGAGCTGGGGCATCCATGCTAAGTCCGTGCTCCAACCATAATGACCTTGTGATGAAGAGGACCCCCTTCTCTCCGGGCTGCAGGTTTCGGGGCCTTAGATCGAGAATCCGACGGTATTCCCCCCTGGCGATATGTTTATCAGCCGAAGCGGCCACGGGCCTATTCATGAGAGAGAGTGTCGCCCTCCTCCGCCGGTATAAATATGACCCGAAGTTCGACTTCGGCCTCGTGCGGATCGTCTACGAGAACCGGGGGGCTCCCATGAGTCGCGCGACGGTAGAAGGGGGCCGGATCACGAAGCTTGCCAACACCTACTTCGAGATGGGAACCGGCGAAGAGACAGTGGTCATCCCGTACCACAGGATCATCGAGATCGAGTACAACGGGAGGGTCGAGTGGAAGCGGGTCTCCATCTAGGGGGGAGCCCTGCCATTCGCCACCTTTTTCAGGAACCGGGCCGTACAATAAGTCATGCCCCAGTGGCTTAGTGGTAGAGCGGCTGACTTGTAATCAGCAGGCCCCGAGTTCAAATCTCGGCTGGGGCTTCCCGTTTTGTGGTTAAGAGCCCGGCTCAGAGCATTCCTCCTTTGAGTTAAAGGCGTTTCCCCGGCATATGACTATAATTAAACGCCATTCCGGCGTTGTTGTTTCGAATGACAAAGGTCAGAATTAAGCCTTCCTTCCTACCGTTATGAAACAAGTTCGCCATACTATCCGTTTTTGCAAATGAACCTCTAGACCAGCCGGGCAAAGGAATATTCATAGCACTACAGTGGATAATAGCATACACCGATAGGAGGTGACGTTATGACTGACGACAGCAAGCGCCCGGTAAAGGGCGGGGCAAACAAACAAGCAACCGGCCGAGGCAGGTCCAACCGGGACTGGTGGCCGAACCAGTTGAACCTGAAGGTTCTTCACCAGAATTCTCCCCTGTCCAATCCGATGGGCGAGGAGTTCAACTACGCTGAGGAATTCAAAAAACTCGACCTGGCTGCCGTGAAGAAGGATCTACGGGCGCTGATGACCGACTCGCAGGACTGGTGGCCGGCGGACTTCCGCCACTACGGCCCCTTGTTCATTCGCATGGCATGGCACAGCGCCGGCACCTACCGCACCGGTGACGGCCGCGGCGGCGCCGGTGCCGGCCAGCAGCGCTTCGCGCCTCTCAACAGCTGGCCGGACAATGCGAACCTCGACAAGGCGCGCCGGCTGCTCTGGCCGATCAAGCAGAAGTATGGCAGGAAAATCTCATGGGCCGACCTCATGATTCTTGCGGGCAACGTCGCCCTGGAGTCGATGGGATTCAAGACCTTCGGCTTCGGCGGCGGGCGCGAGGATGTCTGGGATCCGGAAGAAGACGTCTACTGGGGTTCTGAGAACACGTGGCTGGATGATAAACGCTACTCCGGCGAGCGGGACCTCGAAAATCCGCTCGCTGCCGTGCAGATGGGGCTGATCTACGTCAATCCGGAAGGCCCCAACGGCAACCCGGATCCGATCGCGGCGGCCAAGGATATCCGCGAGACGTTCGCCCGCATGGCCATGAACGACGAAGAGACGGTTGCGCTCATAGCCGGTGGCCACAGCTTCGGCAAAACCCACGGCGCCGGCCCTGCGTCCCATGTCGGGCCTGAGCCGGAAGCGGCCTCCATCGAAGAGCAAGGCCTCGGCTGGAAGAGCAGCTTCGGCACCGGCAAAGGCGGTGACGCGATCACCAGCGGCCTCGAGGTCACCTGGACCAACACGCCAACGAAGTGGAGCAACAACTTCTTCCGGATCCTGTTCAGCTACGAATGGGAACTGACGAAGAGCCCGGCCGGTGCGCATCAGTGGCGACCGAAGGGTGGCGCAGGCGCCGGCACGATTCCGGATGCCCATGACCCGTCGAAGCGTCACGCTCCAACCATGCTGACCACTGACCTTTCCCTGAGGTTCGACCCAGCCTACGAAAAGATTTCAAGGCGCTTCTACGAGCACCCGGACCAGTTTGCAGATGCATTTGCCCGAGCGTGGTTCAAGCTGACGCACCGCGACATGGGTCCGCGAGCACGCTATCTCGGCCCGGAGGTTCCTGCCGAAGAGCTCATCTGGCAAGACCCCATCCCCGCGGTCAATCACACGTTGATTGATGAGCAGGATATTGCCTCCCTCAAGGGCAGGATCCTGGCTTCGGGGCTGTCCGTATCCCAACTGGTGTCGACCGCCTGGGCGTCGGCGTCCACCTTCCGTGGCTCCGACAAGCGCGGCGGTGCGAATGGCGCACGAATCCGCCTCGCACCCCAGAAGGATTGGGAAGTCAACCAGCCGGCTGAACTGGCGAAAGTGCTGAATACTCTCGAAGGTATCCAGGGCGATTTCAACAGCGCGGCCTCCGGCGGCAAGAGAGTCTCGCTTGCTGACCTGATCATTCTGGCTGGTTGTGCAGGCGTCGAGCAGGCTGCGAAGAAGGCCGGTCACGATGTGACGGTTCCCTTCTCGCCGGGACGCATGGATGCCTTGCAGGAGCAGACCGATGTGGTCTCATTCGCCGTGCTCGAACCGATCGCGGATGGCTTCCGCAACTACCTCAGGGGCCAGTACACCGTGTCGGCCGAGGCGTTGCTGGTTGACAAGGCGCAATTGCTGACGCTGACCGCACCAGAGATGACGGTGCTCGTTGGCGGCATGCGTATGCTGGACACCAACTTCGGACATACCCGGCACGGCGTTTTCACCAAGAAGCCGGGAGCGCTCACCAACGACTTCTTCGTGAACCTGCTCGACATGGGCACCGATTGGAAGGCGGTATCGGACGCCAAGGACATGTTTGAAGGGCGCGATCGCAAGACTGGCGAAGTCAAGTGGACCGGCACGCGTGTCGATCTCATCTTCGGTTCGAACTCCCAGCTCCGGGCTCTGGCCGAGGTCTACGGAAGCGCGGACGCGCAGAAGAAGTTTGTCCAGGACTTCGTGGCGGCCTGGACCAAAGTGATGAACCTTGATCGCTTCGATCTCGCCTGATCGTAGCATAAACGTCTTCGTATAGTGGAGAACCTCACGAAGGCGGATAAGGAACTCGGGCAGAGTGTGGTAAAAGGGCTAAAGTTGTGAAGGGTATATCCAGCGGGGCGCCACGGATTATCTCGTGGAATATTACCCTGCGGTGTCCGCTGAAATGTGCCCACTGCTACGTGGACGCCGGGGATCGTGAGGCGGAGCAGGCTCTCTCCACGGAGGAAGCCTTTGATGTCATTGACCAGATCAGGGCTGCCGGAAAGCCGGTTGTCGTCCTGAGCGGGGGAGAACCACTCCTGCGGGAGGATGTCTATGACATCGCGGCGTACGGGACCAGCCGCGGGCTCAGGATGGTCATGGGCACCAGTGGATTCCTGATCGATCGGGAAGCCGCATCACGGCTTCGCGAGGCTGGGATCCGGGCGGTAGCCATCAGCCTCGACTCGGCAGACCCGCAGGTTCATGACGCATTTCGCGGGGTGGGCGGCGTGTGGGAGCGGGCAGTCCAAGCTCTCCGGCACTGCCAGGACGAAGGGATTGGCGTCCAGATCAACATGTCGATCATGCAGCCTGCTATAAAGGAGATCGAGAGGGTGATCCGTTTGGGCACATCCCTTGGTGTCCGCGATTACCAGCTCTTCTTCCCGGTTCCGACTGGGAGGGCCCGGGAGATGGGTCCTATCAGACCCCAGGAATACGAGGATCTGATCCGGCAGGTCCTCATCAGGTTCAGGGACAATGATCTCAATATCCGCCCAACCTGTGCCCCGCAATTCCGCCGCATAGCAAGCGACCTCGGGATTTCGAATAGCGACTGGGGTCGAGGTTGCATCGCCGGTATCAGCTACTGCCGGATTTATGCAAATGGCGATGTCACGCCATGCCCCTACCTGCCAGTGAGGGTTGGCAATATCCGGAACACGCCCTTCTCTGAGCTCTGGGAGAGATCCCCGGTTTTTGCTGCCCTCCGTGATAACGATAAGCTCACCGGCAAATGTGGGCGGTGCAGCTTCAGGAGAGATTGCGGGGGATGCCGGGCACGGGCGTACAACCACGCAGGTTCAGTCTCTCCCGGATGGTGCGATGGTCTCGCTGAACCGGATCTGCTGAAAGGGGATCTCTGCTCCGAGGATCCCTTCTGTCCTTACGAACCGGGGGTCGTGGCGCAATGAACGGAGATGCCCGCTTAGATCGGATTGATCTGATGCTGCTTGATACACTTCAGGATGACATTCCCCTGGTTCCACGGCCCTGGGCTGCTCTTGGTACCCGGCTGGGGGTCCCCGAACAGGAAGTTCTGGAAAGACTAGGGCGAATGCGTAATCTGGGAATCGTGCGGGCAATATCACCGATCCTTGATTCCCATCATCTGGGACTTACGGCTACAACCCTCATTGCCCTTCCGGTCCCGATCGAAAGGATCAGCGATGTAGCTGCCATAATCAGCGGCTACCCGGAGGTCTCCCACAATTTCCAGCGGGATAATACCTTTGCCATATGGTTCACCCTCACTGCAGAGAACGAAGAGAGACTGGGCGAGGTTCTCTCCAAGATTCTGAAGAGGACCGGAATACCCGAACGGGATATTCTCAATTTGTCCACGGTCAGGCAATTTAAAATCGATGTCCGTTTCTCCCATATCCTGAACGGGAGACTGGAGGAGGGTTATGGATCCCCTTGACAGGCGCCTCCTTGGTGAGCTCGAAGGAGGCCTCCCCTTCGTGCCCGAGCCCTTCGACGATATCGGGAACCGGCTCGGCATATCCGGTGAAGAGGTAATCGAAAGACTGCGGCGGCTCTTGACTGAAGGGGTCATACGAAAGTTCAAGGCTCGGATCAACCAGCGGCTCATTGGCATATCGGCAAATGCCCTGGTGGCTTGGAAAGTACCGGATACAGGAGATGGTGATGCCGGTTCGCTCCTCGCATCATATCCCGGTGTCACCCATTGCTATGAAAGGACACGTGTCCCGGGCAAATGGGAATATTCCCTTTATACGGTTCATCACGGGTACACGAGAGAGGAGGTTCTCGATGAGGTGAGGGGGATCTCAGAGAAGACCGGGATCCGTGATTACATCGTTCTTTTCAGTATAAAGGAGTTTAAACGTGTACCGAATGTTCGGATTGGTGAAAACGGGAGGGGCACGCCATGAACAGGATTACCCAGTGCCTCCATGGCCGGGGAACAGTCAGCGCGATCATGCACCATCGCCGAGCTACCGGGAATGCCATGCCGAGCAGGTACCTTGCCTTCTCCGGGATGAGTAGACCCGTGGTCTTCTGGAATCTCACAGATCGCTGTAATCTTGCCTGCGAGCATTGTTACAGCCGTTCGGATCCGGGACGAGACATCCTCGGGGAGCTCTCCACCCATGAGGCCGTCTCCCTCATAGATGATCTTTCAGGTATGGGGGTGCCACTCATCCTGTTCTCTGGAGGAGAGCCCCTGCTGCGCCCTGACGTCATGGACCTTGCAGATTACGCAATAAAGCGAGGGATCAAGGTCGCTCTCAGCACCAACGGTACCCTGATTACTCCCGATACAGCCCAGAGGATCAGGGAGAGCGGTATCGAATACGTCGGAATCTCCCTAGACGGGGCAATGGCTGCGACCCATGACAGGTTCAGGAATTCGCCGGGGGCCTTTGAACGTTCCATTGCAGCCTTTACCCATTGTCAGGAAGCGGGTATCCGATGTGGGGTACGGGTCACTCTGACACGGGAGAACAAGGATGAATTAGGAGATCTTATCGACCTCGCGATTAAAATCGGTGCAAGCCGTTTCTGTGTTTACTGGCTTGTACCCAGCGGCCGCGGGAGAGAGGTCTATGATCAGCTACAGCTCACCAGCTCCGAGGTAACCGAAGCTCTCGGATTGCTCTACCGGAAAGCGAAGGAGACAGACCCAGCATCCATTGAATTTCTCACGGTAGACGCACCCCAGGACTGCATCCACCTGCTCGAATCCATGGAGCGGGATGGATCCCCGGACCTTGCAGATGCACAGGATCTCCTGAGATCCCTTCGGGGGGGATGCAGCGCGGGCAACCGGGTGGCGAATATCGATCCCTGCGGGAATGTGTATCCCTGCCAGTTTGCCCGGACCCCGGATTTCCTCGTGGGGAATATTCGGGAACGGCCCTTCAGCATATTATGGGCAGATTCGTCCAACCCTGTGCTTGCCCTGTTTCGGAATAAAAAAGCGCAGTTCGGCGGCAAGTGCGGGGATTGCGGCTACCGGGATCTCTGCGGGGGAGGTTGCCGAATCCGTGGGCATGCAGCATCTGGAGATTTTCTGGCGGAGGACCCTTTCTGTTTCGTCACCCGGAAGGGAAATGTCAGAACCCAATAGTTTCCGGAAGAGAAAGGGCGATGAATACAGGGGAAGGGGTCACTTTATGCCGAGATTGAGTTCGGGATAGGGGGATAGTGCTGAACTATGGAACCTCATAAATAGCAGAATTCAAGCTGTTTCCAGAACATATGTATCCCCGAACGACCAATGCTCTCTGGAACCAGAAGAAAGTTCGATTTTATGTCAAGTGGTTGGAGGAAGATGGAATCAGACCACAATACGGGGCTCACGGCTGGGGCTTCGATATATTGTCCTGTTCTCCACCCCCGCCATTCCATCGGTGAAACCACGGCCCGGCACAGAGAATCCCCGGGATAACTCAGCCTTCAGGTTACGTCTCACCGAACCGGAGGAAGCAACAGATGCCCCATTCTTTCAGCTCCCCCGGTTTCAACCCGCGTAACATGGGTTCCGCGTGCTCTTCGCAGACCGTTGCAGTGCAGCATCCCATGATCTGCATGCCGATGGCCTCCTTCCCGCAGACATCACAAACCTGTTTCACGAGGATCCTTCCTGTGCCCGAGAGCATTTTCTGCGGATTTCAGTGAATTAGTGATTTGGTTTTCACCCATTGAAGTTGTGGTGATCGTAACAATTCCTGATAAACTCCTGTTTCCGGTGCTCGCTCGGGTTTACCGGGGGCTTGAGGTACCCGATGGCCGGGGTCTGGACCGCCGGGCAGAACGGGCAGAGGGCGCCGCCGACGTCGTTTGCCTTCTCCCTGACGGGGCAATAATATACCCCCTGGATATATTCCACGGTATCGCCGCCAGGGAACGGCGTTCCCACGGCATGAGCCGGCTCCCGGAGCACGAACATCGGGAAGGCAGCGAGCAGGTACTTGAGGAACCGGAGCCGGAGGTCCTGCTCACGGGAAGCTGAGCGGCATTCCCTGGCAACCATCTCCCAGAACTGAGATACAGAGGCGTCGACGGGCTCCTGCATGTGGGAGAAGGTGCCCTGCTGAGACATGAGCCGGATCCTCTGGTACGTGCCAAAGAGATGCTCCGAGATCTTTTCCATAACCCGGGAACGGTACCCGGGCTCGACGTCGGCAATCTGGAGGGAGAAGTTCCCGATCATCCTGTGGAGGTCCCGTGGCGGGCAGGAGAGGACCAGGGGTGCTATCATGGCCCCGAGTTCCCCCCGCGTTCGTGCAGCGCCGAGCCGGGCGCACTCTGCGGTGATATCAGTCACGGTATTCCCGTCCTTCATGTGGGATCAGTCACCGGCCGCGCCCCTCTTCTGAAATCATCCCGCAGAGTGACCACCAGCATGGTTTCTGGCTGCACCAATCTGCCGACATGCCACATGCCTGTGAGTGCGGGACCAGACTGCCGAACGGTATCAACGATCTCCCGGGCAGTCTATATAGTGAAACAGCCGGAATATTGTTGCCGTGATAACATGAAGCCATCGCGGTGACAGTGGTATGAAGCGGAAGATCATCAGAATCGACGAAGAAAAGTGCACGGGGTGCGGGCAGTGCATCCCCGACTGCCCCGAAGGGGCGCTCCAGCTCATCGACGGGAAGGCACGTCTCGTGAGCGACCTCTTCTGCGACGGCCTCGGCGCGTGCCTCGGGACATGCCCTGAAGGAGCGATCTCGGTCATCGAGCGGGAAGCGGAGCCATACAACGAGAAGACCGTGATGGAGAACATCGCACGCCAGGGGGAACCGGTGATCAGGGCACACCTCGAGCACCTGATTTCACACGGCGAGAAGGATCTGTACAACCTGGCGATTGAGTACCTGGATGAGAACCATATCGATATTCCACGGCACAGCATCAAGGGATGTTTCCCTGCTTCCGCACGGAGCGGTCAGCATCCCTTCGCGAGGTGCCCGGGTTCCTTAGCCAGGAGCATCGCAAGGGATCGTCCTACTGGCGATCAGAGAGCGCCCGTGGAGAGGGGTTCAGAACTCCGCCAGTGGCCGATCCAGCTCAAGCTCCTGAATCCCGCTGCACCGTATTTTGAGAACGCAGATCTCCTCATCTCGGCCGACTGCGTCCCCTTCGCTTACGCAGGGTTCCACCAGGAGTTGCTGCGGGATAAGATCTTGATCATCTTCTGCCCGAAACTGGACACCGATATCGACGGGTACATCGCCAAACTGGCCGATATTTTCTCTCATCACGCAACCCATTCGATCACCGTCGCCCATATGGAAGTTCCGTGCTGCGGCGGGGTGGAATATGTGGTGGATCGGGCGCTGGAGCAATCGGGGAAGCAGATCCCCGTGAGAGAGGTGACTATAACGATAGACGGGCAGATCGCCGAAACCAGCCGGTGAGAAAAACCGCCCGGATCCGGAAGATCCACCGGCGGTTTGATTATCCCGGAGGGGAATGAACGACTGAGGAGCGCTCCTCCTGGAGAAGCGGTATGCCCCCTCACCCCGATGATACGAGCGAGAAGAACATCAGGATCGCTTTCTTCCTGAACCTCCTCTTCACCATCGCCGAGTATGCGGGCGGGATCTACCTGAACAGCCTCGCTATCACGGCAGATTCCCTCCATGACCTGGGAGACTCCTTCTCCCTCGGGCTCGCCTGGTTCTTTGAACGCCTCTCCGGCAGGAAGCCCACAACCCTCTTCTCGTACGGCTACCGACGCTTCTCCCTGGTCGCGGCCTTCACGAACGGGGTAGTCCTCCTCATCGGGGCATCCCTCATCCTCTGGTACGCGGTGCCCCGGCTCCTCTCCCCGATGCGGCCGGACGCACCAGGCATGCTCGTCTTTGCCGTGGTGGGTATCCTCGTGAACGGCGCCGCCGCAATCAGGCTGAAGAGAGGGCATACCTTAAACGAGCAGACTGTCGCATGGCACCTCGTTGAGGATCTGCTGGGATGGGCTGCCATCCTCTTCGTGAGCCTCGTCCTCATGGTCTGGGATGTCCCGGTCCTCGACCCCGCGGCCTCCATCCTCATCACCATCGTCGTGCTCGTGAACGTGGTGAGGAACCTGAGGCGGACGGTTGTCATCTTCCTCCAGGGCGTCCCACCCTCGCTCTCCCTCCAGGGAGTTGTGGACCACCTCCTCACGCTCCCCGGGGTCACGGGCGTCCATGATCTCCACCTCTGGTCCCTCGATGGCGAGCACCATATCCTCACCGTTCATGTGGTAATCCCTGAAGGGAGTTCAGGAGCGGTGGCGATGGCGATCAAGTGCAGGGTGAGGGACGCTGCCCTCTCGCTGGGGATCTCTCATGCTACTATCGAGGTTGAGCTGACAGGAGAGGCGTGCGAGCTGAAGGAGAGGTGCACGGTGGAACCCTGCACACCGGTGAGCGAGGATCGCAATCCGAAATCGATGGGAAAGGACTAAATGAGGGTCAGCCGGAAGAAGGCGATCATCTCCTGGGAGGCATTCACGGAGGCATCGTCCCGCGAGAGAGAAGGCCACTCTGAAACATTGCGGCAATCTGCAAAAATAGAAACATTCAACATCTGCGAGTGGTATCCCCTCTCAGATCAGGATGTTTCAGGAGATTGTCCACGGTATCGCCTTCTTCTTCGGCGGAGCCGGGGCACTCCTCATCATCTATGGCGGGATCCGGGCCATCGCCGAGATCCTGGGGCGCGAGCTCCTCTCGCAGCAGAAGAGCTATGACGATATCAGGGTCCAGTTCACGGGGAAGATCATCTTCGGCCTTGAGTTCTTTATCGCGGCGGACATCATCAACACGCTCATCGCCCCGGGCCAGCAGGAGATCCTCACTCTCGGGGCAGTCGTCCTCATCCGGGTCGTGCTCGGGTATTTCCTCTCCCGGGAAGCGCGTGACTACCGGGACGGGAAAAAATGAAGGAGGGGGAAGGGTCTGCGCAGCCCGTATCTTTGATCGGCGAAAACGCAGGAGTCCGTACCTGATTCTTTCAGGACCGCTCGCTCAGAATACGTGCTACCCATCCGGCCCTTTCATCCGGACTCATCTTCCCGGGTACCGGATAAGCATCCTCGAAGGTGGGGGCGGTATGCCGGAACATCACCCCGAGCCCTATCTTTGCATCGTCGGAGTAATTCCATTCCCCCGCCTTTCTTTCGGCGGCCTGGCGATCGCCCGCGTCCTCCTCTGACCAGGCATAGACCCGTTCGTTGTAATATGCGGTCAGGTCGTTGTACGTTGAACAGATCTGGAGGATATCAACGAAGGAGAAGCCCCGGTGCAGGATGGCCTCCCGGATCAGCCGTTTGAGCTCGTCACGCCGGCCGGTATATCCCCTGCCGATGAAGGTCGCGCCCGCCGCAAGCATCAGGTCCATGGGATTCAGGGGCATCTCCCTCTCGCCCCTGGGGGTGGAATGCCCCCGGTACCCGTACGGGGATGTGGGAGTGAACTGCCCGGTCGTCAGCCCGTACACCCGGTTGTCATGCACGAGTACGGTGATGTCGAGGTTTCTCTTTGCCGCGAAGATGAGGTGGTCGAGCCCTTCTGCATAGGAGTCGCCATCTCCGGTTACGCAGATCACCCTGAGGGAAGGGTTCGCGAGCTTTATCCCGGTTGCGACAGGGATCGTCCGGCCATGGAGGGAGTAGAAGCCGTTCAGGTTCATGAAGTCGAAGAGCTTCCCGTGCTGGCCGATGCCGGCCACGAGGACGACATTCTCGAGGGGGAGACCTCCCCCGTCCATCTGTGCGAGGAGGTCTTTTAAGATATGCTGGACCGCGAAATTCCCGCACCCCGGGCACCACGTGTTCTTCGCGTGGCTGATGAGATCGATCCCCTTCATGCCATCACCCTTCTGAGCTCCTGCTCCAGATCTTCGAGCATGAAGGGCCGGCCGTCGTACTTGAGCACCATGCCGTCCGCCCTGTACCCGAACTGGCGGACGAGCCGGACCAGCTGGCCAGTCTCGTTCGTCTCCACCCCGAAGAACCGCTCGACCCCGTCCATCGCCTCCGCAAAGCTCTTCTCAGGGAACGGCCAGAGGGCGACCGGCTGGATGACCCGGAGGCTCAGGGTCTCCCCGAGCTCGGCGCAGATCCCCTTGTTCGATCCCCAGCAGAGAACGCCAGTTGTCGCGTCTGTGTCTCCGGCGATATTCACCGGGTGCATCCCTTCAATCTCCGCAGCGAGCCCGAGCATCTTTTTCTGCCGCTTTTCGGCCATAGTCCGGGTGATCCCGGGATCCTCGGTGGTGATCCCGTCGGTGTCATGGGCATGGCTGTTCACCCGGATCACCTCCCCCTTCACCGGTGGGAACCGGAGGGGCGATATGCCGGAATCGGTCGGGGCGTACCTGAGATACGGATGGATATCAGGTCCGGCCATGACCGGATCTGCTCTAGATTTCATCGTCACCGACGGATCCAGGCTATACATCCCTTCACAGATGATCCTGTCCGGGAGAAAGAGGGCCGGAATCTGGTACTTCCACGCGAGATCCATGGCGGCCCGGATCCAGGTCCGGCTCTCTTCGGCATCCCCCGGAGCAATCACCAGCCTCGGGAACTCCCCGTGGCCGGCATGGATCGCGAACTCCAGGTCCGCCTGCGCGGTGTAGGTCGCAAGGCCGGTGCTCGGGCCGGCCCGCTGCCCGACGACAATCACGACTGGTAGCTCCGCCATTCCGGCGAGGCCCAGGGCCTCGACCATCAGCGAGAACCCGCCGCCCGATGTCCCGACGGCAGCCCGGGTCCCTGCATAGGCGCACCCGAGGGCCGCGAGGATGACCGCGATCTCGCTCTCGGGCTGGATCACGCGGATCCGCACCTCGTCGGAATAACCGGCCAGGAAGTGGAGAAGATTTGAAGTCGGCGACATCGGGTACGAGAGGTACACCCCGAGGCCGGCCTCGACGAGGCCGATGCCCATGGCCTCGTTCCCGGTAAACCCCGGGAGGCCCGTCATCCCGGTGGCGGGGATGCGGAGCCTTTCCTCCGAGGCCTCATAGGCCCTCCGGGCGACGCGGAGGTTCTGGCCGGTCCCCTTCCTGAAGGATTTTGTGAGCACCCCCTCTGCAAAGGCCCATTCTATCCCTGCCGCCTTCACGAACGCGCCCAGGATCGCAGAATTCCCCATCACGGGAGGGGCCTCTTCTGCGGCGAGGATGGATTTTATGGCGATCCCGATCCCCGGAGGGTATCTCGCGGTATCGGCATTGTAGACCACGACCCCGTGGTCGTTGAGCCTCCCTTCGTGGACCCGCAGGGTCTCCTGGTCGAGGGCGAGGATGAGGTCCACGCGGCTCCGCACCGATCCAATCTTCCCCCGTGCACCGCGGATGATGGCGAAGTTGTGCCCACCCTTGATCAGGGAGGGGTAATCGAAGTACATGTGGATACGGTACCCGAGCTGCCCGAGGAGATGGGCGATGATCTGGCCTGCACTGCTGATCCCCTCGCCCGCTTTTCCGCCGACGAGGACCGATACTTCACCCTCTGCCACCTGTATTCCTCCGCGTGATCTGGAAAGGTTCCTGCCGTATTTGGATAAAAGGGTATTGCATTACCGGCAGGATCCCCCCCCACCCGGAGGTACTTTAAGAGGGAGGCAGGATATACCAGTCCAGAAGGGGGAATGAGTATCATGGGCGGGACGATCACCGCATGGGACGCAGTCATCATCGGAGGGGGCCTGACCGGCCTCCGGGCCGCCCTGCAGGTCTCCCGGGCCGGCCTATCGGTGGCGGTGATCTCAAAGGTCCATCCGCTCCGGTCCCATTCGGTCGCCGCCCAGGGGGGGATGAACGCGGCCCTCGGCAACGTAAGAGGCGAGGGGGGAGCCGTGGACAGCTGGGAGAGCCATGCTTATGACACCGTGAAGGGATCGGATTACCTCGCAGACCAGGATGCGGTCGCACTCATGTGCAGGGAAGCACCGGCAACGGTCCTCGAGCTGGAGCATATGGGGACGGTCTGGTCGAGGCTCGAGGATGGGAAGATCGCCCAGCGGCCCTTTGGGGGTGCCGGGTTCCCGAGGACCTGTTATGCAGAGGACCGGACCGGTCACAACGTGCTCCATACCCTGTACCAGCAGGTTCTCGGCCGGAAGATACCCGTCTTCGAGGAGTTCTTTGTTACATCTCTCGTCAGGTCAGGCGGGCGCTGCATGGGGTGTACGGCCCTCGAGATCATGACGGGGGCCGTTCACGGGTTTGCCTCCCGGGCAACCCTCCTTGCGACAGGGGGGTTCGGGAGGATCTTCTCCCGGTCCACGAACGCCCTCATCAACACCGGCGACGGGGTGGCGCTCGCTCTCCGCGCAGGTGCCCCCCTCAAGGACATGGAGTTCGTCCAGTTCCATCCCACGACCCTCTATGGCACCAATATCCTGATCTCCGAAGCGGCACGGGGTGAGGGCGGGATCCTGGTCAACCGGACAGGCGAGCGGTTCATGGAAAGGTACGCCTCCCATGCCCTCGAACTCGCCCCGAGGGACGTGGTCGCGCGGGCCATCGAGGAGGAGATCGCACGGGGGAACGGGTTCGACGGGGGCTACGTCCACCTGGACCTTCGGCACCTCGGTCCAGGGCGCATCATGGAGCGCCTGCCCGGAATACGGCAGATCGCGATGGACTTCGCGGGCGTGGATCCCGTCGAGGAGCCGATCCCCGTGCAGCCGGGCCAGCATTACTCCATGGGCGGGATCGATGTGAATATAGGGGGCATGAGCGGCCTTTCGGACCTTTACGCCGCAGGGGAGTGCGCCTGTATCAGCGTTCATGGTGCAAACCGCCTCGGGGGGAATTCTCTCCTCGAGACCGTCGTATTCGGGCGTCTCGTGGCAGATTCCATTGTCGGGGATCTTCCGAAGATCCATGAGTCCGCCATGGATACGGTCGAATCGGCGATGAAAGAGACGGAAACGGAGATCCGGGAGATCCTTGGCAGATCCGGCGGAGAGTCCCCCTTCGCTCTCATCAGGGAGCTGGAGGAGACCATGTTCCTGCATTTCGGGATCTTCCGGGAGGGCCAGATGATGCAGGAGGGGCTCCGAAAGATCAGGCGCCTGAGGGAACGTTCCCTGCAGGTCTCTATGACGAACAGGGATTCAGCCGTGAACCAGGCCCTCGTCCGGTATCTTGAGCTCGAGGGCATGCTCCAGCTAGCGGAGGTGGTGGCGCTCGGGGCCCTCGCCCGCGAGGAGAGCAGGGGGTCCCATACCAGGAGAGATCATCCCCACCGGGATGATAGAAGGTTCCTTGCGCATACCATGGCAACGATAGAGGAGGGGGAGGTTGCAATTGCGTACAAGCCAGTCACCCTCGGAATGTTCAAGGTGGAGGAGCGTGGTTACTGATGGAGCTGAAGGTGTTCAGGTCAAGGCCCGGGATGCCGGGCTCGAGATACGATAGCTTCGAGATCGATCCTGTGCCAGGGATGACTGTACTTGCCGGCCTCTTCAAGGCGCAGGAGAAAGACGACACGCTGGCATTCCGGTACTCATGCCGGGGCGCCGTCTGCGGCACCTGTGCCATGCTCATCAACAAGGTGCCGAGGCTCGCCTGCAGGACGCAGCTCCAGGCCCTCCTGGAAGGAAAGGCCCCTGTCCAGCTTTCGCCCTACCCGGCCCTCGAGGTAACTGTGCCCTGGGATGCCGGGAAGGAAGTGCTCATCGAACCGCTTCCGCACCTCCCGGTGATCAGGGATCTCATCGTGGATATGTCCCTGTTCTTCGAGTACTACCGTCTGATAGAACCGGTCTTCTCTCCTGCCGGCCCCGGGCCGGAGAGGGAGCGGCTCATGAGCCCTGCGGCGGTGAAGGAACTGGTCCCCTACACGAACTGCATCCTCTGCGGAGCCTGTTTCGGGGCCTGCCCCGTGAATGCCCGGAATCCCCATTACCTCGGGCCGGCAGCCCTTGCAGCCCTCTACCGGTTCTGCATCGACCCCCGCGAGGCAGGAGGCACCTCCCGCCTCCGCCGGGCAGACACGCCGGACGGGTGGTGGGGATGCGAGTTCCACACCAACTGCCGGCGCGTCTGCCCGAAGGGGGTACCGCCCAATATCGCTATCGGCCGTGCCCGTAAGGAGCTCAAGGCCACGGGCCGGTCCGCGGGGGAGATGGGGGGAGGCAGATGAGGCAGGAGAGAGATTCGCTCGGGATGCGGGACGTGCCGGACGAGGTCTATTACGGGATCCAGACCCTGAGGGCGGTGGAGAACTTTCCCGTCACCGGAAGGCGCGAGCCCCCCGAGCTCGTCAGGGCCTACGCCCTCGTCAAGGAGGCAGCCGCCCTTGCCAACATGGAGCTTGGGGTCCTGGACAGGCCCAGGGGAGAAGCGATAGTTGCCGCGGCAGCCGAGGTCGCCTCCGGAAAACTCGCCGACCAGTTCCCTGTAGACATCTTCCAGGCCGGTGCGGGCACCTCGTTCAACATGAACATGAACGAGGTCATCGCCAACCGTGCCCTCGAGATCCTGGGAAGACGGAGGGGGGAGTACGAGTTCCTGGGCCCGAACGACCACGTGAACCTCTCCCAGTCCTCCAACGATACCTTCCCGACAGCCTCCCACCTGGCCGTCATCGGGGAGGCTGACAGCCTGCTCGTGCGCCTCCGCGAGCTCGTTTTCGCCCTGGAGAGGAAAGGGAATGATTTCCGGTCCCTCCCGAAGACAGGCCGGACCCACCTGATGGACGCCCTCCCCGTGACCCTCGGCGATGAATTCGATGCCTATGGCGCCGCCATTGCGAGGGCCACCATGAGGATCCGCGAACGAAGGAATGGTCTCCTCGAGCTCCCGATAGGGGGGACCGCCACGGGGACGGGCGCCAATTCGCCGCGAGGATACCGGGATGCCGTGATACACTACCTCTCCCGTCTCACGGGCCTCCCTCTCTTCTCCGCCCTGGACAGCCTCGAGGCATTGCAGAGCAGGTCCCAGATGGCGGCATTCTCGGGGGCGCTCAGGGAACTCGCTCTGGAGCTGATCCGGATCGCAAACGATCTCAGGCTCATGGGGTCCGGGCCGACATCGGGTCTCGACGAGATTCTCCTCCCTGCCGTGCAGCCCGGATCCTCCATCATGCCGGGAAAGGTCAACCCGGTGATGGCCGAGTGCCTGGACATGGTCGCCTTTCAGATCATCGGGAACGATGCCGCCCTCTCCCTCGCAGTACAGGCGGGGCAGCTGGAACTGAACGTGATGACCCCGCTCATGACGCACACCATCCTCGACTCCCTGGGGATGCTCAACCGGTACCTCCCTGCCTTCACGGCCCGCTGCATCGACGGCATCCAGGCAAACGACCTCCGCCTCATGTCATACGTCGGGATGAACCCTGCGCTTGCCACCCTCCTCACCTCAAGGATAGGATACCTGCGGGCCGCGAGGATCGCCGAGGAGTCAATGGAGAAGAGGCGTCCTGTCAGGGATCTCGCGATCGAGAAGGGGATCCTCTCGGAAGAGGAGGCCGACGCCCTCTTTGACCTGGAAGAGATCTCGAGAAACCGTTACAGGAAGGATTGAGCGGCGGATGAACAGGGGCGACGGGGATTCCGGCCCTCTCCTACCTCCCAGCCCCTCTACCATCCCAGATAGAGGCTCTTTGGGTGAGTCCACTGCGAGATGGCCTGGACCCCGTTCTCGCGCCCGGTGCCGCTCTCCTTGACGCCCCCGAAGGGAATCTCGGGCGGGACCGTCAGGTGCCGGTTCACCCAGATGACGCCCGCCTGGACCCTTTCAAAGACCGCCCTTGCCACCCCCAGGTCCCCTGTCCAGACCGAGGCCCCGAGGCCATAGCGGGACCGGTTTGCTTCCTTTATGGCGGTGTCGAGGTCAGGAATGATCATAACCGGAAGCACGGGGCCGAAGACCTCCTCCCTGAGAACTGCCGAATCCGGACTCACATCGGTGATCAGGGTGGGGGCATAGAAGAACCCCCGGTCATGGGCAGCTCCCGTGATACGTGAACCGCCGGTCAGCAGCCGTCCCTCATCCTGGTCCCTGAGGAGGTCCACCTGGCCTGCAATCCGCTCCAGCTGGGCCGGGTTCTGGAGGGGCCCCATATCAACGGAAGGTGCAAGCCCGTCCCCGACCCTGAGGGACCGGACCCGGGTGAGGAGCTCCTCCAGGAACCTGGGCGCGATCTCCTCGTGGACATAGACCCGCTTCACCGCATTGCAGACCTGGCCCGCGTTGTAGAACCGCCCGCGGACAGCCCCTTCCACGGCCGCCGGGAGGGAGGCATCCTTCCAGACGATCATCGGGTCCGACCCGCCGAGTTCAAGGGTGACCTCCTTCAGGAGGGGGGCAGCAGCCTGGCGGACGGCAATGCCGGTCGCGGTGTTCCCGGTGAAGGATACTTTCCGGATCCCTGGATGAGTCACGATAGCCATGCCTGCAGAGTCACCGGTCCCGGTGACAACGTTCAGCACCCCAGGCGGGAGGCCCGACTTCTCAAGGATCCCGGCAAGGGCGAGGCTCGTGAGGGGGGTCGTGGAGGAGGGTTTCAGGACGAGCGTGTTCCCTGCGAGGAGGGCAGGACCGGCCTTCCAGCTCATGAGGATGACGGGCATGTTCCAGGGGATGATCGCGCCGCAGACCCCGATGGGCTCGCGGATAACCACGCCATCCCCGGAGGGACCGAGGCGGATGAAGTCCCCTGAGAGGCAGCCGGAGATCGAGGCATAGAACTCAAGGGTGTTTGCAAACCCCCGCACCTCGTCCGCGGCCTCCTTCATGGGCTTTCCCTGCTCACGGGTGAGCGTCCGGGCGAGATCCCCGTGGACGGCCCGCACGGCCTCTGCCGCATGGAAGAGGACCTTCCCGCGTTCCCTCGGAGATCGAGCAGACCATCCCTTGAAAGCCTCCTCCGCTGCCCCCACGGCGGCTTCCACATCTTCAGCCCCGCCGGCAGGAACCCGGTCCAGTACCTCTCCTGTGGAGGGGTTGATCACGTCGATCCAGGCCCCGGAACTGGAACCTGCCTCCTCGCCCCCAATACGCATCAGCATGGAGGAGTGGTTGGCGGGCGGGTATTTAAGAAATGAGGACCGGGTTCAGTCCCCCTGGACTGGACCGAAAAGGTTACTATGAACGGTACATTTCCTGGATATTCCTCGGGATCTCGCTCTGCGCACTTCTTGTCACGGTATTCCTGAAGAGGAGCCCGGCGGATCAGGCATAATATTTTACCATCCCCGGGGAATCCGGGTTCCTCTCATCCCCCCTCGGGATCCCGGAATCACCCATAATATGGGCGGGGAAAGCGATCTCCTGCCCATCTTTTCAGAGATCAACCCAGATCGAACCATTCTCGACCTTGATATGATAGACGGGTACCGGTTTCTCTGCAGGGCCCTGAAGGACCTTACCGTTCGCTGGATCGAAGACAGATCCATGGCACGGGCACCGGATTTTCCCGTCCCTGAGCTTACCACCCGAGAGCCTGCAGCCGTTGTGCGTGCACACGTTGCCGAGGGCATAGTACCGGTCCTTCAGCTTCGCCACCAGGACCTCCTTCCCGGAGGCCTGGACCCCCACCATTCTGTCATATAAAAGATCTATTGCGGACCCGACCTTTGTGAACGTCATGCATTCACCTGATCATCATTTCATGGACTCGAGGATGCCGGGCCAGGGACGGCGCTGCATTGCCCGTTCACGCAACCACAGTGTCCGGCACCGCAGTCGATGGGGCCCTGGCAGACGTTCGTGCAGAGCACCGTGCACACCTGTTTATAGGCCCGGTTGATGCAGTCCGTCGGGTGGCAGCACTGATCGGCGACGCAATCAGTATCTGTGGTGCAGCTCCGGATATCCGGGGCAGCTCCGAAGGTCGTTGCCGTGGTTGGCAGCACCGTCACGGTGACGGTCTTGAACACTGGCGGGATGAACGGGGAATGGTCGTTATAGGCGAGCTCAACCGAGAACGTGTGGATCCCGGGAGGGACATCCGCCCAGGTATAGCTGGTCTCGGTGGTGGAGATATAGTTCACCGGTGCGATCACCCCGGATGACCCTGGTGTGGCAGGTCCCCCCACTCCCAGGTAGTAGTGGAGATGCCCCTCCCCGGCTACAAATGGCTGTCCGTATTTGGGAACCAGTTTGAAGTTGCTCACGCTAACCGAGACCGTAATATCGCCTGCCGGAAGTACGGCACCATTCGCTGGGCTCGGCTTTGCTCCCGATGCTGGCGAAGGGCCTGGGGCCGCGGTCTGAGTGGGGGGATATGTGCAGCCTGCGAAGATTGTACAAAGTGCTATAAGGAGTGGTATCACCAGATAACGGGGCATTCCAGGCATAATGGCAACATTACATCAGGGCGCTTTGCTGACCACTTTCACTGTGACTGTCCTGCTCACGGGCTGGGGCAGGGGGGTGTGATCAGTGCTGGCCAGTTCGACCGTGAAGGTGTGAGTGCCCGGAGGGACATTCGGCCAGGTATAACTCGTATCAGTGGTCGGGACAAAGAATCCTGGCTGTGAGGCAACGGCGTTCGCGGGAAGGTCCATGTAGTAATGGAGGTGGCCTTCTCCAGGGATATATTCCCCGTACTCCGGCACAAGCCTGAAGTTGGAGACCTGGACCGCGGCTTTGCTCCCGATGCTGGCGAAGGGCCTGGGGCCGCGGTCTGAGTGGGGGGATATGTGCAGCCTGCGAAGATTGTACAAAGTGCTATAAGGAGTGGTATCACCAGATAACGGGGCATTCTGGGCATAAGGACAGAATCACAATCGGTCACGATAAACATATCTCTTCATCTCAATTTTTAAGCCCCCAATCCTCTGGCAGAATGCTGGAAAGAATGTAAGTATAGGTGGCATTCCTCACGGTCTCTTTAAAAGCCCACTCTCCCCATGGGGAGTGTCGATACCGGAACCATCTTCAGAACCTGTCCGGTTGTGGAGCTGGGATCGGGTCCTCCCTTCTCGTTGATCATGACGTAGATCTCGTGCTGGTTATCCTCACCGAACCCCCGGACAAAGGCATCGATCCTGCCGTTTTGCGTATTGGCGATGGTGAATTCGGATGCGGTCCACATCCTGTTGTCGTAGGGGGTGAGCGTGGAGACCGAGTCCGGGTACCTGCCGATGTCCCATCCCTCTGGCGGGGTGGCGAGCAGGAGGGACCCGTTTCCTGCGGAGAAGCTGTCGCTCCAGTATCCAAAGATATACTTCCCGATGAGACCGGGATTGTCCTTTCCCCGGTAGATGTGCCCGCCGACGATGGTATTCCCGAGATCATGCCCTCCCTCGAAGATGGGGCCGATCATCGGTTCACCCCGCGATCCCGTGATGGGGCAGGGACCCGGTTTCGGCCCGGCGTCGTGGGCCGGATCAAAGCAGTGCGTCCCCTCCCGGATGTTCCACCCGTAGTTGCCGCCCGGAAGCACGATGAAGATCGACTCGAAGAGGCGCTGCCCTGCGGATGCGACGATATACCGGTGGCTCTCGGAGAAATCGAAGGAAGCATAGGCGGGGTTCCTGAACCCGATTGCATAGATCTCCGCGGGGATGCCTTTGTCATTCAGAAAGGGATTGTCCGGGGGTATTCCGTACTCCTTCCCGGGGCTCCTGGAGTCCACGTCGATCCTCAATACTTTTCCCAGGATCGTGGTCAGATCCTGGGCATTCCCTGTCCCCGGCGTGTGCCCGAGGCCGGTATCATCAGCCCCCCCTCCGTCGCCCAGCGGGATATAGAGGTAGCCATCGGGGCCAAACCGGATCTGCCCCCCATTGTGATTCTGGGAGGGCTTGTCGACCTCGAGGAGGATCCGTTCGCTCGCCGGGTCGGCAACATCGGGATCCGCCGCAGAAACCCGGAACTCGGAGAGCCGGTTGGTGCAGCTCCAGCCCGCCGGACCACTGGACCTGAGCGGAGCGCTGTAAAAGACAAAGAAGCGCCCGTTCTTCTCGAAGTTCGGGTGGAATGCAATACTGATCAGGCCGCGTTCATCGTACGCAGGCACGAGTGCGACCATCCTGTCCCGGATATCCAGGAAAGGCTTCGCGAGGAGGTTCCCGTCACGCGTGACGATCCTGACCACCCCGACCTGGTCCACGATAAAGAGGCGGCCGCTGGTATCCGGGGCACCGGTCAGCATCATCGGTGAGCTGAGCCCGCCTGCCACGAGTTTCAGCCCGATCCTCGGCCCCGGTGTCTTCAGGGGCGTTCCCGAGGAAGACCCGGTGAAGGTGGCGGCGAGGGGCGAGTTCTGGTTGGTGAGATCCAGTCCTCCAGGAGGCGATGTCACTGCCCCGTACCCTGACGGCGCAGCAGTCGTCCCGGCCGGAATTACCGGCCCTGGAGCCGGCGTGGGTGCCGGTTGCACCCCCCCGGGTCCGACCGTGCAGGCTGCGAGGACTGTATAAAATACGAGAAGAAGAAAAATCGCAGGAACCAACGGTTTTCCCGTCATGGTGGCATGATTGCACCATCGTCCCATTAATCTTTCTGGAGAGGGTTCCCCGGCCATTGACCCATCAGGCCTGCTGTAGTGTGGCTGCCTTTGAGTTGGGGAATGGAAAAGGAAGGGGGCAGATTGAGATGAGATGAAGAATCTCCGGTAAGGATTTTTAAAATAGATAGGGGTTTTCTCTCCCTTCACTCCACCATCACGGTCAGCGTGAATTCCGGGATCACCTCGACCTGCGCCAGGTTCACGGGGGTTCCCCACATCCTGGTGCTGACGGCGTCCCTGACGACGGTCGCATCGAAGGCGACACGGAGCCCGTCCTTCTGGTATTTCGCATCCAGGTTCAGGGGCTCGTACTTCTTCCCGTCATCCCCGATGATCCCGTAGAACCCGCCCTCGAGGTTCTGGTATGTGACCGTGCCTGATGCGACCCAGGGCCGCCGGTATTCAGCTATGAGCGTCTGGATGCCCGGGGTCAACGTGACAAGGGTGAAGGAGCGGATACCGCCTGTTCCAACCATCTGCCCGCCGGTTGACGAGGGAATGTACTCGTCCCTGGAGATCCTGAGCCCATTCGGGACACTCAGGTTCCATGAATACCCTGTCGTCGGGTTCTCCTGGAGCCGGACACTGAAGGTCTCACCGACGGGCTCCTGCACGGTCTTCCCATTGTCTGCTTCTGTATACACATGGAACCGCGCCGGCACAGTGGATGGTACGGCCGGGAGCGTGCAGACATTCGCGACGCATGAGCTCTCCCCGACGATAAGGGAGAGGCTGAACCTGGTCGCAGTTGCGGTTGCTGGTTCCCACGGCCGACGGTAGACGCCTGAGATACCCTGGTCACCCGGCCCGATCGCTTTCAGGTTCCAGACATGGGTCCCGCCAGCCCCTACCAGCTTCCCCGATGTGTCGTCAGGGATGTAGGTATCGTTCAGGATAGAGATGCCTGGTGTGACCGAGAGATTCCAGGTGAATCCGGTCGTCGGGTTCTCCGGGAGCCGGAGCTGGAGCTCGGCGTCAGGGGAGACGTTGTAGGTCTCCCCGTTATTCGTCTGGTCAAAGGAATGATACTCGGCAGGTACCGGCGCCTGTGCCGGCGAAGGTGTAGGCGCAGGAGTGGGTAGGGGTGGTTGGGTCCCGGGTCCCGTACAGCCCGCCAGCAAGACAGCCGCGATGCACGCGGCAGCGAGGATGGATGCGGGGAATGTTCTCATGGACATGATCGGATCTCCTTTTTTGAATATCTCATATAAGGCCCGGTTTTACATAAATCTTCTATAAATTACGAAAATTTTCGAAGTCTCCTTCCCTGCCCGGCAATCATTCAGGCAGGGTACAGGATCCGGTTGAGGGCGAGGACGCACCCGATCCAGATGGCGTATGCACCGCCCAGGCTGGGGAGAAACGGGAACCGGTCCAGGAGCAGGAAGAGGGCGAGGAGGAAGATGAGAGAGGGGATGGCAAAGTACAGGGAGGAGAGAACGAGGGCCTGAGTTGTCGCCGGGGATGTCTCGGCCCGGGTGAAGATGAAGGCGAGGGTGGTCATGACAGGGGCTGCGGCGAGGATCCCCCCATACTTCGGGTCCACGGAGCGGGCGAGGTACGTGACCCCGACAATGACACACCCGCCCACAAGGAACTTCGCGACGTTCGGGAAGAGGTCCATAGTTCAGCATGAGGTGGGACGCACCTCTTCATATAGATCCGGTAAGGGCCTTTCCTCAGCCGGGCATCAGCCTGGATGGGGTTTGAAGGCCATCTTGGGAGAGGAATATATAACTCATCGGGCGGGAACAAAGAGTGGCGGGGTCAGGATCTCCTCTCGCTGATCTCGTCTCCTTCCTTCTTTTCTGCTTCCCGGAACTTCCTCACAATCTCCGGGCCCACGCACTCCTCGGCGTAGCGGCACCACCTGATGCAGGAGGCCTGGTCGTTGTAGATGATGAGGCCGCATCTCCCGCAGGCGGCCGAGACCTCGTTTGAGAAGATCTCGATCTCCTCGCCGCACCTCGGGCACTTCTTCATCTGGAGGGTGGGGGTCCGGATACTCGCCGATCCCGGGCACCTGTCGATGAGCCGGAATGTCTCGGGCATTCCCATCACCCCCTCATCTTCAGCCTGGTTCGGTACTCCCCGAGGAGCGCTTCCCCGCAGGCTTCCTCTTTGGCCGAGGAGACGTAGTTATAAGCGCGTACCCGTGAAAGGAGCTCAACCTTCACCCGGGCCTCTTCAGGTAGTCCCAGGAGTATGACCCCGTCGAGGATCTCCTCGAGCCGGTCGATTCCCACCTCCTTCCCGTCTACCGATATCCTCCTGATCTTCACCGCATCGGGGACCATGCCGCCACAGATGGTGCAGTAGGTACCCTCCTTATCCGCCATGCTCCTTGCACTCCCGGATCATGGTGAGCATCATCTTGAACCTCGTGACGGCCGAGAGGGCATGGGGCTTGTTGGCAGGGAAGATGATGGTCTCCCCCTCCTTCAGCCTGTGGGTCTCCCCCGCCACCCAGACCTCGCACTCCCCGTCCAGAATGGTGACGACCGCGTCGAAGGGGGCGGTGTGCTCCGAGAGCCCCTCGCCCTCGTCGAAGGAGAAGAGGGTGATGTTCCCTGCATCCCTGAAGACGATCATCCGGCTCGCCACGGTCCCGTCCTGGTAGGCCACGAGGTCTTTCAGGCTGAATACCTTTCCCAAGAGCTCCTCGCGCCCCGAATGCTCCTTCTTCTCACCACTCATCGAAAGCACCTCCCGACTCTGTTGTTCTCCCGGTTCAAAGTCATTCTGACCCGGACGGCCGCACTTTCTGCTTCCTTTTTCCCGTTAAGGATGCACATCCCCGGTCACCCTCTCCGGTACGTGATGGCCCCCTTCACCGGGCAGACCTCGGTGCACCTGCCGCAGAGGTAGCATTCCCCCTTCAGGTCCTCCCGCTTTGCCTCATCCACGGGGCAGGTGAACTCGCACTTCCCGCACTCGATGCAGGAAGGGTTCCGGCGGAGTTTGAAGAAGGATCCCGCCCCTGCCAGGGCAAGGAGCGCCCCGAAGGGGCAGAGGACGCGGCAGAATGGCCGGTAGAAGAAGAGGGATATGACAAGGAGGGTCAGCATGACGAGAGAGCCCATCGAAAAGGAGAGGAAGAAGAGGTCTGCCACTCCCAGGTAGGCAAGGGTGCTCACCGAGAGAAAGAGAGCCGCGACCACGATGATGGCAAGGGCGATGAACCTCAGGGTATACAGGATCGCCTTCACCCGGGGCTTCACCTTGGGGACGGGCGCGAGGTAGGCGAGCTCCTGGAGCGCCCCGAGGGGGCAGAGGGAGCTGCAGAAGAGCCTCCCGAGAACGAGGGTGAGGATGAGGAGCACACCGAGGATAAGGACTCCAAAGATAAGGGGGCCCCCGAGATCCTTCACGTCCCCGATAAGAAGGAGCTGGAACTGCCAGGGGGCTACCGAGGCAAAGAGGAAGCCGAACACGGCCGAGGCGACGAGGACGGCGGCGGCGAGGGTCCGGGTGATCCTCCCCCTGTACCAGAGAAAGGCGAGGATCCCCACCAGAGCAAGGGTATAGATGAGGGCGATCGGCCGGAGCGTGCTGTCAAGGGGGATAAGCGTCACCCCGGCAGGGAAGGGAATCCATGGTATCGATGGGGTGGGGGATCAGCGATATCATAGAAGAGAGACCTCCCTTGGAGTTCTTAATGGGTTCGGATCGGGGGGCCGAAGGGCATATTGTCATCCGGCAGGGGGAAGATCCGGAACCGACAGGAGGCGAACCCGAGAAAATCACGGACACCTCACGGTTCCCAAAGTCGGATCCCCCTGAAAGAGAACTGCGGACACCGCCGTGGCGGCGTTCCCAGCGGGATGGGTAGGGTTATTGGGAGGGGGAGGTGAAAATAACCTTTCATGGAAGGGAAGGGAAACCCCCTCCTGTCGAAGGAGATCAAAGCAGCAGGAGGGAAGATCTACCACCTCTCCATAGGGGAGGAGGACCTCTCCCGGCTCTATCCCGGCATGATCCGCTACACCCTCCGCCTGGACTCCGGAGGCATCACCCTTGCCCTCTTCCGGACCAACTCCTACGAGTACTCTCCCACCGTCCCCCTGAATGCAGAGAAGGTAATCCGGGGAAAAGCCGCGGAATGGGAGAGGGCCCTCATGAAGGATCCTGGTGGGTTCCTCGCCTCCGTCGAGATGCCTCGTGAAGGGGTATCTCCCGTTGGAGACGTGGAAGCCCTCATCATCCAGGGGAGCCCACGGGCCGATGGGAACTGCGGCATCTTCGCGGGCTGGGCTGCAGATGAGGCGGCCAATATCAGGAAGAAGGCCCGGGTGGTGTACCTCGATGACCTCTCCATCCATCCCTGCATCGGCTGCTACCAGTGTTACAACACCGGCACCTGCACCTTTGATGACGATATGACTGATCTCATCAGGGCCCTCCGGTCCGCTTCTCTCCTTGTCATCTGTACCCCTGTCTATACGAATACGGTTCCGGGAGGTCTCAAGATCTTCATCGACCGCTGCCAGGCATACCATGCCGAGAAGAACCTGTTCACTGGCGGAGGGGAGAAGAAGGGGCTCCTCCTCTCGGTCGCAGGGAGGAAGGGCACCGCCAACTTCACCTGCGTGAAGGGGGTCGTCATCTCCTTCATGAGGAACCTGGGCATCCGGTACACCGGCGAGGTCCTCCTTGACGGGATGGACAACGTCAGGGATGTCCGGACCCTTCCCGGGATCCAGGGGAAGATCGGCGGGCTCGTACGCGACGCCTTCAAGCGTTGAGCATCCTGACCTTGCTGATCAGATCCCGGGGCCATTGGCCTTTACACTCCCCGGAACCCCATCCCGCAGGAAGCGATCTGCACGGAGCGGATTCCTCAATGGCCATGCCCTTCTCGGAAGGAGACCCATGTCAGAATGAGTGGGTGACGTTGGGTATCAGGAGCAGGTCATGAAAAGTGACCGAATAGGCATCCGGGAACCTGATAACAGTCACGTCAGGGGAGAAATCCGGCGAGAGGAGGGGCGCCAGGATCGAGGATTCATAGCCGGCCTGGCCCCAGCTCAGGTTGAGGGGGTATGTGTCATAGGTGATGCCCCGGGAATCAAGCGTGACGACGGCAAAACCCTTCACGGCGAAGGTCGTGGCCTGATCGCTCGCCATGAGGGTCTCGACCCTCCCGCCGCCCGTAGCTGCGGCAAAGATGCGTTCGAGGTCCCGATCGGGGTTCACGGCCCCGAAGAAGGCGAGGGCCTGCTCGATAAAGGAGAGGGTGTACTCGAAGGTGACCGTGGCATCCCCTCCCCTGTCAACGACGATATCCAGGTACCGTGCATGGAGGGCGGCTGCCGGCGTGGAGGCGAGGATCACGAGAACGAGGAGGAGAGAGACCAACCGGAACCGTTTCATGCCTTCCCTCTCACCTCTTTTGGATTTGTGTTCCATAATAGTTGCCCAGGAATACGTCCTGGAACGTCAATCGTTAAGTTCATCCCCTCACGGGTAAAAAAGAAAACCGTTTCTCATGAGAGGAATAGCCAGATCCCCTGATAGACGGCCTCTTGCTCTCCTGCTTGTCCTCCCCCTCATCTTCTCCGCAGTCCTTGGCATCGGGGTCCAGATCCAGCCCGATACCATCATGGATGGAAGCCAGATCTCCATCACCCTCTCCAATGTCACAGACGGTTATGCCCTCAATACGACCTTAGTCTCCACGTTCCCTGCAGCCTCTTCCACCTCCTGGTTCAACGTCACCAATTGGAGGTATGATTTCAGCCTCCAGAAGGGCAATATCACGGTGGCCGGGGAGAATGTGAACCGAATTACGCTCATCGTCCGGGCCGGGAGTATGATAAATGGTGTCCCCCCGAAACCCGGCACGGGGAATATTACCGTATCGCTCCCCATGGACATCCTCACAGGAGTGTATTACGATTACCTCGTCCTGTATGAGGTTCATAATGCCAGTGCCCCTGTTACGATCACCCTCATCCAGCAGGGGAGGAAGGTGGGAACTGATGATTCGGTCTCAACCCCCTTCATCTACGGGGCTGACGGAGGGAACATGACTCTGAAGGTTCTCGTGAACGGCACCCTGGAGGCCAGCCAGGTGGTCCGGGTGGGTAATCGCACCACGATACCCGCGACCACCCCTCAGATCACCCAGGGGCCTGAGCCGCCAACACCGCCACCCGTCACCGCGACGGTCCCGCGTACAACCATCCCGGCCACGCCGAGCCCTCCGGTCCAGACCCCTTCCCTCCCCCGTACGCCTCCGGCGACGCCGGGCCCCGAAGGCTTGTCACCGGGGATCATCGGTTACGCGGCTGTCATCATCATCGTCGCCATCCTGGCTGACTACTTCCTCCTGAAGGATTGAGGCCTTTTCCCAGCTGACTTCTTCAACCGCGAGGTTAAGCACCGTCTGAACCACACCGTCTCGACTTTCAGGGAACAGGATATATCCAGGGAGGGTCCAGAGACTCATCATCATGGGATCGGATGCCGATAGGGTGGAACAGGACCATGTCTCGTACCGGCTCCTCGTCGATCTCTGGGCCAGGGAGAACCCCATCAAGACCGCCAAGCTCCTTGTCCTCCTGGCCACGAACGCCCTGTTCATCGCGACGGTGAGTTTTGCCGGCGGCCTGGTCCCGAAGAACTGGCCGCTCTGCCTTGCGGGGGCCGCCTTCTCGCTTGTCTGGGCCTTCTCCCTCGGCAGGACTGTTCTCTTTCAGGAAGGATGGCGGCTGAAGATCCGGGAGATTGCTGCCCGTTACCCGGAGGACGCCAGGTTCCAGGTTCTTGAGACAGCAGGGGAGAGGGGGAAGGCCCCCCTCATCATGAAGGTGATGGGAGCTGTCCCGTCGGTATACTATATTCTCGGAGCCCCGGTTATCCTATTCATCTGCTGGCTGGGAGCTCTCGCAACTCTGGTATTCTGAGTTCTGTTCATCTCCCCGTGATCAGCGGGCTCGCACCGCGGGTCTCCTCCCCGCGGAGCCAGGAGAGAACACCTGCGATGGCGATGAAGACGAGTGATATCCAGAGGGCCGCATCGATCCCCTGGACGAATGCCTGGGAGACGCCCCCCACGAGGTTGGTGGTCCCGATGAAGACCTCGAAAGCGACCTCCCGGGGTATCGATGCCGCAGCGACCGTGATGGTGATGACAAAGCTGCCCAGGATGCCGATGTTCTGCATGGTACGGAGGAGGCCGGAGATACCCCCGTAGGTCCCGTGAGGGGCATGGGCCATGACGGCGCTGTTGTTCGCAGGGAAGAACATCGAGGTCCCGATCCCCGAGACACCCGAGGCCACGAGCACGAACTCAAGAGGTGTATCGATCCTCAGGCTCAGGTAGAGCAGGGTTGCGAGGATGATCGCCCCTGCTCCGGCGGTTGCTATATATCGGGCGCCGTAGCGGTCAGAGAGCCTGCCCATCACGGGGGAGAGGAACGACCCGGCGACGTAGCCCGGGATGAGGAGGAGGGCAGCATAGAGGGGTGAAAGTGCGCGGACGCCCTGGAGGTACATCGTGATCAGGAAGACCACGGCCAGGTACCCGAGGGAGAGGAAGAACGTGGCCAGGATGGAGTACCGGAGGATCCTGCTCTCCAGCGCCGAGAAGTCCATGATGGGCCGGGATATCCTCAGCTCGTAGGCAAAGAAGAGGACAAGGGCGACGACCCCTGCGAGGAGCGAGCCGATGTTGGAGAGAGCCAGGTCCCGTGCTGCGAAGTCGATCGCGCCAAAGGAGAGGAGGGAGAGGGCTGCACAGAGGAGTATCATGCCAGGGATGTCCAGATCCTCCCGGACCCGGGCCTCGTCCCTCACGTACCGGAGCCCGAGCACCGTGGCCACGATCCCGATGGGGAGGTTGATGAAGAAGATGTACTCCCAGCCGACGAAGGTCGTGATGATGCCGCCGAGGACGATCCCGAGCATCGCCCCGCTCGTCCAGCCGAGGGAGATGTACCCGAAGGCGGCCCCCCTCTGGTTGGGAGGAAAGGTATCGGCAACGATGGCGCCGCTGTTGGCCTGCATGAGAGACCCGCCGAGGGCTTGGACGGCCCGGGACGCGATGAGCCACCAGATGGAGGGCGAGAGGCCGCAGAAGAGGGATCCCAGGGTGAAGACGCCGAAGCCGGTGTTGAACATCCGGCTCCTCCCGTAGATGTCTCCGATCCTCCCGAGCTGGGTGGTGGTCACCGCGACGACGAGGAGGTAGATCAGGATGACCCAGAGCGTCGTGATGAGGTCGGAGTGGAGGGTGTCTGCGATGGTCGGGAAGGCGAGGATGACGATGGTCGAGTCAAGGGAGCCCATGAGGGTGCCGAGCATGAGCACGGCCATGACCACTTTCTGCTTGCTCTCCATCTGCCTCTTCAATTGTTCCCGTTGCATATTCTTGAAGCTGCCCAAATGCGGGCAAGACTCGTTCCAGGCGGGGAGGGGGGCTCAACCCCCTCTGCAGGCATCGACGGGCGTTCCACACCCCGTCTCCGCTTCTGAAGGAATTCCACGTTCCCTGCATCACCTGTGGATCCGTATCCAGAGAACGACGGGGACAAGGAAGTAGATGAAGAGGCTCTCGTGGATCCCGAGGAGCGTGAGGAGGATCCCTGCCACGGAGAATATGGGTATCACGAGGCTTGCACCCCAAACCCTTCTCACGGAGGCGTCATCGAGGCCAGGGTCAACGAGGCGACGGCCATGGCTTGCATAGCGCCACTGGAGGTGGAACATGAGCCCGATGATGAGGAGGTGCACCTCGAAGACAGCGGCCGCGAGCCGGGAGGTGTAGAAGAACCCTGCGAGGGAGGACGTGAAGGGGACGAAGGCGACGAACATGAGGGCAAGGATGTTCAGCCAGAGGAAGGTCCGGTCGATGAACCTGATGTAGTGGAACTGGACATGGTGGCTCACCCAGAAGGCGGCAAGGATGAGGAAGGAGACCATGTACAGGATGAAGTCGGGGAAAGAGGAACGGAGGATCTGAACAAGGGGCGTGCTCGAGAAGGTCTGGACCGAGATGGGGTACCCGACCCCCAGCACGAGGAGGGTCATGCCAAAGGCAAATATCCCGTCGGTGAGGGACTCGATCCGGCTCTTGCCGAACTCGATCCTGAAGGCACGGTTTTCGGTCTCGTCCATGATTATCCCGGATCATCGACAGGATGCATGAAAAAGGCGTCGATGTGCAGGAAGGCCCCGAAGCAGGCAGGGATACATGGATTTCCCGGGCGGGAAGGGGCCAGGGGAGAGGAACCTGAAGTGATATATGCAACGGCATGGTAATTCCTGAAAGGAATATCACCAGAAGGGCCATGAGGAACAGCGCAGGCATCGATCTCTCGGCCATTGCTTGGCATGCCATGGAGAAGTATGGCTTCGAACCCGGGTTCCCCAAACTCGTGGAGAGCGAAGTCAGGGCCCTCTCCGGTATGAAGTTTCCGAATGTCCAGGGGGAGATCCGCGACCTGCGCAGCCTCCTGTGGTCGTCCATAGACAACGAGGACTCGCTGGATCTCGACCAGCTGGAATACTGCGAGCGCCGAGAGAACGGAGAGATCCATGTCAGGGTCGCCATCGCGGACGTCGACCTCTATGTGAAGCGACAATCGCCGACAGACCGGCATGCAGCCCACAACGGGACCTCGGTCTACACGGGCATAGTGACATTCCCCCTCTTCCCGGACAGGCTCTCCAAGGGAATCACCTCCCTCCTTCCCGGAGAGGACCGGATGGCGGTCATCATTGAGTACGCCATTCTCCCCGATGGTGATTTCCGCCCGGGCGATGTGTACCGTGCCCTCGTGAACAACAAGGCGAAACTCGTATACGAGGAGATCGGGGACTGGTTCGAGGGAGCCACGCCTGTCCCCCAGATCGTCAGTGACGTCGCGGGCCTGGAGGCCCAGCTCAGCCTGCAGCTCGAGGCATCTCTGCGCCTGAAGAGGTACCGCATGGAGCAGGGGGCGCTTGAACTGGACACCCTGGAACCCAGGGTGGTCGTCGAGGAGGGCCGGATCTGCCGGCTGGTCGCCCCGAAGAAGAACCCGGCCGGGCACCTGATCGAGGACTTCATGATCGCGGCGAACGGGACCATGGTCGCCCGGCTGGAGAAGGCCGGTATTCCCATGGTCCAGCGGGTGGTCCGCGTACCGAAGCACTGGGACGGGATCGTGGAGACCGCAGCGATGTACCACGAGACCCTGCCCTCCGAGCCGGACGCAAAGGCCCTCTCGGAGTTCCTCATCCGGCGGAAGAAGGCCGATCCCGAGCGCTTCCCGGACCTCTCCCTGACCATCGTGAAACTCCTGGGCCGGGGGGAGTACCTGACCCTCGAGCCCGGGCAGGCGCCCTACGGCCACTTCGGCCTCGCCGTCACCCATTACACCCATTCCACCGCCCCGAACCGGCGCTACGTCGACCTCATCATCCAGCGGCTCCTGAAATCGGTGCTCAACGGGGAGCCGAGCCCCTACACATCAGACGAACTGGCTGAACTCTCCTCCTGGCTCACCGAACGGGAGCACGAGGCCAACAAGGTCGAGCGCTTCATGCGCAAGGCCGGGGCTGCCGTGCTCCTCATGGACAATATCGGGGAATCCTTCGATGCCATCGTGACCGGCGCAACGGAGCACGGGACCTATGTCCGCCTGCTCACGCCGCCCGCGGAGGGCAAGGTCGTCCGCGGGGAAGACGGCCTCTATGTCGGCCAGGAGGTCCGGGTCCGGCTGCTGAGGACAGACCCGTACAAGGCGTTCATCGATTTTGAGTGGGTCGGGTGAGGGTGGAAGACAGGGGCACCTCCAACTGATCCCTGGCCTGCCTGCGGGGTCGGCACTGGACCGGCGTAAACTGGGTTCACGGGTATGTGGGGAAAGATATCAGGAGTTCCCGATACGTAAATTATGAAAAGGGAGGGAGATAGGACGAATCCGGTCCCTTTTCAAGAGGACATTGAGTGGTATCCTCGCCGGATTCGCCCCTCATCCCTCTACAGCGGACCGGCAAGAGTGGGCAGGAATATTCCGACAATGATTGCAACTATCCACACGACCACCGCGATGACCAGGGATTTGAGCCAGCCAATCTTGTACAGGTACTGCAGGGCGAGGAGCCAAGCGATTCCCCCGATGATTGCAGCCACCAACCCCGAGCCCAGCAGATAATAGGCTACACTGTAGATCACGGTGCCGATGAGGGCAGCGAGAAGTGCGGTTAATATGCCTTCCTTTTCGCCAAACATTCTGGTAATCAGGTAAATGATCAAGGCCGAGATGACCAACGCGATCACGAAGAGGAGTGAGACCTGAACAATCGATGCCATGCTTTCTCCGTCTCATTTCATGAATATAAACTTAATGATCTGGAAACCTCCGAAGAAGGACATCCGGCTCCTCATCACCTGCATGCTTCATCGCTGGATCTCAATCTCATTCTCCAGGGGTTCGGCCAATTCCTGAACTTGGCCCGGTCTCGTTTCAGCTCAAAGGCCCCTTGAGGGCCTATCGTCCCATAAGAAGCCTTGTCCCCCTCCACCGGATGGCGGGATGCGCTGCTGACCCGGCATGCCATCCCCTCAAAAAGGTTGCACCTCGTAAGATATCTATAACCCAAAGGGGTCATGCGAGGGGGGGGATTCGAACCCACGAACTCCTGCGAGAATGGATCTTAAGTCCATCACCGTTGGCCTGGCTTGGTTACCCTCGCACGGGAGAGTTTGTCTCTCCACCCGAAAAAGGGTTCGCCCGGCCCCCTGAGAACCGGACCCTCCCCCTTAAAACCGGGCCCCGCCCCCTTAGAACCGGGCCCTTCCCATCCCGCCCGCCGCTTCCTTGCTGCTATGAACGCCGGCCTCCGGGCGGGCTTCCCGGCTGGAGCCGGATCGGGAAGCGGCCCCTACGCGAGCGCCATGAACGTGACGAGGGTGAGGAGGTAGGCGCTGAGGAGAAGCGAGACCCCAAGGGGGCCGATGAAGGTGACCGTGGTGGTGGTGATGGACGAGATCTGCGAGATCCGCTGGGGTCCAAAGATCTGGACGTCCCTGCACCACCCTGTCGTTGCCCCCGCTTCGGCCGGAGCAAGGTCTGCGATGGCAACCTCTACGGCCTGCCGGATGTACGGTGCTATCTCCTCGGACGGGATTTTCAGGCCGATGGGATTCTTTCCGGTGATCGTATTCACCAGGTGGGTGTCGGTGGTCATGACCTCGGATTCGTCCACGAGGTCCCGGATCCCGCTGAGGAGCACCTCCCGGCCGCCCTTCACGATGTTGTTCCCATCCAGGAGGACATAGGCCGTCTTCTGCCCCCCGGTCTCGATGACAAGGGCCTGGACCCCCAGGTCGCCGAGGCCCTGCTCCCGGGTAAAGGGAAGGGAGAGGTGGGCGACCCCGGCCCGGAACGGGTACCGTTCCAGTTCAGCCGCTGCTTCCATGGCCCGGATCCCCCCGGTGAGATACTCGGTGGCGACAGGGCTCCCGAGGTAGGTCGCACCGCTCACCTCGGTCATGCTGTTGTGGGCGTCCACGAGTGCCACGTGCCCGTAGAGGCGGTGCCCCTCGGCCATGAGGATCCACCCGATGGCTGGATCGAGATCCTCGGTCCTCTCCGGTGCCCGTGTCCCGACGAGGAGGAGGGAGTCCGAGAACCGCTGGCAGAGGAGATCCACGCTCCCTTCCCGGATCCTGACGGAACGGCTCGCCGCGGGGGCGAGGGTGAGGTGGCCGAGGGATTCCCGGACCGCCGTCACGATCTTCCCGACCTCCTCCTCCCTCGTGAGGTTGTAGTCATGGGTCGAACACCCGTGCGCTGTCAGGACCTCCCCTCCCAGGGAGGCATGGAGGATATGGGGGAGCCTCCCGCCCCCGATGTCCCCCATAGGGCCGGGATGGACATTCGGGATCGTGAGGAGGATATCCTTCTTCCCTGCCCTCCTGAAGAGGAAGGATACCTCGGGGAGGGAGATCCCTTCACCCATGGCCGAGAAGAACCCCTCCATGCCCCGGGAGCCATCGGTGAGGTGGGCGAGGAAGGTATTCAGGAACTGGAAGAGATGGATCCGGAAGCTCCGGTAGAGAGGGCGCTCGATGAGGTAGATCAGGAGGACGGCAGCTGCACCGACCGCGATATGGGCCACCAGGGCAGCGGCAAGGAACGGGCCGGGGAGGAGGAACCATCCGGCGATCATTCCCCAGATGCTCTGGGAGAGCGCCGCGGGGAGCATCCTAGCAGGGCGGAAATCGGCCGTGGCGACGAGGACGAGGATGCGGACCCCGAAGACGAGCCCCAGGGAGAAGGCAAAGAGGAAGGCGAAGAGGTTCGGGATGGGGAGGAGGATGCCCGGAAGAGTAGTGCAGACAGAAAAGACGAGGGAGGCGAGGGCGAGGGAGGCGGAGCGGTTCCAGGTGGTGAAGGAGCCGGCGAGGCTGACGAGGGGTTTCGTGAAGAGGAGGGCGAGGATCGCGGGGACGGTGAAGGCCAGGATCCCGACGGAGAAGGGGCCAGGCACCCTCTCCCGGACAAGGTCCATGGCGACCCCTGCAAGCACGACGAGCCCTCCCGAGACGTACCACGGGGGTGCCGTGAAGAGAAACCTGGTGAGGTGCTCCATCCGGGCATCCGGGCTAGGGGCCATGGGTCACCCCTGTCACAGGATCGCGGGATGACCTGACCGGTGGGGAGGGAAGCGGATTCATTCCTGTCTCCCCCGTGGCTGCGGGAGATCGCCGAAGTGGGTCCAGTAGCGTGCCACCATCCCGTTCCAGTCGGGCAGGTTTGTCTGGCAGCCGGCCTTCTCGACGGCAAATGAGGCTGTGGTGGCCCCCACCCTGCAGGCGGTGAGGGGTGAGTGGCCCCGATGGTACGCCGCGAGGAACCCGGCCCGGTACGCGTCCCCTGCCCCCGTTGGGTCCACCGCTTCCACGGGGACGATCGGGATCCGGTGCTCCCTCCCCTCCACGTGAAGCACGCTGCCTTCAGTGTCCATGGTCACCACCACGACGGGGACCTGTCCGATGATCGCCTCCTTTGTCTGGTCCAGGATCCGTGACAGGTGTTCCATCTCGTGCCGGTTCGCAAAGAGTATCCGGATCCGGGCGAGGATGCGCCTGAGCTGGTCTGCCGTGTACCAGATGATATCCTGCCCCGGGTCGAAGGAGGCCAGCCTGCCCTTCTCGGCCACCCTGACGTTGAAGTCGGGATCGGCGGTTGCCAGGTGGACGAAGTCGAGGGCGGGGGCCTCCCTCGACGCAAAGGTCTCGGAGGCGCCCCATTCAAAGTAGGTGATCTGGTCCCCGGGATCATCGGTGAAGACAAAGGCGGTGGGGGTCCGCTTCTCCGGCACCACAAAGAACCGGGTCGCAACGCCCAATCCCTTCAGCCACCGTTCGTAGTCACTGCCCGCGAACTCGCCGCCAACGGCGGACACGAGGGTCACAGGCACGCCCAGCCGGGCGATCCCTGCGGCGGTGTTCGCAGCCCCTCCGCCGAAGAAGACCTGGTGGCTGCTCACAAAGGTGGAGCCGTTCCGATCAGGGAAATGCGGGACCCGGAGGATATGATCGATGGCCGTATGGCCGACGACGTGGATCACAGCTGCTTCACCTCCAGGACCGAGAGGGGGATGTCCCTCAAGGCCTTCCCGATGACCGACTTCGCGATCCGCGCAGCATGCTCCTCGGACTCGGCCCGGAAGACCTTCATCTGGAGGAGGAGGCCCACGAGGGCGGTACCCGCGACGACGAGGGTGGACGAGAGGTCCTTCCTGCAGAAGGGGCAAGGGAGGATGCCCGCCTCGATCTCGACGAACTTCGCCGTGGGGTTGAGGCGCTTCCCCGCCTCGGCTATCGCGATCCCCAGCGCATCGTCAAGGGACTTCGCGTCCTTCACGATCCATGCCGATTCCAGGGTCACGACGTAGTCCGGCATTCTCCCTTCTCCTGTCACCAGCTGTCCCGGTGGACATGCTCAGAGAGGTCCATCCGCCCTGTCCGCTCTGCAGGGATCTTCCCCCTCCCCACGGCAAGCATGACAACGGGGCGGAGATGGCCGGGGAGGTCCAGGATCTCCTTCACCTCTTCCTCGTTGAATGCCCCCGTCCAGCAGCTCTTTAGTCCTGCAGCATGGGCGGCGAGCATCATGAAGGTGCAGGCGATCGTTGCGTCCTGGATCGCATAGAGGATGCCACGCTCGCCGTAGCGCGACATCGACCGGATGTAGTTTGCGCAGACGACGAGGATGCAGGGGGCCTCTTTTACGTGGGGCTGGGAGAGGGCTGCCTCTGCGAGGGCCTCCCGGATCTCCCAGTCGGTTACCACCACGACGTCCCATGCCTCGCGATTCCCTGCAGACGGCGCGGTCCGGGCAGACTCGAGGATGCCGTCGATCTCCGGCTCCTCAAGGGGAGTGGGGGTGAAGTCCCGAACCGAGGCCCTCGACGAGAGAAAGCCGAGGAACCTAGAGGAGTCCATGGGCGGAGAGTACCTGCCAGGCCTGCTGGGCCGCGGTGGTCGCGTCGGAGATGGCATCGGCGACCCTGAGGGTGGCGGGGCCGGGCTGGTCGCTCTCCACGAGGCTGATGGCCTCGTTCAGGTGGTTGATGGCCTTCCGGAACTCCCCGGACCCGGTGCCATGGTGGGCGAACTCCAGCTCCATACGGATCCCCTCCATGAAGGCGAGGAGGATCCGCTTCCCCCCGGCGAGCTCCTTCTCCTTCAGCTCGGCGAGGACCATCAGGAGCTGGGAGACGAGGATCAGCTCCGATTTGGCCCGTTCACCGAACTGGTACTCCTTCACCGCCGTCTTATCGTCCATACGTATCACTCAGGGAATCCGCTCTATAAAAAAGGGGCTGGTCCTGATGCAAAGGATTATTTCTTGGCCTTGGCCTTGGCACCCATGATCGAGGACTTGGAGCGCCGGATCCGCCTGCGGAGCCTCGGATCCTTCTCCCTTCCGCCCCGTCCCCGGCCTCCCCGGCGGGTCCCTTGCCGGCTCCGGGCCTCTTCCTCAGGGGACTTGGAGAACCGGGTCCCCGCATTCGGCTTGAACCGCTGGTTGGGGCCGGGCTTCTTGACCTCGGCGTCCTTCTGGGGGACGAGCCGGATCTGCCCCTTCACCCCCTTCACCTGCATCCAGTTGACGCTGCCTGTCTTTCCCATGGATAAGGCTCCCTTTTAATGTGAACGATGAGACTGATAAAGATATTCCCTAGGCGGACCGCTCCAGTTCCCGCCGGAGGGCCTCGCTCACGAGCTTCCCGTCCACCTTCCCCCGCACCTCCTGCATCACGAGGCCCATGAGGGGACCGAGGGCCCCCATCCCTTTCTGGGCGACGAACTCCTTCCGCTCGCCGATGATCTTCCTGATGATGCGGGTGAGCTCGTCATTGGAGACAGGGGTGACGAGGGATGCGACCGCCTGATCCGGGGGCGTCCCACCGGCAATGGCGGTGATGAGATCCGGTACGGCCTCCTTTGCAACCCGGCCGCGCTCGATCGCCGAAAGAATAGCAAGGTAGTCGGCCTGGCTGACCTTCCCGACATCTACCCCCTTCCGGGCAAGTTCCACGGGGGCGGTGATGATCACCCGGAAAGCGAGAGTTGGCTTCACCCCCTCGCGGATGGCCTCCTCGAAAGCGGGGAGGTTCTCGGATGTCGCTGCCTGGTATGCTGCGGGAGGGTCCAGGCCGAACTCCTGCTCGAAGCGCTTCGCCTTCCCGATTAGGAGTTCCGGGACCGGGATGCCCTCCCAGAAGGCCTTCTCCACGCTGACGGGGAAGATATCGGTCTCCGGATACATCCGGGCTGCTCCCGGGAGAGGCCTCATGTATGCCGTGGAACCATCCTCGAGCATCCTTCTTGTCTCTTCGGGTACTCCTGCAAGTGCCATCCCTGCCCGGCGGATCACCTGTTTGGCTGCGCACCTCGCCTTCTCCGCGCTCCCGGCCACGAGGACCACGGCATCGTCATCGCCGGCCATGGCCTTTTCCCGCACGGACTGAACCTCTTCTGCGGCTATTCCGTAGGCCGGGAGCTCATCGGTGTGAAAGATCCCTCCCACCCCGCACCGCTTCGCATAATCCGCGAGCTCGCTCCCGAGCCTTCTCCCGGGCTGGATCTCCTTACCCACAAAGCCGGAGAAGCCTTTCAGGCGGACAGCGAGGACCATCTTTGCCTTCTCCAGGATAGAGGACTTTGTCCCTTTGAAGATGGAGGTGACATCGATCTGGTCCTCATCCACGCAGGCCCCGCGGCCTTTCAGCTCGTCCCGGATGGCGATGAGGTTCTCCTGCCGCTCCATCTCACGCCGGACAACTTCGGCGATGAGTTCGAGCTCCTGCACCCCCTTGATCTCGACCCGGGCTCCTCCGGGGATGGAGATGTTGATATCCTGCCTGATGGTCCCCTTGCCCCGCTTCACCTTCCCCGTTGAACGGAGCACCATGCCGATATACTCGGCTACCTCCTGGACCTCCTCCGGGGTTCGGAGATCGGGCCCCGTAGTGATCTCTACGAGGGGGATGCCGAGCCTGTCGAGAGAGAAGACCTGGTCGGTCACCCGCTGCGCTGCATCCTCCTCGAGGCAGATGGTCTCGATCCGGGCCCCGCCGGGAAGAGAACCGCCCATCGCGACGAGGGCGGTGCGCTGGAACCCGCAGGTGTTGGAGCCGTCGATGACGATCTTTCGCATTGTATGGACCTGTTCAACGGGGTGCATGCCGAAGCACCTCGCGATGGTGAGGCAGATGGCGACCGCTTCCTGGTTCAGGGGGGCGGGAGGTTCCTCATCGTCCTCCACAAGGCATGTGGTATCGTAGGTGTAGTAGGTGAAACGGCGGATGGTCCGCATCTCCTCAAGGGCCGCACGGTCGATCTCGCCCATCTCGCTCTCGGTAGCCCTGAGGAAGCGGGTAAACTCTCCGTTCCGCTCCTTTACTTCTCTGAGCCGGGTGGGGCAGTGGCAGAAGAGCTTCTCGCAGGTATCGAGCTGCTGGTGGATCTCGAGGCCGGCCATGAGCGGGGGGGCTTCAGAGTCCATGGGTCGACCGCCCCCTGGTCTCGCCCCGCAGGTTCTCTCCCATGAGGGCCCGCACCTCGCGATCGTCGTCTGCCTGCCCAAGGACCCACATGAGTTTCACGAGTGCCACTTCGGGGAGCATGTCCTCCCCCTCCATCACACCGGCCGCCAGGAGATCGCGGCCCGTGTCATAGACCCGGTCGCAGACCCTCCCATGGAGGCACTGGGATGTCATGACCACGCTCACCCCGTCACGGGCAAGTTCTGCAAGGCCCTTCACCCAGGGGGTGGAGACATGGCCGAGGCCGGTGCCGGCGAGGACCAGGCCGCGGTAGCCGCGGTAGGCCTCGAGCACTAAGGGATCCATCCCCGGGTGGAAGGAGACAAGGCCGCACCGCTCCTCCATCTTCTCCCGGAGGACGGGCTCCCGTTCGCCACGGGCGACTGCCTCGCCTGAGAGGGTGACAGAGAGATCCGGGTAATCGACACGGCCGATTGGAGGCATACCCATGGATTGGAAGGCGTCCCTCCGGGAGGTGTGCATCTTCCGGACCCGTGTCCCCCGGTGGATGGCGCAGCGGTCGTCGCTCGTGGTCGCGTGCATCACCACCGCCACCTCCCCGAGGGGGGAGACGGCTGCAGAGGCCGCGCAGAGGGCGTTCATCGCATTGTCGCTGCTCGGGCGATCTGCCGATCTCTGTGAGCCGACGAAGATGACCGGCACAGGTGTCTCCACCATGAAGGAGATGGCGGCCGCGCTGTAGGCCATGGTGTCGGTCCCGTGGGTGACGATCACCCCTGCGACACCCGATTTCAGGTCATGGAAGATCGCCCGGGCAAGGTCCTGCCAGATTCGCCGGGTCATGTTCTCAGAGAGGATGGAGGAGATCTGCTCTGTCCGGAACCGCCCGATGGATGCAAGGTCAGGGATTGCGCGGAGGATATCCTCGGCCGAGAACTGGCTTGTCACCGCACCTGTACGGTAGTCCACCCGGCTTGCGATGGTGCCTCCCGTGGAGATGATGGCAAGCTCCGGGAGATCCTCCCGCTGGAAAGGGCGTGCGAGGCCAGGGGGTTCGATCTCCGGCCTTCCTTCCCATGAGAGGGTCTCAAAGGGGACACCGATGTTGTAGCCGCTGTCGAGCTTCACCACCGCTTTCCCGTCGCGCTCGGTGATGTAGGTAGCAGCGTACTCCCGGCCTCCGCCGGTGCACCGGACCAGGTCGCCACTTCGGTACTCGGTCACGCAAGAAGCCCCCGTGCCTCGGAGAGGAGGCGCTCCCGTGCGTCCCTGACCTTCCTGTCGAGGGAGGTGGTTGCCGCCACATCTTTCCGGAGCTGCTCCTTCCGCTCTTTGAGTGCCTTTTTCACGGCCGCTGGCGCCGGTCCCCCATTCACTTTCCGGGCACTGACCATAGAACGGACGTCAAGGGCCTCCTCCACCATCTGCCGGGTCAGGCCCAGTCCCTTGAGGGAGATACCGAACGCCTCCTTTGCCGCCTTCTCCAGGGTCTTCGTGTCAAGGCTCCCCGCCCGCACCCCTTTCCCGACGATGGTATGGGCGGTGCGGAAGGGGATCCCGAGGTCCCGGACGAGCCGGTCGGCGAGCTCCGTTGCGGTGGAGAACCCCCTTCCTGCTTCCTTCTCCATCCGGTCAGGGTGGAAGGACGCGGTCGCGAGGGCCTCGGCGAGGAGGGGGATCCCTTCCTGGACAGCAGAGATCCCCTGCCAGAGGTGGGGGGTGACCTCCTGGAGGTCGCGGTTGTAGCTCATGGGGAGGCCCCTCACGATGGCGAGGGCCGCGGTAAGGGATCCAAGCACCGTTCCCGACTTTGCACGGAGGATCTCCAGGGTATCGGGGTTCTTCTTCTGGGGCATGATGGAGGAGGACGAGCAGTAAGCATCGTCGAGGGTGACGAAGCCCGCCATGGGGCTCGACCAGAGGATCAGGTCGGCCGAGAGGCGGCTTGCCGTGGCGGAGAGGATGGCGCAGGCCGAGAGGATCTCCAGGAGAAAGTCCCTTGCCGAGACCGCGTCCATGGAGTTCTCCACGAGGCCGTCGAAACCGAGGATCTCTGCCGTATATTCGCGATCGATGGGGAAGCCGGTGGAGGCGAACGCAGCGGCGCCGAGGGGGGATTCGTTCACCCTCGCGAAGGCCGAGTGGAGCCGGCCGAAGTCCCTCGAGAATGCCCCCTCGTAGGCAAGGAGGTGGTGGGCCAGGGTGGTGGGCTGGGCATGCTGGAGGTGGGTGAACCCGGGCATCACGGTTCCCGTGTGCTCCGCTGCGAGGGTGATGAGCACCTCGCGGATCCGGTTTGTGGCCTCCAGGAGACGGAGGACCTCCCCCCGGGCACGGATCCGGATGCAGGCCGCCACCTCATCGTTCCGGGAACGGCCTGTGTGGATCCTCCCTCCCGTCTCCTCCCCGAGATGATCGATCAGGTACGCCTCTATCCCTGCATGGATATCCTCAAAACGGTCGTCGAAGACATCCTCAGGAAGGCCCTTCTCTGAGAACCCGATGAGGACTCCCATGATGGCCCGGGCATGCTCCTCCCCGATGAGATCCTGGCGCCGGAGCATGAGGAGGTGGGCCATGTCCACCTGTATGTCTGCCTCGGCGATCTTCCGGTCGGCCTCCATGGAGGAGAGGAAGCGGGAGACATCGCATCCCCTCTCCCCCCCGAGCCGCCCCCTCCGTATCTGGTCCTCGTGCATCCTCTCACCTACATGTTCCGGCACGCGCCCCTTAATGCCATGCCTTCCGGGCCGCGAGCTCGATGGCCTGCTGGACGCTCTCCCGCGGGACGATGGTCGCCACGGGGATCGAGACGAGCTCCTCGATGGTCGAGGAGACGATGGGGGCGCAGACGATGCCCCGGGCGCCCTCCCGCTCCGCCCTGACCGCGGCAACGATTGCGTCCTCGATGGTATGGACCGCGTACTCCCGCACCCTGACCCTCTTCCCGTCCACCTCGGCCACCCGCTCCTCGATCCCGTCCAGCGTCTGGCGTGCCGCGATAACCCCGATGAACTCCTCTTCCCCCCCCGGGTTCGAGACAAGCCGCAGGGCGCCCACGATGGCGCGGAGGGTGGAGAGGTTGGGGGACCGCTCCCCGTGGAGGATCTTGTACAGGGAGGAGGCGGCGATCCCGCTCCGCTCCGAGAGCTCGCGGACGGTCATCCTCATGTCGGTCTTCAGGATCCCGTTCAGCGTTGCCACGAAGTCCTCGTCCGAGAGCATGGATGCCCGGAGGAGGCGGTCGATGGGGTCAAGGCGGACCATGGAACTGACACAGAAAGGATACTTCTCCCGGACGAAAAACCTTCTTGTCCAACAGGAATGCTTCTCCTGACTCAGACTGGACATAAAGATGTCCATTTCTATCGAACTGGACATGGGGATGTCCATTTCTACAAACTGGACACGGGGATGTCCATTTGTATAAACTGGACATAAAAGAAGAAAAAGGATGCGTTCTGTATCAACATAATCATAATAATATCTTATTGTAGACGTTTTTGAGATAAAATGGAACATTTTATGAGCTTACCGGGTTTAATTACCTTGTATGAAAGGGATGCGACTTCTCCTCCTCGGGTGCCTGGCGGTCCTCCTCATCGCCGCCGGATGCACCACCACACAGCAGGCAACCGGCGACGTAGGGATCCTCTACACCAAGGGTACCGGCCCCATGCCCACCCTCCTTGCGACGAAGCAGATCGACGGGTACATCGCGTGGCAGCCCTTCGTGGAGGTGGCACCGGTGGCCGGCATCGGGAGGGTCATCACGTACTCGGGCAACCTCCCGCCCGATGACCGGTGGAAGAACCACCCGTGCTGCGTGCTCACGAGCCGCACCGACTTTATGAACAGCAACCCGGCCTTCGTGGACGCCATGGGGGCGGCGACCATCCTCGCCACCCGGTATATCAACGACCACCAGTCGGAGGCGGCGGATATCACCGCAGAATGGCTCGCCGGGAAGGGGAACTTCACCTACGGGAATATCACGGTATCCTCGGTTGAGATCCTGGAACGGTCATTTCCCACGGTCAAGTTCGTGAACGAGCCCTCCGAGCAATGGATGGGCGGCCAGCTGGAGTTCGTGTATGCCCTCCGCGAGCTGGGCACCATCACCGGGACCCTGAAGAACACCACCGATGACCAGACGAAGGCCCTCCTCTTCGACACCGGCCCGTACGACCGTGCCATGGCCATGATCAACGCGTCGAGCATTGCCGTCCCCCCCGCTGAGGCAAACCCCGTCGGGGTCGGGTATCTCCTCTCTGACCACCACGCATCTCTCTTCGTGGCGGTGAAGAAATGGCAGTACTTCAACGATACCTATGGGATCGCGCTGAAGCCGGAGGACCCGACGGCCACGAGGCCGGATCTCGTGGACCTCCTGGTGAAAGGCCAGAAGGTGGCCACCCTGAAGCTCATCCCGGCCGATGCCGGGCCCCAGCTGATGCAGCTCGCGGCAACGAAGACCATCCAGATGGCCTACGTCGGGAATCCACCCGCCATCTCGGCCATTGACCAGGGAACCCCGCTCAAGATCCTCATGGCCCTGAACAACGAGGGCTCGGGGGTTGTCGTTGTCACATCCTCACCTGCAACGGACTGGGACTCCTTCGTCCAGTGGGCGAAGGAGCGGTCGGCCGCAGGAAAGCCCATCGTGATGGCGGCGCCCGGCAAGGGGTCCATCCAGGACGTCATGCTCCGGTACGCCCTTGAGGAGAGCGGTTTATCCGTGAAGGAGGTACAGGCTTAGAGGGCATGAGAAGACCTCTCGGCATCCTCCTCCCCATCCTCATCCTTATTGTCTGGGAGATCGCGGCGCGGTTCATCAACAACCAGTTCATCCTCCCGAGGCTGGAGACCGTGCTCCCGGTGCTCCTCTCCCCCACGATCGATATCCTGGGGACCGGGAGCCTGCTGCACAATGCCATGGTATCCCTCGAGAGGGTGGGGGCCGGTTTCCTGGTGGCCCTTGCCATCGCGATACCCCTCGGGGTCGGGATGGGGTGGTCCCGGCGCCTTGACGCCCTCGCGGACACCACCATCCAGCTCCTCCGGCCGATCCCTCCCCTCGCGTGGGGCCCCCTCGCCATCGCCTGGTTCTCGGTGGGAATCAACTCCATGATCTTCATTATTTTCCTTGGCGCCTTCTTCCCCATCCTCCTCAATACCATCGACGGCGTGAGGGCGATCAAGAAGACCTGGGTCGAGGTGGCCCAGACCCTCGGGGCATCCGAGCGGCAGGTCCTTGCAAAGGTGGTCCTGCCCGGGGCGGCTCCCACCATCTGGACCGGCCTCCGGGTCGGGTTCGGGATCGCCTGGATGTGCGTCATCGCTGCAGAGTGGCTCCCCGGGACCACCTCTGGCCTCGGCTACCTGACCCTCTATGCATACAACTTCGGGCAGATGCACTACATCATCGCCGGGATGATCACCATCGGGATCATCGGGATCGCCTTTGACCTCCTCTTCCGCTCGGTCGAGGATCGCTGGTTCTGCTGGAGGGGGCTCGAGCGGTGAAGCTCGCTATCCGCGACCTCTCCAAGGTCTTTGTCACCGGGACCGGCGAGCAGGTCCCGGCTCTCGATGGGATCAACCTGACAGTCGATGACGAGGAGTTCCTCTGCATCCTCGGGCCGTCGGGGTGCGGGAAGACGACCCTCCTCCGGATCATCGCCGGCCTCGACACCCCCACCACGGGATCGATCCAGGTGGACGGCGAGGCCCTCTCAGGCCCTTCGCGTCGGATCGCCATGATCTTCCAGGAGTACTCCCTCTTCCCGTGGCGGACGGTCCTCGATAACGTCTCCTTCGGGCTGGAGGTGCAGGGGAGGGACCGGGAGGAACGGTTTGCCGTTGCAAGGAAGTACCTGGACCTGGTCGGCCTCGCCTCATTCGAGAGGAACCTCCCGTACGAGCTCTCGGGCGGGATGCGGCAGCGGGTTGCGGTCGCCCGGGCGCTCGCGACCGAGCCCGCGGCCCTCCTCATGGACGAGCCCTTCGGGGCCCTCGACGCCCAGACGAGGAACCTGATGCAGACGGAGCTCCAGGAGATCTGGAGAAAGACCCGGAAGACCATCCTCTTCGTCACCCACAGTGTCGACGAGGCGGTCTTCCTCGCCGACCGGATCGTGGTCCTCACCGAGAGGCCCGGGAGGATCCGCGAGATCGTCCCCGTGCAGAAATGTCCGCACCCGAGGGACCGGACCTGCGCGGACTTCGTCGAGATCCGGCGCCATGTCCTCGATCTGATCTCCGGTGGATCCTCGGATTAGCAAGGTTTATGAAACCAGACCTCCTTTTTATAAAGCACGAAGGTTCGTAAGGACGAAGTTTCGTGAGCACGAAGTCCCGTGAGGGTGTTCTCCAATGGTCAGGAAACCGGGAAGGATGTACAGGAACCTCGCCAAGATGGCATACACGCGGCGTGAATACATGGGTGGCGTACCCGGGTCCAAGCTGGTCCAGTTCGACATGGGAAACCTCACCGAGGAGTTCCCCCTGGAACTCTCCCTCATCGTCCTGGAGGGGTGCCAGATCCGGCATACGGCCCTCGAGGCGGCCCGCATCGTCATCAACCGCCGGCTCCAGGAGCTGGGCCGGGCGAACTTCAGGCTGAAGATCCGGGTCTACCCCCACCACATCCTCCGGGAGAACAAGCAGGCGACGGGCGCCGGCGCAGACCGTGTCTCCGAGGGCATGCGCCTCTCCTTCGGGAAGGCCGTGGGCTCCGCGGCACGGGTCTACCCGGGCCAGAAGATCCTCTCGGTCTACACCCTGACCCAGAACATGGAGAAGGTGAAGGACGCCCTGCGCCACGGCAGTCACAAGCTCCCCAGTCCCTCACGGATCGAGATTACCGAGCACAAGGTCTCGGGCATCCGGGCGACCCATGTGAAGATCGCCGAGGAGAAGGTCGTCGCCCCGCCGGTCGCCCCCGCGGCGGCTGCCGAGGAGGCCCCTGAAGCGGCCGGGGAGAAGGGAGCCGAGAAACCGGGCGAGAAGCATGCCGAGAAGGGAGCAGGGAAGCCCGGCGAGAAGCATGCCGAGAAGGCACCTGAAAAGGGAGCCGAGAAGGGCGGCGAGAAGCCTGGCGAGAAGCGCCACGAGAAGCACCCTGAAAAATCGAAGACCTGACTTCTCCAACCCCCATCATCATCTTTTTTTCATCTGGTACTGGAATACATTCATCCACATTTATATCGCCACAGTTCTCCATTTCTCTATAATGCATCATCCCGATGACCCGGCCCTCCTCACGGCTGTCGCGGATGCTACGGCTGATGCTCTCGCCGAGGCCGAGGTCCGGCTCCCCGATGACATTGAACGGGCGATACGGTCGGCATACGGGCGTGAGAGGAACCCGGTAGCCCGCGGGGAGTTTGAGAACATCCTCGCGAACATCGAGCTCGCAAGGAAGGGCAGATCCCTGATCTGCCAGGATACCGGCATCCCGGTCGTCTACCTCACCCTGCCCCCCAATGTTCCCTATACCCGGGCTCTCGAAGAGGCGCTCGCCCGCGGGGTACGGATCGCAACAGAGAAGATACCCCTGCGCCCGAATACCGTGGACCCCTGCACCCGAAAGAATACCGGTGACAACACGGGCCCGGGGATCCCGGCTATCCGTGTCAGGCCCGGAGAGAGGCTCACCGTCACGGTCCTTCCCAAGGGGGCCGGTTCCGAGAATGTCTCTCGGATCGGGATGCTCCTCCCCACGCGGACGAGTGAGGTGAAGCAGTTCGTCGTCGAGACGGTTGCCCTTGCGGGAGGAAAGCCCTGCCCGCCCGTGATCCTCGGGGTGGGAATAGGTTCCACCTTTGACGGAGTTGCGGCTCTCTCCAAAGAGGCCCTCCTCCTCCCCATCGATACCATGGACCCCTTCGAACAGGAGCTCTGCGACGCGGTGAACGCCCTCGGCATAGGGCCCATGGGGCTCGGCGGGGACATAACGGCCCTTGCCGTGAAGGTGAAGAAAGGCGCCTGCCATACCGCATCCCTCCCCGTTGCGGTGAACGTCCAGTGCTGGGCCTGCCGACGGGCAACGAGGGTCGTGGAGGTAAGGAAGTGATCGATCTCACCACCCCCCTGGGCGATGAGATCCTCTCCCTCCGGGCCGGTGACAGGATCACCCTGTCGGGGATCGTGTACACGGCGAGGGACGAGGCCCACCTGCGGATGCAGGAGGAGGGCATCCCCTTCGATCCCCGGGGTGCCGTTGTCTACCATTGCGGGCCCGTAGTCGCCGGGGAAAGGATCATTGCCGCCGGTCCCACGACCTCGGCGAGGATGGATTCCCTGACCAAGTTCCTGATCGATGCAGGTGTCAGGGGGATCATCGGGAAAGGAGGCATGGGGGGAGGAGTCGTCAATCTCCTCCAGGGAAAGGCGGTGTACCTTGCCTTCACGGGCGGGTGCGCAGCCCTTGCCGCTTCGCGAATGTGTCTCAAGGGAGTCCACTTCCCCGAACTCGGCATGGCCGAGGCGGTCTGGGTGATCGATGTCGATCACCTGCCTCTCGTGGTGGGGATCGACGCCTACGGGAACGACCTCTTTGGCAGGGTCCGGGAGGAAGCGAAAGCACAATGTCAGGCACGGTTCCATACTCTCTAGGAACCATACCATGAAGCTCGTCATCGACAGCGACCGGTGCAAGGGGTGCAACCTCTGCATGCTCGTCTGCCCTTACCGGATCTTCAAGGAGGGGAAGGACCAGAACGAGCGGGGGATCATCATCCCCGAGCTCGACCGGCCCGAGCGCTGCCCCAACTGCCGGCTCCAGCGCCTCTATGGCCGGACCGTCTGCGGCCTCTGCCAGATGATCTGCCCGGACCAGGCCATCCGGTGGGATGACGAGAAGGAGAACGAACCCCAGAAGGTGGTGATCGAGTTTTGAGCCGGCTCGAGTTCATGCAGGGGAACACCGCCTGCGCCGAAGGGGCGCTCGCAGCCGGCTGCCGGTTCTTTGCAGGCTACCCCATCACCCCTTCAACCGAGGTTGCGGAGCACATGGCGGTGAAGCTCCCGAAGACGAAGGGGGTCTTCATCCAGATGGAGGACGAGATCGCCTCCATCGCGGCGGTGATCGGTGCCTCCTGGACGGGTGCCCGCGCCATGACGGCCACGAGCGGGCCCGGCTTCTCCCTGATGATGGAGAACATCGGATACGCGGCCATGACCGAGACCCCCTGTGTCATCGTGAACATCCAGCGGGGCGGCCCCTCGACGGGCCAGCCCACCCTCGGGGCCCAGGGGGACATGCTCCAGTGCCGGTTCGGGTCCCACGGGGACTACAGCATCATCGCGCTCTCCCCTGCCTCGGTCCAGGAGATGTTCGAGCTCACGGTGAAGGCGTTCAACCTCTCCGAGCGCTACCGGGTCCCCACCTTCCTCATGGGCGATGAGATCATCGGCCACATGCGGGAGAGGCTGACCATCCCCGATTCGGTGGAGGTGATCGGGAGGAAGAAGCTCGATCCAGGCACCATGCCTTTCAAAGCGGGCGGGGATGATATTCCGGGCTTCCCGGTCTTTGGGGAAGGATACGGGGTCCACGTGACCGGCCTCACCCACGACGAGCGCGGCTACCCTGCGACCACGAACCCGAAGGCCCATGAGAAGCTCGTGATGCGCCTCGTCCGGAAGGTGGAATCGGCACGGAAGGAGATAGCGGATTACCGGGTCACGAGCCCGGACGCGGAGCAGGTCTTTGTCTCCTACGGGGCGCCGACCCGCACGGTGCACCAGGTGCTCCACGACCGGCCGAAAGAGGAGATCGGGCACCTCCAGCTCCGCGTCGTCTGGCCCTTTCCCGAGTTCGCCCTCTCGGAGTTCCCGGAGGCGAAGTCATTCCTCGTCCCCGAGATGAACCTCGGGCAGATGGCCCGGGAGATGGAGCGGCACACCGATGTGCCGGTCATCCCCATCCCCAAGCTCGGCGGGGAGCTCCACACACCGGATGAACTGGTGAGGGCATTGGAGGGCTCCCGATGAGCTTCAGGGACTGGTACCGGATCGACCGGCTCCCGACCATCTACTGCGTCGGGTGCGGGAACGGGACGGTCATCAACTGCACGCTCCACGCCGTGGACACCCTGGGCTGGAAATGGGAGGAGACGGTCTTTGTCTCGGGGATCGGGTGCTCATCGCGGGCGCCGGGCTACATAAAGACCGACTCCCTCCACACCACCCACGGGAGGGCGCTTGCCTTTGCCACGGGGATCAAGCTCGCACGCCCTGACCTTCACGTCGTGGTCTTCACCGGCGACGGAGACCTCGCGGCCATCGGGGGGAACCACTTCATCCACTCATGCCGGAGAAACGTGGACATGACCGTTATCTGCATGAACAACTGGATCTACGGGATGACCGGCGGGCAGGGGTCCCCTACCACCCCCCGGGGGGCGATCACCACCACCACGCCCTATGGCTCGGGAGAGGGCGTCTTTGACCTCTCGGCCCTCGCCGTGGTGGCAGGAGCGAACCACGTCGCCCGCTGGACCTCCTACCACGTGAAGGAGCTGACGCGGGCCATCCAGACAGGCCTCGAGACACCAGGTTTCTCTCTCATCGAGGTCCTCACCCAGTGCCCCACCGCGTACGGGAGAAGGAACAAACTCCGGGATGTCGCGGAGACGGTCGAGTACCTGAAGGACCATGCCATCCTCCTCCAGAAGTACAACCGGCTCGTCCAGGAAGGGAAACCGGTCCCCGAGGATATGTTCACCGTGGGAGAGTTTATACGGAGGAACCGGCCGGCCATGGGGGTGCCGCCATGAGGCACGAGATCCGGTTCTCGGGCTTCGGAGGGCAGGGGATCATCCTCGCCGCCGTCATCCTCGGACGGGCTGCTGCGCTCTACAACGGAAAGTACGCGGTGCAGACCCAGGTGTACGGGCCGGAGGCGCGGGGCGGCGCCTCCATGTCCTCGGTGGTCATCGATGACGAGCCCATCCTCTACCCCGAGGTGAGCGTCCCTGATACCTATGTGATCATGTCCCGGGAGGGGTTCGAGCGCTACGGGGCGAAGGCCCCGAAGGAAGCGGTGATGCTCATCGACCCGGACATGGTCGAGGGCCGGCCGGAGTGCACCTTCCACGAGATCCCGGCGACCTCGGAGGCGAGGAACACCCTGGGGAAGGTCATCGTGGCAAACATCGTCATGCTCGGGGCCCTGGTCGCGGCGACGGGCATCGTCTCTGAGGACGCCATCGAGAAGGCAGTCCTCGACAGCGTCCCGAAGGGCACCGAGAAGCTGAACATGAGCGCGCTGAGGAGGGGCATGGAGCTCGTGAGGGAGAAGAAGGGATGAGGCGATACGTGAGCGCACTGAAGAAGGGAATGGAGCTCGTGAGGGGAGAGAAACCATGAGACTCTCGGAGCACGAGGCAAAGGAGATCTTCAGGGCTTACGGGATACCCGTTCCCATGGGGGTGGCGTTCAGGAGCCCTGGCGAGCTTGAACCCCATCTCGGGACCTTCGGGGACCACCTCGTCCTGAAGGCACAGGTGGCTGTGGGTGGGAGAGGCAAGGCCGGGGGGATCGTTGTCACCGAAACGGCCCGGGCCATCGAACAGGCAGGGATCCTCTTTGCAAAGGAGATCCGGGGTGTGCCCGTCAGGGAGATCCTCGCTGAAGAGTGTCTGGATATTGAGAAGGAGTTCTTCCTTTCCATCGCCGTCGATCGGTCCTCCCGGATGCCCCTCCTCCTCTTTGCAGAGTCCGGAGGGGTCGAGATCGAAGCGGTAGCGAGGGAGCATCCCGAAGCGGTACGGAGGATGACGGTCTCTCCCCTCCTCACCGATATCCCGCCGTTCGCCCTTCGGGACCTCCTCGGCGGGATGGTAAAGGATTTCGCACCCGTCGTGAACAAATTGTACCGCGTCTTCAGGGAGAAGGACGCTGTCCTCGCCGAGATCAACCCCCTCGTCACCACGAAGAAGGGGATCTTTGCCGCAGACGCAAAGATCATCGTCGACGACAGCGCCCTCACCCGCCAGGGGATGCGCAGGGGTCGTGCCCAGACAGAGAGGGAGCAGGAGGCGGAGACCCACGGGTTCTCCTACGTCGACCTTGATGGGGAGATCGGGGTCATCGGGAACGGTGCGGGCCTCACTATGGCGACCATCGACCTGATCGCGCTCTACGGCGGCAGGGCAGCGAACTTCCTGGATGTGGGCGGAGGAGCGGACCGCGAACGGGTGAAACATGCAGTGAAGCTGGTGGCATCCGTACCTTCGGTGCAGGTGATCCTGGTTAACCTCCTCGGGGGAATCACGCGATGCGATGAGGTGGCCAGGGGGATCCTGGAGGCTGACGTCCGGCAGAAGGTGATGGTCCGACTCGCGGGGACGAACGAAGAGGAGGGGAGGAGGTTCCTCGCGAGCCGGAGCTACACGATGTTCGAGACTATGGACGAGGCTGTAAAGGCTGCCGTGGAGGCGATCCGATGATCTTCGCCGACCGGTCCACCGGTGTCCTCGTCGCAGGCGCGACAGGCAACCAGGGGGCTTTCCACATCCCGCTCATGAACACCTATGCAAGGGAGGTGGGCGGGAAGGGAGTCGTGGCCGGCGTCACGCCCGGGAAGGGCGGCCAGTCGATCCACGGGGTTCCCGTGTACAACAGCATAAGGGAAGCCCTCCGGGAGCACGACGCCCGGGCGAGCGTCGTCTTCGTGCCGGCCGGGGCGGCCATGGACTCTGTCATGGAGGCCGCCTATGCCGGCCTCGAGCTCATCGTTGCCATCACCGAGCAGATCCCGGTCCACGACACCATGAAGGCCATCGAGTATGCCCGGCTCCAGGGGGCGACCGTCATCGGGCCCAACTGCCCGGGGCTCATCTCACCCGGCGAGTGCAAGCTCGGGATCATCCCCTCCCATCTCGCTACACGGGGGAACGTTGGGGTGGTGTCACGGAGCGGGACCCTCACCTACGAGGTGATCCACGAGCTCACGAGGGCGGGCATCGGCCAGTCCACGGTCGTCGGGATTGGTGGGGACCCGGTCATCGGGCAGACCTTCTCCGACGTCCTTGAACGGTTCGGGGAGGACCGGGAGACAAAGGCCGTGGTCCTCATCGGGGAGGTCGGGGGGAGCCTCGAGGAGGAGGGGGCTGCCTCAACAGATCTCTCCCTCGTTGCCTACATAGCTGGAGTAACTGCACCCCCGGAGAAGCGGATGGGCCATGCCGGAGCCATCATCGAAGGCGGGGAGGGGGATGCCCGGTCCAAGATCCGGAGGCTCGAAGGGTTGGGGATCACGGTTGCAGATCGCCCCGGGGAGATCCCGGACCTCATCAGGGGGTTCCTCTAAGTGGCGAACGAGGATCTCATGATGGAGGCCGCGGCGAAGATCGCGACAGCCATCGGTGCGAAGGCGATCGTCTCCTACACGAAGCGGTGCGACTGCGAGAGCGAGATCCCGGTCATCTGGGTGCGGGAGCTCCAGATCGACGTCGTCCAGGACCTCACCATGCCGGATATCCTCGAGATCAGCGAGCGGCACATGCTCGACACCGCCATCCAGCTCTACCTGGAGCGGAGGCTCGAGAAGGGGATGGTCGTCGGGGTCTTCCCCTATGCCATCCTCCTCTACGACATCGAGGAGGGGAAGAACTTCATCCGGGTCCGGGAGTTCGAGGACATCGTACCCAGGGAGGTGATGTTCTCGGTCCTCTCCCTTGCCATGCAGATCGCGGTAGAGGGCCGCGAGGGGAGGGCCATCGGGACCGCGTTCATCATCGGCGACGGGGAGACCATCATCCGGCACTCCCACCAGGCCATCCTCAACCCCTACGAGGGGCAGCACCAGGCGGTCTGCGATGTGAAGAACCGGGAGAACTGGGAGTCCATCAAGGAGCTCGCCCAGCTCGACGGAGTCTTCGTGGTGAACACCGATGGCTTCATCCTCGCCTCGGGGCGGTACCTGGATGCCTCGGCGCGGGATGTGGTCCTCCCGGGAGGTCTCGGGGGGAGGCACCGGGCGACCGCCGCCATCACCCGCGAGCACCCGGTGGTGGGGGTGACGATCTCCGAGAGCGGCGGCACCATCCGTGTCTTCCGGGAGGGACAGATCCGCATCTCGCTCCGCCCCTACGAGCGGAGATACCCGGTTGGAAACGGTTAAATGATGACCTGACCCTTTCCTATTATCGCGCTACAAGAAAGCGAGGCGAGCGATGAGCAGGAATATTCGCGTGGAAGCCCTCGATCAGACGCCCATCGAACAGCAGCGGATCGAGCTCGTGGAACGGAAGGGGATCGGCCACCCCGACAGCCTCATGGACGGGATCGCCGAATCGGTGAGCCGTGCCCTTAGCAGGGCCTACATCGAGGAGTGCGGTGCCGTTCTCCACCACAACACCGACCAGGGCGAGGTGGTGGGGGGGGAGACCATCCCCGCCTTCGGCGGGGGAAAGGTCATCAAGCCCATCTACGTCCTCCTCGTCGGCCGGGCCACGAAGCAGTTCAACGGGATCCACATACCCACCGATGCGGTCGCCGTGAAGGCGGCACGGGATTACCTCCGCTCCACCCTCACGAACGCGGACCTCGACCGGGACGTCATCGTCGACTGCCGCCTCGGGGTGGGATCCACCGACCTCCGCGATGTCTTCAGGCCCTGCCAGGACAACAAGCCCCGGGCCAACGACACCTCATTCGGCGTGGGCCATGCCCCTTTCTCTGAGGCCGAGACCATCGTTCTCGCCCTCTCTGAACACATCGATGGTCCCCTCAGGAAGAAGTGCCCTGCCATCGGCCAGGACGTGAAGATCATGGCCCTCCGGGACGGGGAGATCATCAAGATCACCCTGGCATGCGCCATGGTGGGGCGCTACTGCTCCGGCATCCACGAGTACCTGGAAATCAAGGAGATGATGCAGGCGGGGCTGGAGAAGGTGGCCCGCCGGCATACGAACCGCGAGGTGATGGTCGAGGTGAACACCGCCGACAACCCGGATACCGGGTCGGTCTTTCTCACGGTTATCGGGACCTCGGCCGAGATGGGGGACGACGGGTCAGTCGGCCGGGGGAACCGGTGCAACGGCCTCATCACGCCCAACCGGCCCATGTCCATGGAGGCGACGAGCGGGAAGAACCCCATCAACCATATCGGGAAGATCTACAACCTCCTCTCCACGCAGGTCGCCCGGGAGTGCGTGGAGAAGGTGGAGGGGATCGAGGAGATCTACATCCGGATCCTCTCCCAGATCGGGAACCCCATCGACCAGCCTCTCGTTGCAAGCGCACAGATCCTCCCAAAGCCCGGGGCGAGCTTCAAGACCATCTCGTACGAGGTCGAGTCCATCCTGGACACCTCCTTCGAGAATGTCACCTGCGTCACGGAGAAGGTAATCAACGGTGAGCTCAAGACCTTCTGACCGCGTCCGCCTGGCAGTCCCGAACAAGGGGAGGATCGCGGGGCCTGTCAGGGAGATCCTCGAGAAGAGCGGGCTCCATGTATCGGAGGGCAACGAGCGGCGGCTCATCGCCCAGACCCGGGACCCGCAGGTCGAGATCCTGTACGCGAGGCCGGCCGACATCCCCGAGTACGTGGCCACGGGGGTTGCGGATCTCGGGATCACCGGTCATGACATGGTGGAAGAACGGGGGTCGAGGGTGGCCGACCTCCTGGACCTCCAGGTCGGGAAGGCCCGTCTCGTGGTGGCGGTCCCCGAAGAGTCGGAGGTAAAAAAGATCGCCGATCTCGCTGGAGCCCGGATTGCCACCGAGTTCCCCAGGCTCACCCGGGCCTTCTTCGGCGAACGGGACGTAACCATCTCAATCGTGCAGGTCGGGGGTGCCTGCGAGGTGACCCCGCACCTCGGCATCGCGGATGCCATCGTCGATCTCACCTCGTCCGGGGACACCCTCCGGACTCACCACCTGAGAGAGCTCGACGAGGTGCTCACCACCTCCACGAGGCTCATCGGGAACGAGGCATCGATCGGGGAGAAAGGGGAGAAGGTGGAGGAGATCCGGGTGGCCCTGGAGAGCGTCGTCCGCGCCCGGGGGCAGTGCTACCTGATGATGAACGTCCGGAGGCCGGCGCTCGGGGAGGTGAAGAGGGTGCTTCCCGGGCTCTCCGGGCCCACGGTGATGGAGGTGGCATCATCCGAGGACCTCGTGGCGGTCCACGCAGTCGTGGAGGAGGAGCGGATCTACCGTCTCATCCCCCTCTTAAAAAAGGCGGGGGCGAGGGACATCCTCGTTGTCCCCATAGATCGGATGGTGCGCTAGGGCATGGCGATGAGGGTCTTCCCCGCGGTCGACATCCTGGGAGGTAAGTGCGTCCAGCTCGTCCAGGGGAAGCGGGAGACTGCCACCGTCTTCGGGGACCCGGTGGACTGCGCCAGGAGATGGGTGGAGGCCGGGGCAGAGGCCCTGCATATTATCAACCTGGATGGGGCCTTCGGCGACTCGGGAACAAATGCCGGCATTATCAAAGGAATACTCCGCGAGACCGGTATCTTCATGCAGCTCGGCGGGGGTATCCGGTCAGTCAAGGATGCCCGGAGCTGGCTGGAGACCGGAGTGGACCGGGTGATCCTGGGGACCCTCGCGGTGCGGGAACCGGAGTCCGTGAGCATTCTCTCGGAGGAAGCGGGGGCCGCCCGGGTCATGGCTGCTGTGGATGCGAGGGCAGGCCAGGTGGTGGTGGAAGGGTGGAGGGATCCCGGGGGCGATTACCTTGGCTGGGCGAAGCGGTTTGAGGGTCTCGGTGCCGGGTCCCTCCTCTTCACGAACGTGGACGTGGAGGGGCTGCAGCAGGGCATCAGGACCGAACCCGTGAAGAACCTTCTTGCGGCCACCGATCTTCCGGTCGTTGTCGCAGGGGGTATTACAAGCCTCGGGGACATCGCAACACTGCGAGACCTGGGTGCTTCCGGGGTGGTTCTCGGATCCGCCCTGTACAATGGAAGGATCGATCTTGGGAAGGCGATGGAGGTATGCCGATGAGAAAGGGGAAGGTTGAGAGGAAGACGGCTGAGACGAAGATTATAGTAAGCATCGGGCTCGACGGAAAGGGAAAGGCATCGGTTGCGACCGGCATCCCCTTCCTCGACCACATGCTCGGGGCATTCGCGCGCCACGGGAGGTTCGATCTTGCGTGCAGCGCATCGGGGGATCTCGACGTGGATCCCCACCACCTGGTGGAGGATACGGGAATTGTCCTCGGGCAGGCCATCAGGAAGGCCATCGGCGGGGGGGAGGGGATCGGCCGTTTCGGCTTCGCCTCCGTCCCCATGGACGAATCCCTCGCCCAGGCCTCCATCGACTGCGGGGGGAGGGGGTACCTTGTCTTCACCGGATCCTTCGGGTCGCCGGTCCTCGGGACCATCCCCACCGATCTCTTCGAGCACTTCTTCGCGAGCCTCTGCACAAACGGGGGCATCACCGCCCACATCACCTTTTCAGGGAGGTCCGATCACCACCGGTGCGAGGCTGTCTTCAAGGCCTTCGGGAGAGCCCTTGGCGAGGCCGTGGCAGTTGTACCGGGCGAGAGGGGTGTCCCGAGCACAAAAGGCGTGTTCTAGAGGGAGTCCTTCGGGATCGGGATCGGGATCAAATCAGGATCTGTTGATAGAAGAGACAGGAAAGACGGGATTCAGGATGGAAAAAGGGTTGATTCAGGACTTTGCCGCGAGATCAACATCCTCTTCCTTGATGGTCTTCCTTCCTGCGTGCTGGGCGAGGCGGTTTGCCTCCTTCGTCAGGTTCGCGATATAGGCCTCGGCCTTGCCGACAAGAGCTGCCGCTGCATCGCTTCCGACCCGCTCGGCCCCGTTCTTCTTGGCAATCCGAACCACTGCTGCAATTGGTAAATCAGCCATTCAATTTCACCCACAAATTACTATATCAGTCAATATTTAAACTTTTCTTTCCATTTGCTCAAAAAATCAGGATTTCTTATCTCGAAGGAGCCACCAAATCCCCTCTATCGACGGACGGAGACGAAATACGGGTTGGTTGAAAAACGGATATATTCAGGCATTTCCCAAAATAACTCATTTTAAAGGATTCTTACATTTTTACGAGCCGGGAAGCGGTAATAAGAGCATTTGAGTAATCCGGGGAAGCGCGCGAGGTATCAACAAAGATTCTGTCGATATTTACGACCGGGGCCCCGTGGGCTCTCCCTTCCCCGAGGTGGACGAGGGTGCGGAAGATGAGGTTCCCTGAGATCCCGTCCGGGGCGAGGATCATTCCTGCCGTCCGGATGGCGTCCTCGATGAGGATCTCGCGATGGGTGGCGCCCGAGAGGCGGGCGACGAGCTCGGCGTCGGCGAGGGTGCGGTCGACCGCGGGGTGCCGTCCTACGTCCCCGAGACGCCCGCCGGAGAGGACTGCCACATCCCCGGGAAGACCGAACCGGGCTGCGAGATCCCTTCCTCTCTCCACGAGCTCCACCTTCTCGGCAACCGTCCACCCCTCGTCCACCCCTACAGGGGCCAGGAGGAACATTTTCCCTTTCGGGGTCGAGAGGATGGCGATCCGAAGCAGATGGTCTACGCCGGTAGCATCCTTCAGCGCCCTGAGAGTGGAGGACGTGGGGAGGGAGCCGCGCACCGCTGCATCGATCTCGCCATCCATGAGTGCCCTGATCATGGATTCCCCGGGATGGTCGCTCAGCCTGAGACAGGTATCCTGGATGTCCTTGGAATACTCCCTGCTCGTATAACAGAAAACCTGGATGCCCGATCCTGCTCCGGCCGCGGAAGAGAGGACCTTTCGGATATCAGGGCCGGCTCCTATCCCGATCCTCATAGATCGAGCCCGCAGGGGTTCGTGACGATCCCCATCACGCTCTCCTTCTTCAGGTCAAAGACCGAGGCCTGCTCCCCTCCGTACTCGATGCAGAGGTTCCGGTCCCCGTTCAGGTGGCCGATGGGGCGTGCGGCCATCCCCACCGATGCGAACCTCCGGCAGATCTCGTCCACGTGTTTCTTGTTCGCGGTCAGGACAAAGCCCATGCCGGGGTACATCCTGACCCACTGCTCGAAGCTGATGCCATGGGCTTTCAGGTCCGGCTTCGGGATGGCATCCAGCTCGATGACAGCCCCCTTCTCGCTCATCTCGAGGAGCATTCCCAGGGTCCCGATGACCCCCGGGTTGCTGATGTCCTTTCCTGCGGTGACCAGGTGTGCCTCGCCGAGGGTCTGGAGCATCTGGATCTGGGCCCGGACCTGGGTGGGTGTCTTCATGGTCACCGAGTCCCAGTTGAGGGCGCATGATGGGTGGACTCTCCCGTCCAGATCGATGGCAGCGATGACCGCGTCCCCGCTCTGTGCCGTATGGGAGAAGATGACCGAGTCAAGGCGGGCAATCCCGAGGATGGCCACGTCGATCACGCTGTAAGGGGTGTCCGGGTGGAGGTGGCCCCCGACGATGGGGACATTGAACTGCGAGCAGGCCGAGAGCATGCCGGCCGTCACATGGTCCCGGATCTTCTCGTCGGAGAGGGAGAGGACATCCACGAGGGCGATGGGCCGCCCCCCCATCGCGGCGATGTCATGGATGTTCACGAGGACCGAGCAGTACCCTGCCCATTCGGGATCCGCCTCCATGAGCTTGCTCCAGATACCGTCGGCGGCAAGGAGGAGGGCCTGGTCGTTGTGCCGGATCACCGCGGCATCCTCGCCGAAGGAGGCGATGACATCGGGGGCGTCGATCCGAAGGGCCTTGATCATCTCCCCGATGCCGTGCTTCCGGGTCACCCCCTCGTACTCGCGCACCGCCTTTTTCACCGAGTCTATGGAGCAGCTCTTCTCTTCCATCGCCCGTTCCTGTCAAGGTATCTCGGTCTTCATAAGAGATAATTTATTTCATTTCTGACCGATGATGGGGTATGGACTGGGCAGAGAAGTACCGGCCCCTGAGGCTCGCCGATCTCGTCGGGAACGGGCCCGCGGTAAAGGCCATGTACGACTGGGCCCGGTCATGGAGCCCGGGAAGAAAGCCCCTCCTCCTCTACGGGAAGCCCGGGATCGGGAAGACCTCGTCCGCCCATGCCCTCGCCTCTGATATGGGCTGGGAGATCATCGAGCTGAACGCGAGCGACCAGCGGACCAAGGATGCCATCGGGCGGGTTGCGGGAGTGGCGAGCGTCACGCAAAGCCTCTCCGGGGCAGGAAGGAAACTCATAGTCTTCGACGAGGCGGACAACCTCCACGGGACCGCAGACCGGGGCGGGGCGAGGGAGATCCTCGAGGTGATCCGCATCTCCTTACAGCCCATCATCCTGATCGCAAATGACCTGTACGGCATACCGTCAGAAGTCCGGGCAAAGTGCGAACCCGTCCTCTTCAGGGCGATCCAGGCGAGGTCCATCGTCCCCAGGCTGAAGTTCATCTGCGCAAACGAGGCTCTCGCCTGCTCTGAGGCCGCCCTCGCCCGTATCGCCGAACGTGGAGGGGGCGATCTCCGGGCCTCCATCAACATGCTCCACGGGGCGTCCAGCGGGAGGGACCGTGTGGCCGAGGGGGATGTCGTCTCGTCGCCAAAGGATGACCGGGCCTCCATCTTCGACCTGATCCTCTCCCTCTTCAAAGGGCGGGAGGATGCTGCCCTCCTCGCCGAGGCCCAGGCCGCGGACGAACCCCCGGATACCGTGCTCCAGTGGATCGAGGGGAACCTCATACACCTTCCGGATCCCGGATCCCTGGCACTGGCCTACCGGTGGGTCTCGCGGGCCGATGAGTACCTGGGCCTCACGCTCAGGCGGCAATATTACTCCCTCTGGAGGTACGCGAATGCGGTTATGCTCCTCGGTTCGTCGCTTGCAGCCGGTGGCCGGGGGATCAGGGCCAGGCTCATGCCACCTGCACGGTGGCGGAGGATCTCCGGTCACCGGCGGCAGAGGGCGGTGCGGGAATCCCTCCTCCGGAAGATCGGGGAGAGAGCTCACATCCCCCAGGAGGTCCTCCGGGAGGATCACCTCACCCTCCTCTCCCTTCTCGTCGAAGCAAACCCCGTCGCCCACGAAAGGGACCTCTCGCTGAACGCGGAGGAACTCACCATGCTCATCCATGACAGGGAGAGGGCCCAGGAGGTCGTTGAAGCGGCCGAACGGCAGGAGAAGATGGAAGAAGAGCAGAAGGTGGAGAGGGAGAAGAAGGAGGCGGGGGAGGAGAAGCCCCGGCCGAAGAGCCCCGGGGCGAAGGGGCCCGGCGGTCAGTCCACCCTCTTCGGGGGCCCGTAGGGGGATTTCAATCCTCGAGGGGATTATCAAATCCCCGAGGGAGAAGGAAATGTATTTCCTGAACCCCGAGGGAGAAAAAAGGTTACTTTTTGGCCCGTAGGGGGATTTCAATCCCCCGAGGGAGAGGGAAATCCTATTTCCCGAGCTTCTCCCGGTAATGATACCGGTGGAGGATCACGCCGCAGTCGATGAGCTCCCCACCGGTTCCATAGATCTCGTTCCCCAGGTGATAGACGAGGAGATCCGCCCCCGTCCTCTCTGCGAGGGCGATCAGGGGCGGCACCATCTCGACCCCCGGCCGGATGGCATACAGGAGATCTGCCCCCGAGTAGAGGCCCTCCGTCGGTGAAAAGATGTCATCCTTCACGATGGGTATCCCGGGTTCTGAAGGCAAGGGCCTGATATCGGTGCAGCGGATGGAGACCCCGGCATCCCTGATGATCCGTGCAGCCACCAGGTTCTCACCGACCCCTATCTCCACGGCGCAGCGGTAGTTCCTCCCGATATACTCCCCGATGAGGCGCTCAATACGTTTATACGGGCCCATCACCACAGCTATTGATTGATGCGCGTCAAAATCTTTTGGGATCAGAACGCGCCCAGGGGGCTTGAAACGGCCGTTGAGAAGAGGATACGGTCGATTCTCGGAATCCCCCTGGAGATCGTGGAGAGCTGCATCCTCCTCTCGGGCTACAACCGGGAGCGGGACCAGTACGATGCCCAGAAGATCCTCTCGCGCATCCAGCTCTTCAAGAGGCAGCGGGGCTCCACAGAGCCGGTCCTCCTCGTCGTCCCCGATGACCTCTCCATCCGGGGGCAGGACTTCGTCTTCGGCCTCGCCCGGGAGTCGGTGGGCGCTGCCGTCGTCTCGACCGCTCGCCTTGACAACGGCTACTATGGTCGGGCACGGGAGGACTCCGACCTTGCCGGGCGCATCGCCAAGGAGGGTGCCCATGAGATCGGCCACCTCTTCGGCCTCGAGCACTGCCCCGATGTGGAGTGCGTCATGTTCCCGCCCCGTACCCTGGGGGAACTCGACCGGAAGAAACTCGCCTTCTGCACGGCGTGCGGGAAGAAGTTCCGGCTGAGGGAAGGGGTGGACTCACTCTAGCCCGGTCCCCGGATCCCCTCAGGACCACCTTGCCCCCGGATCCCCTCAGGACCACCTTACCCCCGGATCCCCACCGGACCACCCGGCCCCCGTCTGCCTCACTTCTTCTTGGAGAAGAACCGCCTGGGATCCAGGTAGCTCCTGAGGACCCCGCCCTCGCGGGCGGGAAAAACCCCCTCGCTTGCATGCCGGACATCCTCCACCGAGTAGAAGGCATGGGAGTTGAACTGCCTGATGATCCCCACCACATGGGGGAGATCCTGGCGCTTTAACACGGTGAAGACGATGGTCACCGGTCCCTGGGCGCCATCGGCGGAATGGGTCGTGAGACCGTACCCCGCCCCCTTCAGGGCCTCGACAAGGCCGGTGCAGTCAGGCCTCGTGATGACCCGGACGAGGACCGTGCCCAGGGAGAGCTTCTCCTCAAGGGTGATCCCCACGAAGGTCCCTGTGGCGAACCCGGCTGCATAGGCGAGGTAGATGGAGATGTCGTTGATGTCCCGCATGATCTGGCCGATGGCGAAGAGCCAGATGGAGATCTCGAAGAACCCGAGGATGGGGGCGAGGTGCCGGTAGCCCCGGGAGACGAAGATGACCCGGATGGTTCCGAGGGAGACATCGCAGATCCTGGCGATGAAGATGAGGATCGGGAGAAGGATCCAGGTGAAGAGACCTGAAGTAAAGAAGGCGAGCATGAGAACCAGACCCGGGGGTCCTTATTTTACTCGTCTTTTTTCGATATAAGAAGATAGGGATTCCCGATAGGAGGGAAGGGATCCTCAGGACGTACCTGCGCCTTTCTTCTTCACGGCGTCGACAGATTGCTGCGCCGCTCTCTGCACCCCGGGATTTGGGTCTTTCACCGCTTCGGAGAGGGCGGCGAGGACCTGGTCGCCGGTGAACTGGCCGAGGGCCCATGCCGCATTCTTGCGTACATCCGCCTTCGTATCCTTGAGGGCCGCGATGAGGGGCCCGATGGCACGGGGGTCACCGATCTTCCCGAGCGCCCATGCGGCCCCCTGGCGCAGCCACTTCTCCCCTCCCTTGAGGGCCGCGATGAGGGGCTCGACCGCCCGTGCATCGCGGATTTTTCCGAGGGCTTCAGCCGCGATCCAGGAGACGTCCTGGAAGGGGTCCTTGAGGGCCGCGATGAGGGCCTCGACCGCCCGTGCATCGCGTGCCTCGCCCAAGGCCTCGGCCGCCCTCCAGCGGATATTCAGTTCCGGGTGCATCAGAAGATCGATGAGGTAGGGGATCTCATCGGGCTTCTCCTCCTTCGGCTCCTCGGGCTTTGCGGCTTCGGGTTGCCCACCGGGCGATTCGGGGTCGGCCATATCTAATCCTCGGATATTCGCAGTAGGGTCTCATCCCTCTAATGGTTTACGGTTTTCTCGCTTGCCGCGAGAATTCACAAAAGTCCCCGGGACCGAAAGGCTTTATGAGCAAACCTCTGAGCTGGATATAGGGGATCTGGCAAAGGACGCTTTCATGAGACGGGGAGTTGCACGGTTGAAGGAGGAGCTCATTGTCCTCCTTGGTTATTTCATTGGCCTCTTTCTCCAGGCGGGATTCAATCCCCAGGGGGGCTTCTTCACGCCTCTCGAGGAGTATATTCAGGCCTCCCTTCCCGACATATACATCCGCACCACCCTCGCCCTTTTTCTCCTCCTCCTTCTGGCCCTCTCGGTCAAAAAGGCCTATGCCATAGGAGGTCCCGCCGGTATCATCGCCGTAGCCATGGGTTTCCTGGCAGGGCTCGCCACCTCCACCGATCTGATCGTCGGCCCGGGAATGCTCCTCCTCGCGGCCCTCTCTGCGTATGTCTCGGTCCAGGGGTGGAGAACCCTGAAAGGCCCACAGGGTTAATCAATCCGTGAGACGACCTCGAGGCTCAGGTCCAGGCCCCGGACGGAATGGGTAAGGGCGCCGACGGAGATCCGATCGAGGTCAAGGGAGGCGTATTCTTTCAGGTTCCCCGGTCCTATCCCCCCCGATGCCTCGAGGAGAACCCGTCTCCGGAGGCCCCGTACCTCGAGGTTCCGGATGGCCTCCCTGAGAGAAGCGGGATCCATGTTGTCGAACATCACGACCCCTGCACCCGCCTCGGCAGCCAGGACCGCCTCCTCCCCGCTCGTGACCTCGACCTCGATCTGTACCGATGGCACCCTTGTCCTCGCCCTCTTCACCGCCTCTCCAAGGGGGACGAGCTTCAGGTGATTGTCCTTGATGAGGATCATGTCCGAGAGGGTTGCCCGGTGCGCTTCGCCTCCACCCAGGACCACGGCCTTCTTGTCGAGCGCCCGCATCCCCGGACATGTTTTCCGTGTCGCTGCGATCCGGAGGGATGGTTTCACTCTCCAGGACTCTTCCACCATGGCGCGGGTACCTGTCGCGATCCCGCTCATCCGCGAGAGGATGTTCAGGGCGGTCCGCTCCACGAGGAGGATCCGTTCGGCATCCCCTTCCAGGGCAAGGACAAGGGACCCTGCGGCGCAGGCATCACCGTCCGAGAGCGCCGGCTGGATGGAGATGCCGAAGTGGGTGAAGAGGAGAGATACCTCCGCGATCCCCGCCAAGACCCCGGCCTCCTTCGCCCGGATCTCCGCCCGGCACCGTCCAAGGGGGGCGAGGGCCGAGGAGGTGAGATCCCCGGACGGGGCATCCTCCTCGATGAACCGGAGGAGTTCTTCGATAGGAAGCGCGGGGGAATCCTCCCGGTCCATATCAGGTGCCCACCACGAGGGGTTCGTTCAGGTTCTTGAGGAGCGTGAGGATCGAGAGGGCGGCGAGGTAGCTCGTGGATGGGTTGTCGGTGCTCGGGACATTGGAGACCCGGATGAAGATCTCACCAAAGGCCCCCTCTGCGATGATCTCGTGGATGTTCCGGTCCACATCAGGGTCGATCCAGATCTCAACGTCGGCTTCCCGCCCGGCCGCGAGCCCGAGGGCCACCGCCACGTTGATGTTCTTCGGGAACTCGCGGATGCAGTCGTTTGCCTTCCCCGAGAAGATCATCATCCTCTTACCGGCGCGGATGTTCAGGGACTCCGGGCTCTTCGTGGTGCGGAGGAGGAGCCTCGTGAAGGGCGCGATCTGGCCGACCTTGAGGTTGTCGAGGCCGATGATCGCACCGCTGGGGATATGGATCTTCCTTCCGTTCGCCCCGGCAAGAGCGGTGATCCGTTCCCTGAATTCCCCGTCCGCGAGAGCCCCCACCGAGAGGATGACCAGGTCCTTCCCGGAAAGGAGGATCTCCTCGGCATGGTCCCTCACTGCAGCAACGGAGGCAGCCTCTACCACGATATCGATATCTGCCTTTACAAAGGAGGAGAAGTCCCTGTATACCACTGCATCGCAGAGTTTTGCGGCCTCCTCGGTCCTCTCAGGGATCCTGTCATGGAGGGCGGTTATCTCCACCCCGACATGCTCCTTTGCGATGATGCGCCCGACATTCCCGCACCCCAAGAGGCCGACCCTGATCATTACTAACAGGATGGCACTTGTGGCGGTTAAGCGTTATGCTCCACCCCCGGATCAACAGGGGGAAGCGGATATGGCGCTCATTCCCGAGGATCTCCTGAAGTCTCCCTCCTGCCGAGTACCCTGATGAACTCTCAGAATGCCGGCGAGGGGGTGGTCTGGAACAGGGCGATTGCATACCGATCCCGTTAAGCAATGTACCGCATATATGACATGAGCGACCCCCACCGGGTCGGTTGCAGCGGGGAGGAGTCCCATGGACGAGATCGAGAAGGGTTTTGACCTGATCTTCGAGCAGATCGAGGAACTGGAGGCAGGGAAAGAGGAGAGAGCCAGGCAGATCCTGGAGGGGAAGGCGAAGCTCCTGGAGAAGATGGCCGAGAAGTCCGCCCCCATCGTTGCCCGTGTCGGCATGAACATGGTGAACCGGGCGAAGATAGACAGCAAGGGGGAGCCCTACAACGCGGAATACTACCAGAAGAAGATGCTCGTCCTCGGGAAGACCGAGCCCGCCAAGTTCAGGCCCGACAACATGAACAAGGCCGTTGCCGACCAGTTCTGCATCATCTCCGAGGACGGAAAGTTCTATGAACTCATGTACAGCTCTGACCCGATCTTCATGGATTCGTACCTGAACCCCCTGACCCCCGATCAGGTCCTCGATATCTACGGCCTCGAGATCATGTTCATGCTCTACCGTGCAATGAGGGACTACATGGAGGCGAACAGGGATCTCGTCGAGGCGCTGGGAAAGGCGATCGTCTTCATCTTCGGTGAACCCGCGGGCGGGGAGACCGCGGGGCCGTCACTTCCAGCCGAAAGTGGGAAAGAGGGGCTTTAGGGGATCCTCGTCCTGCCGGGTTGCCGAGAGGCTGCAGCTGCGGGAAAACTTCCGCCCGTCCCGGTTCTCATAGCTGACGAGGGCCTTTGCCTCGGCGATCATGGCCGGGAGGGAGAAGGTGTGCCTGCCGTCTACAGGAAGCTCGGGGAGATCGAACTCCCTGTCGAGCGGGACGAGGGTGACGTGGATCCGGACTGCCAGGTCGTTCCCCCGGTTTACGAGCTGGATCCCTTTTGCATCCTCGGAGAGAACGCAGGTCAGGTCGGGCAGATTGTGCGTCTCGCCCATGATGAAGAAGACGATGGCGAGGCTGATGACGAGGATAATGGCTATCCCTGCAAGGTAGGGATCCACGAAGAAGAGGGCAGCGGCGATGATCAGGCCGGCCGAAAGAACTCCGATCTCCCTTCCTTCCGTGGATATCTCCCCCTTCTTGCGTGATTGAATGGGCCCGATGCGAGTCGAACGCATGACCTCCCGGTTATCAGCCGGGCGCACCACCTGGCTATGCTACGGGCCCGGAAGAAGATGATACCCTATACTCTAAAACACCCGGGTTTTTATAGGTTATGAATGAAGAATCAGAAGGAGAGAGCCTCCCGCGGGGCGAGGCGACCGGTGATTCTCTCATGACGAAACGATATCTCCTGGGCAACGAGGCTATCGCCCACGCGGCCATCGAGGCGTCCGCTGATTTCGTGAGCGGCTACCCCGGCACCCCCTCCTCGGAGGTGATCGATATCCTGCGGGTCCAGAACGAGCGGCCCCTCTATGTCGAGTGGTCCGTGAACGAGAAGGTCGCCTTCGAGAACGCCCTTGCGGCGGCCTGGTGCGGCCTCCGGGCCCTCGTGACCATGAAACATGTGGGCATGAATGTCGCCGCCGATCCCCTGATGACGAGCGGCTACACGGGGGTGACCGGCGGGTTTGTCATCATGTGCGCCGACGATCCCTTCGCCCACAGCTCCCAGAACGAGCAGGACACCAGGTTCTATGCCAGGTTCGCCCATCTCCCCTGCCTGGACCCGGCGACCGTCCAGGAGGCCCACGACATGGTCATCGATGCCTTCGCTCTCTCGGAGGAGCTTGGTCTCCCCGTCATCTTCCGGCCCACCACGCGGATCTGCCATTCACGAAGCGACGTGACCATCGGGGAGGCCGGCACTGAAACCCGGAAGGGGGAGTTCCCGAGGGACCCGAAGAGGTTCGTCCTCATCCCCGGCCACGCCCGCCCCCTCCACAAGGCACTCAACGAGAAGCAGCCGCGGGTCACCCGGGTCCTTGCCGACCGGGGCTATAACCGGTTCACCAGGAGAGGAGAGAGGGCCGTCATCGCAGGAGGGATCGGGACGACCTATGTGCAGGAACTCCTGCCGGACGGGGTCTCGCTCGGGAAGATCGGTGCGTACCCGGTGGATTGGGAGGCGCTCCGCGGTTTCGTCTCCGGCCACCGGGAGATCCTCGTCGTGGAGGAAGGGGAGCCGATCATCGAGGAGCTTGTGCGCCAGGTATCGGGAGATATACCGGTCTCCGGGAAGATTGACGGGACCGTTCCATCTGAAGGGGAGCTCTCCCTCGCATCCGTCTCTGCGATCCTCGCAGCAAAAGGCTATATCCCGAAGCCTTCCGGAGCCCCTCCGGTTCCGGCCCAGAATGTCCCGATGCGCCCGCCGATCATGTGTGCCGGGTGCATGCACCGGCCGACCTTCTTTGCCATGAAGAAGGTCTGGAGGGACGCGGTCTACCCGAGCGATATCGGGTGCTACACCCTCGGCCTCCAGCTCGGGGTCGTGGACACCACCATCTGCATGGGATCAGCCCCATCGCTGGGCAGCGGTATCTTTCATGCCGGTGACCCGAGGGAAGTCGTTTGCACCATCGGTGACTCCACTTTCCTCCACTCCGGGATCCCTGGGCTCCTGAATGCCGTGTACAACGGGGCGGAGATGACGCTCGTGATCCTGGACAACCGCACCACCGCCATGACCGGCCACCAGCCGAACCCGGTCTCCGGCACGACCGCCGGAGGAGAGGTGAAGGCACCGGTCTCGCTGGAGGCGATCTGCCGGGCCTGCGGCGTCTCCTTCGTGGAGACGGTCTCGCCCTATGACCTGCCCTCCACCATCGAGGTGATGAAGGCGGCCAAGGCGCAGAAAGGGGTGAAGGTGGTCATCGCGAAGCAGCCCTGCGTCATCACCGCGCGAAGGGCCGGGGTGAAGCGGGGCTCCTATGCCGTGGACCGTGACGCCTGCACCGTCTGCGGGACCTGCATCCGGTTCGGCTGCCCGGCGATCGAGATGGTTGAGGACAGGGCAGCGATCAACGAGCTCTGCAGCGGCTGCGGGGTCTGCGCCCAGATCTGCCCGTCGGGGGCCATCGGCCCGGAGGGGAAGCCATGACCGGGTCCTTCGACCTCCTCATCGTCGGGGTAGGGGGGCAGGGGGTGATCCTCGCCGCGAGTGTCATCGGCGAGGCGTGCATCATCGAGGAAAGGGAGGTCAAGGCCGCCGAGACCCACGGCATGGCACAGCGCGGCGGGTCGGTGGAGTGCCATGTCCGGATCGACGGTCACCACGGGCCTCTCATCCCTCCCGGGGGGGCAGATATCCTCATGGCCTTCGAGCTCCTGGAGGCGCTGCGGTACCGACACTACCTGAAACCCGGTGGAATACTTGTCGCGAACCGTCTTATCCAGGTCCCGACATCGGTGTTCATGCAGAAGCTTGAGGTCCCTACGGAGGAGAAGATCACCGCCCAGCTCGCCGATCTCGATCCCTGCATCCTCGATGCAGACGAAAGGGCCGTCAATGCAGGGAGCCCTCTCACCCAGAACATGGTGATGGTGGGGGCGGGGTCCCCGCACATCCCGCTCGCGGTGGAGTCCCTCGAGGAAGCCATCCGCCGATCGGTCCCGAAGAAGACCATCGAGATAAACCTGCGTGCCTTCCGGCTGGGGAGGGAGGCCGCAGGGGGATGTAAGTGAAGATTCCCCCTCCCACGCCAGGTGGAGGAACCGGCCGGTTCCCGATGGACCAGCTCTATCTGGGGGACTCCCTCTCCCTCATGGCGGACCTCCCTGATGGGACGGTGGACCTCGTCATTACCGATCCCCCCTTTGCCATCGACTTCCGGGCTACGAGGAACAACTACCACCGCACCGGTTCCCGGGTGATGCAGGGCTACCGGGAGATCGCACCAGAGGACTACCTGGCGTTCACAACGGAATGGATGGGGCAGGCCTTCCGGGTGCTGCGCCCTGCCGGGTCCCTCTATGTCTTCTCGGGCTGGAACCGGCTCAGGGATGTCCTCCAGGCCCTGGACGAGACGGGGTTCTCGGTTATCAACCACCTGATATGGAAGTACCAGTTCGGGGTCTTCACGAAGAAGCGGTACGTAACAAGTCATTACCATATCCTCTTCGCCGCAAAGGACCCGAAGAACTATACCTTCAACAAGGTGGAGCACTACCCCGAGGACGTCTGGGTGGTGAACCGGGAATACTGGACCGGGAAGCCGAAGACCCCCACCAAGCTCCCCCGCGAACTCGTGAAGAAGATACTCAGGTTCTCGTCGAATCCGGGCGACATTGTCCTCGATCCCTTCATCGGTTCGGGAACGGTGGCCGTGGCCGCAAGGGAGATGGGGAGGCACTACCTGGGGTTCGAGATCGTAGAGGAGTACTTCGAGTTCGCCAGGGAACGTCTCGAAAAAACAGAATGGGGGAGCGCTGAGGAGGGGAATTGAACCCCCGAGGGGCGAGATGCCCCACAAGCTCTCCAGGCTTGCGCCTTACCGCTAGACTACCTCAGCATGAATATGAGAGATTGCGCGAGAGCATTGGACGGGGATCATTTTAAACCATCCTCTCCGGATGGAAGATCCTCACAGGATTGAAGGGCCTTTAACAGAGAGCTAGCGCAATTCAGGGGCGCCGAAGTGGCGGGTGCGAAGCCCCCGGGAGCGTCCGTCCCTTGAATTGCAGGACTGAATGAGGAGCATCTATGGGCTTCTGCATTATTCTTTCAGGGGGTGCTCTTGGGGGGCTCACCCGCCCCCCGCCGCACGGGCAGCCCCCCCCGCTTCCGGGATCTTCTGATCCTGCGGTCCTTGATAGGGTTATCGCAATCGGGACGGTGCCGGAGCAGCGGGGGCGAGCCGGAGGCGAAGCCCCCGGGAGCGTTCAGATTGCGTTTATGATCCTGATATCCCCAATCCTTCGGATCATCCCGTCGATTCCTTCTTCTTTTTCTTCCATCCCCGCGGGTAGGTGGCCGATTCCATGAATACCACACGGGGGGCGGCCACGAGGCCGGTCGTCCCCGGGCGGAGGGCGTCGCTGCCCACGCGGGCTTCGGCGATGGCCACCAGCTCGCATTTCTGCGTGAAGACTCCCACCGGATCGCCTGTTAAGAAGGTACCCTCGGCATTCACCACCCCGACGCCAGCGAGGGACGCTCCGTGGCAGAGGGCATCCACCGCGGTATCGCGGATGCTGATGCGGGGCAGGTCCGCGACCCCCCTCTCCATGGGGAGGATCATCCCCTGGAGCGGGGCGGGATTCCCCTCATGTGCCGCGTACACCGCGTCCTCCAGCTCCTGGAGGGTATGGGCGTCGGCCTCGGTGAAGGATCCGGACCTAGTCCTCCGAAGTTCGCGCATGGATCCCCCGGGTCCCGCGGCAAGCCCCATGTGGTGGCAGAGGGAGCGGATATACGTCCCTGCATCGCATGCCACCCGGAGGAGCACCGATCTCCCCTCCACCTCCAGGATCTCGAGCTTGTTCACGGTCCGGATCCTGAGCGCTCTCTTCACCGCGGATTTCCGCGGCGGCCGCTGGTAGATACGCCCCTCGAACTCCTTTGCCACTTCCCCGATCCGCGCCCCCGGGATATCACCATGGAGCCTCCAGAGACAGACATATTCCTTCTCGCCCCTCTGGAGGTACGGCGCAAGCCTTACCGCTGCCCCGAGCATCACAACGAGGACGCCCGAGACGGCCGGGTCCAGGGTTCCTGCGTGCCCGACAGGCACATCGAGGATCTTCCCGGCCCAGGCCGTCACCTGGTGGCTGGAGGGCCCCCGGGGCTTGTCGATCACGACAATGCCGGATTTCGGCATATTCCCGGCCATCATACACGACCACGCCCTTTCTTCTCAAGAAAGTCGTTCAGAGCTTTGAGCGTCCCCTCAAGGGAACCGTCCCCCACGACAGCGGGGGTGGCCCCGCCTTCCTTCATGACCTCAGCCGTTATCTCCCCAATGGCGATGAGGAGGAGGCCGGGCCGGGGCTGCCATACCGCCCGGGAGAAGGATGATCCGCTGGTGAAGAGAAGGGCGTCTGCACCATCGGTGGCGAGGGGCGTGCCTGTCGGGACGAGCCCATAACAGCGCACCTCGACGGGGATGCCGCCGGCCGCCTCGATTGCGGCGAGCAGCGCGGGGTTCGGGACATCGGCTCTTGGTAACCCTATCCTCCTGCCCCGGATCCAGTCCCCGAGGTACGGGACAAGGGCCCGCGAGTAGAAGGACGGGAGAATCTCGCACCGGATCCCAGATCTCTCGAGGGTACGGGCGGTCTGGGGACCGATGGCGATGATACGCGGCGGCGATCTGAGGAGCGGCCCCATGACCTCTGCAGGGACTGCACTCGCGAAGAAGATGCAGTCGAGATCCCCCCTGTTCGCTGCCTCGACGAAGGAAAGGACGCGGTCCTGGTAGATCTCGATCCTGAGCGGGGAGACGGTAGAGCACTCGTGCCCGTGCCGCCGGCAGGTGAGGGCGTCCCGCACCCCTTTCTCCGCAATCCTCGTGACCGCGATCCGCATCGTGGATCCTTCGACCTCTCCTGATATCACCGTATCCATCCAACGGGTTTTATAACCTTTTGCCTGCTCTCTGTTGTACGTGGTCGCCGGGCTTCTCATCGGATGTGTTATAGGATTCTCCATGGGCACCGTGAGTGGCCTTGTCCCGGGTGTCCACTCCAATACCATGGCGTCCATTCTCCTCTCCATCCAGGGGCTCCTCGTCTCCTCCATCGGCCCCGAAGGGCTCGCGTCGGCCCTCTTCGCGGCCCTCATCACCCATACCTTCCTTGACAGTATCCCGAGCACCTACCTGGGCATCCCCGATCCCGATACTGCCCTCTCGGTCCTCCCTGCCCACTCCCTCTGCCTGGAGGGCCTCGGCGAGGAGGCGGTGCGGATCGCCGCCCTCGGGAGTGCCCTTGCCGTGGTCGTGGGGATCCCCCTCTCCATCCTCTGCTTCCTCCTCCTCCCTCCCCTCCAGCCCTACCTGGACTGGGGGATGGGGATCATCCTCACCGGCATCGCAGGGCTCCTCATCGTTACGGCCGAGGCACCCTCCTGGGCGTTCTCCGTCTTTCTCGTATCAGGGCTCCTCGGGCTCTTCTCGTTCCGCTACTCCTTCCTCGCGTGGCACCCCTTCGGGGGCACCGCGGTCCTCCTCCCCCTCCTCGCGGGGCTCTTCGGCTTCTCGACCCTTCTTCTCGCCTCGAGCGCGCCCTTCCCGGCCCAGCGGTTCGAGGGGATCCGAATACCGGGAAGAGGCATCGCATCCCGGGTCATTCTCGGTGCGGTTGCCGGGTCGATCGTCGGCTGGCTCCCGGGCCTCTCCAACGCGACTGCCAACGCACTGGTCGCGTCAGCCGGCGGGTATGACCGGGAACCACGCCAGTATATCCTCAGTGCCAGTGCCGCGAACACCGTGAACGCTTTCGTCGGCCTTGCTGCCCTGTACGCCCTCGCCCGGACCCGGAACGGCGTTATGGTCGCCCTCGCAACCCAGGAGCTCCCCCCTATGAGCTCCCTCCTCCTTGCCGGCTGCATCGCCGGTTGTGCCGGATACCTTCTTACCATCCGGCTCTCCCGGTCGGCCGGTTTCTTCCAGGGACTCGGGATACGGAGCCTGAATATGGTCGTGATGGGCCTTGTCACCATCCTCACATTCCTCTTCTCCGGTCCCTTCGGGCTCCTCATCCTCTGCCTCGCAACGGCGGTGGGTATCGTACCCCCGCTCGTCAATGTCCCCCGCCTCTTCGCGATGGGCGCGGTGATGCTTCCCGTCATCTGCTTCTCCCTCGGGATCCTTGCGATCTAGGGTGGTGTTCATGCCTGGCGGCAGATGCCATAGGTATAAGAACAGTTCCTCTCCATCTCCGGGATGATGCGCTCCTACTGGTTCGGGGATGTGGAGGCGGGAGTCTGCACAAGGGCAGAAGGCGATCCGGATGTCCTTGCGGACCGGCTGAACTCCATCAGCACCAGCCCCGAAGATATCATCCCTCCTGACTGGAGGATGGCCCGGGAATGCGGCGCGGTGAATGACAGGGCCGAGTATCTCGAGAAGCTCCGGGAGATCTGCATTCATGCCGCGAGGGGCAGGATCTCGGCGAGCTTCCAGGAGAAGGATACGGAGCTCATCCAGATGGTCATGGCGCTTGAGGGACTGGACCAGGCTGTGAACCAGCTCGCGGAACGGCTTGCGGACTGGTACCGGATCCTGCACCCGGATAAAGGCTGGAAGTACCGGCCCAGGGACTCCCGGAAGGTCCTCGCGAGGATGGAGGAGGACTCCGAGGGGTCCATGAGGGAGATCCTCGAAGGGATCCTGAAACTCCGCGAGACCCGGGCACGCCTTGCGGGGGAGATCAGCGAACGGGCCGCGATCATTCTCCCGAACAGCAGCAGGATCGTCGGCGGGCTCGTCGCTGCCCGAATCATGACCAGGGCCGGGGGCCTCTTCCGCCTCGCGCAACTCCCTTCATCCTCGATCCAGGTCCTGGGGGCACGCGGAGCCCTCTTCTCCCACCTCACCCAGGGGACTCCCCCGCCGAAACACGGGATCATCTATCAGCACATGAGGGTGCACAATGCCCCGAGGGATATCCGGGGAAAGGTGGCGCGGGTCCTTGCGGGGAGGCTCGCGATCGCGGCACGGATAGACCATCATCGGGGAGTTCTCGATCCGGCCTTCATCGAGGAGGCGGACAGGATGATCGAATCAGCAGGGGGCCGACGGTGATCTGGATCGGGGACACCCTCACCTCGGCGGGGGAGGCCGGGGTATACGGGGAACGGGTGATCTCGGGCCACCGGGTCTGGGATCCCTACCGGAGCAAGCTCTCTGCTCTCTACCATCTCGGGAAGGGGGTCGAGCTCTCGGGCTCCATGCGGGTCCTGTACCTCGGGGCGGCCCACGGGACCACGGTCTCCCATGTCTCTGACTACGTCGAGGTCGTCTACGCAGTTGAGATGGCGCCCCGCCCGATGCAGGACCTCGTGGAGGTCGCGGGGAGGAGAAGGAATATCATTCCCATCATGGCCGATGCCGCGCACCCGGAGGGATATGCCCCGATCGTCGAAGAGGTTGACCTCATCTTTCAGGACGTTGCCTCCCCTGTCCAGGCCGATATCGCGATCAGGAACCGGAGCTTCCTCGCCCGGGGAGGGCATCTCATCCTCGTTGTCAAGACGCGTTCCATAGACACCGCGGCTAAGCCGGAGGACGTGGAAGGCGGTGTCAGGGATGCTATCCGGCCCTATTACACCATCCTTGATTCCACGTGGCTCCTTCCTTACCACCGCGACCACGTCGCCTTCATCTGCAAGAGATAAGAAGGTGAACGGTAACGGTATCTTCCCCGCGGGCGTGATCGCCGCGTTCTTCGCATAGAAAAGAAAGTAGCCCGGAGCAGATTCGAACTGCTGTCGCGGGATCCAGAGTCCCGCATGATTGACCGCTACACTACCGGGCTGTTCCCTTCAGCTTAAATCCTCTCAATTCATTAAGGTGACGGAACCGGCGAGGCCGGGCAGGGTATCAGCGGTTTCCCCTGTCCCTGCACCTGCCGCAGGCATCGCAGACGGCATCGACGGGCTGGATATCGGCCCCGTCCCTGCAGAAGGCCTGGAGGTCGTTCATATCCCTCTTATAATAAATGTGTGGCACCAGGGAGATGTGGGTATAGGGGCCGCAGGGGAGACCGAGGGCGTCTGCGATGTGGCGCTGGAGACGGACGAGGGCGAACATGTTCGGGCCCGCCGCAGAGAGCATGTCATTGGACCTGAAGACCACCTTCATCTGCAGGGCCCCGCCCCTCGCCAGGCACTGGACGAGCTGGAGGCAGGGGCAGTCATCCAGGCCCTCGTCAATGGGCGGGATCCAGGTGATGGCGATAGCCCTCCGGGATGCCTGCTGGGCTGTAAGTTTCCTCACCATATAGTCCACCTGGTCGATGTGGACCTCCCGGCCCCCGCTGGAGAGCCCCTCCCCCCAGTCAAAGAGCCTCCCATGGTAGTCGTACTCGAACTCCGCATGGGTCCCGTGGATCAGGTCGTGCGCATACTTCTCGAGGAACCGCTGCTGGAACCGCGAGCGGGGGGAGGCCATCGGCTCGGCGAGGGGCTCGTCCACCCGGATCCCGATCTCGTCGCACTCCACCGTCCCCTCCCCGTCCTCGGTCTCGAGCACCCACCCCTTCTCGAGCACCGCCTTCACCGCGAGCTCGTGGGCCCTTGCAAGGTTCGGTGCACGGATGATTCGCATGGCTGAGGTGTTGACCTGGAAAGCCATTAAAGTATGAGAATGAACCTCCTGGAGAATATGCGATGTGCAGGCGGAACCCGGAACAGGAAGCCCCCCTCTCGCGGGATGATCGGTTCATCCGGCGTGGGGGCACCCTGGTATCTCCAGTCCCCACGGAGTTCGCAGGCACTGGGGGGTATCCTGTCGCCTGTATCTCATTTTTTTACGGGAATTCAGGTATCCGCCCCCGTATACGGGCAGGATGCAGGGATCGGGGTTATTATAACTGGTTTTCCCACAAACACCAACCACAAAAGATATATTAAGCAATCTACAAACACTACCACATATTCCGTTCAATCGGAGTATCTGGCATTGTGAACACGATTTCGGCAATCGCCGAAACGCTTTGACAGCATGCCTGTGAATGTATGTAAGGAGGAAAAGCATGAAGAGTACGACGAAATTACTTATCGTCGCCCTCGTGGTATTTCTTGTAGCGATGGGCACCCCCGCATCTGCGAGAGGTGCGTCGATCAAGAATATCGTGAGCGGCGATCACGTCTTTGTTTACGAGACGGGGTTGAACGTTGCCGCACTGGACGGAGACTCCGGTACGGGTGGTGTCCAAGCCCCGACATCCCTGAGGAAGTTCGTTGATGATGATGTCACCAAGGCCATCATCAAGGATATCCCGGTCAGCGACCCGAATAACTTCAACGTCGACACCGCCGTTGTCGGAGGAGTCTACGGCGTATACTACCCGTTCACTTCTGGTGGAGCCGGTAAGGCGAACGCCGGTATGTCCATCACCCTCGAGGCGACCGACCTCTCTCTCGGGCTCTACCTGACGAACCACATCGACTCCATCGATGGGAAGAGCATCACCCGTGCCACCGCCATCGCCTTCAAGGTCCTCGCGCCCGACTTCGGGACCTATTACAAGGTTGGTGCCTTATATGTGGGCCAGGCTGATATTCGGATCACTACACCCGATGGAGGCCAGGTTACCGTCTTCGGGCACAACAACGTCAACCTTGGGAAGATGAACATCTCCGGGTCGTCGTTCTTCACTGACACTGGCGGTCCTGCAGCTGCCATCGATCTTACCGGTGTAACTGCTGGGACTTATACGGCCGTCATGAAGTTCTCATCCGGCCAGGACTTCTATAAGCAGGCAGGCACCGATTCGAACGCGGTAACCTTCACGGTCCTCTCCAAGCCCATCACCCTGACGACAAACAAGGAAACGGTGGTGCGCGGGAATGCATTCTCCGTAACCATCACCGGGGAGAGCAACAAGGCTTACTTCCTGTATATCAAATCGGCGAGCGTCGCTACAGTGAAGATGCCCATGGTCCAGGGTTGGGAGGTCAACGCGCAGCCTGGAGTCAACAATACCGCAAACGGCACCTTTGGTGACTTCCTGGGTGGATCGAGCGGGATTGGCTACCTCTGTAACCTCGTGGCAAACGATGTTGACGGTTGCATGAGCAATTCGGTTAATGCCATTACGGGTTACAGGGCTCCCAACAACGGTACTTACGCACTCGTCACAACCCAGGCGGATGGAACCCGGAGCGTTCTGTTCAACACCTCGGGCGCGACGGACGACAAGAAATTCACCCTCAAGGCCCTTGACCCGTCTGACACCTCCAAGTACGATACAGTGGATGTCAGCGTCCAGAAGGGTGCGGTGACCATTACCTACGAAGGGACCGGCAGCTACTACCTCGGTGAGACCATCAAGCTGAGCGGGACAGATACCGACAGCACCAAGGTGTACCTCTTCGTGAAGGGTCCGAACCTTGGAGACAATGGCAGGTCTCTCTCGAACCTGAGCCAGACCACCTACACTGACTGTGCAGGAGCGGCGGCGTCTGGTGCTGCACCCAATGCGAATGAATGCTGGAAGCAGGTCGACGTCAACACCGACAACACATGGTCCTATAAGTGGGACACCTCACGCCTTGTTCCCTCCGGGGCCTTCAGCCTGGACGCGGGCACATACACCATCTATGCTGTTGCCGAGCCCGCCGATGGAACAACGGATGGACTGTCGAAACCAGCTGAGAAGATCTATCAGACCGCATCTGTAGTCCTGAAGAAGCCCTTTGTCACCGCAGCCGCGAGCACAGGCACCCTTGCAAAGGGTGACATCCTCTATGTCCGCGGAACGGCAGAGGGTAAGCCGAACAACGTCTACGTCTGGATATTTGGCAAGAACTACCGGAGCTGCAGCAACTCCCAGTCTGTCAATTCCGATGCGACCTACGAGTACAAGCTTGACCGGGCCGATACAGAGCCCCTCTATGCAGGCCAGTACTTCGTCGTGGTCCAGCACCCGATGATGAACGGTGTGGCTGACGTTATCGGTACCGATGCTGCAGGCACTACTTCCGCAACAGGTACTTCTTGTGCGGCAGCATCTGGAAACCCGTCCACCACGTGGACTGGTGGCGCACCGACTGTTCAAATTTCCGGCCTCCAGGCCTCCGATGCCGCGACCGCACTCGTTGATCTGCTCAACTCACCGAATGTTGACGATACCTACACCAAGCTCTCCTTCATGATCGAGGAGCCTTGGATCCGGATCGACACCATCGGTGACAAGTACGTTGGCGACACATTCACGATCACCGGCACCACGAACCTCGCCGAGGGCGACACGATCCTCATGACCGTGACATCCTCGTCCTTCCAGCCGACTGAGAAGACCCAGACCGGCGAGTTCAGCGGTTCATCGGGATCGGTGACCGTACAGGCGGGCGATACCTACAACACGTTCTCGTTCGACGTTGACGCCTCCACATACAAGCCCGACGAATATCTCGTCAAGGCAGAGGCAGTCGAGCCGAGCCAGACCACCACAGCGACCTTCAACGTCCTTGAAGGCAAGCCCACCACGGTTGCAACCACCGTACCTGCAACACCTGTCGTGACCGCAGTGCAGACCCCCGTCGTTACCGAAGTGACCACCGCCGTGCCCGTTACCACTGCCAAGCCGCAGCCCGGGTTCGGCGCACTGGTTGCCCTCGTTGGCCTCGGAGCGGTTGCTCTGCTCGTCCTGCGCAGGCGCTAACTCAATCCTACACCTTTTTTTCTGCAGTTATCCGATCTCCTGCCTCAACGCACGGTTCTTCAGTACCTACCGTGTCCTGATTCACATCCCGCCGATCATCCCTGGATCTTGCCGGCCGTTGAACCTCTAGCGTACCGCCTCAATGACAACCCCGGGCCAGTGGTGACAGGAAGACCGGCCGCCAAGTTTCTATGAGATGAGGACCAAAGGTTACGTGAAGGGAGGGATCTGTCACCGATGAAGCTCACCGTCAAGGTCATGGATATAGCGGCCCAGGGGGTACTTCTCCACATCACCGATGCCTGGACGATCGGCGTTCTCGAAGGGGACCGGGTCAGGGTCCTGAACGAGGCGACCAGCGAATCGGTCTCCGCTATCGTGAATATCACCTCGTCCTTCCTTACGCAGGGAAGCATCGGCGTGTACCAGAAGACGAACGGGCGGGTGGGCTTCAAGGAAGGGGCGATCGCCGAGGTCCGGGAGACGGAGAGGCTTGCGTCCATCGATTACATCAAGAAGAAGATGGATGGCCAGCACCTCTCCAAGGAGGAGATGCTCGCCATCGTGAAGGATACCGTGGCCGAGAACCTCTCGCCCGTTGAGATGGCCGCCTTTGTCACCGCCTCGTATATCCATGGCCTGGACATGGACGAGGTGGAGCACCTCACGCGTTCCATGGTGGAGACGGGTGACCGGATCCAGTTTGCGACCCACCCCATCGTCGACAAGCACTCCATCGGCGGGGTCCCGGGGAACAAGATCTCGCTCCTTGTGGTCCCGATCATCGCGGCAAGCGGCCTCAAGATCCCGAAGACCAGTTCCCGTGCCATCACGGGAGCCGGCGGGACGGCGGACCTCATGGAGGTCCTTGCGCCTGTCGAGTTCAGCTCAGCCGAGGTGAAGAGGATGACCGAGAAGGTGGGAGGGAGCATCGTCTGGGGGGGAGCGACAAACATCGCCCCCGCCGACGACCGGTTCATCATGGTGGAGTATCCCTTCCGGATCGATGCCACCGGCCAGATGCTTGCAAGCGTGATGGCGAAGAAGTCGGCTGTTGGGGCCGACCTCGCGGTCATCGACATTCCGGTGGGGAACGGGACCAAGGTCGCCACGGTTCAGGAAGGGAGACGGCTTGCCAGCCAGTTCATGGAGCTCGGCGAGAGGCTGAACATCCATGTCGAGTGCGCCCTCACCTATGGCGAGTCGCTCGTCGGTCATTCCATCGGCCCGAACCTGGAGGTCTACGAGGCTCTCTCGGTACTCGAGGGGGCGCGGGCCCCGGGATCCCTCATCCAGAAGAGCCTCTCTCTCTCGGGGATAGTCCTCGAGATGGCAGGGAAGGCTGCCCGCGGCCAGGGGTACGCGATGGCGGAAGGGATCCTCACCAGCGGGAAGGCGCTCGAGAAGCTCCGCCAGATCATAGAGATCCAGGGCGGGAAACCGGATGTGCGATCCCCGGATATCCTTCCCGGGGAGCACCACTTCGTGGTGAACGCACCCCTCGATGGTTACGTCGTGGGGCTGAACAACCGTTCACTCATCACCATCGCGAGGGCAGCCGGGGCGCCCCATGACCGCGGCGCCGGTATCATCATCCATGCGAAGAAGGGGACGAAGGTGAAACAGGGGGAGCCCATCATGACCATCTATGCAGAACGGAGCTGGCGGCTCCAGAAGGCTGTGGAGATCGGCAGGCAGCTGATGCCGGTGCTCGTTGAAGGGATGCTCCTCGGCCATATCTCACCTGTCCACTGGGTATAATTCCCAGCCTCTCCGGATCTGCCCGAGGTGCGGAAGATCCCTTTTCGCTCCCGGTGCAGGGCACGAACGTTCATTGCGGCTAGAGCGGGCCGGATTGAGGGGATGAGCTCCGGCGGTCCCCCTTTTATAAGAGTTCATAATATTTAAATATATAATATCCCCAAAGGTGATATTTTTGCTTAAAAATGTTGTAATACATTTGTTTACCCAGTAATTTAATGAAATAACAATTTAAAATGTGATTATAATATTAGAAACAATTAAGTAACATGACATTTAATACTATGCATCTGTGAGGTGGTTGAAATGAGGTTATTCATCGCGTCACTCCTGATCATCCTCATATGCACGTTCTCAGCCGTGGCCGATGCTCAGGCAGCAGCCCCGGACCACATGACCATATCGGCCAAGGACTGGATGGTCGCGAACGGCATGGACACGTCAGCCATCACGGTGACAGTCTATGATGTAGCCGGAAATCCTCTCCCCGTCACCACAGTAACCTTCACAGGGATCCCACCCTGGACCCTCTCGAAAACGAATGGGGTAACAGATGGTTTTGGCAGGATAACCACCGTCCTCCAGCCCACCACCCGGAGCGGGTCAGCAGTTATCACCGTGAATGCATCGGTTGTTGATGCCGGTATATTTTATTCCATCGAGCAGACCTACACGCAAAATATTGACCACAGCACTCCCCAGACGGCAGTACCCACCTATGACCTCAATGTATCGATAGGAGGAACTACCTTCATTCAGGCCAAGGTGACGGATGCGTACGGGAACCCGGTGGACAACCGGAATGTGGCCGAGACGGTCCAGTTCACAGCCTCCGGATCCACCGATTCCGGCTTCTGGGATGGCAGTTCCTTTGTGACGATGCTCTCCGTTCCCGTTGACTCCGATGGGATTGCCCGTGTAACCTTTCTTGTTACCAAGGCAGGTGTCAACTTCGTGGACATCCTGCCACCCGCACCCATCTCCCACAGGCTGATCTCCATTAACGGGGTCAATGATGGCTCCCCTTACGCCATCACCCAGTCGGTCTCACCCGGTGGATATCCATACCCTTATACCAGGACAGATGGGAGCAAGTTCCGGATCGTGTACACCCTCCTTGACCAGTACGGGAACCCTGCAGGGAACCGCGACGTCCATATTACAACGAGCATCCCCGGCGAAGAGACCACCCTCACAACGAACAGCAACGGGATTATCGCGTTCTATTACCAGAAGGATGCAGCCGGTCTCTATACTCTCTCAGCCACCGCAGTGGATAACACGAGCGTCACGGTCTCCCAGACCGTGGAGTTCATCGCCGCGGATCCAACCACCATGCTTCTCACGGCGAGCCCTCAGACGATGCCCTCCCTTGACGTAAAGAGCTCCATGACCTCCACCCTCTTTGCCAAGGTCATCGATGCCAAAGGGAACCCGGTGGACGGCGAGGTGGTGATGTTCACCATCTGGTCCTACAACATCGGGGCCTACAACCAGACCAGCAACCCTTCAATCGAGAACGAGAGCACCGTAACAGATGTTCCCCGCACCATACTCACAGCAACCACCGACGCTGATGGGTTGGCGCAGGTAACATTCAGGCCCGGCGCATTCACGAGAGACCGGAATGACCTGAAGTACAGCTACACCGCCCAGGGGAGTGCTCTCATCGAAGCCACCTGGAGATCTGTCACCCACACCATCGACCTCCAGTACAAGAACTACCCGTTCCTCTCTGTAGACACTTTCGCAGATCCAAAGACTCTCGTCGTGAACGACTCGGTGAACATCACCATCCGGCTCAAGGGGGATGGCTGGGCCCTCCAGCAGGCACCCATTGATGCGATGCTCCTGACGGACCGGTCGGGCTCCATGCTCTACAACGAGACGCTCGATACGTCGCATAATCCGGACAGGATCATCTCCGAATCTCCGGACGACCGCATGGTCATGGCAATGAATGCGGCAAAGCTCTTCGTGGACCAGATGAACAGCTCGGACCGGATCGGGCTGACCTCCTTCGCAGACCTGAGCGGGACCAATGGCTGGGCGATCCTCTTCAATACCGGGAGCCCCAACCTCTACGGGTATCACTGGCGTGCCGGCCGTGACTACTCCATCGACCACTATGGAAACGGTGTCGAGTATTCTACGGATGATGCGAGCTATGTCAACGCACACTATCCGGGCCATGGGGCTTCCGGGAAATATTACGGATCGGCGATGGCAACGGATGACCTGGGGCTCACCTACGATAAGTCGACGGTGAAGAATATTATCTCCCAGATGGTTCCGAACGGGGGCACACCCATGCGCTATGGTCTCTATGAGGCGGTGAAGCAGATCATCAATGATCCGGATATCCTCGCCCACAAGCGGGATGACGCGGTACGGGCCATCGTCCTCCTGACCGATGGTGCCTGGAACACGGGTGGGGACCCGCGGGGGGGGTCCGGTGCAGTTTCACTCCCGGGTATCGGGACCGGCAGTGTCATCACCTGGGCGAAGAACAACAAGATCAAGATCTACACCATCGCCCTCGGGTCTGAACCTTATAAAGATCAGCTCCAGGCCTATGCAAACGAGACCGGGGGAAAGGCATATGTGGCGACCTCAGGCCTGGATCTCAATGGTATTTATACCGCTATCGCCGGTGAGCTCCACACCCAGGCAGGGGTTGGTACCACCATGGATCTCGCCTTCCATGACATCGAGGTGAACGGGGCACTCATCCCCGGCATAGATGCTCTGCAATATGTCTGTTATCCACCTGTCCCGACCCCCTCATTCATCTCGACCCACGAATTCAGCTACAACCTGAGTATGCCGGTCATCGTCAACCGGTTCTATGACCAGAGCGCAGACTGGGCTGACCAGAACCTCCACTTCGATGTCGGGACCATATTCATCGGCGGGGTCTGGGAGGCCAACTTCTCCATGAAGGTCCTCAGAGACGGGAACATCAAGATCCTCGACTCGAACTCCACCATCAAGTTCAACGATGGATCTGAGCTTCCGCTGCCGGACACGTACATCACTGCGCGTCCAGATTCCGGATCCGGCTATGGGGCTATCAGTATATGGGTCAAGGACGTGCGCAGGACAGATACAGGGACAAATCCGGACTATGTAGATATTGCCTGGAACCTTACCTATACGGGTCTCGAGCCCTCAATCCGGGAAGACGTCGACCTCCTGCAGGAGGGCACGACCGACTGGAGCCACCGTCTCACAAAGGTGGTTGATTGGAGCACTACGAGCGATGCGACGACCCTGGACATTTCCAGCCTTCCCTCGGGCACCTGGGATGTCAGGATTACCGCCCATGCTGACGACGCCGGGGACGATGCCGGAGTCACCCAGTTTGTCATCGCGAAGGCAGAGGGGACGCCGAAGATCAAGATCGCCTGATCCTTTTTTCGATTGAAGGCGGGCAGGAAGAGATCGTTCTCCAGTCAGGGAATGCTGGACCGGGGTACTGATTCCGGGGAAAGGACGGACCCAGCGGGAATCGAACCCGCGTCCTTGGGTCTCTTCTTCCGGACCGGAAATCGAAGCCCAAGAGGATATCCTCTACCCCATGGGTCCAGTTCCCTTGTTTCTTTCTGACCCGTATTAACCATTCCCCCAGGATCCATCCTTGTCACCCGTGCCGACGGATCATCCAAACGTTAAAAGGAGACAACCCCCAAGTACGTGGTAGGATGATCCTCTCAGCAACCGAGATACGCCGAAGACTTGGCGAGACAGGCGGTCTAGTCATACGTCCGTACAGCGACGCCTGCCAGCAGCCGGCATCCTATGATCTCCGGGTGACCGGTCACCAGATCCTTGCAAGGGGGATGTGTACCCTTGTCCCCAGCCTCGAGTGGGTGGAACTGCCCGCCGACCTTGCGGCGACCCTCAGGTGCCGTTCCTCATATGCACGAAGGGGTCTCATCCTCGGGGGCGGGTTCGTGGACCCGGGATTCCGGGGGCAGCTCACCCTCTGCCTCGGGAATCTGGGCGCCGGGGATATCGTGCTCTCCCCTTCGGAACGGGTGGTCCAGATGATCCTCCACCAGGTACATGGCGGGACCGAGCTCTACGAGGGCCGGTATCAGGACAGCCAGGGGGTTGTGAAGGCGCGATGAGGCTCATACCGACTGAACGGAAGTACCTGGAGATCCTGAGAATCCTGAAAGAGCACCGGGAACCCATGGGAGCGAAGAGGATCTCGGAGATCCTGGGAGAACGGGGCTTCGTCCTCACCGACCGGGCGGTACAGTATTACCTGCGCTATCTTGATGAGATGGGGTTCACCCGGAAGGTCGGGAACACCGGTCGCGTACTGACCAGAGAGGGAATCACCGAGACCGAGAGTGCCCTCGTCGGGGAGCGGATCGGGTTCATCATCTCAAAACTGGAGAGGCTCGCCTTCAGGAGTACCTTCGATCCGGTGAATGGAACCGGCGAGGTGGCCTACAACCTCTCCATTGTTCCCGAGGATGAAGCTCCCGGTGTTGCCCGGTCATTCGAGAAGGTATCAAGGGCCGGGTATGGTTTCTTCTCATCCTACAAGATCCTGGACAGGGACCCCCGGATCCCCGAAGGACAGGTTGGGATCCTCTCGCTCTGCAGCATCACCATCGATGGCGTGCTCCAGCGATCCGGGATTCCCGTGACCATGGCCTATGGTGGCAGGCTTGCCTTCGAGGGTAAGGTGGTGAAGGGTTTCCTTGACCTCATCGGCTATCGCGGGACAACCGTCGATCCCCTCCAGCTCTTCATCTCTGCGGGCCTGACCTCCATCCGGGAGGTCGTGGCATCCGGAAGCGGTGTTGCGCTCGCAAATGTCCGCGAGGTCCCCGTCCCGGCGCTGGATCGCGTCAGGGAGCTCCTCGCGCAGATGGGCCAGTGGGGGTTCACCCCCCCGGTTGGCATGGGGACGCAGGTCTTCAACACCCCGCATTCCCCGCACCACATCTCCATCATCTCCTTCAGCGGGATGAATATGGTCGGCCACGGGGTTGAAGATGGATACCATATCAGAACCGAGATTGGCGCAGGGAACATCCAGTTCTCGAGGATGCAGAATTCAGCGGGCTAAAACCTGTTCCTGCCCATCAAACCTGCCCCCCCCTCACCTTTCCAGGGCCGGAATCCAGAGATAAAAGCACGAGGCCGGTGCAGCCGGCATGACAGATCTTCTTTCATGTACCAGGAGGCAATGGAAATTATTATCTCTTACCTTCTTCATACCACTTTATGCTCCTCCCCGACGAGATGATGGGTTCTCCGGTCGAAAAAAGCGGCCGGATGATACGCCCGGGAAGAGAGAGGGGTGGCCTTAATATGCATATATGGTTTAAATTAGTATGCTTTTTTAAATTAAACATATATGCTTATCAATTTCCATTTAGAGGCTTATATCATCCATTATTATTTTTTTAATCATATTTTATGTCAGCGATATGTCGATAGTTTTATATACAAATACACAAACATAATAGCATTGTGTGGTGTAGCGTGCAATGAGGTGGGATTGCATATTCATCGAATTATCCCTTCTCTTCGTCCTCGCTCTCCTGCTCGCAAACCCTGCAGCAGCGAGGGGGAACACTACCTCCGGAATCTATCCCGGGACTGTGAAGGATGTCTGTGTCGGTGACACCATCTTCGTGGGAGAGACGGGGCTGAACCTGACCCCCCTCACACCCTATGCGAATGGGGTCGTTCAGGAGCTCCGGAAGTATGCCAATGATAACCCTGATGGTGCACAGATCACCTCAATCCCCGTACCGCAAACCACCGATTTTAACGTGGGATCAGTCACGTATTATGGCATCTACTATCCGGTTGCCAGTGGCAAGGTCCTGAGAGCCTACCCCATCCAGATCCAGCCGGCTATTCCCCTGTACCCGCAGAAAGTGGTCATAACGAGCAGCAAGGACTGGGTGAGTGCCGACGGTATTGACTCCGCGCTCCTCACCGTCACCGTCACCGATGGGGGGAACAACCCTATCCCGGGGGCCGATCTCGTTCTTTCCGCCAGTGCTCCCTGGGGACTCCGCGATTCTGTCCTGAAGACGGATGGCAGCGGGAAGGTCCAGACCCTCTTCCTCCCCACCATACGGAGCGGAGCCGCAGTCATCGCCGCGAGTGCGTCTGTCCAGGGCGTGACCACCGCACCGGTGACGACTACCCGCATTCAGAACATTGACGCGGGTACGCCGTATTCTGTGAACTCTCTCTACCCGGGTACCGCGACGGTTGGGACCCCGTCAGAGATCTCAGTCCTAATCAGGGACCGGTATGGCAATCCGGTGACAGGCAGGAGGGCAGCGACGAATGTAAGTTTCTTCACCGTTTCCAGCGGGACAGGCGCATTCCTGGACGGGACGGGAAACCGGCTGAAAGCGATCTCAGTTCCCCTCAATGAGACGGGGTGGGCAGAGGTCACATTCATGGTGAGCACCCTGCAGGGGGACAACTTCATTTATATAACCCCGCCAGCCCCCCTCTCGGCGTCGCTCATCGATATCGCGGGAATCGGGGACAGCGAGCCCTTCTCCGTCACCCAGTCCGTCAACCCCGCCGGGAATCCCCCCTTCATCCTGGCTGACGGCAGCTCCCTGGCAACCATCGATTATTATCTCTTTGATCAATGGGGGAACCCCTCGATCGACCAGGCTATCCAGATCACGACGAGCGCCGGCGAGCAGAAAACCTTTATCACGAACGGAGACGGGCGCGTGACCGTCCTTTACGGACCAAAGCTCAATGCCGGATTCTATACCATCACCGCCACCGCAGCCGAGAACAGCACTGTCAAGATCTCCCAGACCGTGCAGTTCGGAAGCATGGACCCGACGGACATGCTCCTGACCGCGAGCCCCCAGACCATGGCAAGCTCTGACGTGAACCCGAATATGGTCGGCGATGTCATCGCGAAGGTCATCGATGCGAGGGGGAACCCGGTGAAGGGGCAGACCGTCACCTTCAGGATCGAGAAGAATGTCAGCAGCCCCTATATCCAGACCAATGCCACTGCGATCGGGAGCGGCGGGGTAAAAACGTCGAATATTAATGACCCCATCTCCGTCATAACCGATGAAGACGGGCAGGCTATCCTCGATTACTATCCAGGGGGCTTCACCACCGATGAGAAAAACCCGGGCTGGAGCGCCACAGCCGAGGGTACGACAACCGTCAATGCAACGTGGGTGGATTCCCTTACTGGCACCGTAACCGTGGTCCGTTTCATAGACCTGAGCTATAAGAACTATCCATTCCTTTCCGTGTACACGGAAGTCAGTCCGAAGACCGTTCAGGTAGGGGGATACGTGAATGTCTCGGTCCGGCTTGTAGGAGACGGCTGGGCCCTGTGGCCCAAACCCATCGATGTGGTTCTCTGCACCGATCGATCTGCCACCATGCTCAACAACGAGAGTATCGTTTCCGGCAAACTCGTTGAGGAGTCCCTGAACGATCGCATGGTGGATGCCATGAATGCTTCAAACACCTTCGTGGGCCAGACGTCCGGCCAGGACAGGATCGGCCTTGTCACCTTCGGGGATCCAGCGGGAGGGCTCGCCATCCTCTATGACACCGGAAATCCGGCAACGAAGAAGTATATCTCCCCATGGGCGTTCCGGGCGGGGAGGGACTATGCCTGTAAGGTAGGGCAGGCCTGCCAGGATCCCAGCAACCGGGACTCTACGGACGATATCGCCTATATCACTGCACAGTACCCCGGGCATGGAACCACAGGGAAGGATTACCGCGTGAACGGGGTCATGACGGGGGCCTATGTGGAGTCCCCGCTGACGTTCGATAAAACCCAGATCACAAAGGCCATCAACTCCATCGTTCCGGCGGGAGGCACGCCGATGCGCCGCGCCATCTACGAATCGGTGAAGCAGATCATCAATGACCCTGAGGTCATCAACGGCAACCGGGCCGGGTCGGTGAGGGCCATCGTCCTCCTCACCGACGGGAAATGGAACACCGGCGGCGATCCCAGGGGCATCGTCACCTCCCCCTTCCCTATCGAATCGTATCCCGAGCTCGGGACCATGGGGACAGGCAGCGTCATCACCTGGGCGAACAGCAGCAACATCAAGATCTTCACCGTTGCCCTCGTGGGAAGCGATCCCAGTGACCGGCCCAACACAGCCGAGCTCCAGGCGTATGCTGACGAGACCGGGGGAAAGGCGTACGTGGCGAACTCAGGCTCGGATCTCAAGAATATATACATCGATATCGCCGGAAAGCTCAGGGAGGCGGCCTCCATCAACACCCAGGTGGCGCTGGACTTCACGAATATGGAGGTCAATAAGACGTATACCCTCCCCGGAAATACGGTATTTCAGTATGAACACAACGACCGATCCACCTACATCGTGCCACCTCAGCCCGCCACCCCGTATACCGTCGACAACACGACTGATTGGAATAACGGCCAGCGGTTTAATTTCTCAGCTGGCACCATCAACGTGAACCAGGTGTGGATGATGAATTTCACCCTGATGGCTCTCACCGAGGGAAACATCAAGGTACTCAGTTCCAAGAGCTCGAAGATCACCTTTGTGGGGACAGAAGGAGGGGTCGATATCCCGGACACCTACGTCACTGCTGTCCCGAACGGGACAGAGAAAGGGCCCGAAGGCATAATATTCAAAATCGAGAACCTCAGGAGGGCGGACGATGGAACCAATACTCAGGTCGCCTCGCTGACATGGGACCACATCTATGACGGGTCTGATAACCCGATAACCTGGACGATCTGGCTCGCCCCCCCCTATTCGACCTCATTCTCGCCCATAACTACCTTCACTATGGACAAGGACAAGAATCCGGTTTACTCCCTCTTGGTCAGGGATCTTAAACCGGGTACGTATACGATTAAGGTCACGGGTCACGTAAGGGATGAGGATAAGGATCCCGAGGCGACTCTCTCACTAACAATACCAGAGCCATCAATGGCCCCCCAGATCCTTATCCAGTAGGACTCACCCTCCCCTATTTTGTTTCCATGACCATTCCATGATTACGGATCCGGCTGATGGAGAATGTGTCCTGAACACCCCCTGGCTAGATCGACCCTGTCGGTGGCAGGGCCGCTTCCCGCGGACCCATCTCCACAGCAGTTTCTTACGCCGGTAAGGCGTAATGCAATCGCCCCACCGCAACGGGGATGCCCCTTCCAACGGCAAGATGATTCTTATCCGTACCCGCTCTATTTTTCATATTCCATGGGATCGGCCCCGGTTGTATCTCTCATCACTGGATAGAGATTGGGAATCAATCTTCTCCCTCTGAACAGGGATGCAAATGCTTATATATCGACCGGTAAAATTAACCGGCTTCACCATGGTTTGGATCCTTCGGCCAACCGGGAAAGGATAGGGAATTTCAGCAAGAACTGCCAGTATATTGAGCCTCCTGATGCAATGGTGAAAGAGATTGGATAGAACGATATTGATATATAAATGTTTGTATTAGCAATATGATTAATAAATGAGGTCGGATCCATTATTAGTGGTTTTATTAGTATTAGTATGTAAATCAGAATACAATAAGTGCATATTACATATAGGATATCTATATATATTATTAATGACAGATATCAGGTTGAAACAATGGGGGGGAGAGATTACGAGGCGGCTCTACATCCTATGTATCTGTATTCTCCTCTTAGTTGGACCTGCCGCAGCCCTCAACCCCGTGAACGTGGCCGTGACGAGCTCCAATTTGTGGGTCACCGGAGACAATACCGATTCTGCAATCATCACGGTCATCGTGACCGACGGTACGAATAAAGCCATCGGGGGCGCAAACATCCAGTTGAGTGTCTCTTCGCCCTGGAGCCTCAAGGATACTACGGGCACGACGACAGCCGGCGGGCAGTTCGTGACCAGCTTCCTCCCTACCGCGACAACGGGCACCGCCACCATCACGGCTACCGTGACCATTCCGGCCGTTACGGGAATTACAACTGCACCCGTGGTCCAGACCTATTCCCAGAATATAACGGCTGATATTCCGACGAGCGGAACGAATTCCTATCAAAGCAGTGCATCCGTGGGATCCATCACCGATATCACGATCCGTGTCACGGACAAGAATGGGAACCCGGTCAGCAGCAAGAAGAAGAAGAACCTGGTGTCCTTCGCCACGACCTCGACCGGGGACAATGGCTTCCTCGTCCAGACCCCGTCCCCGGTTGCGAGTACCACCCTGGCCGGGATCGCGAAGAACAAGGTGAAGGGCCTCTCGGTCGCCCTCAACGACAGTGGCTACGCAGACGCGAATTTCGTCCTGAGTACCCACCCCGGTGACAACTTCGTGATCATCACCCCCCCCGCCCCCCTCTCGGCGACCCTCATCAGCATAGCGGGTATTGCCAATCTGAAACCCGCCTCCATCAGGATGAGCGTCACGCCGGGAGGCGATCCCCCCACCCTCACCACAGACGGGACGTCGAAGTTCACCATTAATTATGTGCTCTACGACCAGTGGGGGAACCCATCAGCCAACCAGAACCTCTCCATTTCCGTAAATACCGGAGAGAAGATGGTGATCGCGTCGAACTCTGACGGGAACGTGACCATCACCTACGGCCCCAAGAAAGATGCAGGGAGGTACACCCTCACCGCAACGGCCCTGAACAACCCGGCGGTTACCGCGACCCAGATCCTCCAGTTCGTGAGCGGAAACCCCACCGGTATTGTCGCCATGGCAAACCCGCAGAGCATGGCGAGCCTGGACGTGAATAGTGCCGCGACCGCGACGGTCATGGCAAAGGTCATTGACAGCATGGGAAACCCGGTCCCGGGAGAGACCGTTTACTTCAGCATCCAGTCGGTGAACACAGGGACCTATGTCCAGACCCAGGGGCCATCCATCAGGGGGGATAGCAAGAAAACGGCTGACATGGGGGTGGAGGTAAGCGCGGTCAGCGATAACAATGGGTATGCCACGGCGACCTTCACTCCCGGCGCCTTCATCACCGATACCCAGAATCCCCTTTTCAGCCTCATGGCCATGGGGGTTGCCGATGTACGGGTACGGTGGACGAGCGTCAGCAAGGATCTGATTCTCAGCTACAAGAACTACCCTTACCTGAGCGTGTACACCTCCGTGAACCCCATGACCGTGGTGACGAACAGCACCGTTGAGGTCTCCATCGTCGTGAAGGGTGACGGCTATGCCCTGAAGCCGAAGCCTGTTGACGCCTACCTGGTCACCGACCGATCAGGATCGATGTCGACCATAGATTCCAGCAGCACCTTTTCCCGCATGGACCTGGTGAAGAACGCATCAAGTGGTTTCAAGGACCTCTTCGACTACTCGGTGGATCGCCTCGGGCAGTTCTCGTTCGGGGATACTACATACTACAGCGATTATGTAACCCTCGATCAGGCGCTGACCACCAAACCGGACCAGATCAATGGCGCGATTAAAGCTCTCACCGCGTCGGGCGGCACCCCCCTCCGCTATGCCTTCTACAAGGCCATCACCGATCTGAAAAACAACGGGAACTCCGGTTCAGTGAAGGCTCTCGTCGTCCTCTCTGACGGGGACTACAACTGGTACGGCGACCCTCTTGCCCGGGGTGGCGCTTGCTGGTCGTGCGATAAGTATAAGAAAGATGGGACCTGTTCCCCGGGTCACACGGTGCCATGCTCGCCAGATTCATATGACACCGGGACACAATCGTATTACTCCTTCTCGGACCTTTCCAGCCAGGACCAGAACATGTCCGAGTACGCAAGGGCGAACAACATCAGGATCTACGCCATCGGGTATTCGAACGTCATAACAAGCGACGGGCAGGCAACCCTCAGGGCCCTCGCGAACACCACCAACGGGAAGTACTACTACGCCCTGACGAACGCCGATCTGGTCAACTTCTACGGACAGATCGCAGGCGCCCTCAAGGACACGGCAGGGGTAAATACCACCCTAGCCCTGGACTTCACGGGCGTGGATGTGAACGGAGTTTCAAAACCCGGGTCCAGTGCCCTCCAGTACATGTACATCAATGGCAAATCCACCAAGGTCACGCATCCGGACGGATCCTCGGAGACGGTAGACTCCACGGCGGACTGGAACAAGGGCAAGATCAATGTCACCATGGGGACCATCAAGGTGAACCAGCAGTGGGTGGTGAACTTTACCCTGAATGTGACCATGGCTGGGAACCTCAAGCTTCTTGGCTCCAACTCCAATGTCTATTTCCAGGACGTCAATGGCAACATAGGCCAAGCCTCCCTGCCGGACACCTATATCACCGCCATCCCGGAGGGGTCGGATAAGGGCCTCTCAACCCCGGAGCTCACCATCTCGGATCTGGGAGTAACGACCTCGAAAACCGACATGAACAGCGCCAGCCTGGTATGGCACATTGATTATGAGAATGGGAAGGACACGGAAATCCGGGAGCAGATCGATGTGGCACCCCTGAACTCGGAAGCCTACTCCTATGCAGGGAGTACAACAGCGGTAGCGACCGATACATTCGATACGTACGTCATGAGTACGAGCTCCCTCATGCCAGGTGTCTACAAGGTGAGGGTGACCGGTTACGTCGATGACGCCGGCAGCTCGTCAGCCCAGAACCTGATGACCCTCACGGGGACCGAGAAGAATCCGGTGATTCTGATCCGGTAAATCCTTCTTCCATTCTTCAGGTACCTGTTCAGGGACCCGAACCGCGGATATCACGGGAATGGGGAGAATAAAGGGCACGTCAGACGATCCGGGCCGGCATTTCAGAATCGAAGGGAAACAGAGTGAATCCTGCGGAGGTGGAGGAGGATACCTACCGGATCCAGCCGATTTCTTCGTCGTCTTTCTTTTCCCGGCCCCTCGGTCTCCTCTCGGGCTTCCCCGCCTGTTTATCGGCCGCGGAAGGATCGATCATCTCGATCCTCCTCCGACCCGGGTCGAGCTCCTTGGGTTGCCCCGCTGCCGGGACTTTCCCCTTCCCGGGTGAGAGAAGGGAGGTATCCGTTGGCCGGACCCCCTTGTTCTTCACCTGGAGATCCCTGGAGGTGAAGAGGGCATCCTTCGCCCTATCCACCTTACTGAACCGGATATCGCCGGCACCAAGAGCATCCTCCTTCGGCCGGGTTGCACGGGGTACCCCGACCCCGGAGCCAGCTTCAGAAACCTTTCCGGGACCCCGATCCATCCGGATATCCTTGAGGCCAAAGACGGTGTCCTTCGGGGCCTGGGCTCCCCTTACGATGGTCTTCCTCGTGATCTCGGTGGGCACCCCACCCTCCCGTCCCTGGGTCTCCCCACCCCCCCGGACCTTCCCTGTAGACATGTTGAGGCCCTCGAAGAGGGGTGCCGATCTCCCGGCCTTCGGGGTCTTCCTTGCGCCCGGGACGGTGATCATCCGGTCTTTTATCTCCCTCGCCGCGACGGCCGGGGAAGGGACCCCTCCCGATCCGATCTCCTCTACGGGGGGAGTCTCAGGTCTGGAGGGGGAACCGGGGAGCTCCTCCTCGGACCGCTGCCCCTCCTGCTCCAGTTCGACCCTGTACTCCTCGCGGAGCTGGGCGAGTTCGTCGAGGCGCGGGATATTATGCATCCCCGAGAGCATGATGATGATGCCGACATGCCCGGTGTTCTGGATCGGGTAATCGCCGGAACGCATCTCGAGGCCGGCGATGGAGCGGTCGATCCATTTCCTCACGGTCTGGAACCCCCGCATCGAGAGCTCCTGGGAGGGTCCCGCGATGAGAACGAGGGCCTTATCTGCGCTCGTGAGGTCGCAGGGGATGGAAACCTCTTCATAAATCGCCTTTTTTGCGAGAGAAACGATCCTGGAGGCCTTGTTCTGCGAGTTCTGGATGAAGTAGCTCGCCGGCCGCCAGCGATCGAGGACCTTCAGATAGCCGCTGGGGAGGCTCTCGGCGGCATACCCGATGGCCACGAAGCCCATCCCGACCAGGGTGTTGAGTACCTCCCCCGCGTCGAGGACGACCTCCCCGACCTCGACCCCGGCCTCGCTGAACTCGCCGGCATGGAGGATGAGCCCCATCTGGCGGGCGATGCGGGTATTGAGGAGGGTGTGGATGTACTCCCGCCTGTTCAGGGGCTGGTGGAGGATCTTCTTTGCAAGCCTCTTCGGGATCTCCCGCTTGGCAACTTTCTCGTCGGTGATCGCGAGTTCGTCCTTGATCCTCCTGTACCAGGTATCGTTGTCAAAGAGGATCACGGCATCGACGAGGGGTTTGAGCTTCTCGATGTCATCCGCGGCTTTTGCCGAGCGCTTCTTCCCCTCGCCGCCGCACGGGAGGGTGACCACGGCAAAGATGGGTTCGATGAACGATTTGCGGAGTTCCGGGATGATGAGGGGGGCCGCATCCACCATGCTCCCCCCCAGGCCTGCGAAGATAAGGATCGAATCGATCTCGATGGTGTCGACCTGCTGGACCTGGGTCATCACCTGCTCGATATCGATCGTGGTCTCTACATCGTAGGGGGTGGTGGGGTCGATGGGCGGGAAGTGAATCCTGCCGATCGACGGGAGGTGCTTCAGGCGCATGAGGGTGTCAATATCGAAATCCACGGCAAGGGCTGACATGCAGTGGATACTTCCCTGCATGTCCTGACCGTAGAGGGTATCCACCATTCTCGCCCCTGCCCCACCCAGTCCGATGGCAAGTACCCGCATGCTTCAGACCATCAGGAGGTATCGACCCGCACGCTCCAATTTAGGAGATAACGGGCTAAATAGTTCCTCCTTCCATAGATCTGACCTCCCGGGGCATTAGGTTTGTGGAGGGCTGGCGCCTCTCTTCCGGCGAGCAGTCGCTTGGCCGGGTCCTCACCATCTCTGGAAAACCCCTCCTGAAAGCACCTCATCTGCCCTCATGGAGAGAGCAACCCGTGGAAGAGCAGTCATCCGAAAGGAATGGTTGCACCGGGAATCGCCCCCCATCCAGTATCCCACCGGCGGTCGTTTCCGGACACAACTTAAAATGATAATATATATCTCCTCTGCTGGCGGTATAATGTGCTGAGGTGTAAACCTTGTCTTACGGAATAGAATTCGTCCCCGGTAACGTCAATGTCAAGAATGTTGTCAAGTTCTGCAAACTTGCTGAGAACAAGGACATTGACTATGCATGGATCACCAACCACTACAACAACCGCCACTGCTATCCCACGCTCGCAGCAATCGCGAAGGAGACCACGACCCTGCAAATGGGGCCAGGCATTATGAACTCCTTCACCGACACCCCGGCGGCCATCGCGTCCTTCATCTGCACCCTCGAGGAGATGTCCGACGGGCGTGCCGTCCTCGGCATCGGCCCCGGTGACCTCTCGACCCTTCCGAAGATCGGTATCCAGGGCGAGAAGCCAGTCGCCCGCCTCGAGGAAGCGGTCAAGATCATCCGGAAGCTCTGCGCAGGCGAGGAGGTCAAGAGCCCCGAGATGCAGTTCTTCAAGTACGCGGGTGCCAAGCTCACCGGTGTCAACCTCCCGGACAAGAAGAAGGGAGTCAAGATCTACATCGGTGCCCAGGGCCCGAAGGTCCTCGAGCTCGCCGGCAGGGTCGGCGACGGGGCACTCATCAACGCGTCCAACCCGAAGGACTTCCAGATCGCCATCCCGATCATCAAGAAGGCCTCCGATGCGGTAGGCAAGAAGGGCTTTGACGTCGGTGCCTACACCGCCATGTCCATCGATGGGGATGTGAAGAAGGCCCGCAATGCGGCGAAGATCGTCGCGGCATTCATCGCAGCCGGTTCACCGCCCGAGCTCCTCACCCGCCATGGTCTCGACTTAGCCAAGGTCGCCAAGATCAAGGAAGCCCTCGGCAAGTTCGACTTCAAGACCGTCGGCGAGCTTGTCAGCGACAAGGAGATCGATGCCTTCACCATCGCCGGTACCCCCGAGATGGTCAAGGCGAAGTGCGAGGACCTCAAAAAGGCCGGCGTCACCCAGATCATCTTCGGCTCCCCACTCGGACCCGACATGACGAACTCCATCCGGCTCCTCGGCAAGTACATCGTCTGAGCCGGAAGAGCATCACCCCCTTTTTTCCTCCGCTGTTCAGCTGGTTTCTTATATGCCCCCGACCACCGTTCATTGAGCTATGTTCACCGAGCGGATAGTGGAGACAGGAAAGGGCAGGCTCCACTTCCGTCGTGAGACGCTCACCGGCCTCAGCTGCAGGATCAGCTCTGAGCGGATCAAGAGGGGCATCGACCAGGCCTGCTCGATCGAGTATTCCCCGGAGGGATGCCCGTTCTGCGGCGGGAACCTCACCTCGGACACCCCGGTCTTTGCTGACGGCCGGAGGATCCTTGTCGGGGAGAGCGTTACGTTCCCGAACCTCTACCCCTTCGCCGAATGGCACACGGTGACGGTGATCTCCCGCGAACACACGGTCTCCACATTCAGCATGGAACAGGTCGCCGACGCCTTCACAGGCCAGCTGGAGTCCCTCGAAGGCCATGACGGCTATCCCTCCATCAACTGGAACTTCCTCCCGTCGGCCGGGGCAAGCCTCGCCCATCCCCATCTCCAGGGGCTGGTGGATTCCATCCCGTCACCCCTTGCAGCCCGATATCTCGCGGGGAGCGAGGAGTACAGGAAGGAGCATGGCCGAAATTACTGGGATGACCTCAGGAAGACCGAGCGCAGGGCCGGCCGGGTCCTCATGGATGGCGGGATCCTCTGGCTCGCCAATCCGGTACCCCTGGGAGAGAAGGAGATCCGGGGCATCCTCCCCATCTCCCGTCTCTCCCAGTTCAGCCCTCTGATAAAAGACCTGGTCCGCGATCTCCTCCAGATCATTTCCTTTTATAAGGAGCTTGGCACCCATGCCTTCAACCTCTCGCTCTTCTTCGACAAGGAGGGGTGCGACCACGGTTTCTCGGCGTTCTGCTCCATCATCGCGAGGATCAACCCCAACCAGCTCTCTCTCTCTGATTCAGCCTTCATGGAACGGCTCCACCTCGAACCCGTCATTCTGACAATGCCCGAGGATCTGGCGAGGATGTACCGGCAGTGGAAAGGAACAGAATCGACCTGAAGTTCACGGCCTTTTCATTGACCTTACAGTGGCAGGTCGAAGGCGAGCCCTTCGCGTGGAATGTCCACATGAGATTATACCAGATTGCATCAGACGAGGGGAGGCCGTAGGAGAATTCATCTTTCTGTCGGGCTCTTGGGGGACTTCCGCCCCCGCCGCGGGCATCCCCCGTCGTGTACGGGAGCTCGTAAAGGACGGTTTTCCGGAGGAGGAACAGGTGCATCCCGGAAAGGCCTATCCTGACTGGGGGACGCCACAGCGGCGGGGGCAAGCCGAAAGGCGCAGCCCCCAGGAGCGTCACGGGTGAAACAATTCTCTTCAGAAGTACAGAGTATCCCCTTTGGAAATTCTTCGTGACAGAATAAAAAAATAGGAAAATATGATTTTACTCAGGCTTGCTGATGAGCTTCGTCTTGGAGACGATCATGCCGTCTTTCTTGTGGGGCTTCCGGATGACCGCGTCCATTCCCTTCTCGAGCTCCCGGGCCTGGTCGCAGAGGTTCGCCGCCATGCGCATCATCTCGTGGGCCGAGGTGACGATGGGGACATAGTCCACGTACTCCTTCGTCATGAAGCAGCCCTTGACGTTCACGCCGGCGACCGCCTGGGCGATCTCGTAGGCCGCACGGGCCTTCGCGAGGGCATAGGGGTTCGTGAACTCGCCCTTCACGGCGGAGTCCGAGGAGATGGCGACCTTGGGGAGGACGAGTGCGTCGCCCTTCTTCCCGGCCTTCACCTGGTCGATGACCTTGTCGAGCTCCACCTGGAGCTTCCGGAAGGCGCCGGTGCCTGCGAGGACCTTGATGAGGTTCCCGTTGTAATCGGCCATCTCGATGGGGTCGAGGAACTCTCGGCGGGCCCCGATCATGGCGTCGGCCTTCACGATGATGTAGCCGAACTTGGAGGCCTTGATCTTCTCGAACTCCTCCTTCTTCGTCGTGATGTCATCCGTGATGATGATGCAGGGGATCCCTGCTGCAAGGAGGGACTCGCGGGCACCCGTCGGGCCGGGGAGGACCCCGTTCGGGGATACCACGATGGCGAAGTCCGGCTTCCAGGCCTTCATGTTGGAGACGACGCGTTCGATATCCTCGGGCTGGAGCTTCGTCCCGCTCGTGGCCATGAAGGTCTGCATGTCCTCGCGGTCGGCTCGCTCATCAAGGAGCAGCTCTGCCATCACACCGCTTGCAATGTTGCCCAGTTTGGCAACTCCGACTTTTACAACCATTTTTTCCACCTCTGACGTTGAATAACATCGTAGTATCGGTCAAATTCAATATAAAGATTGTGAAACCTCTGCAGATTTGGGGCCTAGGGGGGGTCCAGATCGGGCTCCGGGGGAGGTGTTTGGATCAGGTCCGGGGGCATGTTAAGCAAAAGTGTTAAATTAAGAAGATAGAATTATTTAATAATGAAAGACAGTCTCCTCACCGAGCGGCAGAAAGAAGTCCTCCGGTACCGGAAGAAGGGGCTGACCCAGCAGCAGATAGCAGATATCATCGGGACATCGAAGGCGAACGTCTGCACTATCGAGAAGGCCGCCCTCGAGAACATCCGGCGGTCCAAGGAGACCCTGGAGTTCCTCTACACTCTGGATGCCACCCACCTGACGACGGTAAAATCCGGGACCGACGTCCTGGACGCCGCGAAGGCCATCTATACCGAGGCCGAGAATCTCGGGATCAAGGTAAAGTTCGATACCATCTCCCTTATCAACCAGATGAGGGACTCCAACCCGGAACGCTTCAAGGCCCGGTATATCCGGGAGGATGTCGAGGTCTATATCAACGATGACGGGGACCTCTACTTCGGCTGAGAACAAGGAAGAGAGGACCCGGCTCTCTTTTTTGCCGGGGACCATTCGTCAATAAGGTTTATATCCACATCCAGTCAATTTTATAGGAAGCCGCCTGACAGACGGAAGGTGCACCCGGCATCGGAAAATGGATGATCTCACCATCCACCCATCCGGAATGCTATCTCCGCCTGTTGGTGCAGGATACCCTGCCCGCGCGGGCGGTTCGAGAATCATGCGTCCCTTATCAGGGACAGGGAACAGAGTTGTGCAAGGAGAGCACAACGGGCTGACAGAAGTTGGATCTGATGTCACCGCATGGGCCAACGTCCTGTGAACGCGCCCGGTACCCGGCCTTTTCAGGCCAAACGGGAACGCGGTGAACGATCAGGCGCTCTTCGCGAATATCTTCGCGAAACTTCGCGACAACCCCGCGAAAGTCTTCGCGAGACCGGGCATCCGCCCGTGCGAACCGCCCCATACCAGAGCCGCTTCTCGTGCCGGACCCTCTGACGGCCGGCACCATCCCCTCACGGACGGTGACGGGGTTCCTCAGCGATGGAAGTGAGAGAGAGAAGAGTGGCGTTCGCGCACGTGTTGCGTTCGGACAAGGATGGATCTTAGATATGGCGAAGACAAAAAACCCGAGGAAAGGCTCCCTGGCCTACAGCCCCAGGAAACGTGCCAAGAGCCAGGTTCCGCGCTACAAGTCATGGCAGGACTTCGAGGGGGCGCCCTTCCTCCAGGCATTCGCGGGCTACAAGGTGGGCATGACCCACGTGGTCATGGTCGATGACCACAAGAGCAGCCCCACCGAGGGGAAGGATATCGTGATCCCGGTGACCGTCGTGGAGGTCCCGGCGCTCCGGGTAACGGCGATCCGCGCGTATACCGGAGATACCTTTGGGCCGAGGCCCCTGACCGAGGTATGGTCAGAGACCCTGGACCCCTCGCTCTCGCGCCGGATCACCGTGCCCAAGGAGCATGACCGGACCGCCATCCTCGCGGAGATCGAGAAGGGGATCGCATCCGGGGATGTCATCGACCTCCGGGCCGTGATGCAGACCCAGCCGGGCATGGTCACGGGGATCCCCAAGAAGACCCCTGAGCTCCTGGAGATCAGGATCGGCGGGGACAACCTCGCGAAAAGGTTCGAGTTCGCGAAGTCGGTCCTTGGGAAAGAGGTGAGGGCGATCGATGTGGTGAAGGTCGGCCAGTACGTGGACGTGACGGCCGTCACCAAGGGGAAGGGGACCCAGGGGCCGGTGAAGCGCTGGGGCGTGAAGCTCCGGAAGCGGAAGCACCGCGTCGGCAGGGCCCGGCACGTCGGGACCCTCGGCCCATGGCACCCCCACCACATCCGGTGGCAGGTCCCCGCCCTCGGTCAGATGGGCTACCAGCAGAGGACGGAGCCGAACAAGCGCGTGCTCAGGATCGGAGAGGACGGCGGGGAGGTCACCCCGAAGGGCGGCTTCCTCCACTACGGCGAGGTCAGGAACCCGTATATCCTGGTGAAGGGTTCCATCCCCGGGCCGGCGAAACGGCTTATCCGTATCCGGCCGGCGGTTCGCCAGGGTGAGCACAAGTTCAGGGTGCCCGAGATCTCGCACGTAAGCACCCAGAGCAAGCAGGGGTGAGGAACGGTGTTAGCTGAACTCAAGGATCTCAAGGGTGAGGTGAAGAAGAAGGTCCGGCTTCCGGCGGCTTTTGACGAGGATTTCCGGCCCGATCTCATCAAGAAGGCGGTCCTCGCCATCCAGAGCACCCGGTACCAGCCCCACGGGGCCTACCCCTATGCAGGCATCCGAACCTCCGCCCACTCGTGGGGGAGCGGCCGCGGGGTCTCCCATGTCCCGAGGATCAAGAACGGATCCCGGGCGGCACGGGTCCCCCAGGCGCGGGGAGGGCGCGAGGCCCACCCCCCGAAGGTCGAGAAGGTCCTCATCGAGAAGGTGAACAAGAAGGAGAAGAGGAAGGCACTCCTCTCGGCGATCGCGGCGACCACGAACGAGGAGCTCGTGAGGGCGAGGGGGCACAGGTTCGAGGCAAAGCTCCCGATCGTCATCGAGGAGGCCTTCGAGAAGCTCGAGCGGACGAGCGATGTCATCGCCGCACTCCAGGCAGCCGGGGTCTACCCTGACGTGGAGCGTTCACGGGCGAGCCGGAAGGTCCGGCCCGGCCGGGGAAAGATACGGGGACGCCACTACAAGCAGAGGAAGAGCCTCCTCATCGTCACGAAGGGCGAGCCCCTCCGGGCGGCGAGGAACCTTGCCGGCGTCGACGCCGTGAGCGTGAACGAGCTGAACGCAGAGCACCTGGCTCCCGGGACCCACGCGGGGAGGCTCACCGTCTGGACCGCGGGAGCGGTGAAGAAGCTGGGGGATCTCTCATGATCCTGAAGTACCCCTTTGTGACAGAGAAGGCGATGATGACCCTGGAGCGGGACAACAAGCTCCAGTTCCTCGTGGTGAACGAGGCGACGAAACCCCAGATCAAGCGCGAGATTGAGAAGACCTTCGAGAAGGAGGTCGCCTCGGTCCGCACCCTGATGAACCCGAAAGGGGAGAAGAAGGCCATCATCACCTTCGTCGACGAGAAAGCAGCCGAGGAGATACTCTCCCGGCTCGGCATTATGTAGGTGGGAACGATGGGACACAGAATCCAGACACAGAACCGGGGCCGGGGCGGGCCGACCTATCGCGCCCCCTCCCACCTCTACCGCGCCGAGGTGCATCATGCGGGGAGGAACGACAGCATCACCCGGGGGAAGGTCGTCGATATCGAGCATGACCCGGCGAGGCACGGCCCCGTCGCCCTCATCTCCCTCGAGGACGGGCGGAAGACCTACGTCCTTGCCACCGAGGGAACGGGCGTGGGGGACAGCATCGCCTGGGGCAAGGGCGCCGAGGTGAAGAGCGGGAATACCCTCCCCCTCTCGGATATCCCCGTCGGGGCGATGATCAGCAACATCGAGGCAAAGCCCAACGACGGCGGGAAGTTCGTCCGCTCGGGCGGCACCCAGGCCCTCGTGATGGGCCGGTCCGACGACGACAAGGTCGGCGTGCGGATGCCCTCCGGGAAACTCAAGTGGTTCAACCCCGGATGCATGGCCACGGTCGGGATCGTCTCCGGCGGCGGAAGGGGCGAGAAGCCCTTCGTGAAGGCCGGGAAGAAGTACCACAAGATGCAGACGGGGGCCACCAAGTGGCCCATCGTCCGGGGGGTCGCGATGAATGTCATCGATCACCCCTTCGGCGGTGGCTCGCACCAGCACGCAGGACGCCCGAAGACGATCGCGAGGGGAACATCGCCCGGAAGGACGGTCGGCTCCGTAGCCGCGAGGCGGACCGGGATCAAGAAGAAGTGAGGTGAGATCGGATGGTGAAGAAGACACAGAGACGATTGCCCCGGAGGCGGGAGGAGTTCACGTACCGTGGGTTCACCATTGGCGAGCTCGTCCAGATGGCGCCCACGGACCAGGTCAAGATCATGCCCGCACGGGTCCGGAGGAAGTTCCTGCGGGGCCTCACCCGGGACGAGGAGGATCTCCTCTCCCGGGTCCGGTCCGGCGACCCGAAGATCCGCACCCATCTCAGGTCCATGATCGTGACGCCCGAGATGGTGGGGAAGGCGATCGAGATCCACAACGGGAGGGAGTTCCAGAGGGTGGATATCCAGCCGGAGGCGGTTTACCACTACCTCGGTGAGTTCGCCCTGACGAGACACAAGGTCGCCCACGGCGCCGCGGGTATCGGTGCCACGAGATCGAGCAAGTACGTTCCCCTGAAGTGATGGCTATGGCAAGGACAGGTTATTGTATGCAGATCGAGGGTGAGGATATCGCCCGGGCGAAGGCGAACGAGGTGGATATCTCCCCGAAGCATGCCATCGAGATCGCCCGGTTCATCAAGAGGATGCGCACGGACGATGCGATCGAGTACCTCAACAGGGTCGTGGCGCTCGAGAAGGCCATCCCCATGCGAACCTACCACAAGAAGGTCGCCCACCGCCACGGCCTCGCCGGGTGGCATTCAGGGAGGTACCCCCAGAAGGCCGCGAAGGTCTACATCCGGCTCCTCAATGCGGCGCAGAAGAACGCGGAGTACATCGGGCTGGATGCGGCGAACCTGAAGATCGTCCACGTGATGGCCAACCGGGGGAGGTGCCATGAGGCATTCTTCCCGAGGGCCATGGGGAGGGCGACACCCAAGAACAGGGAGACCGTGAACATCGAGGTCATCGTGAAGGAGGTCGCTTGAACATGGCAGTGGAGAGGAAGTTCATCTCCGAGGGCGTCCGCAGGGTCCGGGTCGAGAAGTACCTGACCAAGGAACTGAAGAGGGCCGGCTTCGGGGGTATGGATATCGCGCGGACCCCGCTCGGGACCCAGGTGACGGTCTTTGCCGAGAAGCCGGGGATCGTCATCGGAAAGGGCGGCAAGGTGATCCGGCAGCTCACCCAGGACCTTGCCACCAACTACGGGGTCGATACTCCTCAGGTGGATGTCCAGCAGGTCCCGAACCCCAACTTCAACGCCCAGATCATGGCCGAGCGACTGGCGAGCGCCATCGAGCGCGGCTGGTACTTCAGGAAGGCGGGATCGAGCATCCTCCGGAGGGTGATGGATGCCGGCGCCCTGGGCTGCGAGGTCATCATCGCCGGGAAGCTGACCGGGCCGAGGGCCAGGGTCCAGAAGTTCATGGAAGGGTACATCAAGCACGCCGGGGAACCGAGCAAGACCGTGGTCGAGCGGGGCTACGCCATCGCGGTGAAGAAGCTCGGGGTCATTGGGGTGCAGGTGAAGATCGTGCCCCCCGATGCGAAGCTCCCCGACACCTTCCTCGTCATAAAGAGGAAGGTGGAGCCCGCCCCCCCGAAGGTCGTGGTCACCGAGGTCGGCGAGGAGATGGAGCCCGAAATGTCCGAGGCCCCTGAGATTCCCGACATTCCCGGGGAGGAGTCCTGATGGCGATCTTCCGGGCCCGGGAGGTCCACCAGCTCTCCGATGTTGAGCTCCAGGAGAACATGGAGAAGCTCAGGATGGAGCTTCTCCAGAAGTACGGCAAGGTGAGCGCCGGCGGCGCATCCGAGAATCCCGGGCGCATCCGGGAGGTCCGGCGGACCATCGCGCGGATACTCACCGAGCAGGGGATGAGGAAGAGGGCATGATCACGGCTGGAAACATCCTCCGCCACGAGCTGATCGGCCTCCCCGTGGAGGTGGTACAGGCGAGCAACCCCGCACAGCAGGGGATCGCAGGCCGCCTCATCGACGAGACCAGGAACATGGTCGTCATCGAGACCTCCCGGGGGACAAAGAAGATAGAGAAGGCCCACGCGACCTTCCGGCTCACGGTCCCCGACGGGACGGTGGTGGATGTCTCCGGATCAGCCCTTGTTTCGCAGCCCGAGAAGAGACTTTCGAAAGTGTCGAAGACAGTGTCAAAGACAGCGTCGCAGACGAAGAAGAGGTTCTAGAGGAATACCATGGCAAAGAGTGTAGGACTGGATGTCCCGGCCCCGAAAACGGAGTGCGAGGATGTCAACTGCCCGTTTCACGGCAGCTTGCCGGTGCGCGGCCAGGTGATCACCGGCAAGGTCGTGAGCGACCGGATGAAGGGAACGGTGGTGGTGGAGAAGGAGTACCTCCACTACATCCGGAAATACAACCGATACGAGAAGCGCAGCTCGAGGATCCATGCCCATAACCCGCCCTGCCTCCAGGCAAAGGCGGGGGATCTCGTGACGATCGCCGAGTGCAGGCCCCTCTCGAAGACCAAGTCCTTCGTGGTCGTGGAGGTAGAGAAGGCATGAAGGCGAAGCAATCCTATATCCCGCGTGCGTTGAACACGGGGACGAGGCTCGTCTGCGCCGACAACACCGGTGCCCGGATGGTCCAGGTCATCTCGGTCGACGGCTATCACGGCGTGCGGAGGAGGCAGCCGAAGCTCGGCCTCGGGGACATCGCGACCATCTCGGTGAAGAAGGGGACGCCGGACATGAGGAAGAAGATGGAGAAGGCCGTCGTGATCCGGCAGAAGAAGGAGTTCCGGCGGCCGGACGGCCTCAGGGTCTCCTTCGAGGACAACGCGATGGTCATCGTGAACGAGAACAACGAGCCGAAGGGGACCGAGATCAAGGGCCCGGTCGCCCGCGAGGTCGCGGAGCGGTTCCCGAAGATCGGGTCCATGGCCACCATCATCGTGTGAGGCGGGAAATGGCAACGACAAGTTCTCAACCGAGGAAGCAGAGGAAGGCCCAGGCAAACGCGCCCCTGCACGAACGGGGACGGACCCTCGGGGCACCCCTCGCACCCGCGCTCAGGGAGCAGTACAAGCGAAGGCACATACGGGTCGTGAAGGGCGACACGGTGAAGGTCCTCAGGGGCGATCACCGGGGTGAGGAGGGCGTGGTGGACGAGGTCGATGTGAAGCGCTCTCGCCTCCTCGTCCACGGCGTCTCGAGCACCAAGGCGGACAACACCGAGGTCCCGAGGCCCGTGCATCCCTCCAATGTCCAGATCACGAAGCTCAACCTGAAGGATAAGCTCAGGGCAGAGAAGATCGGGGAGGTGGAGTGATGGCACACCTGAAGCGCTACGCGGCCCCGGACTCCTGGCATGTCAGCAAGAAGACGACCACCTACGTGGTGAAGACGGCACCCGGGCCGCACAACGACTCCGCGATGCCGGTCGCCGTCTGGCTCAGGGACCACATGTCCCTTGCCATGACCATGCGGGAGGCCCGGCAGATCCTGAACTCCGGATCGGTCATCATCAACGGCAAGGCCTGCAAGGACCCGAAGCGGGGCATCGGGGTCTTTGACATCATCAGTGTTCCTACCATCGGGAAGCACTACCGCATCCTCATGGACAAGCGGGGCAGGTTCCGGTCCATCGAGATCTCCCCCGAGGATGCAAAGACCCGGCTCGCCAAGATCCGGGACAAGACCGTGATCTCAGGCGGCAGGGTCCAGCTCAACCTCCTCTTCGGCGCGAACATCATCGCCGACAACAGCTACAGGCCCAAGGACTCCGTGGTTCTCACCCTTACCGAGGCGGAAGGGAAGAAGCGCTTTGCGATCCTGGATCACTTCCCATTTGCTGTCGGGAACATGGCGATGGTCATCGGCGGGAGGCACTCGGGGAGCGTCGGCCGGATTGTCGAGATCAAAAAAGAGGTCGGCGCCGTCCCGAACAGGGTCATCCTCGAGGACCCGGCCACGAAGGGGAAATTCACCACCATCGAGGACTATGTCTTCATGGTTGGGAAGGCCGAGTCCGCGGTGAAGTCATGGGGGATTGAGGAATGAACCCGATGCAGGACCTCCGGATCCAGAAGATCGTGGTCCACATGGGGGTCGGGGAGAGCGGGGAGAAGCTCTCCAAGGCCGAGGAGGTGCTCACGAAGATCACCGACCAGAAGACGGTGAAGGCGATCGCGAAGAAGACCCAGCCGGCCTTCGGGACCCGGAAGGGCTCCCCCATCGGCTGCAAGGTGACGCTCAGGAGCACTGCCGCGGAGGCCTTCTTCGAGACCTCGATCAACATCATCGAGCGGCAGCTCGATGCATCCCAGTTCGATAACCAGGGCAACTTCTCCTTCGGGATCGAGGAGCACACCGACTTCCCGGGGATGAGCTACGATCCCGCCATCGGGATCTTCGGGATGGACGTGAACGTGGTCCTCGAGAAGAGGGGCGCCCGGATCGCGCGGAGAAAGGTCGACATGCGGAAGCTCCCGCAGAAGCAGCGGGTGAAGCGCGAGGAGGCCATCAGGTTCCTCCAGGAACGCTACAAGGTGGAGGTGCGCTGATATGGCCGGTGAACAGAAACAACAGAAACCGATGAAGAAGTTCGGGAGGGGGGCATACCAGTGCCTCCTCTGCGGGCGGCAGCAGGGACTGGTGCGCAGGTACCATATCATGTTCTGCCGGCAGTGCTTCCGGGAATGGGCCCAGAAGATGGGTTTCAAGAAGTTGAACTAGGGGTGAAGAGACTATGGTCCGATCGAATCCCATCTCAGATGCAATGACCGCGATCAAGAACGCCTCCGATACCGGCAAAGCCGACTGTATCGTCGAGCCTGCCGGGAAGCTGCTCGGTTCGATGCTCCGCATCATGCAGGAGACCGGCTACATCGCCGGGTTCGAGTTCATCGACGACAACCGGGGCGGCCAGTTCAGGGTCCAGCTCAACGGGAGGATCAACCGCTGCGGCGCCATCAACCCGAGGTTCAACATCAAGGTCGATGAGATGGAGCGCTGGGAGAGCCAGTTCCTCCCCGGGAAGAACTTCGGGATGCTCATCATCTCCACCCCCAAGGGCGTGATGGCCCACGAGAACGCCCGGAAGCTCAGGATCGGCGGGGAACTCCTGGGGTACGTGTTCTAGAGGAGATGGCAATGGCAGCAACACGAAAGGTGAAGATCCCCGAGGGCGTGACCGTGCGGATAGAGGGGAACCTCGTCAAGGTCCAGGGCCCGAAGGGGATGCTCATGCGGGATATGTACTACCCGAACGTCTCCCTCGCCATCGCCGACAAGGAGATGACCATCACCACAGAGTCCCGAAGAAAGAAGATCCTCGCGGTCTGCGGGACCTTCGCGGCTCACCTGCAGAATATGTGCACAGGGGTCACGAAGGGCTACCAGTACCGGATGAAGGTGGTGTACAGCCACTTCCCGATCCAGCTGAAGATCGCCGGAGACCGGATCGAGGTCGGCAACTTCCTCGGTGAGAAGCGGTCCCGGTTCGCCCGGATCGAGAAGGACGTGAAGGTTGCCCTCGGGGCGGACGAGGTCACGATCACCGGTATCGACAAGGAATCCGTCGGGAAGACCGCAGCGAACATCGAGCATGCGACCCGGATCCGGGAGCGCGATCCCCGCGTCTTCCAGGACGGGGTCTATACCGTCGAGAGGGTGTGAGGCGTATGGCAGACGAGAAGATGAGGCTCATCCGGATGCGTGCCGAAAACCGGGCAAGGTTCCAGAGGCGGGGCATCCATGAGAAGAAGCGCCTCGCCGACGTGTGGCGCAAGCCGAAGGGCCGGCACAACAAACTCCGGAGGCAGATCAAGGCCAAGGGCCCCCTCCCCCGGCCGGGCTACGGGAGCCCGGCGGCGGTCAGGGGTCTCCACCCGTGCGGCCTCTCGGACATCCTCGTGCACAACGAGAGGATGCTTGCACCCCTCGATCCAGCATTGCACGCGGTCCGGATAGCGGCGGGCGTCGGGATGAAGAAGAAGCTCGCGATCCAGAAGAAGGCCATGGAGGCCGGCCTGAGGGTCCTGAACCCGCGGCAGGCCCCCGAGATCGAGGAGGAACCTGCCGAAGAGACCGAGGAGGTGGGCGGCGATGAGTAACCTCTCCAACCAGAAGAGGCTCGCGGCGAGCGTGCTCTCGTGCGGGGTGAACCGGGTCTGGTTCGATCCCGAGCGGGCAACGGACGTCGAGGGTGCCATCTCCCGGGATGACCTCCGTACCCTCATCAAGGAGGGGGTGATCCGCGCCAGGCCGAAGACCGGGGTATCCCGGGGCAGGGCACGGGAGCGGGATGCAAAGCGTTCCTATGGCCACCGCAGGGGCCCGGGGAAGAGAAGGGGGGCGGCAGGCGCCCGGAGGCCCAGCAAGACCCAGTGGATCCAGCGGATCCGTGCCATCAGGAAGACGATGCGTGCCCTCCGGGAGGAGGGAAAGATCGACCCGCACCTCTACCGGATCCTCTACCGGAAGGCTGCCGGCGGTCAGTTCCGGAGCGTGGCCCACATGAAGTCGCAGGTCGAGATCCTCCAGGGGAAGGGGAAGTGACATGAGCACAGGACCACGCTACTTCATCCCCTTCCGGCGGCGCCGGGAGGGGCGGACCGACTATTATGCACGGGGAAAACTCCTCCTCTCGCAGAACCCGAGGATGGTTGTACGAAAGACAAACCGGGAGATCATCATTCAGCTCTCGGTGCCCGAACCTGAGGGGGACAGGACACTCGTCGCGGCATACTCGCGGGACCTTGCGGGCTATGGCTACACGGGCTCGAGATCGAACACGCCCGCGGCCTACCTGACAGGCATCCTCTTTGCTGCACGGTGCAGGAAGGCAGGCTACTCGAGCGCAATCCTCGACATCGGCCTCGCCCGTGCCTCCCCGGGGGCCCGGGTCTTTGCCGCCCTCAAGGGCGCGGTGAAGGGAGGCCTCGATGTCCCGCACGGGACCGAGGTGCTCCCGGATGACGGCAGGGTCAGGGGCGAGCATATCGCGGCATTTGCCCCCCAACGGGTCGGAGACCTGGCAAAGAACGTGGATCAGGTGGCAGAGGCCATCATGAAGGAGGTGAGGTAACATGGCAGAGATCGAGGGGTGGATCCCCCTCACCGGCCTGGGGAAGATGGTCGCGAGCGGCAAGATCACCTCCATCGACCAGGTCCTCGAGAGCGGGAAACCCATCAAGGAGATCCAGATCGTGGAGGCCTTCCTCCCGGATCTCGCGGACGAGGTGCTGGACATCACCATGGTCCAGCGGATGACGGACTCGGGCCGGCGGGTGAAGTTCCGCACGGTCGTTGTGGTCGGGAACAGGAACGGCTACATCGGCTTTGGCCAGGGGAAAGACTCCCAGGTGGGGAATGCCATCACGAAGGCCATCAAGGACGCGAAGCTGAACATCATCAAGGTGAACCGGGGTTGCGGGTCCTGGGAGTGCGGGTGCAACCTCGACCACTCCATACCCGTACAGGTGACGGGAAAGGCAGGGTCCGTCCGGGTGACGCTGAAACCGGCCCCCCAGGGGATTGGCCTTGTCACCGGCGACATCGCGAAGAAGGTCCTCGCCCTTGCCGGGATCCGGGATATCTGGGCCTTCTCCTCGGGGGAGACCCGGACCACCATCAACTTCGCGAAGGCCACGTTCAACGCCCTCATCCAGACGAACATGGTTCGCCGGGCCCCGGGGGTGCGCTAGATGTACGCGATCGTCCAAGTCAGGGGCGTTGTGAAGACCCGCCGGGAGATCAAGGACACCCTCTCCATGCTCCGGCTTCACCACATCAATCACTGCGTCGTGGTCCCGGACACGCCGGAGTACCTCGGCATGATCCGGAAGGTGAAGGACTTTGTCGCCTACGGAGAGGTGGACGCGGAGATCCTCTCGACGGTCCTCTCCACACGGGGCCGGCTCGTCGGGAACCGGCCGCTCACCGATGAATACGTGAAGGCCAACTCACCGTTTGCAACCATCACCGAGTTCGCGAATGCGGTGGCGGGCGGAAAGGCGGCCCTCAGGGACCTCCCCGGGCTGAAGCCCGTGATGCGGCTCCACCCGCCCCGGAAGGGGCACCGCACCCTCAAGCGGACCTACCAGCAGGGCGGAGCGCTCGGGTATTATGGCAGGGAGATCAATACTCTCCTGTACAAGATGAGGTGACCACGATGCCGGTGAACAAACGATCCAAGTATCGCGGGTCCCGCACCTGCGGTGGCGGCACCCACAAGAACCGCCGGGGCGGCGGCTCCCGCGGCGGGCGGGGCTTCGCGGGCGGGTGCAAGCACCACTTCGTCCGCTACTACCTGATGGGAAGAACCTTCGGGAAGGACGGGTTCTCGCATGACCAGAAGGTAGACCCCGAAACCATCGATGTCGGGACCCTCGAGATACTGGCCGAGAGCCTCCTCGCACGCGGGCTTGCCAAGGTCGAGGGAGATACCCTCACGGTCGACGCAGCCGCCATCGGGATCGGAAAGATCCTCGGGAGCGGCAGGGTGACCCGCAGGATGAAGGTATCTGCAGAGGCCTTCTCGGAAGCGGCAAAGAAGAAGCTCGAGGCTTTGGGCGGTCAGGCGCTCGTCGTCTGATCACTTCGGAGAGTGCATGGGAGCCATCCTGGACCGCATGGAACCGCTTCTTGCGGCCATGCCCTCGGTGAAGAGCCCTGAAGGGCACGTCCACTTCAAGACGAAGCTCTTCTGGACCGTCGGGGTCCTCATCCTCTACTTCATCCTCTCGAACATCCTGATCTTCGGTCTCGACCGGTCGTCCCAGGACATCTTCCTCTACTGGCGGGCGCTCCTCGCGGGGCAGAGCGGGACCATCATTCACCTCGGTATCGGGCCCATCGTCACGGCCTCCATCGTCCTCCAGCTCCTGAAGGGTGCCGACCTCCTCGATATTGACACGAGCGAGGCCCGGGGACAGGTCATCTACATGGGGCTCCAGAAGCTCCTCATCTTCGTCATGATCGTGGTCGAGGCCATCCCGAACCTGATCGGGGGGTTCATGCGGCCGGATGCCACCATCGCGGCGAACCTCCTCGGCGGGAACACCGGCCTCCTCGCGTTCTTCATCTTCCTCCAGCTCTGCATCGGCGGGGTCCTCATCTTCCTCCTCGACGAGGTGGTCACCAAGTACGGGATCGGCTCGGGCGTGGGGCTCTTCATCGTCGCAGGGATCTCCCAGTCCATCGTGAACGGGTTCCTCGCCTGGCAGGCTGTCCAGGACCCGTATCCCGTCGGGTTCTTCCCCAGGCTCTTTGCCATCGGGCTCTCGGGGGGGAGCTACCTCCAGTACTTCACGCCCAACGTCATCGCGTTCATCACCACCGTTGCCATCTTCCTGATCATCGTGTACGTGGAGTCCACCCGTGTCGAGATCCCCCTCGCCCACACGAACGTGCGGGGGATCCGGGCCCGGTTTCCGGTGAAGCTCATCTATGCAAGCGTGCTCCCGATGATCCTCGTCCGGGTGCTCCAGGCGAACATCCAGATGATAGGGCTCTTCCTCTCGAACGTGGGGATCACCATCCTCGGGACCTTCTCGGGTCAGACCGCCCAGAGCGGGCTCATGTACTTCCTCGCACCCATCTCTGGCCCGACGGACTGGATGTGGTGGACGACCGACCTCGGGCACCCCATCTGGCAGGTCCTCCTCCGGCTCTCCATTGACACTGTTGTGATGGTGGTCGGAGGTGCAATCTTCGCCCTCTTCTGGATCAAGACATCCGGCCTCGACTCCAAGGACGTCGCGAAGCAGATCCAGCTCTCGGGGATGCACATCCCCGGCTATCGGAAGAACCCGCAGGTCCTCGAGCGCTACCTTGACCGGTACATCCCCAGGATTACCATCATCGGCGGGGTCTTCATCGGGGTGATCTCGGTTGTCGCGAACCTCTTCGGGGTCATCGGCCGTGAGAGCGGGACCGGCCTTCTCCTCACGGTCTCCATCACCTACCGGCTCTATGAAGAGATCGCGAGCGGGCAGCTCATGGAGATGTACCCGATGATGCGCCAGTTCTTCGGGAAAGAATAAAACCCATTTTTTATATCAATTGTTCTGTTCGTCTCCAGCTCCGCCCATCCAGCTTACATTATGCAAGGACTCTATCGCAATTCTGTGGATGCCGAGCGGCGGGAGCGGAGCCCTTAAGAGCATTCCGACATGATGCCCAACATATTTCCTAGCGACCGCTAATAAAGGCGGATTTAATAGGATATACTCCAGCTGTGTGGCAATATCGAATTAAAAATAAATATACAATTGAACAGAGTGAGAATCATATTAAACCAATTGGAAAAAAGAGCGTCAAGAGAGAGGTAATATTATGAGCGTATCCATCACGAATTTGCCGAGAAGCTGGGATATGTTTCTCTTTTTTATGGGATGGTTGGGTGTTTTTTTCGTTCCTCAACAGAATAAATATTTATTAATGTTTTCTTGGTTCTTAATAATAACAGGAATAATTCTTGGGATTTTCAACGAGCTAGATAGAGAGGTTAGGCGAAGTAATTGGAGTAATGAACAGGTTGGTATTGCGACAATAATTCTCATTCTCGTTTGGATTGGTTTATTACTTATCCTCTATTATAAAATATTTCCCATAATATACCCATATTTTATCCCTTAATAATCCGACGTGGTAATGGCGTTTCCTACCTCGGCAGCCCCGCTCGTGTCGTCGAATCAGCGAGGAGATGCACCGCGTACCCGAGGAAGAAGCCCGAAACCACGTAAGAGAGCGAGAGCTCGGGGTTGAAAAACGAGAATAACCCAAGTAGGGCCGAGATGCCGAATATCTCCGCAGAGATTTTCAGTGCTCTCCTGCTGTGCCCCAGCCCCCTGTGGGTCCAGGTCCTCGCGGGCTCCAGCACGTCGGGCATTACCGACCCGAAGAGGACGGCGAAGAACCCAATGAGCATCGTATTCGTCGGGAATCTCAGGAGAAGATACAGCGGATAGGTATAGGCAAGAAACACAATTGCCCCGATCACAAGATGCGCCTGCCTTCTCATTCTGTTCGTTTTTTTGTTTCCTTATAAAATATGGGTATTGAGTGCAGGTCGAAACTAATCTCTAATAATTTCCGGGAGAATCCGGTGATTCCTGAAACCGTCCTTCGCGAGTTCCAGTGCACGACGGGGGATGCCCGCGGCGGGGGCGGAAGTCCCCCAAGAGCCCAATAGGAAGATTCCCAGAGAAACGCGGGAAAAGCCCTGAGAATGTCCACTACGGATCAAGAGCTTTTCAACGGGATATCTAATCTTTGTACTTCTGGGGTGCTCTCGGGGGGCTCACCCGCCCCCCGCCGCACGGGCAGCCCCCCGTTTCCGGAATCTTCCGATCCTACGATTCTTAACATTCAGAGGGACGCCGCCGCGGCGGGGGTGAGCGGAGCGAATCCCCCAGGAGCGTCCATTGCGATATCGGATTATGACGGATGCCCGAGGGGATTTTCTTAGATCACCCCCGCATCAAATGAGGGATATTAAATCAGGAGTGCATATACTATAGAGAGGTGTGATGCGGGATGGGGAAGCGTGTTGTCATCACCGGTGTTCCGGGCGTCGGGAAGACCACCGTCGTGAACGGTGCCCTTGAGGTGCTCGGGAAGGAAGGGATCTCCTACCAGTCGATCAACTTCGGGAGCTTCATGTTCGAGGTCGCCTCGAGCCAGAAGATCGTGAGCGACAGGGACGGGATGAGGAAGCTCCCGGGACCTGTCCAGAAGGATATCCAGAGGGAGGCGGCCCAGGCCATCGCGAAGATCGAGGGGAACGTCATCATCGACACCCACTGCACGGTCAAGACCCCGAAGGGGTTCCTCGCAGGACTCCCGGAATGGGTGCTTCGGGAGCTCAAGCCTGACATGGTGATCCTCGTCGAGACGGACGAGGACCAGATCCTCTCACGCAGGCTCACGGATACCACCAGGACGAGGGACATGGATTCTGGAAAGGAGATCGCACTTCACCAGGAGTACAACCGGGCCATGGCCGCAGCGTACGGGATGATGACCGGTTGCACGGTGAAGATCGTGAAGAACCAGGACTTCCTCCTCGAGCGGGCCGTTGAGGATATGGCCGAAGCACTCAGGTGAGACCGGTATGGACATGAAGAAATATGGCAACCAGATCTCCCTCGTCCTAGCGATGGGGATCATCTTCCTCTCGACCATCCCCCAGATACGCCACGTCGTAGGGTTGGCCATGGACCTCATCCTCGGCCCTCTCCTCGCAGATCCCGTCAATCTGCCCTTCTACGTGATCATCCTCATCCTCTCCGCCCTCACCGGCCTCTACTCCTCTCTCCTCCAGAAGTACACGATCGACTATGAGCGGCTCCAGGAGGTCCAGCAGGGGATGAAGGAGTTCCAGAAGGAGTACAGGGACGCCCAGCTCTCCAAAGACGAGAGAAGGATTAAAAAGCTCGAGTCAAAGAGAGATAAGATGATGAAGGAGCAGCTGGAGGTCTCGCAGGAGCAGTTCAAGCCGATGGCGTATATCCTCCTCGTCTCCATCCCTATCTTCCTCTGGCTGATCTATAAGCTTCCGCTCATCACGGAACTGAAGCCGTACCTCGCGAACATCATCTTTCCCTATTTCGGTTTCCGGCTAATCTGGACCGGGGCAATCTGGATCGCGCCTGCCTGGATCCTGTGGTACATGATCTGCTCCATCTGCATCAGCCAGGTGATCCGGAAATCCTTGAATATCGGGGGTATCTGATGAAGATCACGGTGAGCGGCCCACCCGGGAGCGGCACGACGACCCTTGCCCGCTCCATTGCAGAGAAACACAAATTCGAGCTGATATCAGCCGGAGAGATGTTCCGGGACCTCGCGAATGAGAGAGGGCTCTCGGTCGGGGAGTTCGGGGAGGTTGCCGAGAAGGATATCACCATCGATGCCCTCATCGATGTCCGGCAGAAGGAGACGGCAAAAGCAAGGGACAATATCGTGGTCGAGGGGAGGCTCTCAGGCTGGATGGTTGAGGATGCAGACCTCCGGATCTGGCTCACGGCGCCCATCGGGTGCAGGGCGAAGAGGATCGCGACCCGGGACGGGATGGACGAGTACACGGCCCGTGAGCTGACCCTCCAGAGAGAGGAGAGCGAGCGGACGAGGTACCGGAACTACTACAAGATCGAGATCGACGACCTCTCGCCATATCACATGACAATGAACTCCGAGCTCTGGTCAGGCGAGGCCCTGGCAGCCATCGTGGATCTCGCGATGGACTACCTGAAGAAATAACGAAAATCCTCTCTTTTCCGGGCCGCCCTTTCTCCGGAAAAAGGAACTACACCGCATAACGAAAATCCTCTCTTTTCCGGGCCGCCCTTTCTCCGGAAAAAGGAACTACACCGCATAACAAAATCCTCTCTTTTCCGGTCCGCCCTTTCTCCGGAAAAAGGAACTATACCGCATAACGAAAATCCTCTCTTTTCCGGTCCGCCCTTTCTCCGTAAAAAGGAACTACACCGGTCTCTTCAACCGGAACCTGATGACTGCACCCTTCTCCGGGTGGCCGGGGAACCGGTCCTCGGCCCAGATACGCCCCCCGTAGCGTTCGACGATGATCCGGGTGATGTAGAGCCCGAGGCCTTTCCCGCTCTTCTTCCCCTTGCCGCGCTGGAACCGTGCGAAGATGACCCCCTTGAGATCGTCCGAGATGCCCGGCCCCGTATCGGCAACGGCGACCTCCACCTCGTCCTTCCCTATCGCCCGTGCGCTGATCTCGACCTTCGCCCGCTGCTCGCCGAACTTGAGGGCATTGCTGATGAGGTTCCTGAAGATGACCGGGATAAGGTCATCGGCGAGGATGGTGAATCCCGTCGGCTGGTAGCTGATCTCGGTCCCCGGGTAGTGAAGGATCTCCTCCCTGATGATCTCGTCCAGGCTCTTGATTCGGAGCACGGGGCGTTCGGCATGGATCCGGCGGATGGTGGCGACATTATCGATGATGGAGGAGCTCTGGAGCACGCTCGAGAGGAGCTTGTTCGCAAACGTCCTCGGCTCATCCTGGAGGATCTCGGTGAGGATCTCGGCATAACCCATGGAGATGGTGTTGGCATTGTGGATGTCATGGGTCATGATATCGATGTACAGGTTCGCCTCATCGATCTTCTCCTGGAGCTGCCTCTGGAGGCGGGCCTTTGCGATGGCGTTTCCCACCTCCTTGCCGATATGCTCGAGGATGGCCGCATCACCCTCGTGGAATGAGTAGGGCTCGGTATTCCCGAGGAACATGGCCCCGACAACTCCTGCATTGGTGACGAGAGGGATGATCGCGAGGGAGATGAGGGGGGGCCTCACCCAGTCGATCCCGCCCGCCTCCACGTCCTTGTAGAAAAGGGGGACCCCCTCGACGAAGGTACGGCCAAAGGGGGAGGTGTCAGCCGGTATCTCCCTGATCCTCTGGAGCATCGACTCCGGAATTCCCTGCTGGTGGGCGAGCTCGGCTGTCTTCACCCCGTTCTGGACGAGGTAGATGGCTCCCACGTCAAAGTCCATGAACCCGAGGGTCTTCTCGAGGGCGACCTTCTGGAGTTCCTCGAGGGTGGCGGCAGTGGAGATGGCGGTCCCCATCTGGTTGATGATGGCGAGTTCCTTGTTCCTCCTGATGATCTCCCGCTCGGTCTGCTTCCGCTCTGAGATGTCAACGATGGTACAGACGATCTCCCAGTCCTCGAGTACTGCAGCGGAGATGAGTACCCACCTGACCCGGCCGTCCTTCGTCTGGAACCGGGTCTCGTAGCCCGAGATGGCATACTCCTTCTTCAGTCGCTCGAAGAAGTCCTCCATGTCCGAGACTTCGTGCCAGATCGACGAGATATCCCTGCCCGAGAGCTCGCTCCTGGGATACCCGACGAGGGCGGCTGACTGCTCATTTACCTCGACGATATGGTGGTCCTTGCGGTCTATCAAAAAGACACCGGCCTCGGAGTGGTCGAAGATGCCCCGGTACCGGAGCTCCTGCTCGCGGAGCTCGTTGGAGAGGTGGGAGACCATGGTACCGACTGCAACGAAGACGTAAAACTGCATGGTCCCCGAGGTGATAGCGGTGGGGTCCTGGGAGAGGAAGGTGTAGATCACGCCGAAGTAGAGGAGGGCGAGGGATGATGAGACGAAGATCCCCCTCTTCGGGTACTGGAACGCGGCGAAGATCACAGGGATGTAGAAGAAGTTGGTGAGGACAAAGACGGTCCCCTGGTACAGGTAATAGATGAAGACGTTCGCGATGAAGACCGAAAGGAGTACAAGTCCGATGAGGACGAAGTCCCAGAAAGTCCACTCGTGGCGATCCTGTCTCATGTTCATGAAGGATATCGTGCCTTCTCCCCCGGGCGCGCACCTCAATTAAATATTTTATCTAAATTATATTTAACTTTTCTTATTCGAAAATATGAAAATATTCAATCCTTAAAATTAAATGAACATAATTTCATGTGATATCCTCTTTCCTCCCCCCCGGGAAGGGTATGCAAGATCTCCTCGGAACGGGGGATAGCCTGCCGGGTAGCAATCCGGTTGAGGGCGCCGGATTCACCCGATCCTGTTCATTTCCGAAAGAATCGGGTATATCCAGCTGGGAGTATCCGTGCTTTCCTGAAGGGAAGTCCCGATAGAGAAGCGGTTAAAGGGATACACGACCAATCAGGGGGTAAACCGATCCTCGCCGCGAGCCGGAGGGAACGCAGCATGCTCTTCGCCGTGGAAGATGATCTCTTCGCCCGGAAGGGAGGGGAGCGATGGCCATGGTGCGGCGTGGTGAGAGAAGGATACCGATCATGAAGGTTATAGCAATCAACGGGAGCGCACGGAAGGACGGGAATACCGCCATCCTCGTGCGGCATGTCTTCTCGGCGCTTGAGGAGGAGGGGATAGAGACCGAGCTCGTCCAGCTCGCGGGGAAGCCGGTGCACGGGTGCAATGCGTGCTATGGATGCATGAAGGAACGGAACAGGCGGTGTGCCATCGATGACGATATCGTGAACGAGTGCATCGGGAAGATGGACGAGGCCGACGGGATCATCCTCGCGTCCCCGACCTATTTTGCGGATGTCTCGCCCGAGATAAAGGCCCTCATGGACAGGGCCGGTTTCGTCGGCATCTTCAATGACTCCATGTTCAGAAGGAAGGTCGGGGCGGCGGTGGTTGCGGTCCGGAGGGGCGGGGCCATCCATGCCTTCGACACCTTAAACCACTTCTTCTTCATCAGCCAGATGGTCGTTCCCGGCTCGAGCTACTGGAACGTTGGCATCGGGCTTGAGAGGGGGGACGTCGAGAAGGACGAGGAGGGGATCCGCACGATGAGAATCCTCGGAGAGAACATGGCCTGGGTGATGAAGAAGCTGTACGCGAAGGAATAGACCAGTTAACGGGGCAAGAGCTCCCCATCATGCTTCTACGGGGAGCCCCCACTAGCCCAACAGGAGAATATCCTGAAAACATTAAAATTGCGATTTTCACCGAATTTCCGATTGATAAACGCTCCTATAATAAAAAAAGTTTAGATGAGTTTCTGGATGGGGTGCTTCACACCCTCCTTTATGTCAATGCCCAGGGAACGGACCGCCTCGAGGGTCACGATATCCATGTACGCCTGCGCGGTGATCATGGGTTCCACGTTCTCGATGGGCCCGTACATGATCAGGTTGGCACCCAGGGTGCTTGCGATCAGGTTGCACCCGATATCGGGTGCGGACCATGCTGCCTGTTTGATTCCCTCCATGCCACCGAGGTAGTGGTGCGACATCTGCTCGAGGAGGAGGGGTTTACCCTTGTAGCCTGCTTCGAGTTGTGAGGGGGTTTTGCTCGTCCCCTTCCAACGCTTGAGCCAGGTCCAGGCCACGGTCATGTTGTGGTAGGCACCGCCGGTTGGGTACCCGAAGATGGCCTTGCAGGCCAGGATCTCGCGGTATGCGCTCCCGGAACCCAGGCCCAGCGGAGTTGCCGCAGTGTCCAGGATGGGGCGCTTGATGCCGCACTCCTCGGCGATCTGGAGCATGCCCTTGGTCTGCCCTGCAACACCGCCTTCGGCGAGCACCTTCTGCCTGCCCCATACCGACGGGTCGGCCGGGTTGAAGGCGAGCACGATGGCAGAATCGATGTCGCTCTTTGCGAGGACATCGATCTCGGCCTGCTGGATGGACCCGTTGATGGAGTTGTAGATGGCACGGTGAGCAAGCCCGATGTCGGTGACGTACTTGGCCACGTGCATCCGCGCTGCGGGTGCCGACGAGTCAAGCAGGAACGCCGTCTTGTCGTCCACGCTTGCGAACCAGTCAATGTACTTCTCGAATGCCTCACCGCTCTCTGCCATGATCTGGATGAAGTGCGGGATGTTCACCGCATCGGAGAGCTCCTGGCACCGTGCCCAGAGTGCCTCGGTCTTCGGCTTGTCGATAGTTCCCTTCTTGTCGTCGAGCACGATCTCGTGCTTGTTGTAGAAGATGGAGGCCGCGAGCACCGTCGGGTACTCGCCGGGCTGTCCACCGAGCTTGGTTCCGTTGAAGTCCCACACCTGCTGTTCTTTCTCAAACTTGAACATTTTTCTTTCACCTCCGTACGCTCAGATGAACCGCAGGATGTTCAGTAGGTAGAATATTACCAATCCTGCCACAAGTCCATAGAGTATCCCAATGTCTCGACCGATCTTCCTGCCAACGCGCTGCGCAACCTCTGCATCGGTGAACTCGATCTTCTTCTCGATGGCGTTGAGCCTTTTCTCGATCTCGAGGAACTGCGGGTTCACCCCTGCTGCCGCGACCTCCTGAGCACCGCCGGCCTCCTTGACCTGGATGACCATGGGGTCGGCGGGAAACGCACCGGGGTCCTGGGCCTTGAGTTCAGCGATCTTGGCCTTGATGGCGCCGTTGTCCTCGGTCTCCATGATGTCAACGATCTTGACCTGTTCCTGGAACCTTTTTATGGCGTCATCCTTCAG